>NZ_CP022236.1:3015354-3032448 GCF_002214325.1 Exiguobacterium sp. N4-1P
CTCTCAAAACTGAACGATGGGCATGTCCCTTACGGGACGTTTTCCTTAGAAAGGAGGTGATCCAGCCGCACCTTCCGATACGGCTACCTTGTTACGACTTCACCCCAATCATCTACCCCACCTTCGACGGCTGGCTCCTTGCGGTTACCTCACCGGCTTCGGGTGTTGCAAACTCTCGTGGTGTGACGGGCGGTGTGTACAAGACCCGGGAACGTATTCACCGCAGTATGCTGACCTGCGATTACTAGCGATTCCGACTTCATGCAGGCGAGTTGCAGCCTGCAATCCGAACTGGGAACGGCTTTCTGGGATTGGCTCCACCTCGCGGTCTCGCTGCCCTTTGTACCGTCCATTGTAGCACGTGTGTAGCCCAACTCATAAGGGGCATGATGATTTGACGTCATCCCCACCTTCCTCCGGTTTGTCACCGGCAGTCTCCCTAGAGTGCCCAACTAAATGCTGGCAACTAAGGATAGGGGTTGCGCTCGTTGCGGGACTTAACCCAACATCTCACGACACGAGCTGACGACAACCATGCACCACCTGTCACCCTTGTCCCCGAAGGGAAAACTTGATCTCTCAAGCGGTCAAGGGGATGTCAAGAGTTGGTAAGGTTCTTCGCGTTGCTTCGAATTAAACCACATGCTCCACCGCTTGTGCGGGTCCCCGTCAATTCCTTTGAGTTTCAGCCTTGCGGCCGTACTCCCCAGGCGGAGTGCTTAATGCGTTAGCTTCAGCACTGAGGGGCGGAAACCCCCCAACACCTAGCACTCATCGTTTACGGCGTGGACTACCAGGGTATCTAATCCTGTTTGCTCCCCACGCTTTCGCGCCTCAGCGTCAGTTACAGACCAAAGAGTCGCCTTCGCCACTGGTGTTCCTCCACATCTCTACGCATTTCACCGCTACACATGGAATTCCACTCTTCTCTTCTGTACTCAAGCCTTCCAGTTTCCAATGACCCTCCCCGGTTGAGCCGGGGGCTTTCACATCAGACTTAAAAGGCCGCCTGCGCGCGCTTTACGCCCAATAATTCCGGACAACGCTTGCCACCTACGTATTACCGCGGCTGCTGGCACGTAGTTAGCCGTGGCTTTCTCGCAAGGTACCGTCAGGATACGAGCATTACCTCTCGTATCTGTTCTTCCCTTACAACAGAGTTTTACGATCCGAAAACCTTCATCACTCACGCGGCGTTGCTCCATCAGACTTTCGTCCATTGTGGAAGATTCCCTACTGCTGCCTCCCGTAGGAGTCTGGGCCGTGTCTCAGTCCCAGTGTGGCCGATCACCCTCTCAGGTCGGCTATGCATCGTCGCCTTGGTAGGCCATTACCCCACCAACTAGCTAATGCACCGCAAGGCCATCTCAAGGTGACGCCGGAGCGCCTTTCATCATCGGACCATGCGGTCCGAAGAACTATCCGGTATTAGCTCCGATTTCTCGGAGTTATCCCAATCCTTGAGGCAGGTTCCTTACGTGTTACTCACCCGTCCGCCGCTCATTCCACTTTCCACTTGCTTCCCTCCGAAGAGTTCCGCGAGCTTCCTGCGCTCGACTTGCATGTATTAGGCACGCCGCCAGCGTTCGTCCTGAGCCAGGATCAAACTCTCCATAAAGTGTTTGACTTGCTCGTTTGTGTGACTAAAAGTCACGTTGACGAAGCTTGCGCTTCATTCATTGTTTGTATCCGAAGATACGTTTTTGCCTCATCGTTCAGTTTTCAAAGTCCGATAATAATAATGGTCGGGAAGACAGGATTCGAACCTGCGACCCCTTGGTCCCAAACCAAGTGCTCTACCAAGCTGAGCTACTTCCCGAAAAGTGCACCCTGAGAGATTCGAACTCCCGACCCCTTGATTCGTAGTCAAGTACTCTATCCAGCTGAGCTAAGGGTGCATAATAAGTGCGGTCGAGAGGACTTGAACCTCCACAGTGTTGCCACCACTAGGCCCTCAACCTAGCGCGTCTACCATTCCGCCACGACCGCAAATTATGCTATTTTTTGTTACTTCTATTTAAAAAATGGAGCGGAAGACGGGATTCGAACCCGCGACCCCGACCTTGGCAAGGTCGTATTCTACCACTGAACTACTTCCGCATTATAAATATAAATGGTACGGGTGAAGGGACTTGAACCCCCACGTCAAAGACACTAGATCCTAAATCTAGCGCGTCTACCAATTCCGCCACACCCGCATAAAAATGGTGTGTCATGCAGGATTCGAACCTGCGACCCTCTGATTAAAAGTCAGATGCTCTACCAACTGAGCTAATGACACAAACTAGTATTAAATTAAAAATAAAATGGGGCGACTGATGGGAATTGAACCCACGAATGCCGGAATCACAATCCGGTGCGTTAACCACTTCGCCACAACCGCCATATTAAATGAAAAATGGTGCCGGCAACAGGAGTCGAACCCGCGACCTACTGATTACAAGTCAGTTGCTCTACCAGCTGAGCTACACCGGCAGGTGTAAATGGTGGCTTTGGACGGAATCGAACCGCCGACACGAGGATTTTCAGTCCTCTGCTCTACCGACTGAGCTACAAAGCCATAATGAAAAAGATCGGTAAATAAAAATGGCGGTCCTGACGGGATTCGAACCCGCGATCTCCTGCGTGACAGGCAGGCATGTTAACCGCTACACCACAGGACCGTGGTAACTTGACGACTTCTATAATGTTATATTAGTCAGTCAAAATTGTCAAATACTTTATTAAAAAAGTATGCCTGGCAACGTCCTATCCTCACAGGGGGAGGCCCCCAACTACTTTCGGCGTTCAAGTGCTTAACTTCCGTGTTCGGCATGGGAACGGGTGTGACCACTTGGCTATCGTCACCAGACGACAGGGCTCGCGCCCTCAAAACTGAAGTCATCAACAATCATCTGCTAGAACAAGGCCTCGACCGATTAGTATCACTCAGCTCCGCATGTCACCATGCTTCCACCCGTGACCTATCTACCTCATCGTCTCTGAGGGGTCTTTCTTGATTACTCAAAGGGAAATCTGAACTGAACCCTGAATGGTGGACACTTGATAAAAGACCCCATTCGGGGTTTTTTGTGTTTAAAGATATCGATATACTGTATCTATTCAATTTAGACGGGAGAATTATTCATGAACAGACGTACCTTCAATCCAGATCAAATCAGACAACTTGAAGCGAATCTTCACGTAGCCTCGGTATCAGATCGTACGATTCAATATAAAGGAGAATTTAAGATTCACGCTGTACGTGAGAATTTAGCTGGTAAGCGACCGATACAAATCTTTGAAGAAAGCGGCTTTGACCTGGACATGATCGGTAAGCGAACAACGAATGAAGCGTTGAAACGATGGCGGAAGACCTATCGCATTTATGGAGAAGAAGGACTCTTGAATGAGAGACGTGGAAAATCAAATCTTGGAGGTCGACCGAAAAAAGATGATTCCGTCGAACGACGCCTTGCGAAAGCTGAAGCACGAATCAAGTACCTCACAGCGGAGAACGAATTACTAAAAAAGCTCGACGCTCTCGAAAGAGAGGCGAAGTATCGAAACTAACCGCATCTGAGCGCTATCAGGCAATCAATATTGTCTTACGGAAGCAATCATCGGGCCGATTCGTGACGTATCTATGTACGCTCGCTGAAGTGAGCCGCAGTGGTTATTACGCCTGGCTCGCACGTACGGATAGTGTTTCCCTTCGGGAAGAACGCGACTATGCGGACTACCTACTTCTAAAACGTGTTCATGATCGTCACAAGGGAAAAATCGGCTATCGTGGTCTTTACATGGAGATGCTTGATCTTATTGGTGGACCGATGAATCATAAACGTATTTTGCGTATCATGAGGAAGTTTGGAATCGTGACGAAAATCCGTAGGCAGAACGCTTATCGTAAAATCGCTAAATCGACATATGAACATAAGACTGTACCGAACCACTTGAACCGTCGGTTCGATCAAGATGAGCCTGGTAAGGTATTCGTCACAGACATCACTTATCTCCGTATTGGATCTGGTCAAACTGTTTATCTCTCTTGTGTGAAGGATGTCGCTACACGTGAAATTATGGCACATCATCTATCTACAAGCCTCCATATGGAACTAGTCCTTCATACAACGAATAAACTCGCAGAACGACTTTAAGGGAATATACACCCGGAAGCCATGATACATTCCGATCAAGGATTCCATTATACGCATCCTGCTTATCAAACACGCATCCGTGAGATGGGAATGCTTCAATCCATGTCCCGTAGAGGAAACTGCCTGGATAATGCCCCGATGGAATCGTTCTTTGGGCACTTGAAAGATTATGTCGATTATAAATTAGCATCTGACCTCGATGAGGTCTGTGCCATGGTCGATGCTTACATTGATTATTACAATAGCGAACGAAGACAATGGAAACTACAAAAGATGACTCCGGTACAATACCGAAGCCATCTCATAGCAGCTTAATACGTTAAGGGTGCTTTTATTAAACTGTCCAAACTCTAGGGCTCAGTTCAACGGGAGGACTATTTATGAACAGACGTACCTTTAATCCAGATCAAATCAGACAACTTGAAGCGAATCCCCACGTAGCCTCGGTATCGGATCGCACCATCCAATACAAGGGAGAATTCAAGATTTACGCTGTACATGAGAATTTAGCTGGGAAACGACCAATACAAATCTTTGAGGAGAGCGGCTTCGACTTGGTCATGATCGGTAAGCAAACGACGAACGAAGCGTTGAAGCGATGGCGGAAGACATATCGTATTTATGGGGAAGAAGGACTCCTGAATGAGAGACGTGGAAAATCAAATCTTGGTGGTCGACCGAAAAAAGACGATTCCATCGAACGACTTCTTGCGAAAGCTGAAGCACGGATCAAGTACCTCACGGCGGAGAACGAATTACTAAAAAAGCTAGAAGCTCTCGAAAGAGAGGCGAAGCACCGAAGCTAACAGCGTCTGAGCGCTATCAGGCAATTAATATTGTTGTAAGAAAATTATCGACGAGTCGGTTCGTCACAGATCTCTGCACGCTCGCTGAGGTGAGTCGCAGTGGTTATTACGCCTGGCTTGCGCGTACGGACAGTGACTCCCTTCGGGAAGAACGCGACTATGCGGACTACCTTCTTCTAAAACGTGTTCACGACCGTCACGACAAGAAGATTGGCTATCGTGGTCTTTACATGGAAATGCTTGATCTTATGGGGGGGCCGATGAATCATAAGCGTATTCTTCGTATCATGAGAAAGTTTGGGATCGTGACGAAAATCCGCAGGCAGAACCCCTACCGTAAAATCGCCAAAGCGACATATGAACATAAGACTGTGCCGAACCACTTGAACCGCCGGTTCAAGCAAGTAGAGCCAGGTAAAGTGTTCGTCACAGACATCACCTATCTCCGAATTGGGTCTGGTCAAACTGCCTATCTCTCTTGCGTGAAGGATGTCGCTACACGTGAAATTGTGGCACATCATGTATCAATGAGCCTCCGGATGGAACTCGTCCTTCATACGACGAATAAACTCGCAGAACGACTTCAAGGGAATACACATCCGGAAGCCATGATACACTCCGATCAAGGTTTCCATTATACGCATCCTGCTTATCAAGCACGGATTCGTGAGATGGGGATGATTTCCCTTTGAGTAATCAAGAAAGACCCCTCAGAGACGATGAGGTAGATAGGTCACGGGTGGAAGCATGGTGACATGCGGAGCTGAGTGATACTAATCGGTCGAGGCCTTGTTCTAGCAGATGATTTTGTTGATGACTTCAGTTTTGAGGGCGCGAGCCTTTCAAAAAAAGTGCTTGACGTTATGGAAACATAATGTTAAGATAATAGATGTCTGGTGGCGATAGCCAAGTGGTCACACCCGTTCCCATGCCGAACACGGAAGTTAAGCACTTGAACGCCGAAAGTAGTTGGGGGCTTCCCCCTGTGAGGATAGGACGCTGCCAGGCGTACATATGGAGGATTAGCTCAGCTGGGAGAGCATCTGCCTTACAAGCAGAGGGTCGGCGGTTCGATCCCGTCATCCTCCACCATTTTTATTTACACTTGCCGGTGTAGCTCAGCTGGTAGAGCAACTGACTTGTAATCAGTAGGTCGCGGGTTCGACTCCTGTTGCCGGCACCATTTTCATTTAAATATCACCGAAGATTCTGATTTAGAATTTAGGTTCTACCTTTAAAACCCTGCCGGGGTGGCGGAACTGGTAGACGCACAGGACTTAAAATCCTGCGGGGGTTTCCCCGTGCCGGTTCGATTCCGGCCCTCGGTACCATTTTTAATTTTAATAACTGTTTGATCCATTATACCCCGCACCCTTAGCTCAGCTGGATAGAGTACTTGACTACGAATCAAGGGGTCGGGAGTTCGAATCTCTCAGGGTGCACTTTTTCGGGAAGTAGCTCAGCTTGGTAGAGCACTTGGTTTGGGACCAAGGGGTCGCAGGTTCGAATCCTGTCTTCCCGACCATCTTCAATTTAATCCCTTTAATGGGGCCTTAGCTCAGCTGGGAGAGCGCCTGCCTTGCACGCAGGAGGTCAGCGGTTCGATCCCGCTAGGCTCCACCAAATTTTATCTTTGACGAACTTTGAAAACTGAACGATGAGGCAAAAAACGTATCTTCGGATACAAACAATGAATGAAGCGCAAGCTTCGTCAACGTGACTTTTAGTCACAAAAACGAGCAAGTCAAACACTTTATGGAGAGTTTGATCCTGGCTCAGGACGAACGCTGGCATGACGGTTTGTCAAATTAAGTGCAACACTTCTTCCGTGAAGACCTCGTATGCAGTTTTCCAGTTGAGACATTTTCGCGGTCTCCCATTGATCCAGGCGAGCGCTTGAGCGAGTTCAGAACGACTGACCTTTCCGAAATCTGTCCCCTTCGGGAAAAATTCACGGAGAAGACCATTGGCGTTCTCGTTACTCCCACGCTGCCAAGAAGAATACGGATCCGCAAAATACATCGGTACGCCTAACGTGTCACGAATTCGTTCATGACAGCTAAACTCTTTTCCACGATCTGTCGTCGCAGTTTGGAACGTTCCCAACGGGAAGTAAAGATGCAATGCTTGAATCGCAGACTCCATCGATTGAGCGGACCGATCTTCCATCGGTACAGCGAGATAAAAACGGCTCTTTCGCTCGACGAACGTTGCGACACAGGCTTTGGATTTCCCTCTACCCGAGACAACAGTATCAACCTCCCAATGTCCGAACGTTTGGCGCCCTTTGACGTCAGACGGACGTTTACTGATTGGCAGTCCGACGTTAAAGCGTCCACGCGTCTCACGTGGTTTCTGACGCTTTCCCTTTTGTCGAAGGAGTCCAGAATCGGCCTCGACGAGGCCCGTATAGATCCAGCGATAAATTGTCTTGAACGAGAGTCCTTCTTCTTGGAATAATCGTCCGGCAATCTGTTCAGGGGACCATGTCTCGCGTAACTTTTCGAGGATACGGACTCCTTTTTCGAGCGTAAACTTCGTCCGTGCACCGCACTTCTTTTTGCGTTCCACATAACGCTGGTCAGCACAGGAAGCATCATAGTAAGGATTTCGTTTCAATTCTCGTGAAATCGTAGAAGGTTGACGCCCCAGGCGTCCAGCAATCTTTCGGACAGAGAAACCTAGCTCGAGATACGTCTCTATTTTGACTCTTTCTGATGTGGTAAGATGAACATAGCTCATAACGAATCCTCCGTTGAATTTTGTGTGGTAACTCTATTCTACACGAGGCCGTTATGGGTTTTTTTTGTGTTTTCAGCTAGGTGTTGCACTTAATATTACAATTCGTCGACCCGACGAGCTCCGAAAACAAAAAAAAGGCTCATCGCGCTTTAGCGGGAAGCGACTTTTCTGGATCATGATTGGGTGGGCAGCTTGATTGGGGACGCGGGACAAGGGCGGTGCCTTCCGGGACCGCTCAAGCCCCGCAAGCGGGCCCGGCCACCCATCGCAGATGGGCGGCGTTCGGCGGCGCGCGAAGCAGTGCTTCGCAACCTGCTTGCCTCACCCCTGGCCGCTGTTTGTTTGGCCATCCCTGGCCAAACAGCTCCCTCCAGGCACCGCCCTTGTCCCGCTCACTGAGCAGCGTCACTGCCACGGGTCACCACACCGCCAGGACCGTGACGGCGCGGTTTGGCGTCAACACTGACGTTTGAGAGACATGCGCCCCCACGATGGGCTTAAGGTCGGCCCGTTGGATTACCGGGAAAGGGCTTTACTCACAGGGTTGCTAGCAGACCCATCAATACTCTTGGATGAAACTGCTCGGCCAGATTTTACCTCCAACGGCGACGACCCGGTCGTGCCGCTCTGGAAGGCCTTCCCCCTGTTTTCTTGAGTATGTGAAGGTCAAGCACAAGGAGTACCTGGAGCTGCTGGCGTGGCTGGCCGACATGGGATTGGGGAGTCAACTCAACTACCGCCAGGGCTCGCTGCTCAGACAAGCGTTAAAAAAACCGGGCAGCAGCTTTACCGCGAAACAATTAAAGAATCTGTTCGATGTTTCCGAGAACACCGCCCGGGCGGACCTGCGCAGACTGGAAAAATTGCAGGTGCTGGCGCCCTATCGGGTGGGGAAAACCGTGGAATACGTCGCTCGGGCCGACGCCGCTGAGCGGTTGCGCGCCGGCTTTAACGGGGCGAACCGGCGCAGGGCAACGAAAGTCAGACGCCGGTGAGCGCGGCCGCGCTCACCGGAAACCGGATTCAGGCCGCCGGTGCCCACAGGCTTTGCAGGCTGCCGAGCAGATTGCCGGCGACGCCCTCGCTGCCCATGAACTTGAGAATCACCGGGGCGAACTGGCCGATCATGTCCGGGCTCATGCCCAGAGCGCTGAACTCGAAGGTGGGGTAGATGATTGGGGTGAAGTCGTAACAAGGTAGCCGTATCGGAAGGTGCGGCTGGATCACCTCCTTTCTAAGGAAAACGTCCCGTAAGGGACATGCCCATCGTTCAGTTTTGAGAGTCCGATCTCTCAACTGAATCATCCCATATTTGAATGGGCCTATAGCTCAGCTGGTTAGAGCGCACGCCTGATAAGCGTGAGGTCGGTGGTTCGAGTCCACTTAGGCCCACCATTCAATTTTAAGTTCATATCCTGGGGCCTTAGCTCAGCTGGGAGAGCGCCTGCCTTGCACGCAGGAGGTCAGCGGTTCGATCCCGCTAGGCTCCATTTGTCTTGTCTATTTCCATGGAGAAGGCACTCGCACCTTGAAAACTGAAGACATCAACAAGACATCAAATTTTTATAACCATGTCATTAGACGTGTGTTCTTAGAATACCAAAATGCTAGATCAAGGTATGAAGGGCGTACGGTGGATGCCTTGACGTAGTCCCCTTTATTGACGTCATGCTGGTCTTGCTGGTGATCTTTATGATCACCGCACCAATGCTCACTCAAGGGGTGCAAGTCGATCTACCTCAAGTCACATCAGAGCCTATCGAAAACCAAGACGATAGCGATCCGATTATTATCTCGGTCGATCAGGATGGAGGCTATTTCATCACGCTTGGCGAAGACTCAACGGCTGTTTCTCTTGAGCAAATGGCAGAGCGAGTAACAGCGATATTACAGCGACGACCTGAAACACCTGTCATGGTTCGCGGCGATCGCAACGTTGCGTACGGACAAATAGTCGTATTGATGAGCACACTGCAACGCTCGGGTGTCGCTAATGTAGGTCTGTTATCTGAGCCGCCACAAGATGGTTAAACGTAGCGCGCAAATGGCAATCAAACCACCCCGTGACCCACAGGATGTTGGCTATACTTGGCCTACTGTCCTGGCGGTTGCGGTGCATCTATTAGTTGGCGCACACCCTTGCGGTTGGCCAGCACGATACCGGTCACGGTCACCGCCACCAGGCCGGATTCCTCGCTGATGCCGTTGGACAGCACGAACTCGCCAATCACCGACGAGAGCACCAGAAAGCTGCGCAAATATTCTGGCACCAGGTGCCGACGCAGCAGACCGGCCAGCGCCAGTGCCACCAGCGTACCAATGGCGGTGCCCACCGCGATCGCCTGCACGAACAACCAGAGCCCGTGCAGCAAGGCGCCCTGCTGGCCGGTGGCGACCACCAGCTCATAGGCGAGAACCGCCAGGATCGCGCCGAGCGGGTCGATGACGATGCCCTCCCAGCGCAACAGCCGCGACACGCTGGCCACCGGCCGCACGCTGCGCAGCAGCGGCACGATCACCGTGGGGCCGGTGACCACCACCAGGGCGCCGAACAGCAGCGCCAGGCTGCCGGGCATCTCCAACAGCGTCCAGGCGGACACCGTGACCACCCACGTGGACGACGATGGCGAACCCGACGATGGCCTGTCGGACACCGTGTCCGCGGCGCTCACCTGGGAACGGGACGGCCTATACGCGGCACTGGCCTACGAAAAGGATCAGGCGGCGCGTCGCTCTGTGGCTGGCATTGTTCGCGCGGATCTGCTGCGCGCGGTGACCAGCTATCGGTGGGGTGCGCTGGAACTGGGCGCGCTCTACCAGCAGGCCAGGGACGCCGCGTCCGGCAGTGACCTGGAAGACCGGGGCTATCTGCTCAGCGCCGCCTGGAACCTGGATGAGCGCATCACCCTGAAAGTTCAGGGCGGAGAAAACCGCGGCGAAGAGAGCGACGAAACACTCTCGCTGTGGGCGCTGGGGGCGGACTACCGGCTGGCCAGGAACGCCACCGCGTTCGTTTATCTTTCCCAGCTCGAACGGGATCAGGCCGGCAGCGAGGACCATGCCGCCGGCACCGGTCTGATCTATAAACCCTTGGATGCCCCCGGCTTTGAGGAGCACCCCCATCGTGCTCCCACCGAATGGCCCAGCACTGGCCGCTATAACGTCATTTCAGACCTCAATCACGGCGCGCCAGGACCACATTTAGTGTTCAACGGCCACCTCGATGTGGTACCTGCCGAGCCTGTCGATATGTGGACCCGCCCCCCCTGGGAGCCGTGGCAAAAAGATGGCTGGCTGTATGGCCGTGGCGCAGGTGATATGAAGGCGGGGATTGCCGCCATGGTGATGGCGGTTGAGGCCGTACGTCAGGCAGGCGTCGAGATCAACTTCCCGCTCACCCTGCAAACCGTGATTGAAGAAGAGTGCACCGGCAACGGCGCACTGGCCTGCCTGCATCAAGGCTTTAGCGGCGATTTCGTACTGATCCCGGAACCTTTCGGCGCTCAGATCTACGCTGGCCAAGTGGGAGTGCTTTGGTTTCGAATGCGCCTGGATGGCGGTCGCATATATCAGTATATTAGCTTTAGATATGTGGGAAGACAAAGACGTTGCTATTGCCTGGCTTGCTCGACCAAACCAGGCGTTGGATGGTCAAATTCCTATAGAGCTTTGCAAAGCTGAGTCTGGTTCGAAGCAGGTTCAGCGAGTGTTACTTGCTTTGGAGTGGGGCGGCCTTGCATAACGGACTCTTTTGATCGTAAGTGCTGAAGGCAGACACAACCTCTCATCAAAGCTAAAAAAAGGACCCTATGGTAGAGAAAAATACGATTGAAGTACTAGAGACTGCTATACGGCTCTGCATTACTGGCTCAGATTTGGTTTCATGAAGAGCCTATAGACGTGTTCGCTTACAAGATAGCCGAATATTTGGTGGTTTCTGATTGATCAGCCGAACTTATGTTCTATCTGCAGTCGTTATAAGCTGGGGCAACCTGATAACCTTCAAGCGGAAGGCGGTGTAAAAAAGGGCATGGGCTTTATCATGCCACCGGTGACCACCGGCAGCATTGCCCTGTTGCCCCCGGGCCTGATTCCCCAGGGCTCCGGCATCGTCAACTTCGGCCGCCAGATCGGTGGTGCCCTGGGCGTGAACCTCAGTGCCGTATTTGTACAATTCTTCAGTGACCGTTACTGGCAAGCTTACCCGGAAGCCGGCCATCCCCACGCTTTCGAGGTGGGTTTTGACGACGCTTTTCTGATGCTCCTGATTCTTTTTCTGCTCGCCTTCTGGCCCCTGGCCAGCATGGGACGCGGGCAACGCAAGCTTTCCGCAGTGGAGACCTGATAAATGAACGACAAACCGCAAATTCTGATCATCGGCGCCGGCGCCATCGGCAGCTTTTACGGCGCCATTCTCAAGCGCGCCGGGTGCCCGGTCAGCGTAGTGGTGCGCTCCGAATACGACGCCGTCAACGCCAACGGTATTCAAGGCTGCATCGGCGAAACCTCGGTGATCGCCATCGCCCTGGGCGCGCTCTTCCTGCTGTTCACCAAGATCGCCTCCTGGCGCATCATGCTCGGCGTGCTGGTCGGCATGATCGCCATGAGCCTGGTGTTCAACGGGGCCGGCAGCGACAGCAACCCGATGTTCGCGATGCCCTGGTACTGGCACCTGACCGTGGGCGGTTTCGCGTTCGGTCTGGTGTTCATGGCCACCGATCCGGTTTCCGCCTCCATGACCAACACCGGCAAGCTGATTTTCGGTGCCCTGATTGGCGTGATGACGGTGCTGATCCGGGTGGTCAATCCGGCGTTTCCGGAGGGCATCATGCTGGCGATTCTGTTCGCTAACCTGTGCGCGCCGTTGATCGACTACTTTGTTACCCAGGCGAATATCCGTCGTCGTCTGCGTCGGACCGGGGGAGCGGTGTAATGGGTAGTGCACTTCTTCCAGCGGTTCGCGAGTCAGAATGGCCACGCCATAATGGCCTTTCTGGCCGAAATAGTACGGGTGGTAGCCCATGTCCCGAACCGCTTGTTCCGGGAATTCGCTGTCGTGCACCTTGGTTTCCTGCAGGCCGAGCAGGGTCGGCTGATACTTTTCCAGCAGCGTTTCCAACTGGTGCAGGCGCGCACGAATACCGTTGATATTGAATGAAATCAGGGTCATGGACTCTCCTTGGGTGGTCGCGGCCGCGCTTTGGGTGGTCGCAGCGGGCCACCCCGGGTTCACGCCGGCGGAGCGCGCCGCGCCCCCGGCCTGGCAATCGAAAGCGGCAATTGTACACGCTGAATCGGCCAAGCGCGCACCCGCGCCGCGCTCGGCCGCCGCCACCGGGGGTTGAGCGATTTGGTCCATGAGTTTAGTGCCCAGGAAGGCTATCATCCACAGGTGCGAATCCACGCCCACGGCGATCAGATAGAACTTGCCGATAAAACCGGCGGTGAGCGGAATGCCGGCCAGCGAGAGCATCATCACGGTGAGCACCGCGGTCAGGTACGGCCGGCGCCAGAACAGGCCCCGGTATTCGTACAGCGCGTCGCAATCACGGTCTTTGTAAGGGCTGGACATCAGCGTGATGACGCCAAACGCACCCAGGGTGGTGAGCATGTAGGTGGCCAGATACACCGCCGCCGCCTCGGTTTCGCCGCCGCCGTTGCCGGCCAGCACCATCAGCAGATAGCCGAAGTGGGCCACCGAGGAATAGCCGAGCAGGCGCTTGAGGTTGCTTTGCATCAGGGCGAGCAGGTTACCGGCCAGCATCGAGGCGATGCCGAGCACCATGATCAGGCCGTGCAGCCAGTCGGTGTCGGTGACCGGCACGCTTTGGAACGTCTCCAATTGCGTTTGAATCCTCCAAACCCTCCCTTTACATTCTTGCAAGTTGCATGCTTTACTTTCCGCTGCTCATTGCATGCTTGCTTGAATTGTGTGGAGATTGCTTGACTTGTGCTAAGATAGCTAAAATCTGCCCAGAACTAAAATTGGGAAAAGGCTAGATTTTTATTTGGTCAAGTAGTATAATCACCCCCCTCTAGACATACTTTCGATCCTACAAGTGGTATCAGAGCTTTGGTCTCCATTTGCTTTCATTTCCATAGCTTTTGGTGATCATAGCCTTGGTTTCACAACCTAGGAGAGTATGGCGTCTAGCGAGGGAAATTATCACCGTAGAGGTCCTTACTTTGATGGCACTAATTTTGCTAATTGGAAGCATAAGATGAAAATGCATATTCTTGGACATAACCCCGCCGTTTGGGATATTGTGTGTATTGGCGCTGTTGTTCCTTATTGTTGCGGACTTTCATGGGGGCCAGGGGAAGGCGGGGACAGTCAACGTTCACCATAACAGCGCGGCGGGTGCCGCGCCATGGTCGGGCGCGGGGCGGGCGCCGTGGATCAGAAAGACCAGTGGTCCCGGGTTGGCAGAGGATTGCGCGGGTCGTCGCCATGGGGATCGTTCATGCCCAGCACCTGGATCTGGTTGCCGACGTCGCGGCTGGCACGGATGCCGGTGGTGGCGCTGCTTTGCTGAGTGTCGCTCTCGGGCACGCTGACTTCCGCGCGGCCTTTGTCCGCGAGATCGGCGAGCCCCGCCATCTGCGTGACCAGGATCGACAACACCGGCGCGGGGACATGCCGGGGGTGCGATAAGCCGGCCATGGCGGACGCGCCAGTCACCAGCGCCAGACCGGAAGCCAACAGAAAAACGGCGCGAGGCGTTCGATTTGCTGCACGTCACGCCGCCCCAGCGCGCACCGCAATGCGTGCGCGACAGCGCCCTGGCCAACGGCGCCGGCTGGCTCGACCTGCACGCCGAAACCCTGCAACACAACCGGTTCCCAACGGTGTTCGGTATTGGCGACAGCAGCGGCACCGGCAACGCCAAAACCGCCGCCGCGGTGCGCAAACAAGCGCCGGTGGTGGCGGCCAACCTGCTTGCTCACCTCGACGGCCGCGCTCTGGAAGGCCGCTACGATGGTTACGGCGCCTGCCCGCTGACGGTGGAGCGCGGCAAGGTGATCATGGCCGAGTTCGGCTACCAGGGCGCGCTGCAACCCAGTTTTCCCCTGGACCCCACCAAGGCGCGCAAACTTTACTGGCTGCTCAAAGCCCAAGCGCTGCCGCCGATTTATTTCTAATGGAGTGTTCCTCTTTCTCCATATCCTCACCAGTATCTGTTGTCGCCTGAGGTTTTGACCTTAGCCATTCTGATTGGTGTGAGGTGGAATCTCAGGGTTGTTGTGATTTGAATTTCCCTAATGACTAAGGCTGTTGAACATTTCTTTAGGTACTGCTCAGCCCTTCTAGATTCCTCAGTGGAGAATTTTCTATTTAGCTCTGATCCCGATTTTTAATAGGATTATTTGGTTTTCTGGAATATAACTTGTTGAGTTCTTTGTATATATTGGATATTAGCCATCTATTTGATTTAGGATTTGTCTTACTGACAGTGTCCTTTGCCTTACTGAAACTTTGCAATTTTATGAGACTCTTGGATCTAGCTGCATATGTAGCAGAGGATGGCCTAGTTGGTCCTCAATGGGAGGAGAAGCCATTGGTCCTGTGCAGTGAAGCGGTACCAGTAATCGGCGATGGCCGCTTCCACGGCGACCCGGGCGCGCACGGCGGCGGGCAGCACCGCTTCCTGATACTCGGCGCTTTGCGCCAGGAACGCATCCACGCAGGGCATCGACACCACGCGCACGTTGCTGCCCTGCTCGCCCAGGGCGCGGGCGGCGGTGACCGCCAGCTCCACTTCCGAGCCGGTGGCGATGATGATCGCCTGGGGCTGGCCGTCGCCGGTTTGCAGCAGGGTGTAACCGCCCTTGCTCACCTGGGCCAGGGTGTGCGCGTCGCGTTCCATGCAGGCCAAGCCCGGGCGAGACAAGATCAGCGCGGTGGGGCCGTCGGTGCGAACCAGCGCGTGCTTCCAGGCGACCGCCGATTCCACCGTGTCGCAGGGCCGCCAGGTGCTCATATTGGGGGTCATGCGCTCGAAGGTGGGGTAGATGATTGGGGTGAAGTCGTAACAAGGTAGCCGTATCGGAAGGTGCGGCTGGATCACCTCCTTTCTAAGGAAAACGTCCCGTAAGGGACATGCCCATCGTTCAGTTTTGAGAGCTCGTCTCTCAGTCTCGTAAGAGACACTCGCACCTTGAAAACTGAAGACATCAACAAGACATCAAATTTTTATAACCATGTCATTAGACGTGTGTTCTTAGAATACCAAAATGCTAGATCAAGGTATGAAGGGCGTACGGTGGATGCCTTGGATTGGGGTGAAGTCGTAACAAGGTAGCCGTATCGGAAGGTGCGGCTGGATCACCTCCTTTCTAAGGAAAACGTCCCGTAAGGGACATGCCCATCGTTCAGTTTTGAGAGCTCGTCTCTCAGTCTCGATAGAGACACTCGCACCTTGAAAACTGAAGACATCAACAAGACATCAAATTTTTATAACCATGTCATTAGACGTGTGTTCTTAGAATACCAAAATGCTAGATCAAGGTATGAAGGGCGTACGGTGGATGGGTAGATGATTGGGGTGAAGTCGTAACAAGGTAGCCGTATCGGAAGGTGCGGCTGGATCACCTCCTTTCTAAGGAAAACGTCCCGTAAGGGACATGCCCATCGTTCAGTTTTGAGAGCTCGTCTCTCTAGTCTCGTAAGAGACACTCGCACCTTGAAAACTGAAGACATCAACAAGACATCAAATTTTTATAACCATGTCATTAGACGTGTGTTCTTAGAATACCAAAATGCTAGATCAAGGTATGAAGGGCGTATTTCATTTGATACACTAATTGTGCATAACAACGATACGAACCAAATTGAATTTTCAAGTTATACACACCCTGTGGATAACTTTATACACAGTTTTACTTGCCTGTGGATAACTTTATACACAGTTTTACTTGCCTGTGGATAACTTTATACACAGTTTTTATGTTGTGGGGATAAGTCGAGTTTCTTCATTAACTTTGTCCTGTGCATAAACCTGTGTATAGTTTTTCGGGGGTATCTCAGTCTCGGGTGTTGGGGACTCTTCCTCTTCTGGTGCTTGAGGTTCTGGTGTCGGGGGTATCTCAGTCTCGGGTGTTGGGGACTCTTCCTCTTCTGGTGCTTGAGGTTCTGGTGTCGGGGGTATCTCCCCCCCCCCCCCCCCCCCCCCCCCCCCCCCCCCCCCCCCCCCCCCCCCCCCCCCCCCCCCCCCCCCCCCCCCCCCCCCCCCCCCCCCCCCCCCCCCCCCCCCCCCCCCCCCCCCCCCCCCCCCCCCCAAAAAAAAAAAAAAAAAAAAAAAAAAAAAAAAAAAAAAAAAAAAAAAAAAAAAAAAAAAAAAAAAAAAAAAAAAAAAAAAAAAAAAAAAAAAAAAAAAAAAAAAAAAAAAAAAAAAAAAAAAAAAAAA
>NZ_CP022237.1:0-126222 GCF_002214325.1 Exiguobacterium sp. N4-1P
TTTCATTTGATACACTAATTGTGCATAACAACGATACGAACCAAATTGAATTTTCAAGTTATACACACCCTGTGGATAACTTTATACACAGTTTTACTTGCCTGTGGATAACTTTATACACAGTTTTTATGTTGTGGGGATAAGTCGAGTTTCTTCATTAACTTTGTCCTGTGCATAAACCTGTGTATAGTTTTTTATATCATGATAGAAAAAGGGGGGTATTTATGAAAAACGCTGCCGAACTTTGGCATAATGTATTGTCTGTGATCGAGGAAGAAGAACGGACACCTAAGGCAAGTTATGACATGTGGTTAAAATCCACTGAAGGCGTCACGCTGAATGGAACGACACTGATCATCTCAGCACCAGCTGCATTTACCGTTACTTGGCTGGAACGTCAATACTTATCGTTACTCGAAGATACGGTTGAAGAAGTGACAGGGAGTCGACTTGATATTCAATTTATCGAGGAAGGCCAAGCAAAGAAGATGCTCGATCGTCAAAATGAGGAAGCGTCTGAGACGGTACCACCGTCTAAAACACCAAATCGTGCACAATCGTCACGAAAACCAACCGATGAGCTGGTCATGAGTGAACTCGGTCAATTGAATACAAAATACACGTTCGATACGTTTGTCATTGGATCAGGTAACCGTTTTGCCCATGCCGCTTCCTTGGCTGTAGCAGAAGCACCTGCGAAAGCCTATAATCCTTTATTCATCTATGGAGGAGTCGGACTTGGTAAAACCCATTTGATGCACGCGATTGGCCAGTACGTCCAAGATCAAAACCTTGGGACGCGGATCGCCTATGTCTCCTCGGAACGTTTTACAAATGACTTCATTAACTCGATTCGGGACAATAAAACCGTTGAGTTTCGGAACAAATACCGGAATATCGATGTTCTATTAATAGATGACATTCAATTTCTCGCAGGAAAAGAGCAGACGCAAGAGGAGTTTTTCCACACATTCAATGCCCTGCACAATGATCAAAAACAAATCATCATCTCGAGTGATCGACCACCAAAAGAAATTCCGACACTTGAAGATCGGCTTCGCTCTAGGTTCGAGTGGGGATTGATAACAGACATCACACCTCCTGACCTTGAGACACGGATTGCGATTTTGCGAAAAAAAGCCAATGCCGAGCAACTTGATGTTTCTAATGAAGTCATGCTCTATATCGCGAGTCAAATCGACACGAACATCCGCGAGCTCGAAGGGGCACTGACGCGTGTCATCGCTTATGCGAACCTGGTCGGACGGACGATTGATCCGAATGTTGCAGCAGAAGCGTTGCATAACATCATGCCGGTCACGGAGCCGCGAAAAGTCACGATCCGCGACATCCAGGAGTCCGTCAGTAAACACTTCAACTTACCGTTTGACGACTTAAAGGCTAAAAAACGAACAAAATCGATTGCCTTTCCACGCCAGATTGCGATGTACCTCTCGCGAGAGATGACGGAAAGCTCTTTACCGAAGATTGGTGAGGAATTTGGTGGACGGGATCACACGACAGTCATCCATGCACATGAGAAAATCAGTATGCTCGTTAAATCGGATGGAGAAACAGGAAAAGTCATCGAACAAATTAAGCATGAATTGAAACATTCCTGAACCTGTGGATAAGCTGTGGATAAAAGAGGCTAGTTATCCACAAGTTATCCACACGCAGTTTGGCTCTATACCAAGTTATCCACCGACTTATCCACACTATCCACAGCCCCTAATACTATTATTAAAAAAATATATTATTATGTTATGATGATGTAACGCCCATTTTGAGAGGAGCTTAACGACAATATGCATATTACAATTCAACGCGATACTTTAATCCAAGCCATCCAGGACGTAGCGAAAGCTGTCTCATCAAGAACAACGATTCCAATCTTAACGGGAATCAAACTTGAAGCGCATGGTGACGGAATGACGTTAACAGGAAGCGATACCGAGATTTCAATTGAACGGACAATCTATGCGGAAGAGAATGGTACTTCTTATGTAACCGTCCACCGCGCCGGTAGTGTCGTCCTCAATGCCCGTTTCTTTGGTGATATCGTTAAAAAGTTACCAACAGACGAAGTCATCATCGAAGTCTCTCCAAACTTCATGACACGGATTCAATCCGGGACAGCTGAATTTCATCTGAACGGTCTTGATTCAGACGAGTTTCCGCGTCTTCCACAAGTCGATGGGGGACAACAGTTCCGTTTACCCGCAGATCTATTACGTTCAATGATCCGTCAGACGAGTTTTGCCGTCGCGGTTCAAGAAACACGTCCTGTTTTGACAGGGGTTAACTTCTCAGCAGATAAAGGCATTTTGACATGCGTATCGACGGATAGTCATCGCCTTGCACTACGCCGGGCACAGTTTGAGACAGAGAACGAGATTTCGTTCCAAAATGTCATCGTGCCGGGTAAGAGCTTAAACGAATTATCGAAACTGTTAGGTGATGGTCATGTCGATGTCACGATCACGAACCAGCAAATCCTCTTCAAAATGAAACATGTCCTATTCTTCTCTCGCTTACTCGACGGGAACTATCCGGATACGTCGCGTTTAATTCCGGAAGAGTACCGGACGGCTGTCCGTATGAATGCAAAGGAATTGCTTCAGGCAATCGACCGGGCATCACTTCTTGCACGTGAAGACCGCAACAACGTCATCAAGTTCGCAGCAGAAGGTACGACAGCTGTCGAAATTTCATCGCACTCACCAGAAGTTGGGAAAGTTTCGGAACAAGTGAGCATCTTGTCGCTTGAAGGCGAAGAGCTGAAGATTTCTTTCAACTCGAAATACATGATGGATGCCTTAAAAGCACTTGATGCGACGGATATTGAAATTCAATTCACGGGATCGATTCGACCATTCATTCTCCATCCGGTCGACCAAGATAACGTCTTGCAATTGATTTTACCTGTCCGTACGGCTTGATTCCCTCCCCGAGAAACCGACTTGGTTTCTTGGGTTTTTTTTGTAATCCGTATATATGTTCGTTCATTTTGCTAAATCACGAGTTTTTTAGTACAATAAAGAGTATGTCATTTATAATATGTAGGTAGGAGGAGTCAATCCATGAATCAAATCAAAATCACGTCGGAATATGTCACATTAGGTCAGTTCTTGAAGCTGTCTGATATTATCTCGAGCGGAGGACAAGCAAAACCATTTCTAGCGGAGGTACCTATTCTCGTCAACGGTGAGGTCGATCAGCGACGTGGTCGTAAGTTGCGGGATGGAGATGTTATTGACGTAGAAGACTACGGTCAATTCGTCATCAAGAACGAGGCGAACTAACGTGCGACTAGATTCGGTACGACTCAGTCATTATCGCAACTATGAGTCGCTGGAATTGTTCTTTTCTGAAAAGACGAACGTCTTAATCGGGGAAAATGCTCAAGGCAAGACGAACTTGCTCGAAGCGATCCACGTATTGGCGCTCGCGAAATCGCACCGGACGACACACGATAAGGAACTGATCCAGTGGGATGCGGAAGCAGCGCGCGTCGAAGGACGTGTCATGAAGCGGATGGGTCCCCATTCGCAGGAAATCCAGATTTCGAGTCGTGGGAAGAAGGCGAAGCTCAATCATCTCGAACAGCGGCGCCTCAGTGATTATATCGGGGCGCTCAATATCGTGTTGTTCGCACCAGAGGATTTGCACATCGTCAAAGGCAGTCCACAAGTACGGCGTCGCTTTTTAGATATGGAGATTGGTCAAGTCAGTCCGGTCTACCTGCATGAATTAAGTCAATACCTGAAAGTGTTGAAACAACGAAATGCGTTGTTAAAGCAGTTGTCAATTAAAGGGGGGGACGAGACGTTCCTCGACATTTTGACGGAACAGATGATTACGCTTGCCGTTAAAATCGTTCAACGCCGTCATCATTTCATTGCCCAGCTCGAAAAGTGGGCGCGACCGATTCATGATGGAATCAGTCGTGGACAGGAAGAACTCGTTCTACGCTATCGATCCGATACATTTAGTGATGATTCGCTGGATGTCGAAGGAATGACTGCTTCTTATACGCAGAAGTTTGGTAAAATAAAAGAAAATGAAATTAGACGAGGCGTGACGTTATTTGGTCCACACCGTGATGACTTCGAAATGGAGGTCAATGGACGAAATGTCCAGACATACGGTTCACAAGGACAGCAACGGACGGCTGCGCTCTCGTTGAAGCTAGCAGAGATTGAGTTGATTCATGAGGAGGTCGGGGAATACCCGCTACTTCTTCTAGACGATGTGTTATCGGAACTCGATGATCATCGTCAAACCCATTTACTCGATACGATGCAACAAAAGGTTCAGACGATCCTGACGACGACGAGTGTCGAGGGAATCGCACATGAAACGATTAGACAAGCGAAGTTGTTCCACGTGAAACAAGGAGCAGTTATTTTGGAAGAGACATCCTATAAAGAAACAGTAGGTGAGAAAACCGATGAGTAATCATGAAGATATGGAATTGGAACAAGGGTACGGTGCCGATCAGATTCAGGTACTTGAAGGTCTTGAAGCCGTTCGAAAACGTCCAGGTATGTATATTGGATCAACCGCGTCGAAAGGGCTCCACCATTTAGTTTGGGAAATCGTCGATAACTCGATTGATGAAGCACTGGCTGGATACTGTGACACGATTAAAGTCACGATTGAACCAGGGAACTCGATTCTAGTTGAGGATAACGGTCGGGGGATTCCGATTGATATTCAAGAAAAAATGGGACGTCCTGCAGTCGAAGTCATTTTAACGGTCCTCCATGCCGGCGGTAAGTTTGGTGGCGGAGGCTACAAAGTATCAGGTGGTCTTCACGGTGTCGGGGCTTCGGTCGTCAATGCGTTGTCGACGAAGCTTGAAGTATTCGTTAAGCGGAACGAGAAGCTCTATTATCAATCGTATCATCGTGGTGTTCCAACACAAGATCTCGAAATCATCGGGACTTCAGAAGAGACAGGGACAATGATTCGTTTCTTCCCGGACAGTGAAATCTTCCAGGAAACACTCGAATACGATTACGATTTACTTGCGACACGTTTACGTGAACTCGCTTTCTTGAATAAAGGTCTGAACATCGTCATTACGGACGATCGTGCAGAAGAACCGATTACGCGGCACTTCCATTACGAAGGTGGAATCAAGTCGTACGTTGAACACTTGAACCGCTCGAAAGAAGTTGTTCACCCGGAACCGGTCTACGTCCACGGAACGAAGGATGGCATCGAAGTCGAAGTTGCGCTTCAATACAACGATGGCTTTGCAGCCAACATCTATTCGTTTACGAACAACATTCCGACGCATGAAGGTGGTACGCATGAAACGGGCTTTAAGACGGCGTTGACGCGTGTCATCAATGACTATGCGAAGAAGTTCGGTTTGATGAAAGAAGCAGACGGTACGTTGTCTGGGGAAGACGTCCGTGAAGGAATGACGGCAATCGTCTCGATCAAACACCCGAACCCCCAATTCGAAGGACAAACGAAAACGAAGCTCGGTAACTCGGATGCTCGAACAGCGACCGATACGTTATTCTCTTCCATCTTTGAACAGTTCATGATGGAAAACCCGTCGAATGCTCGTGCAATCGTCGAAAAAGGAATGATGGCCTCGCGTGCCCGGATGGCAGCGAAACGCGCGCGTGAATTGACACGTCGTAAAGGTGTCCTTGAAGTAAGTTCACTTCCTGGTAAATTGGCCGACTGTTCATCGCGGGATGCAACGATTTCAGAAATTTATATCGTTGAGGGTGACTCAGCGGGTGGTTCTGCGAAATCAGGTCGTGACCGTCACTTCCAAGCGATTTTACCGATCCGTGGTAAAATTTTGAACGTTGAAAAAGCCCGTCTCGATAAAATTCTCGGCAGTAACGAGATCCGGACGATCATTACCGCACTCGGAACGAGTATCGGTTCAGAATTCAACATCGAAAAAGCACGGTATCATAAAGTCATCATCATGACCGATGCCGACGTCGATGGTGCCCACATCCGGACACTCCTGTTGACGTTCTTCTACCGTTATATGCGTCCGCTCGTCGAGCATGGTTATGTCTATATCGCACAACCGCCGCTATACGGAATCAAGCAAGGGAAAAACATCACGTATGTGCATAACGAACGTGAGCTGAACGAGGCCTTAGCCGCACTTCCAGAAAACGCGCGTTACGACATTCAGCGTTATAAAGGTCTCGGTGAGATGGATCCAGAGCAACTTTGGGAAACGACGATGGATCCGAGTGGTCGTCAAATGCTTCGGGTTGAACTTCAAGATGCCATCGAAGCGGATGAAGTATTCGATATCTTGATGGGAGATCAGGTAGAACCACGTCGTGACTTTATCCAGTCGCACGCGCATTACGTGAAGAACTTGGATATTTAACGTTGAATAGAGAGGGTGGCCAGACGAATGTCCGATCAACAAGGAATCATTAAAGATATAAATATTAGTCAAGAAATGCGTACATCCTTCATGGATTACGCGATGAGCGTCATCGTCGCACGTGCACTTCCTGACGTACGTGACGGTCTGAAGCCAGGACATCGTCGTATTCTTTATGCGATGAACGATCTCGGTATCCGCGCAGATAAGCCACATAAAAAATCTGCCCGTATCGTCGGTGAAGTTATCGGTAAGTACCACCCACACGGTGATTCTGCTGTTTACGACACGATGGTTCGGATGGCACAGGACTTCAGCTACCGGTATGAGCTCGTGGATGGACACGGAAACTTCGGTTCTGTCGACGGCGACTCTGCCGCTGCGATGCGATATACGGAAGCCCGTATGTCAAAAATCGCGATGGAAATCGTTCGCGATATCAATAAAAATACCGTTGATTTCAAAGATAACTATGATGG
Source organism: Exiguobacterium sp. N4-1P (assembly GCF_002214325.1). Classification (NCBI taxonomy): domain Bacteria; kingdom Bacillati; phylum Bacillota; class Bacilli; order Caryophanales; genus Exiguobacterium; species Exiguobacterium sp. N4-1P. The sequence goes on from NZ_CP022237.1 coordinate 6,865, forward strand.
ATCAGAGCGCGAACCAGAAGTCTTACCGTCGCGTTTTCCAAACTTGCTCGTCAATGGATCAAGCGGGATTGCGGTCGGGATGGCAACAAACATTCCGCCGCACCAATTAGGTGAAGTCATCGATGGCGTACTTGCGCTAACGCATAACCCGGAGATTACGATTTCCGAGTTGATGCAACACATTCCAGGTCCTGATTTCCCGACAGCCGGTGAAATCTTAGGTCGGAGCGGGATTCGCCGTGCCTATGAAACGGGACGTGGGTCAATCATCGTTCGTGCGAAAGCAGAAATCGAACAAGCTAAAAAAGACCGCGAACGGATCATCGTGACGGAACTGCCATATCAAGTCAACAAGGCGCGTCTCGTAGAAAAAATCGCCGATCTCGTCCGTGAGAAGAAAATTGAAGGCATTACGGACTTACGTGACGAATCCGATCGTCGTGGTATGCGGATCGTCATGGAAATTCGTCGTGATGCGAACGCAAGTGTCATCCTAAATAACTTATATAAACAGACATCGATGCAAACGACGTTTGGTGTCAACATGCTTGCGATCGTGGGTGGTCGTCCGAAAACGCTGACACTCAAAGAGATGCTCTATCATTACCTCGAGCACCAAAAAGAAATCGTCCGTCGCCGGACACAGTTCGACCTTGAGAAGGCGGAAGCACGGGAACATCTTCTTGCGGGTCTTCGCATCGCACTCGATCACTTGGATGAAGTCATCAAAATCATCCGAGCGAACCGAACGGCTGATGCGGCACGCGAACAGTTGATGGATCGGTTTGCTTTGTCTGAGAAACAATCGCAAGCGATTCTTGATATGCGTCTTCAACGTCTAACAGGACTCGAACGTGAGAAAATCGATGCTGAATATGATGAAATCATGCAGCTGATCACGGAACTCAAAAAAATTCTCGAAAGCGATGAAGAATTGCTTGAATTGATTCGGACGGAACTCGAAGAAGTGAAAGAACGCTTCAACGACAAACGCCGGACTGAAATTCGGATGGACCACATCGAATTCGAAGATGAAGATTTGATTCCTGAAAAAGATATCATCATCACATTGACGAGCAGTGGATACATTAAACGTCTCACGACGGATTCGTATCGTGCACAACGTCGTGGTGGTCGTGGTGTCCAAGGAATCGGTACGAATGATGCGGATTATGTAACACGTCTCTTATCGTGTTCGACGCATGATACGATCCTGTTCTTTACAAACCGCGGGAAAGTCTACCGCATCCGTGGGTATGAAGTACCTGAGATGAGCCGGACTTCAAAAGGTGTGCCGATCATCAACCTGATTCAGATTGAACGCGGTGAAAAGGTCGAGACGATGATTCCAGTTAACTTTAAACGATACCTGGAAGAGCAAAATGTCGTCGAAGAATCCATCATCGAAGCGACAATCGAATCGGATGACGACGTAGCACCGGAAGAAGAAGCGGAAGAGATACTTGATGCAGAAGAAGTCATGCAGGATGAGCAAAAATCATTAATCTTCATGACACGTAAAGGACGCGTTAAACGTTCGCCACTCTCTGCTTATGCCCGGATTAATAAAAACGGTCTGATTGCGATTCGTCTGTTCGAAGACGACGAATTGACATCTGTCCGTCTCGCATCGACAGACGATGAAGTCTTTACCGTTTCAAACCGTGGTAAGGCGATTCGTTTCCCGATCACAAACGTTCGTTCAATGGGACGTGGTGCGCGTGGTGTCAAAGCGATGAAACTAGCAGAAGAAGATATCGTCATCGGCATGGAGCTTGCGCGTGACGAACAAGATGTCCTCGTCATCACGGAAAAAGGATTCGGGAAGCGGACACCAATGACTGAGTTCCGAAGCCAGACGCGTGGTGGTAAAGGATTGATTGCAAGTAAAGTGAACGACCGGATTGGTCAAATCGCTGCCCTACGGATTGTTGACGTCGATGACGACATCATGATCATGACAGAAGGCGGAATCGTCATCCGGACCGATTCACAAAATATTTCACGTGTCGGACGTAACACACAAGGTGTCAAAGTCATCCGGATTGAAGAAGGTGACCGTGTCGCTACCGTCGCGAAACTGAAAAAAGAAGAAAACGAAGAAGCGATCGTTGATGAGCTGTCGACTGTCGTGGATGAAGAAAACGTTTCTCCGGTTGTTGAAGCAGAAACAGTAATCGAAGAAACAGAAGAATAACATCAGTATGGAATAAAGAGGTACAGCAGAGTCGGACGGTAGATGTCCCTACTCTGCTGTTTTTCTACAAATAAAACTGATGAGAGAAAGGGACGAGGTAAGATGCGTATCGCAAGCGAGCGACTCATCATCGGCGACCGGGTAACGGAGTCAGTCTTTTTACATACCGATATACCGATTGTCGAAGCTGGAAAAAAACTAGGGACAGACGAACTAAGACGCCTGAAACGGTTTTTGATTAAGGAAATCGATATTGAGGAACGACCAGAAGGTCTAGTCGAAGAAAGTCAACAAGAGATGGTTCGTCTTCAAGAAGTAAGCGAAAATCCATTCGAAGAACTTGTTGATTCCTATAATCAAGTCTTCACCTCATGGGAACAAGGTTTCACCCCGAATACATATGAAGCTTTGAAATGGGTTAAAAACTCGATGCCAGACACAGTTCGTCGGGAAGACATTTTACCGTTTTTCCTTGAACGGGGAACGGAAGCATATACAGTTCGCCATGCGGTTTATCGAGGGGCACTCGCTCAGCTGTTAGCGGAAGCAGTCAGAAAAGAACGAAAGATGATTCAAGACTTATGGACAGCCTCTTACTTTGCAGACTATGGACTCGCACGCATCATGGAGTGGCGACATACAAAACGATATGAAGCAATGCAACAAGAGATTTTCCATCGACATCCGGCGATGGCTTATCAAGCCTTACAAAACGATACGGTCATTTCAGATACGGTCAAACGTTTAATCGTCCAACACCATGAACGTCTAGACGGATCCGGTTACCCATTAAAAGCCACGGGTGATAAAATCATGGATCATACACGTCTTTTCATCGTAGCAGATGTTTTTGCGGCAATGACAAGCTGGCGTCCATACCGAGAGGCTTATACGGCATACGATGCATACGTTCACCTAAAAGCGCGGCCGATGCAGTACGATTCGAAGTACGTTACATTACTCGGACAACTTCTATTGCCGATTGGAATCGGAGATCGTGTTTTGATGAGTAACGGAAAAATTGCAACTGTCGTGCGGAAGAATGTCATCTTTGATCGTCCTGTCATCGTCTATGATGAGCAGAACCAGCAAGTCGTGAAAGACTTAATGGAAGACCGGCAGTTGAACATTATGCAGCTGATGGATTAAAGCAGACTTACTATATAGAAGAAACGCGTAGTTTAATCAGTCTGTAGATCAACTTTTATGAAGAGGGAAACATTTAGGTGGATCTGCTAGGAATAGGTTAGTTTTCTGTTTGAGCCGTATGTGACAGGTGTCCTAAAAAAGGTGAATGCTAAAAGTCGAAAGGTACGGCTCAAAAACAGGAAGACGTGGCAAAAGCCACTTATACCAACAAAAAATGAAAGTCTAGTCAAAAGTTATAAAACAATTTTTTATGAAATTAAAATTAATTATCAAAAATGCTTGCACAATAATAAATCGCATGGTATATTATTTCATGTCCTAAAGAGGACGCACGCTTGAAACGAACGAAAAAACTTCTTTTAAAAAGTTGTTGACTTATCGTTCCAGACTTGGTATTCTAATTGAGTCGCCAAAACAGGCGCGGACGAACTTTGAAAACTGAACGATGAGGCAAAAAACGTATCTTCGGATACAAACAATGAATGAAGCGCAAGCTTCGTCAACGTGACTTTTAGTCACAAAAACGAGCAAGTCAAACACTTTATGGAGAGTTTGATCCTGGCTCAGGACGAACGCTGGCGGCGTGCCTAATACATGCAAGTCGAGCGCAGGAAGCTCACGGAACTCTTCGGAGGGAAATTTCCCTTTGAGTAATCAAGAAAGACCCCTCAGAGACGATGAGGTAGATAGGTCACGGGTGGAAGCATGGTGACATGCGGAGCTGAGTGATACTAATCGGTCGAGGCCTTGTTCTAGCAGATGATTGTTGATGACTTCAGTTTTGAGGGCGCGAGCCCGTCGTCTGGTGACGATAGCCAAGTGGTCACACCCGTTCCCATGCCGAACACGGAAGTTAAGCACTTGAACGCCGAAAGTAGTTGGGGGCTTCCCCCTGTGAGGATAGGACGTTGCCAGGCAATTGAAAAGGACCGATCTGCATCTTGCAGGTCGGTCTTTTTGTGTTGTGTGAAACTTCAGACTGTTCTGATTATTACTGGAGTCATTGACATGACTGTTTCTCCTTGTTACCATAACATCAATATTCTTTTATCAAAGAGAAAGCGAGTGGATAAACATGTGGGAGAATAAATTTGCTAAAGAGGGCTTGACGTTTGATGACGTTTTGCTTGTACCACGTCGTTCAAGTGTCTTACCACGTGACGTCGATCTATCTGTATCCTTATGCGAAGGGATTACACTGAACATCCCGTTGATCAGTGCAGGAATGGATACTGTGACGGAAGCACCAATGGCGATTGCCATGGCACGTCAAGGCGGTCTAGGTGTCGTCCACAAAAACATGTCGATGGAAGACCAAGCAGAACATGTCGATCGCGTCAAACGTTCTGAAAATGGTGTCATCACGAATCCGTTTTATCTTACACCTGAACGCCAAGTATACGATGCTGAATATTTAATGAGTAAATATCGTATTTCTGGTGTTCCGATCGTTAACAACGAAACAGAACGGAAACTCGTTGGTATTTTAACAAATCGTGATCTTCGTTTTGTTAAAGACTATTCGACGGTAATTGAGACGGTCATGACGACAGAAGAACTCGTCACTGCTACAGTTGGTACGTCACTCGAAGAAGCAGAACAAATTCTCCACAAACATCGCATTGAAAAGTTACCACTCGTTGATGAGAACGGTGTATTAAAAGGCTTAATCACAACAAAGGATATTGAAAAAGTCGAACAATATCCACATGCAGCAAAAGATCAATTCGGACGTCTTCTCGTCGCTGCAGCTGTCGGTGTCACGAAAGATGCATCTCTTCGCGCACGTTTTCTTGTTGATGCAGGCGTCGATGCACTCGTCGTCGATACGGCACACGGTCACTCTGAAGGCGTACTCTTAAAAGTACGTGAGCTTCGTGATGAATATCCAAATCTTCCAATCATCGCTGGGAACGTTGCAACCGCAGAAGCAACACGCGATTTAATTGAAGCTGGTGCATCGGTCGTCAAGGTAGGGATTGGACCTGGTTCAATTTGTACGACACGTGTCGTTGCGGGAGTGGGGGTTCCACAAATCACTGCAGTCTTTGATTGTGCGACAGAGGCCCGTAAGCATGGTGTCTCCATCATTGCCGACGGCGGAATTAAGTACTCGGGCGATATCGTCAAAGCACTTGCAGCTGGCGGTCATGCGGTCATGTTAGGTAGTCTGCTTGCTGGTGTTGAAGAAAGCCCGGGCGAAATGGAGATCTACCAAGGTCGTCAATTTAAGACATACCGTGGTATGGGTTCTGAAGCATCAATGAAACGTGGTAGTCAAGATCGCTACTTCCAAGAAGCAGATAAGAAATTCGTTCCAGAAGGAATTGAAGGTCGTGTCGCTTACCGTGGAAAACTCGGTGATTCTGTCTATCAACTCGTTGGTGGGATTCGTTCAGGAATGGGATATTGTGGAGCAGCTTCATTAGAAGAATTGCGAGAAGACACACAATTCATCCGCATGACGGGTGCTGGCTTACAAGAAAGTCACCCACATGACATTCAAATCACAAAAGAAGCATCGAACTATACACGCCAATAAAAAGAAAGCCCTGCAGATGATGCGGGGCCTTTTTTTGTTTATAGATTAATGATGTTAGGCGGCTCAAGGTGTTTCACGACATAGCCTATATGAAAATCACGGACACGTTCAAGCTGGTTTTGTTCACAGTCCGAAAGACTGCTGTTACAACTGCCAAGACTGTAACAACTCCCCAAGCCCCTCTTCAAGATCTGATTCCGATAGACTTGCAAAACCTAACACGATTTGTGGGTGCATTGCTTCTAACGGAAGTTGTGCATACTGGGATAAACCATAGACCTGAATTGAAGCGTCGTGTGCTCGCCTGACTAATTCTTCTTCCGTCATCCCGTTCGCAACAGAAACGACGACATGCAAACCCGCACTTTCGCCGGTCAAGCGCAGGGATGAGATAGCACGTAACGAATTGACGACGATGTCTAACTTACGCCGATAGATCTTTCGCATCCGATTCAAATGTTTCTCGAAGTCGCCTTCTTTCATAAAGCGTGTCAAAATCGTTTGATCAAAACGTGAGACACTGCATGTGTAATAGGAGAGTTCGGTCTGATAGCGCTCAAGCAAAGAAGGCGGAAGGACCATGTAGCCAATCCGCAGTGAAGGCATGAGCGACTTGGAGAAGGTGCTCAAATAAAGTACTCGTTCACTATCGATGCTGTGGAGTGACGGAATCGACTTGCCACTATAACGAAACTCACTGTCGTAGTCATCCTCAATGATGTAACGTGTCGGGGATTCAGCAGCCCAGTTCACCAATTGCCGGCGCCGATTGACGGATAAGATGCTTCCGGACGGTAATTGGTGGGCAGGTGTCACATACATGATATCCACATCAGTCTGACTTAAAGTCGAGACTTTGACACCACTTTGATCGACCGGAATCGGGATTGCTGTTCGTCCATGATTCTCAAGAATGAGTCTGGTCGCATGATAACCGGGATCTTCGATTCCGTAGGTGACGTGTTGTCCTAGCAGGAAAATCAGTTGGGGCAAAAGTTGTTCGACCCCAGACCCAATGATGATTTGTTCAGGCGAACAGATGACACCTCTTGAGTGATATAGGTAGGTCGCAATTTCAACACGTAAGGCGAGATCGCCTTGCGGGTGTCCGAGAGAAACAAGGGATTGATTATGTTCATCGATGACATCCTTCGCATGTTTTCGCCAACGTGAAAAAGGAAAAGATGATCCATCGATTTTACTCGGATGGAAATCATGACGGATATAGGTGGACGGAGAAAGGTATTGCTTCGTTGCTAGTGGTATTTTCTTTACATAAGCAAGCTCTTCGTGTGCTAAGACAAAATACCCTTTTCTTGAAACTGACTCGACATAGCCTTCGGCGACGAGTTGTTGATAGGCGAGCTCAATCGTCGTTTGACTCAAGTTCAAGAACTGACCGAGTTTTCGTTTTGACGGTAATTTGACACCATACTCTAGACGTCCATCGATGATTTCTTGACGAATCTGTTGATACAATTGCTCGTATAACGGCTTATTGCCCTCTCGTATTAACTCGAACGATAACATATCCATTGAAGTACCTCCTAAAACTGACCTGTTCATTTCATCATAAACTGATACTTTTAAAATAGTCAATCGAGACTATACTAAAACGTAAGTAAGGAGCTATCAATCAAATTGTTCAAGGGGGAATTTAGAATGATGGAACGGCAACAAGGAACGGATCGTGTCAAAAGAGGAATGGCTGAGATGCAAAAAGGGGGCGTCATCATGGACGTCGTCAATGCCGAGCAAGCGAAAATCGCAGAGGCAGCCGGTGCCGTCGCCGTCATGGCACTCGAACGTGTCCCGTCTGATATTCGCCGAGATGGAGGTGTGGCACGAATGGCAGATCCGACCATCACGGAAGAGGTCGTAAATGCCGTCACGATTCCTGTCATGGCGAAATGCCGAATCGGCCATATCGTCGAAGCACGGATCCTTGAGTCGATGGGGGTCGATTTCATTGATGAGAGTGAAGTCCTGACACCGGCTGATGAAGAGTACCATCTGTTGAAGTCGACGTTTACGGTACCGTTCGTTTGTGGGGCACGCGATTTAGGAGAGGCGGCTCGCCGAATTGCGGAAGGTGCGGCGATGATTCGGACAAAAGGCGAACCGGGAACGGGTAACGTCGTCGAAGCCGTCCGGCATATGCGAAAAATTCAAGCTGAACTCAACCAGATTTTACATACGAATCCGGATGAGTTGATGACACGGGCGAAGGAGTGGGGTGCACCTTACGAAGTCTTACGGATGATTCAGCAAGAAGGGCGTCTACCCGTTGTTAACTTTGCTGCCGGTGGAATCGCGACGCCGGCAGATGCTGCATTGATGATGCATCTTGGAGCTGACGGTGTTTTCGTCGGTTCAGGCATTTTTAAATCGGAGCAACCGGAAAAATTTGCGAAAGCGATCGTCGAAGCCGTGACGTACCGGGATGACTTCGAACGAATTGCGTATCTCTCGAAAGGTCTCGGAACAGCAATGAAGGGGATTGATGTCACGTCGATGCCGTTTGAGGAACGGATGGCACCACGAGGATGGTAATCGGGGTACTTGGTCTACAAGGGGCAGTCAGGGAACATCTTGAGATGTTGGCATCGCTCGGTGTAAAAACACGAATCATCAAATCGGCGGAAGATTTAGAAGGAATCGCCGGACTTGTCTTGCCCGGTGGTGAGTCGACAGCGATGCGCCGATTGATTGATCGCTACGCCTTGCTTGTGCCCCTTCGACAAAAAATAAAGACGTTACCGATGTTCGGGACGTGCGCCGGGATGATTTTATTAGCGACGGAACTTGAACAAGGAGATGTTCACCTCGGGGCAATCCCGATGAAAGTGAAACGAAATGCGTTCGGTCGCCAAGTGGACAGTTTTGAAACGATGCTAGCCGTCGACGGAATCGGGGCGGACATTGAAGCTGTCTTTATTCGAGCCCCTTATGTCGAACGAATCGATCAAGCGACCCGCGTTCTCGCTCGCATTGACGACGAGATCGTCGTCGTCGAAACAGACATGCATCTCGCCTGTTCGTTTCATCCGGAATTAACGAACGATACCTGTTTGCATCGTTACTTTATTGAAAAAGTAAAACAGCAACGTTCGGTTCACGTCATCTAACGACAAAAAAAGTATCCTTCAGTTCAAGCTGTCGGATACTTTTTTTATGCTACACTGAGGGTATAAATGAATTGAAGGAGAGGAACGATGAAACGACTTTTCATACTCTTCTTGAGCGTCCTTTTACTGACGACGAGTCTACTCCCAGTGACGAGTTATGCCGAGGTACCGACGATCAAGGCAGAATCCTACATCATGGTCGATGCTGTGACCGGTAAAGTATTGTTAGAAGAACAAGCCGATTTGGCTTTACCTCCGGCTTCGATGACGAAATTGATGACACTTTACTTAGTCCGACGTCAAATCGAACAAAAGAAACTAAGCTGGAACAAAAAAGTTCAACCAAGCCAAAAAGTACTCAAATTAGCAGGCACACCAGGATTGGCACGGGTGCCGTTAAGCAATCGTACATATACCGTTCGTGAGCTCTATGATGCAGCGTTCATCAAGTCAGCTAATGATGCGGCTGTATTACTTGCTGAAGTCGTTGCCGGAATAGAACAAAAATTCGTCAAGCTGATGAATGAGACGGCGAATACATTTGGGATGGACAATACAGAATACTCAAATGCATCGGGACTCGATGCAGTCGATGCAGCCTTACCGGGGACGAACTTGATGACAGCGACCGACATTGCACTACTCGTCATTCGTTTTATTAAAGATTATCCCGATGTCTTAGATGTCACGAGTCGTTCTTCGATGAAACTGGATGGCATCACACTCCAAAACTCCGATAAGATGTTGAAAGATCAAAAGTACGCGTATCCCGGGATGCGTGGGATGAAGACAGGGACGACTGATCTTGCCGGATATTGTTTTGCCGGTGTCGCGACGAAAGATAACATGACGATCATTACAGTCGTCATGCGGACGACATCCGATCAAGCGCGGTTTGCAGAAACAAAAAAGTTACTCGATTATGGCTTCTCATCGTTTGAGCCGTTGACTTATTACGGAAAAGGCGAGCGGATTAAAGACGTCTTCCCGATTCGTGGTGCGGAAGAAACAGACTATGACGTCATCACGGATGCATCGCTTTACGTGACGGTGCCGAAGAACGCAGCAACCCGTCCACCCGTATTTACGTTTAATCTGACCCATGCTCCAATCAAGAATGGCGCAAGTGTCGGAACGGTTCAAGTGAAGGATGAAGGCATGTACTTGCCGGGGTTTGATGTGCCGAGATCACTTCTCTATAGTGCGGAGCGAATCGCTTTGGCGAGCTTCAAGACCCGTTTGTTCCGGGCGATTGCGGCCTGGTCTGATAAAATTGATGATGCGATTCGTAAACCGGGACTTGTCAATCTCAAACAGGATAGTGTAAAGTAGAGCTAATCTCATAACGATGCAATGAACGGACCAAGTAAAGGAATTTATTCTGTTAAGAGAGCTAGTGGTTGGTGTGAACTAGTCAGAAGGATGCCTTGAATCGAGCCGGATCGCACACCTTGCGAACAAGGTGCGGGTACGCCCGTTATCGCGTCTTTGAGTTGGCTAGTACGACTAGCAATGAGGGTGGCAACGCGGATCCAGGTGATTCGTCCCTCTTCGGTTTTTATACCGGAGAGGGATGGATTGCCTTTTTTTATTGAAAAAAAGGAGGAATACACATGATTGATATTAAACGTCTGCGTCAGGATTTTGACGCAATCCAAGAAAAACTTGCACACCGCGGAGAAGATTTAACGGACATGAATCGGTTCATCGCGTTAGATGAAAAACGTCGTGAACTGATTGCCCGGACCGAGGTCTTAAAAGCGGAACGAAATGACGCGACGAAAAAAATTGCAGAACTCAAACGCAATAAAGAAAATGCCGACGAGGCAATTGCCGCGATGCGAACTGTCGGAGATGAGATTAAAGGAATCGACGACGAGTTGCGCGAAGTCGAAGCGACGTTGAATCAACTGTTGCTTGGTATCCCGAACATTCCGCATGACAGCGTCCCGATCGGTTCTTCAGAGGATGATAATGTCGTCATCCGTGAAGTGGGTGATAAACCGGCCTTTGACTTCGACGCCGTCCCGCATTGGGATTTGATGGAGCAATTAAAAATCGTCGACGTGGAACGGGCAGGGAAAGTCACAGGAAGTCGCTTCGTTTTCTATCGTGGGGCAGGTGCACGTCTCGAACGTGCGTTAATCAACTTCATGATGGACATGCATCAAGATGAAAACGGCTATACGGAAATTTTACCGCCACTCATGGTCAACCGCGAATCAATGACAGGAACAGGTCAACTTCCGAAATTTGAAGAAGATGCGTTCAAAGTCGAAGAGACGAACTACTTCCTCGTGCCGACAGCGGAAGTGCCGGTGACGAACATGCACCGGGATGAAATCTTGGCAGCAAGCCAATTACCGATCGGTTATGCAGCATACAGCCAGTGTTTCCGCTCAGAAGCCGGATCTGCCGGCCGTGATACACGAGGCCTGATTCGTCAACACCAATTCAACAAAGTGGAGCTCGTTCGTTTCGTTAAGCCGGAAGAGTCTTATGAACAACTTGAACTGTTGACTGGTCAAGCCGAAGAAGTGCTTAAACGATTGAAATTACCGTATCAAGTCCTCAGCATGTGTACAGCGGATCTTGGATTCACAGCAGCGAAGAAATACGATATCGAAGTCTGGATGCCGAGCCAAGGCGTTTACCGCGAGATTTCTTCTTGTTCAAACTTTGAAGATTTCCAGGCGCGCCGGGCACAAATTCGTTTCCGCCGGGAAGCGAATGCAAAACCGGAATTCGTGCATACATTAAACGGTTCTGCGCTTGCTGTTGGCCGGACGGTCGCAGCCATCTTAGAGAACTATCAACAAGCAGATGGTTCAGTTATTATTCCAGAAGTACTTCGTCCATACATGGGTGGACTCAAAGTGATTCAAGCATAAGTAGAAAAGGGGGAGCCTTCCCCCTTTATACTTTTAAAAAGTTTTTTTAGAAAAGGTCTTTACAGAGTAAAACCAAGATGCTATTATAATTTATGTCAGGAAGGCAAGCACGTTACAATTTGCTCGATTATAAGTACGGAGGCGTACTCAAGTGGTTTAAGAGAACGGTCTTGAAAACCGTCAGGCGGCGAAAGCCGTGCGTGGGTTCGAATCCCACCGCCTCCTCCATTTCTTTTTTTTTACCTGAAAACTACATATAACTTGGAGGCGTACTCAAGTGGTTTAAGAGAACGGTCTTGAAAACCGTCAGGCGGCGAAAGCCGTGCGTGGGTTCGAATCCCACCGCCTCCTCCACTTCTTTTTTTTTACCCAAAAATAAATTTAACATGGAGTCGTACCCAAGCCCGGCTGAAGGGGACGGACTCGAAATCCGTTAGGGGTCGTAAGGCCCGCGTGGGTTCGAATCCCACCGACTCCGCTTATATCGAGCATCTCACATCGTGTGAGGTGCTTTTTTATTGCACCAAGATCCGTTCGCATGCTATGTTTTCCTACATGTAAAAAGGAAGAAGGAGCACTTGATATGACCAATACAAAAGAAACCTTACTCACTCACTATAAAGAAACGATGAACTTCGTCCGTGAACTCGAACACATCCCGGAAGACGCGTGGCGTAGCTCATATGCGGAAGGCAAATGGACGATTGCTGAAATCGTAGGTCACTTGTCACCGTGGGACCGCTTCATGGTGGCAGAACGTCTTCCATTCATGTTGGCGGACGAACCATTCCGTGTGAAGCCGAACAGTCAGGAAGTCAACGAAGAAGCGGCGAAGATGAGTCGCGAGCAGCAACGAATCTTAACGATTGATGAATTCTTAGTCAGCCGTGACCTATTAAGCCGGGCCGTTGATTTGATTCCGGAAGAACGTTTGATGGATACGTTCACTTCGAACGGGAAAACGATGATGATCGTCGACTTGCTTGGCGCGATGAAACAGCACGACTTACATCACATCGACCAAATCAAACAAGTAACAGCACGCTAAAAAAAGCCCTTCGACGACTGTCGAGGGGCTCAGGCTGTAGACAAAGTGCCATCGGGAGATCAAGCGTCTTTTTTCGTTGCTTTCCTCGGGCGAGGCGCAAGCCGTTGCTCCTTCGTCCTAACGGACAAGAGGCAGGGTCTTTCCTGCCTCTGAACGTGCGTTAAACACGCACTTTTCCCCGCAGGAGTCAACGAAACGTGACGCTTTTTAGGTAACACTATGACGAAAAGCCAGTCATGCAGACGGTTTAGGGCGCAATCCGTCTCGAATCGCTTAGAACCGCGAAAAGCAATCGGTCGCGACCCTGCAGCTTTGCTGTAGCGGCGCGGAAGATTGCCGCTTTGAAGACGAGGCGAGACAGGGAAGCGCGACCGGATTGTCTTTCGTTATCGCATGTTCACGCTTCATAAGAGTTTGTCTACACGCAAAAGCCCTTCGACGACTGTCGAGGGGCTTTTGAGGAATCAACGTGTTTTTGCAATCCGGGCGACTTCAAGTTGTTTATCGATTTTCGAGAGGATACGTTCAATCGACTCCGGTTCATTGAGAAGATCATATTCATCGATGGATAAACGAAGGACCGGACAAATCGTGAAGTTATTGATCCAGTTCGTATACCGTTCGTACATCTCTTCCCAGTACTCGATTGGTGTTTGCTGTTCCATCTCGCGTCCGCGGAGACGAATCCGGTCGAGCACCTGTTCAAACGATCCTTCCAGATAAATCAACAAGTCCGGATGCGGGAAAAATGGCGTCATGACCATCGCATCGAACAAACTGGAGTACGTTTCGTAATCCGTTGGTGACATCGTTCCTTTTTCGAAGTGCATCTTCGCGAAAATGCCTGTATCTTCGTAGATGGAACGGTCTTGGATGAAACCACCACCGTATTGGAAAATTTTCTTTTGTTCTTTAAACCGTTCCGCTAAGAAATAGATTTGTAAGTGGAAGCTCCAGCGCTCGAAATCGTGGTAGAATTTATCGAGATAAGGGTTCGTATCGACTTTTTCAAGAGATGTCCGGAAGCCGAGTGCGTCTGCTAGACCATTCGTGATCGTCGATTTTCCGATTCCGACCATTCCACCGATCGTAATGACGGCATCTGCCGGAATATTGTATTTTTCACGTAACTTCGAGTTCATGCGTGGTTCGCTCCTTCATATAATTCATTGCGGATTTTAGTTAAGACATAATCCAAGTCTTCTGGGCGTTTGACGAAGTCGAGTTCATCTCCGTTAAAACGGATGACTTTGACTTCCGGGTGTTTGATTTGATACTCCGTGACGAACGTTTCGTAGTCTGCTGCGAGTTGCTCGAGATAATCGCGTGACATGTGTTCTTCAACTTCACGTCCGCGTAAGGCGACGCGTTTCATCAGTGTATCGATACTCGCATTCAAGTAGATGACGGCATCCGGTTTTGGCATATCCGTCGTTAAGATCGAATAAATTTGTTCATATTTATCGATGTGCTCTACTTTGAGCGAGCGGTGAGCAAAAATCAGGTTTTTAAAGATATGATAATCAGCGACGACAGAGCGTTGTTTACTTAGGTAGTGACGTTCGATATCATCGAGCTGTTTAAAGCGATTGCATAAAAAGAACATCTCTGTTTGGAAACTCCATTCTTCGATGTCCTCATAGAACTTTCCAAGAAAGGGATTTTCTTCGACAATTTCGCGTAACATAGAAAATGAGAAATGATGACTGATGGCGTTCGCAAGTGAAGTTTTGCCTACACCAATCGGTCCTTCAACCGTTATGAACATATTCAATTACCCTCCGTTCAGCAAAGTGCAATTTATATTTTAGCACAAAGCAGGGACCCCTGCCGAAGTTTCAGAGGGAGAATTTTTGTAAAGATAGGGAGTGAGTAGAAGTGGAGCGACACGAATATTATATGGAGCTCGCGATTGGTGAGGCGAAAAAGGCGGAAGCCATCGGCGAAGTGCCGATTGGGTGTGTCATCGTCAAAGACGATCAAGTCATTGCGACCGGGTATAACCACCGGGAAACGAATCATCAGGCGACGGCACACGCCGAATTACTCGCCATCGAGCAAGCGTGTGAAAAGCTCGGAAACTGGCGACTGGAAGGGTGCGAACTGTATGTGACGCTTGAACCGTGTCCGATGTGTGCCGGAGCCATCATGTTATCGCGGATTGAACATGTCATCTTCGGAGCCGTTGATCCAAAAGGTGGTTGTTGCGGAACTTTGATGAACCTCATCCAAGATGAGCGCTTTAACCATGTTTCACGTCTGACGAGTGGTATATTAGAAAAAGAATGTGGTGAGTTGTTAACGGCGTTCTTTCGCGAACTTCGTGCGAAAAAGAAAGCAAAGAAACGTGCAATGGGTTGCAACAATTTAGACGAAACAGTATAATGAAAAAGCACTCGAACGGGTGCCACTAAAAAACGATAAATCATTTGCCGTGCTAGGTGGGGATGTAGCGGTTCCCTGTCACTCGCAATCCGCTATAGCGAGACTGAATTCCATATCGAGGGATATGATTGGTATGGTCTGCCTTACGTAAGTAGCGTTGACGTTTGAGTCCTGCGCAACAGATACCCATGAACTAGGTCAGGTCCGGAAGGAAGCAGCCTTAAGTGGTGCTCTCTGTGTGCCGCAGGAGTGCTTGAACTGAGCAGGCTGCGTGAGTAACGCATGTTGAACATATTTCAGAATATGGTGCGCGGCAGTTTAATTTTTATAAAACAAGTCTACAGCCGGTTTCGGTTGTAGACTTTTTTAGGTAGAATAGAACAAGGATCTTAAAAAAGAGGAGGCGCAAATTTGGCCTATCAAGCACTATACCGCGTGTATCGTCCGCAGCGTTTTGATGAAGTCGTCGGGCAAGCACATATCACTCGGACGATTCAAAACGCATTGATGGAAGAACGGATGTCACATGCCTACCTATTTTCAGGCCCGCGCGGAACGGGGAAGACAAGTCTTGCGAAAATCATCGCAAAAGCAATCAACTGTGAACACGCACCTGTAAAAGAACCGTGTAATGAATGCCCGACATGTCTCGCGATTACGGAAGGATCGAGTCCGGATGTGTTCGAAATCGATGCGGCTTCAAACAACGGAGTCGACGAAATTCGTGAAATCCGCGATAAGGTGAAGTACCCGCCTTCAGAAGCAGCCTATAAAGTTTATATCATCGATGAAGTGCATATGCTATCGACGGGAGCGTTCAATGCATTATTAAAAACGCTTGAAGAACCACCGGCACATGCGATTTTCATCTTAGCGACAACAGAGCCCCATAAAATCCCGGCGACCATCATTTCGCGTTGCCAACGTTTTGATGTCAAACGCCATGAAGTCGACCAACTAGTCGAACGGATGCAGTTCATCTTATCCGATCAAGAAATTGCCTACTCGGAGACGGCGTTACGGTTGATTGCACGCGCAGCAGACGGAGGAATGCGGGATGCCTTAAGTTTACTCGACCAAGCAGTCGCTTTCTCGAATGGGGATTTGACGGATGCTGCCGTACTCGAAGTAACGGGTGCCGTAGAAGACGAGGCGTTGCTCGCGATTGCAAACGCACTTCATAATCAGCAAGTCGATCAATTATTGCAGACACTTGAGCAGATGCAACGGGCAGGAAAAGACCTGAAGCGATTCGTCGAGGACCTGGTCTTCTTTTATCGGGATACGCTCCTGCTAAAAGCCTCACCGACGGCAGTCGATTTGTTAGAACGCGCCCGTCCGACAGAGGAATTCAAACAGTTCGTCGAAATGATTGAAGCGGAAACATGTTTCCATGTCATCGAACAACTGCATGATTGCCAACAACAGATGCGATTGACGAATCATCCACGTGTCTTAGTCGAGATTGCCTTCATCCAAATTACGGAACAGGGGCGTACGACGGGACAAATCGTCCAGTCATTGCAACAGGAAGTAAGAGAAATGAAGGAACAGATGCATCAGTTGAAAGCGAACGGTGTACCGGCAGCAGAAACAGTCGCGGCGCAACCAGCTAAACGGAAGCAAGGTCGTCCGACCGTGCGGATCGCGAAAGAGCGGATTCGACAAATGCTGATGCGAGCAGAAAAAGCACAATTGCTTGAAATCCAAGAGCGCTGGGATGCTATTCTAAAACTCATCTTAAAGCAAGATGGTCCGATCTATTCGCTTGTCCATGAAAGTAAACCCGTCTTGTGTTCGGGAGATACGTTATTGATTGAGTTTGATAACGGGAAGGGCTGGCATTTCGAACAAGTCATGACGAATGAACGAACGCGTTTCGTTATCGAAGAAGCCCTGTTTGAAGTATGTGGCGTCAAACGGGAGATTCTCGCAATTCTTGATCAAGACTGGAATGAATTAAAGGCAGAGTTTGTTGCAAAGCGAAATAGTAGTAATATAGAAGAGAAAGAGGTCGCTGAAGAATCGGAAAGCGATCGCTTATTATCCGAGACGCTTGGTCGTTTTGGTGATATCGTAGAATTTGAAGACTAATCTTACTTGAGGAGGAACAAATATGCGTGGTATGGGAAACATGAACAATATGATGAAACAAATGCAAAAGATGCAAAAGGATATGGCGAAAGCTCAGGAAGAACTTAAGGATTTGACAGTGACAGGTACAGCTGGCGGTGAAATGGTATCTGTCGTAGCTGATGGTCATAAAAATATCATCGACGTCATCATCAAAGAAGAAGTAGTGGATCCTGACGATGTCGAAATGATTCAAGATCTCGTCCTCGCTGCAACGAATGATGCATTGAAAAAAGTCGATGAACTTGTTTCAAGTAAAATGGGTAAATTTACGCAAGGTATGAACATGCCGGGAATGTTTTAAACTGTAGGGGGAAATCAATTGCAATATCCTGAAGCAATCAGTCGTTTGATTGAAAGTTTTACGAAGCTACCGGGGATCGGACCGAAAACGGCTGTTCGTCTTGCTTTTCATGTCTTAGACATGGAAGAAGATGATGTGTTGATGTTCGGGAAGGCACTCGTCAGCGCGAAGCGCGATATTTCTTATTGTAGCGTGTGTGGAAACATAACGGACAAAGATCCGTGTTATGTTTGTTCGGATAAACATCGTAATCGGACGGTTGTCTGTGTTGTTCAGGATTCGCGAGATGTGATTGCGATGGAGAAGATGCGAGATTATCAAGGGTTGTACCATGTACTCCACGGGGCGATTAGTCCAATGGAAGGGATTGGACCTGAAGACATTAACGTATCGAGTCTTTTGACACGTCTTCAAGAAGACGAAGCCATTACGGAAATCATCTTAGCAACGAATCCGAACATTGAGGGAGAGGCAACGGCGATGTACTTGTCACGTTTACTGAAACCGACGGGAATTCGTGTGACACGAATTGCACATGGTCTTCCTGTTGGGGGAGATTTAGAGTATGCGGACGAAGTTACATTATCCCGTGCGATGGAGGGAAGACGCGAACTATGAGTTGGTTTCGAAAAAAAATCCGAAACGAATACGATGAGCGTCTCCTTACAGAATTGTCTAAAGCAAAAGAAGACTACTTGATGAAACGTCATCTACTTGAGATTAGTTATGATGATTATGGTGATCTTGAAGCACAAATGAAATTAGCCGAGTCGTTGTATTTCTTCTATATAAGCGAAGCAAAACGAAGACGCGTTTCAATCATGATGAAGTGAACGAGTGAAGGCTGTGAGCCCGAGTGGTTTGCAGCCTTTAATCTGTTCTTAAAAAGAAGAATCGAAAAAAATGAAACTATTTTAATAAAACAGTTGTCATCCCCTAACTATCGTGGTATATTAATTCATGTCCTAAAGAGGACGCACGCTTGAAACGAACGAAAAAAACTTCTTTTAAAAAGTTGTTGACTTATCGTTCCAGACTTGGTATTCTAATTGAGTCGCCAAAACAGGCGCGGACGAACTTTGAAAACTGAACGATGAGGCAAAAAACGTATCTTCGGATACAAACAATGAATGAAGCGCAAGCTTCGTCAACGTGACTTTTAGTCACACAAACGAGCAAGTCAAACACTTTATGGAGAGTTTGATCCTGGCTCAGGACGAACGCTGGCGGCGTGCCTAATACATGCAAGTCGAGCGCAGGAAGCTCGCGGAACTCTTCGGAGGGAAGCAAGTGGAATGAGCGGCGGACGGGTGAGTAACACGTAAGGAACCTGCCTCAAGGATTGGGATAACTCCGAGAAATCGGAGCTAATACCGGATAGTTCTTCGGACCGCATGGTCCGATGATGAAAGGCGCATTTCCCTTTGAGTAATCAAGAAAGACCCCTCAGAGACGATGAGGTAGATAGGTCACGGGTGGAAGCATGGTGACATGCGGAGCTGAGTGATACTAATCGGTCGAGGCCTTGTTCTAGCAGATGATTTTGTTGATGACTTCAGTTTTGAGGGCGCGAGCCCGTCGTCTGGTGACGATAGCCAAGTGGTCACACCCGTTCCCATGCCGAACACGGAAGTTAAGCACTTGAACGCCGAAAGTAGTTGGGGGCTTCCCCCTGTGAGGATAGGACGTTGCCAGGCAATTGAAAAGGACCGATCTGCATCTTGCAGGTCGGTCTTTTGTATTTTAAAAACAAGAGGTGTATTTCATGAAAAGTCAGCTTCCAATCATTGAGGCACTTAAGCGACATGTCGAACGTAAGGCAACATCTTGGCACGTTCCTGGTCATAAAAATGGATCAATCGTATTAGGTCTACCTAGTTTTTTGGAATGGGATAAAACAGAACTAGCTGGCTTAGATGATTTTCACCATCCGACAGAAGCGATTCTAGAAGCAAAAGTATTGTTGCGTGAAGTCTATGATTCGGAAGATAGTCATTTTTTAATCAATGGTTCAACAAGTGGTAACTGGGCAATGCTTGCGGCTGTGACTAAACGAGGAGATCGCGTCTACGTTCAGAGAAATTCACATAAGTCGATTTTTAATGCACTCGAATGGTTAGGATTGTCTCCAATCTTCATGAGCCCTGAGTATGATGAAGAAACACAAATCGCCGGCAATGTTTCACGTGAAACATTAAAGGAAGCGTTAACATCTTATCCGGGTGGAGTCGCGGTATTTTTAACTTCACCGAGTTACTATGGAGAAACAGCAGCTATCGAAGAAATCGTAGCAGTGACAGCACGTTATAAAATACCATTATTAGTTGATGAGGCACATGGTGCACATTTTGGAGAAGCAGTTGGAATCCGTTCAGCCTTTGAACAGGGTGCTACAGCTGTCGTCCAATCTGCTCATAAGACGTTACCGGCATTAACGATGGGGGCTTGGATTCATGAGCGATTAACGGATGTACAACGTCGTAAGCTCCACCATGCACTCCAGTCGTTTCAAACATCAAGCCCTTCGTATCTCATCATGGCTTCACTCGATTATGCTCGATACTATCGACAGCAGTGGACGATTGATGAAATGGAAGAGGTCCGGAACAGTCATCAACTGTTCAAAGACGAACTCGACGGACTAGATGGAATGCATGCTTTTACTTTTGATGATTGGTCACGCGTGATTCTTTCCTATGAGGACTATTCCGGAGAACAGTTACTGGATGCATTAGCCAATGAAAAAATAGATGCAGAGTTTGCTTTAGCTTCATTTGTCGTCTGCATTTTACCTCTTCACAAATTATCGGAAACTGTCCGAACTCAGTGGTTAACACAGGTAAAAGATGCGATTGAAAAGTTGAAAATGAAAGGAATTCCCTCAAAAAGGTATATCGAGCAATCAATTATGGGTAAAATAAAAGTATCATCACTCGCTTGCCCACTGGATCAGTTAGAGGAGAGGGAATATCGGAATCTTCCGCTTCGTGAAACGATTGGTCAGATTGCACTTGAAACGATTATTCCATATCCGCCAGGTATTCCAGTCTTGTTGCGAGGAGAGCGTGTGACAAAAGAACAGATAGTATGTATTGAGCATCATATAGCCGCATCCGTCCATCTTCAGGGTGGAGAGTCTTTGCAAGAAGGTACGTTGCGTGTCATAGAGGAAGGGTTTGTTGAATGAAGGGAACGTTTATTACAGTCGAAGGACCAGATGGCGCAGGAAAAACGACACAGCTTCAATTGATGGCAGAAGCATTAAAAAAAGAGGGTTATCAGGTCATCATGACACGAGAGCCAGGCGGCACACGCGTTGGGAATGAAATCCGTTCGTTGATTCTGAATCCAGATTTCACGGAGATGGATGAAATGACAGAAATTTTATTGTATGCGGCGTCACGGGCGCAGCACGTCAATGAATTGATTCGTCCGTCACTTACAGCTGGGACTGTCGTTTTATGTGATCGTTTCGTTGATGCCTCGATTGCGTATCAAGGATATGGACTCGGGTATTCAATTGAACAGATCCGTAACGTCAATCAGCAAGCAACAGGAGGATTAACCCCTGATCGAACGTACTTGTTTGACTTGACGGTCATGGACTCGAAAAGACGAATGATTGAACGAGGGGCGCTTGACCGGATCGAGCAACGTGATGATGCATTCAGAGAGCGTGTCTATCATGGCTTTTTATCATTAGCCGCGTCAGAACCGGAACGCATTCGATTAATTGACGCCAATCAATCGATTGAAGCGGTCCAGTCGCTATTGTTAGAAGATGTGTTAGCCTATTTGAAGAAAAGGGAGAGATTATCATGAAAATGGTCATTACGATTGTTCAAGATAAAGATAGCTTACGTTTAGCAGAAGCGCTTGTTGAAAATGATTTTCGGGCAACCAAACTTGCGACGACGGGCGGCTTTTTAAAAGAAGGTAACACGACATTCATGATTGGGGTTCAAAGTGAACGTGTTGACGATTTGATGCGTTTGATCAAGAAAAATTGTTCGAGCCGCGATCAAATGGTCTCGCCGATCTCACCAATGGGAGGACACGCCGACTCGTATATTCCCTATCCGGTTGAAGTTCAAGTCGGAGGCGCGACAGTCTTTGTCTTGCCGATTGAAGGGTTTCATCAGTTCTGATGCGGACATTTCATGAGCTCGAACAAACACAATCTGTCATCTCGACGATTCTTCAAAATTCTTTACGAGCAAATCGAATCAATCATGCTTATATCTTTACGGGAGACTATGAGCCGCTTCTTTTGGAAGCGGCTCAATTGTTCGCCAAGAGTTTATTTTGTGAGCGGAAAGATCAAGTAGAGCCGTGTAATGAATGCCGAAGCTGTCGACGGATGGATAGCGGAAACCTTGTCGATTACTACCAGATTGAGCCAGATGGGGCAACCATCAAAAAAGAACAAATCCAGCAATTGATGCATGACTTGTCACTTCGGGGGTTAGAAGGGGATCGGCAAATCTATGTCGTGACGCAAGCGCACCGGATGACTCCGCAAGCAGCGAATAGTTTATTGAAGTTCTTCGAAGAACCGGGCGAAGGAAAAGTAGCGATTCTACTAACGAATCAACCGCAACTGTTATTACCGACGATTCGTTCTCGTGGACAACTGTTAAGTTTTCGACCGGCCGATCGTGTGATGATTGGACAAGTTTTATCGGATAAAACGTCCCGAGATGCGGAGTTAACCCAACTTGCAGCTCGCGTCTATTCAAAAATTGATGATGCGGAGCAAGCCTTAATCGAAGACTGGTTTGTAAATGCGCGAGCGTCAGTGTTACAATTGATGGAGGAATTAGCGAATCGTCCGGCAGATTTGCCTTTGTTCGTTCAAGAGAAGTGGATTAATCAATTTAAGAATCGGCAAGACGTCCGGATTGGTCTAGAACTCGTGACATGTTTCTTCGAAGATGCCTTGCATCTGAAGTTGAATCCATCATGGGAGATCATTACGTATACGAATAGCCGACCATTACTTGAGCAGATGGGTGGAAAGAGTCAGGCGACGATCACCCGCTGGTTGCAGGCAGTACTTGCAGCCGTCAAACGGGTCGAAGCGAATGTTAATCCTCAATTAACAGTTGAGCGTCTCATGTTTGACTTACAGAAAGGGTAGAGCGATATGCTAGAAGTAGTAGGCGTTCGCTTTAAAGAAGCGGGCAAAATTTATTATTTTGCACCTGGACAAGAGTCATTATCACGAGGACAAGCCGTCATCGTGGAGACAGTACGGGGCATTGAATATGGCGAAGTGGTAATCGCCGATAAACAAATGGACGAGGAAGATGTGGTCTTACCATTAAAATCAATTCTTCGGATTGCTGATGATAAAGATGCAATGATCGTCCGTGAAAATAAAGTAGCAGCACTTGATGCACATGCAGTGTGTGTCGAAAAGATTCGCGAACATAAGCTCGATATGAAACTCGTGGACGTCGAATATACGTTTGATCGTAATAAAGTCATCTTTTACTTCACAGCGGAAGGTCGCGTCGACTTCCGGGAACTCGTTAAAGATTTAGCAGCAGTCTTCCGGACACGGATTGAGTTGCGCCAAATCGGAGTTCGTGATGAAGCGAAATTGCTCGGTGGAATCGGTCCGTGCGGCCGTGTCCTTTGTTGTTCATCGTTCTTAGGTGAATTTGAGCCGGTCTCAATCAAGATGGCGAAAGATCAAAACTTATCACTGAACCCAACGAAAATTTCCGGGGTCTGTGGCCGTTTAATGTGCTGTTTGAAATACGAGAACGATACGTATGAAGAAATGCGACGTGATCTACCGGATTACGGAAAACGTCTGACTGTACCAGAAGGCGAAGGTCGTGTCGTCGGATTGAACATCCTCGATCAAGTAGTTCAAATTGAACTGAAAGACCGTTCCCGCGTTCTGACTTATTCGATGGAAGAATTGTTATCCGTCGGTGCCGTAAAACAAAAACGACCAAAAGAATGACGGGGTGCATACGCGTGGAGAGAGTCGATAAAAAAGAAATCATTACGCGTGTCGATGCGATCGAGCAACAGATTCATTTGCTGACTGAGCATCTGAGCGTATTAAAAGATCAGCTTGCTTACATGATGGAGGAAAATCAACACCTCTACCTCGAAAATCATCACCTGCGTGAGAAGGTGGAGCGAGACGAACAACAACCGATTACAGAAGAAGCGGAAGCCGAAGCGTTAGTAGGTGCCGGATACGATAACCTCGGTCGCCTCTATCAAGAAGGATTCCACATTTGTAACTTGCACTACGGTCAAGTCCGTAAAGACGGGGATTGCCTGTTCTGCTTGTCCATGTTAACGAAACATTGAGAGGCTGACTTCCTAGGAGTCAGTCTTTTTTTCAGAAAGGAAGACACCTATGCTTGAATTATTACCAGATGAGCGACTCGATCATCTCCTCGGAAGAGACGGTCGCATCATTCAAAGTCCGACCGTCTTTTCGTATTCACTGGATGCCGCGTTACTCGCGCAATTCGTCTGGGTCCCGATCCGCCAAGGTAAGTTGATCGATTTGTGTGCCGGAAACGGTGCGATTCCGCTCTTTTTATCGTACCGGACGAACGGAACGATCACGGGACTCGAAATTCAACCGCGCCTCGTCGAGATGGCACGCCGTAGTATCGAGTTGAACGAAAAAGCGGGACAGCTCCAAATGATTGAGGGGGATGTCAAAACGGCCGGGAAACAACTCGGATACGGTGCCTATGATGTCGTGACCTGCAATCCGCCGTATTTTTTAGCACATGAATCATCGAACCGAAATGAGAGTGAACACTATACGATTGCCCGGCATGAAGTGTTATGTACACTTGAAGATTGCATTCGTTCAGCCGCCGACTTACTTAAACAAGGCGGGAAAACGGCATTCGTCCATCGTCCGGAACGTCTACTCGACATCGTGACGCTGATGCGTCAGTACCGGATTGAGCCGAAGCGGATGCAATTGATTTATCCGAAGGCAGGGAAAGAAGCGAATATGCTGTTGATTGAAGGCATCAAGGATGCAAAACCGGGCTTGAAGGTGTTACCCCCGTTCATCGTCTACGAGCAAGATGACACGTATACCTTACAAATGCGGGAACATCTGAATGTCTAAGCATGCGGTGTATATCGTGCGTTGCCGCGATGGGAGTCTGTATACGGGATATGCCGTCGATGTCGAGAAGCGTGTTGCGACGCACAACACGGGGCAGGGTGCCAAGTACACACGGGCGCGGCTACCGGTCGTCCTTGCGTACACAGAGACGTTTGAAACGAAATCGGAAGCGCTGAAACGCGAGTATGCGATCAAACAATTGACGCGTGCGAAAAAAGAACAGCTTATTCAAGGAGGGACGTCATGAAGGCGACCAGCAGTTTTAAGGATCAAACGAACGGCTTATATATCGTACCGACGCCAATCGGGAACTTAGAGGATATGACGTATCGAGCCGTCCGCATCTTACAAGAGGCCGATATCATCGCGGCAGAAGACACACGCCAGACGATGAAATTGTGCAATCACTTTGAAATCGACACGAAACTCGTCAGTTATCACGAACACAATAAGCAAGTTAGCGGTGAACGGCTGCTCGAAGACTTATTGTCGGGGAAACAGGTCGCCCTCGTCTCCGACGCTGGAATGCCCGGGATTTCCGATCCGGGGAGCGACTTAATCCGACTCGCGATTGCAGCAGACATTCCGGTCGTCGTCTTACCGGGTGCGAATGCGGCATTGACGGCCCTCGTCGCGTCAGGTCTACCGACGGAACATTTTTTGTATTACGGCTTTTTACCACGCAAGAAAAAAGAGCGGCGTGAAGCACTCGAGACGTTACGTTATGAGCAAGGAACATTGATATTTTATGAAGCACCCCATCGGCTAAAGGAAATGCTTGGAGGTGTCCTCGAAATACTCGGTGATCGCCAACTCACGCTCGCCCGTGAATTGACGAAACGTTATGAAGAATACATTCGTGGATCGGTGACGGAAGCGTTAGACTGGGCGTCAGAAGAGGTCCGGGGCGAATTTGTCGTCATCGTCGAAGGAACGACGGAAGAACGTCCGAGTGAAATCCAGCAAGAGGCAAATCCACTCGATCAAATCGAACGGTATATCGCAGACGGTGAAAAACCGAATGCAGCGTTAAAACGTGTTGCGAAGGAACGGGGACTTGACCGACAAGCCTTATACCTGTCTTATCACGAATCGAAATGAAAAAAGGAAGCGTACCGAATCGGCGCGCTTCCTTCTTGGTTTTATTCGTTTCCTGCGTAATGACGATCGAGGAAATCTTTTAACTCAACGAGGACACGTTGTGCGCCGTCTGGAGAGAGAATTAATTTTCCGTCTGCCAATTTGAAGTTATCTTCTGATACTTCACCAGTAACTTGGCAAGTCATGTTTGGTTTGTATTTTTTAAGAATGATTTGCTCGTTATCGACGTAGATTTCGAGTGCATCTTTCTCTGCGATTTGGAGTGTGCGGCGAAGTTCAATTGGAATGACTACCCGGCCGAGCTCGTCTACTTTACGTACAATACCTGTTGATTTCATTTTGTTGTTCCTCCTCTGGATGTCTAAGTCTCTATATTTTTTTAAAAATCGTCAAAATTCGACATCACTTCTATAGAATGTAGAATACTAAACTTTCCAAAAGTAGTCAACCAATCCGAATAGCTTGAAATCAAAATGTCATTTATTTCTCAAAAAAGCCATAATTGAAACGATTTATTAATAGATTTTCCCTTTTTAAAGGAATTCAAACTATTGAGTGTGTTTTTTTGTAATTTGATGTCTGATGTCAAAAAATGTTTTGATTCGACAAAAAACGAGTTTCGACAGCGGCGATAGAACAGCGTATAATAATGGAATGAACAATAGAACGGAGGAATAACATGTCAAAAACATTTTATATCACGACACCGATTTATTATCCTAGCGCGAAGCTACATATCGGTCATGCGTACACGACGGTCGCAGGAGACGCGATGGCCCGTTATAAACGTCTTCAAGGATTCGATGTGCGTTACTTAACAGGAACGGATGAACACGGACAAAAAATTCAGGAAAAAGCAGCTGAAGCAGGTATTTCTGAACAAGCATTCGTCGACGGTGTCGTCGAGCAGATTAAAGTTCTGTGGGATCGTCTCGACATCTCGTATGACGATTACATTCGAACGACAGAACCACGCCATAAGAAAGTCGTCGAACACGTTTTTGAGACATTACTTGAAAAAGGTGACATCTATCTTGGTGAATATGAAGGCTGGTACTCGATTCCGGACGAGACGTATTACACGGAATCGCAGTTAGTGGATGGAAAAAGCCCAGATAGCGGCCATCCCGTCGAACTCGTCCGTGAGGAATGTTATTTCTTCCGAATTAGTAAGTATGCCGATCGTTTAGTCGAATACTTTGAAGCGAACCCATCATTCATCTTACCGGAATCACGGAAGAATGAAATGATCAACAACTTCATTAGACCAGGTCTCCAAGATCTCGCCGTCTCACGGACGACATTTGACTGGGGCGTCAAAGTCCCGTCGAATCCGAAACACGTCGTCTACGTTTGGGTTGATGCCTTGACGAACTACATCTCGTCACTCGGTTACGGAACGGATGATCAAGGGAACTTCGACAAGTACTGGCCAGCAGACGTTCATCTCGTCGGAAAAGAAATCGTTCGTTTTCATACGATCGTTTGGCCGGCACTCTTGATGGCACTCGATCTCCCATTGCCGAAACAAGTTTTCGCGCACGGCTGGTTGTTGATGAAAGATGGGAAGATGTCGAAATCAAAAGGCAATGTTGTTGACCCGATTCCGATGATTGACCGTTATGGTCTTGATGCTCTTCGTTATTATCTCTTACGCGAAGTTCCTTTCGGCTCAGATGGGATGTTCACACCGGAAGCATTCGTTGAGCGGATGAACTTCGATCTCGCGAATGATCTCGGGAACTTACTCAACCGGACGATTGCGATGGTCACGAAATACTTTGATGGGGTCATCCCGACCTATGCGGGAAATGTCACGCCGTTCGATGCGACATTGTCGACGCTTGCGAAAGAAACAGTCGAGAAGGTCGAGGCTTCGATGGAGCATATGGAATTCTCGGTTGCCTTAGCGCACGTCTGGCAATTAATCAGTCGCGCGAATAAATATATCGACGAGACACAACCGTGGGTACTCGCGAAAGACGAAACGAAGACGGATGAACTCGGCTCGGTCATGGTCCACCTCGTCGGAACGCTGCGTCACGTCGCGATCATGTTGCAACCGTTCATGACACAATCGCCGACCGAGATGTTCCGTCAGCTTGGTCTTGCTGGTCAGCCGATGAACTGGGGAGCACTCGAACAGTTCGCGTCGATTGAAGAAGGAACAAAAGTCGGGATTGCTGAACCGATTTTCCCGCGCCGCGACATGAAAGAGGAAGTCGAAGCAATCGTCGAAATGATGCAACAGGCGTCTGCTGCCCGAGTTGAGGAAGAAGAAGTCGAAGAAGCAGATGAGGATGTTCGTCCGGAAACGACAATTGATGTTTTTGATCAAATTGAGCTGCGTGTCGGCGAAGTCGTCACAGCAGAAAAAATCAAAAAAGCAAAAAAACTGTTAAAGTTAACGGTCGACATGGGGAAAGAAACACGCCAGATCGTTTCAGGCATCGCTGAATGGTACGAGCCGGAAGACCTGGTCGGTCGGAAGGTCATCGTCGTCGCGAACTTGAAGCCGGTCACTCTCCGTGGTGAATTATCGCAAGGTATGGTGCTTGCGGCTGAAAAATCAGGTAAACTTGAACTAGCGACCGTCCCGTCAACGATGGCGAACGGTGCCAGTGTAAAATAATTCGGATGCCTGTGGACTTCACGTCACAGGCATTTTTTTGAAAAAGGAGTCGAGGATATTGTTAATCGATACACACACACATTTAAATTCCGATCAGTTCGACGGAGACGTCGAAGAAACGATTGAACGCGCACGCGCGAACGGAGTCTCACCAATGATCGTCGTCGGATTCGATCATAAGACAATCGACCGGGCGATGGAACTTGTTGAACAGTATGATGATCTGTATGCCGTCATCGGTTGGCATCCCGTCGATTCAATCGATTTCGATGATGCAGCGTACGCGAAAGTCGAGCGCCTCATGGACCATGAGAAAGTCGTCGCCCTCGGTGAGATCGGTCTTGATTATCACTGGGATACGTCACCAAAAGATGTTCAGGAAGCTGCGTTTCGTAAACAGATTCAACTCGCGAAGAAAAAGAATAAGCCAATCGTCATTCACAACCGGGAAGCAACGGAAGATACGTTACGTATTCTCGAAGAAGAAGACGCGAAAGAAGTCGGTGGGATTCTCCATAGCTACAGCATGAGTGCCGAGCTCTTACCCCGTTGCCTAGCAATGAACTTTTATATTTCGCTCGGTGGACCGGTAACGTTTAAAAATGCGAAGATGCCGAAACGTGTCGCTCAAGAAGTTCCGCTTGATCGGTTACTCGTCGAGACAGATTGTCCTTACCTGACACCGACACCATACCGCGGCAAACGGAATGAACCGGCGTACGTCCGGTTCGTGGCGGAAGAAATCGCGCAACTGCGTGGCATGATGTATGCCGATATCGAACAAGCGACAACAGAAAACGCGAAGCGGGTCTTCCGTTTACCATGATGCGTTCGTTCTCTTATATCGCGACAGGGTGTGCCTTATTGTTAATTGCGATTCTAATCTACTTGGCGATGGATCATCCGCGTGACGTCACTATCATGATTGACGGACAAGAACAACACGTCAAGACGATAGAAACATCAGTCTATGGTGTCTTACGTGAAAATGGAATCGAAGTGCGAGCGGAGGATAACATCGAACCTTCGCGCAGTGCGGATTTACCAAAGAATGGTTTGATTGTCATCCAACGTGCAAAAGAAATTACGATGATTGTCGGATACGGGCAAGCACAGACGGTTCGGACACATGCTCGTCTTGTATCGGATTTATTGAAGGAACGTGGCATCGTCCAAGCCGATACCGATGATGTATACCCTTCGATTCATGCCGTCTTGACGACCGGGATGACAGTCCGATTCCGTGAAGCATTTCCGGTTGACATCGTCATCGGAGGACGAGCCAGTCAAGTCTATACGTACCAAACGACCGTCCGTGAGCTCCTTGCGAAACAAGGAGTGACGTTACAAGCAACAGACCGTGTTGCGCCGAGCCTTGATACCGTTGTCTCGGAAGATACGCTCGTCACCGTCAATACGACGCGACGGGCGACCTTAACGGAAGAACAGTTGCTTCCGTTCGATGTCGAGCAAGTAGAAGATCCGACATTACCGAAAGGACAACAACTTGTAACGACGACGGGGCGTCCTGGAATCCGGACCCAAAAGTACGAATTGACGCTCGCTGACGGGCTCAGTAAAGAGAAGAAGTTACTGACCGATGAAGTAACGAGTGAACCGGTGAAACAAATCATTAAAGTCGGAACAAAACCGATTGAACGAGTAGAAACACCGGCACCTGTCTTCAATGAAGAGGAGGCAACGACGCCATTGACGGTCGCACCGGAAGTCACGGCAGACTTAGACTTCAAGAATGCGAAGACGCTGATGGTCGAGGCGACGGCCTATACGAATGACCCGGCATCGAACGGGAGTCAATTGTATGATGGGCGCGCATTGACAGCGACGGGGTACGATGTCACGGATACAATCACCTATCAAGGGTTACCGATCGTCGCCGTCGACCCGAAAGTAATTCCGCTCGGGACGAAAGTGTATGTCGAGGGGGTCGGACTGGCGGTCGCGCTCGATACGGGCGGTGCCATTAAAGGCAATAAAATTGATGTCCTCGTCAGTGACGAACAGACGGCGAAGACGTTCGGGCGGAAGACCGTCAAGCTTTGGGTCATTCCGAATGAGTCGGGCACGGAAGCGGGCAGTTGACGCTTCCTTGTTTTTTTCGTGGAAACAGGTACAATTACGGAAGTGTTTGAAGAAGGTGGAGAAGAATTGATGCAAAAACGCTTAAAAGAAGTCATCGTCGTCGAAGGACGTGACGATACGACACGACTACAGGAAGTATTCAATGTCGATACAATTGAAACGAACGGCTCTGCCGTCAATGAGCAAACGTTACAACGAATTGAAAAAGCACTCGAACGCCGAGGCGTCATCGTCTTCACGGATCCAGACTTTCCGGGTGACCGGATTCGCGCACGTATCAATGAACGTGTTCCGGGATGCAAACAAGCCTATCTGCCACGTGCGGACGCAAAAGATAAACGCGGTAAAATCGGTGTCGAGCATGCTTCGCCGCAGGCAATCGAACGTGCACTCGCAGCCGTTTATGAAACAGAAGAAGTCCATGTCGCAGAAGTGACACGGGATATGATACTTGCAGCAGACTTAATCGGTGGTCCATCAGCATCGTCACGCAGACGTCGGCTCGGACAGTTGCTCGCAATCGGTGAACCGAATGCGAAACAACTCGTCAAACGCGTCGCTTCGATTCGGATCACAAAAGAGGAATGGGAAGCTGCACTGAGACAGTTAGAGGAGGAACAAGATTGAAAGACATCGCAACACTACACCGGACGAAGGAAATCCTCGCGCGACACGGATTTTCATTTAAGAAGTCCTTAGGACAAAACTTTTTAATCGATTTGAACGTACTCGCGAACATTGTCGGCGCTGCTTCGTTAACAAAGGAGAGCGGTGTTCTTGAGATCGGACCGGGAATCGGGTCGTTGACGGAACAGTCCGCGAAACAGGCGAAAAAAGTCGTCGCCCTTGAAATCGACCAACGGCTGTTACCGATTTTAGATGATTCGCTCTCACCTTATCCGAACGTCAAAATCATCCATGGAGATGCACTTGAACTGGATCTCGAAACGATTGTCAACGAGGAGTTCACACAAGAAGGAATTACGGATCTTGCGGTCGTCGCAAACTTACCGTACTATGTCACAACACCTATCATCATGCGGATATTAGAGGCGAAAGCACCATTCCGGACACTCATCATGATGATTCAAAAGGAAGTCGCGGAACGGATCGGTGCGAAACCAGGTACAAAAGCGTATGGTTCATTATCGATTGCGATTCAATACTATGCGGAAGCGGAAGTCTGTTTCACGGTGCCGAAGCAAGTCTTCATTCCCGCTCCGAACGTCGATTCGGCTGTCATCCGCTTGAACATCCGAAAAGAACCGGCCGTCCAAACGAAAGATGAAAAATTATTCTTCGAAGTTGCGCGTGCGAGTTTTGCCCAGCGCCGGAAAACGATTTTAAATAATTTGTCGAGCCACTTCGGAAAAGCAGAAAAAGAAGCTGTCGAAGCCGCGTTGCATGAAGCAGGTATCGACCCAAGACGTCGTGGTGAAACGCTCAGCTTGCAGGAATTCGCACAGCTCGCGGACGCACTTTTGCCGATTAAAAAACGTTGACGGTAGCGGGAAGAAAAGATATAATATTTGCCCTTTCTAATATTTAATTAATATGCTATAATAAATATTAGTGAGGTGAAGCGTATGCCAAAGACGTTGAACGAAATCAGACATGTTTTCGAAACACATGTTGGTGAAAGACTGACGCTAAAAGCAAGCGGCGGTCGTAAAAAGGTCGTAACCCGAATCGGAACGCTCGTTGAGACGTATCCTTCGGTGTTTGTAGTCAAGCTAGACGCAGAGCGCCACAATGTCGAGCGAGTTTCTTATAGCTACGCTGACGTGTTAACCGACTCCGTACAAATCGAATTTGCGAATTCGTAAACTTACCTTCCGAAGCGGACAGAAATGTTCGCTTCTTTTTTTGTGGAAAGGTTGATACAATTCGTACAGGATACGTACTAGAGGAGGAACGGCACGATGACGATTATTGTAAAGGCACCAGCGAAAATCAATTTAGTGTTGGATGCGACGGCGAAGCGGACAGATGGTTACCATGATGTACATATGGTGATGACGACAGTGGACTTGGCAGACCGCTTAGAGTTGACGGAACTTTCGTCAGGCGAGATTCGAATGAATGCACAGCACGCCTATGTTCCGAACGATGAGCGGAACTTGGCTTACAAGGCGGCAGCCGTCTTGAAGAAAAAATTTAACATCCAGGCTGGAGTAGAGATTTACCTTGAGAAACAAATTCCGGTCGCAGCCGGTCTCGCGGGTGGATCGAGTGACGCTGCCGCGACATTACGCGGTTTGAATGATTTATGGCAGCTCGGATTGACGCTCGAACAACTCGCAGAAATCGGCGCGGAAGTCGGTTCGGATGTCCCGTTTTGTGTCATGGGTGGGACGGCGATCGCGACAGGACGTGGTGAAAAGCTTGAAAAATTGATTGCTCCGCCTCCGTGCTGGGTCGTGCTTGCGAAACCAACGATTGGTGTGTCGACGGCAGACGTTTATGGCGCACTCGATTTGACGACGGCCAAACGACCGGATGTCGAAGCGATGATTACAGCTGTTAAAGAGCAGGATTTTACGGCGATTTGTCAATCACTCGGAAATGTTCTTGAGTCGGTCACGTTACCGATGCACCCGGAAGTCGAGCAAATCAAGGATTTCATGACGAGTTGCGGGGCGGAAGGTGTCTTGATGAGCGGGAGTGGTCCGACGGTCTTCGCGTTGACGGAACACGAAAACCGGGCCCAACGTCTCTATAATGGCTTAAGAGGTTTTTGTAACGAAGTCTACGTCGTTCGTCTTTTAGGCGAAAACCATTGATAATATCCGTATGAAAATGATATATTCACTAGTGAATATTCGGAATTACGGAGAGGTGGAACAATTTAGATGAAAATTCGGAGAAGTGGTCGGTTAGTCGATATGACACGTTATCTACTCGACCATCCGCATCATCTGATCTCATTGACAATTTTCGCAGAACGCTATAAATCTGCAAAATCGTCAATCAGTGAAGATTTAGATATCGTGAGTGAAATGTTAGAGCATGAAGGAACAGGACGACTCGTCACAGTCCCGGGGGCTGCGGGCGGTGTCATGTTCATTCCGACATGGAGTAGCGAAAAAGCATTACCGTTCATCGATGATTTATGTGAACGCGTCGCACGGCCAGATCGTCTGTTGCCGGGTGGGTATTTGTATCTGACAGATTTACTTGGCAATCCACGGATGGTCAAGCAGATGGGACAAGTTTTTGCATCTGTCTTCAGTCAGAAAAAAGTGGATGTCGTCATGACGATTGCGACAAAAGGAATCCCGCTTGCTTACGCCGTCGCTGAACAACTCGGTGTACCGTTCGTGATCGTTCGTTCGGACAGTCGTGTTACGGAAGGGTCGACCGTCAGCATCAACTACGTATCAGGCTCATCAAAAGCGATTCGGACGATGGCACTGGCGCGACGAAGTCTTCCGCGCGGAGCGAACGTCTTGTTGATTGATGACTTCATGAAAGCTGGGGGAACAATTCGTGGGATGA
This sequence comes from Exiguobacterium sp. N4-1P, assembly GCF_002214325.1. Taxonomy (NCBI): domain Bacteria; kingdom Bacillati; phylum Bacillota; class Bacilli; order Caryophanales; genus Exiguobacterium; species Exiguobacterium sp. N4-1P. Next base: position 41,099 of record NZ_CP022237.1, read on the forward strand.
TGAGTTTACTGAGCGAGTTCGAAGCGAAAGTAGCCGGTGTCGGGGTCTTGATTGAAGCAGAAGGTGCCGAGAAAAAGATGGTCAGTGAATACGTCAGCTTAATGAAACTTGCCGACGTCGATGTCGATCTCGGACAGATTCAAGTGAAGCGTGGGAACGTCGACCAGTATTTCACAAGCGATGGGAATACCTGAATTTGACACGTGATTTCTTTGAAACTATACTGTAATTATCAAACTTTTGGAAATTATGCCTAAAAAGATTGGAAAAAGCTAAACCTTTATTTGTTTTGAACCGTAAGTAGAAGTAGACAACGAAGAGTTGTGACATCGGTTACTAAAAGGGGTGCGGACAAAATGAACGTTACGGACGTTAAAATTCGTCGCGTCGTGGCAGAGGGGCGCATGAAAGCACTCGCCTCGATTACGCTCGATCACGAATTCGTAGTACACGATTTACGTGTGATTGAAGGGAACAGTGGTCTCTTCGTCGCAATGCCGAGCAAACGGACGCAAGAAGGCATCTTTCGTGATGTCGCTCATCCAATCAATGCATTAATGCGAAAAAAGGTCGAAGATTCAGTACTAGAAGCATATGTGTTGCGTGAAGAAAATGAAGAGGCGCTCGATTTAGAGCTGACATCAGTCGAATTGACAGATCGCCCTTAATAGAGGAGACCGGTTTCCCGTATTGCGGCGGACCGGTCTTTTTTTTGCTGTTAAAAAGGTTTGCTGCAATCTTCTTACAAAACAACAACGGGTTGTGCCTCTTCCGATGAAAGCAATGAAAAGAAAAGCCCGTCCATCACAAAGGTTGATTTTAAAACGACTTATGAGTCAGCCTCCTCACGTTGTCTACAGTCTGTTTTTAATGGATGTTTCATCAATTTGACTCGGTCCTGTGATTGAATAGTGGCCTCATTTTCGTTATAGTTGGTACGAGTGTACTATTTCTGAACGAAATCAACACTAATTTACGTGGAGGAGCGACAAGGATGAATCATTTCGCGGTAATTCTAGCAGCTGGTAAAGGAACACGCATGAAATCAAAACTCTACAAAGTACTCCACCCAGTAGCTGGGAAACCTATGGTACAACACGTCGTGGACCAACTCGCGACACTTGGCGTCAAGCGTCAAGTCGTAATCGTTGGGCATGGTGCGGAGTCTGTAAAAGAAGTGCTTGGCACATCGGTGGAATATGCGCTTCAAAGTGAGCAGCTTGGCACGGGTCATGCTGTTCAAATGGCAGAACCGGTACTTGGAAACGAAAAAGGATCGACGCTTGTCGTCTGTGGGGATACACCACTCTTAACGAGTGAGACGTTAGCCGCGTTACTCGACCACCATGCAGAAACGGGTGCAAAAGTGACCGTCTTGACGGCTCATGCGGATGATGCGACTGGATATGGTCGGATTATTCGTGGTGAAGAGGGCCATGTTTCAAAAATCGTTGAACATAAAGATGCGACAGAACAAGAACTCGCGATTAAAGAAATCAACACAGGAACGTACGTGTTTGATAATGAGTTGTTGTTCGCTGCGTTAAAACAAGTCAAGAACGATAATGTCCAAGGAGAGTATTACTTGCCGGATGTCATCGAAATCGCGAAAGCCGATGGCGAAACGATTGCTGCCTATGCGGCGCCGACGTTTGAAGAGACAATCGGTGTCAATGACCGTGTCGCACTCGCGCAAGCTGAGACGTCGATGCGTAAGCGGACGAACGAGCATTGGATGCGTCAAGGTGTCACATTCATCGACCCGGCATCGACCTATATCGGACCAGATGTTACGATTGGTTCGGATACCACGCTCTACCCAGGGACACAATTGCTTGGGAAGACGATCATCGGGTCTGAATGTATCATCGGACCGAATAGTGACATCCGTAACAGTGAAGTGGCAGATGCTGCCGTCGTCCGTCAGTCGGTCGTAACCGATAGCCGGATCGGGCAAGCGGCACAAGTCGGTCCATTCGCGCACTTGCGTCAGCAAGCGGTGCTCGGAGCGAACACGCGTGTCGGTAACTTCGTTGAAGTCAAGAAATCGACGTTCGGTGAAGGAAGTAAATCGGCACACTTGAGTTACGTCGGAGACGCAACGATTGGTAAAAACGTCAATTTAGGATGTGGATCAATCACCGTCAACTATGATGGAACAAACAAGTTCGAAACGGTCATCGAGGATGATGCGTTCATCGGTTGTAACGTCAACTTGATTGCCCCCGTCAGAGTCGGTAAAAATGCACTCGTCGCAGCAGGTTCGACAGTGACAGATGATGTTCCGGAAAACGGTCTTGCGATCGCCCGTGAGCGTCAAACGACAAAACCTGATTATCGTTAATTCAGCTATACCTTATTCATTACTTGTCGCTCTACTCGTCTAAACCAAACAAATGGAGGCCACCTAAACATGTCTACTGTCTTAGAACATGAAATTCGTATTTTCGCACTCAACTCGAACAAACCACTGGCAGAGGAAATCGCTAAGGTCATCGGAATTCCCGTTAGCGAAAGTTCAGTCAAACACTTCAGTGATGGCGAAATCTCGATGAACATCGAAGAAAGCGTTCGCGGAGATGATATCTACATCATCCAATCGACAAGTCAGCCGGTCAACGAGAACTTGATGGAGCTCCTCATCATGATTGACGCATTAAAACGTGCTTCTGCACGGACGATCAACGTCGTCATGCCGTATTATGGTTATGCACGTCAAGACCGTAAAGCACGTTCGCGTGAGCCGATCACAGCAAAACTTGTTGCGAACTTACTTGAAGTCGCAGGAGCGACACGTGTCGTCACGATGGATCTCCATGCCGCTCAAATCCAAGGTTTCTTCGATATTCCAGTAGATCAGTTAATGGGTGTTCCACTTCTTGCTACTTACTTCGAGAAGAAAAACATCGACCCAAATGAACTCGTCATCGTTTCTCCAGACCATGGCGGTGTTACACGGGCACGTAAATTAGCAGAACAATTAAAAGCACCGATCGCAATCATCGATAAGCGTCGTCCGAAACCGAACGTCGCGGAAGTCATGAACATCGTCGGTCAAGTCGATGGCAAAATCGCCATCATCATCGATGACATCATCGATACGGCAGGAACGATTACACTTGCTGCGAACGCTTTAATCGAAAATGGGGCGAAACAAGTTTATGCTTGTTGTACGCACCCTGTTCTTTCTGGACCAGCGATGGAACGGATTGAGAACTCAGCGATTGAAGAGCTCGTCGTCTTGAACACGATCGACTTGACGCAACGTGAATGCGCAAGCAAAATCAAACAAATTTCTGTCGCGCGGTTACTTGCAGAAGCAATCATCCGTGTCCATGAACAAAAATCAATCAGCCCGCTCTTTAGCTGATCAACAAACAGATACGAACGATGAGGTCCGGTTTTTTGAAATCGGACCCTTGTTCGTGCTTTTTTTTCATCAAAGGAAATGAACAAAAGGAGGTAGCGATATGAAATGTATCGTCGGTCTAGGGAACCCTGGAGCTAAATATACGAACACACGTCACAACATCGGTTTCCTCGCGATTGATGCGTTGGCGGAGGAACACGGAATAAAATTATCCGAGTCGAAGTTTAAAGCAGTCTTCGGAACGGGAATGATAAATGGGGAACGTGTTGTGCTCGTCAAACCATTGACTTACATGAATCTATCCGGGGAAGCAGTTCGTCCGCTCCTGGATTTTTATAAAATCGCGGTCGAAGACGTCCTCGTCATCTATGATGATCTCGATTTGCCGCTTGAAAAGATGCGTCTTCGCTCAAAAGGAAGCGCCGGTGGGCATAATGGTGTCAAGTCGCTTATTCAGCATTTAGGCACACAAGAAATTAAACGCTTAAAACTCGGTGTCGGTCGTCCGCCTGCTCCGATTCAAGTCATCGATTGGGTCTTGATGCCGTTCTCAAAAGCAGAACAACCTGTCTTGCGGGAAGTATTGGCGGACGCTGTGAAAATCGCGACAGACTTTACCGATACACCATTTTTGGCTTTGATGAATCGCTATAACTGAACGAAACGCTTTGGAATTCCAAAGCGTTTTTGCTGTCGTCTTAGGAGGGGAAACTATGAAACAACTACAAAATCTGTTGCTCGGAATACCAGAAATAAAAACGGTCCGTGAGCGTTTTCGACAAGGGGTCGATGCCCAACTCATCACAGGCTTGATGAATAGCGGGAAAGCGTTGTTCGTCGCAGGCATTTATCAAGAAACAAAAAAAAGGTTCGTCATCGTCACCCACAATATGTTTCAAGCGCAAAAACTGTATGATGATTTGATTGAACTGGTGCCTGAACAGGAAGTGATGCTCTACCCGGTCGACGAGACATTAGCTGCTGAATTATCGTACGGGGCGAGCCCGGAATTACGGGCGACACGGATTGAAACGCGGCACCGGCTCCTGACGACCGATGATGGTATTTTAATCATCCCACTCGTCGGTCTCAGACGGTATGCTCCACCTGCAAGTGATTTCTTAGCACATACGAAACGGATTAAGCCGGGCGATATCTTGGCAATTCCGGACTTCATTCAAGAATTAGTCGACGCCGGATATGAGCGAACGGCGACCGTGACAACACCGGGAGAATTTTCAGTTCGCGGGAGTATCATCGATATTTATCCGTTGACGGTCGACCGTCCCTATCGATTGGATTTATTTGATGAAGAAGTCGACTCGATTTATACATTCGATGCAGAAACGCAACGATCACTCGGTGTGGTCGCAGAAGCGTTGCTTCCACCGGCAGCTGAACACTTTGCGACGACGGAAAATCTCCGTGCCGCGGGTGAACGGTTGCGTGCACTCTATGAAGCGACGAAAGAACGTGTCCAAAGTACGGAAGTCCTTGCAGCACTTGAAGAAGGGATCGCCTATGACGTCGAATTGCTCGAAAGTGGGGAGCGACCGAAACAACTCGCGAAATACGCGCCGTTACTGTATCAGAAGACATTACTGGCTGATATCACAGATGCCGTCTTGATCGTCGATGAAATCGCACGGATCGAAGAAGCGGCGGAAGTTCAGGATGCGGAAGAAGCGGAATGGATGGCTTCGTTGATTGAACGGGGGCAAAGCGTTAGTGATTACATTCTCTCGGTTCCGATGCTCAAAGTCTTCGAACAACGTCAGCTACTCTACTTGTCGCTCCTTCCGACACGCAGAAGCGGCGTCCCTGAAAGTGCAGCGATTCACTTCAACATCAAACCGATCGCTCCGTTTCATGGCCAAATGGAACGTCTGAAACAGGAAATCGATCGGTATGCCCGGGCAGACATGTGGATGGTCTTTCTTGCGAGTAACAAAGAGCGGGCGGAGCGGATGCGGCAGACACTTTCCGACTACGGTGTCGAAGCGTCCTTGCATACGGCAGAAGAAGATATGCGTCGGGGACATCCGTCGATTTTAATCGGTGGCATTCATGGTGGTTTCGAAATGACGAATGCACGACTCGTCGTCGTGACGGAAGAAGAAGTCTTTAAGCAACCGACCCGTCGCCGGAAACAGACTACGAAATTGACGAACGCGGAACGGATCAAAAGTTACCAAGAGTTGAAGACGGGTGATTATATCGTCCATATCCACCATGGAATTGGTCGTTACCACGGCATCAAAACGATTGATGTCGCAGGGAACCATAAAGATTACTTGCACCTTGTCTATGCCGGTGACGACTCCTTGTATGTTCCGGTTGACCAAATCGACTTGATTCAAAAATACGTCGGGGCAGAAGGAAAAGAACCGAAAATCTATAAACTCGGCGGAACGGACTGGAAGAAAGTCAAAGCGAAAGTCCAAAAATCAGTTGAGGACATCGCAGATGAACTAATCAAATTGTATGCGACACGAGAAGCGGCAGTTGGATTTGCTTTCCCGGAAGATGATGACAGCATGCAGGCATTCGAAGCCTCGTTCCCGTACGAGGAAACGGTCGATCAAGTCCGGTCGATTGAAGAGATTAAGAAAGATATGGAACGGCCGCGTCCGATGGATCGTCTGTTATGTGGAGACGTCGGATACGGGAAAACGGAAGTCGCGATTCGGGCGGCATTTAAAGCAGTTATGGCAGGGAAACAAGTCGCTCTCCTTGTACCGACGACTGTTCTTGCCCAACAACACTATGAAACGATGCTCGAGCGATTCAGCGAATGGCCAATCAATGTTTCAGTCATGAGTCGGTTCCGATCGGCGTCAGAACTGAAAGCAACAAAAAAAGGCTTGAAAGAAGGAACGATCGACGTCGTTGTCGGAACACACCGTGTCTTATCAAAAGATGTTCAGTTCGCTGACATTGGTCTGTTGATCATCGATGAAGAGCAACGCTTCGGTGTTAAACATAAAGAACGATTGAAACAACTCAAAACGAATGTCGATGTCTTGACGTTGACGGCGACACCGATTCCACGGACCTTACACATGTCGATGATCGGGATTCGTGATTTGTCGGTCCTCGAGACACCGCCTGAAAACCGCTATCCTGTCCAAACGTACGTGATGGAGTACGACGGAATCATCATGCGTGAAGCACTTGAACGTGAACTTGGTCGAGGGGGGCAAGCCTTTTTCCTCTACAATCGCGTTGAAGGGATTGAACGGAAGGCGGAGGAAATCCGGGCGCTCGTTCCGGAAGCACGTGTCGTCACGGCACATGGTCGGATGACGGAGACGGAACTTGAAAGTCAATTGATTGCCTTCTTCGAGGGGGATGCCGATGTTCTTGTCAGTACGACAATCATTGAAACGGGGATCGATATTCCGAACGTCAATACATTGATCGTCAATGATGCCGATCAAATGGGTCTATCACAGCTCTACCAACTGCGTGGTCGTGTCGGACGTTCAAGTCGTGTCGCGTATTCCTACTTTACGTACCGTCCGCAAAAACGGTTGACCGAAGTCGCCGAGAGTCGTCTTCAGGCGATCAAGGAATTTACGGAGCTTGGAAGTGGCTTCAAGATTGCCATGCGTGACTTGTCGATTCGCGGTGCCGGGAATCTGCTCGGATCCCAACAATCCGGTTTTATCGATTCAGTCGGGTTCGATTTGTATTCACAAATGTTATCGGAAGCCGTCGAAGAACGGAAGGAACGGATGAAAGGGAAACAACGTGTCCAAAAATTCGTACCAGACTTTACGTTCAGTCTCGATGCGTATATTCCGAGTCATTATATGTCGGATTCTGAACTGAAAATTGAGTTCTATAAACGCTTGAAGTATGTTGATACGACAGAAAGTCTTGATGCACTCGAAGGAGAGATGCTGGAGCGCTTCGGTGAATTCCCGAATGAAGTCGCACGATTGATTCAGTTGACGCGGATGCGGATTTTTGCTGAACGGGCTCGGATTGAGCGGGTCAAACAAACGGACCCGAAAATCGAGATCGTCTTATCCGAACAAACGACTCAGACGCTCGATGTTGCGGATTTCGTCAAGTGGACGGTACCGATTGGTCGCGGACTCGGCATGGGACAACAAGAAGGAAAACTTGTTTTGACGTTGAACCGTGGCAAACAAACCGTTCAACAAACAACGGAACAAGCAGAGCGGTTGCTCGCTGAACTTGACCGCCGGATCTCGATGCGATGAGTCAACGGCGAACGATTGCGCAAGGGGCAGCGCTCCTGGCGATCTCGAGTTACGTCTCAAAGCTGCTGAGCTTTTTTTATAGGATTCCGTATCAAAACATGGCAGGGGATTTTGGATTGTACGTCTATCAGACGGTCTATCCATTATTCGCGATTGCGGCAGCACTGGGGATTTATGCGCTACCCGTCATCGTCGCAAAGTTGACGTTGCATCACCCGGAAGAAAAACGAGAGGTTCTCTGGTCGATTTTCTTTGTCCTTGCGAGTCTTTCGTTAGTGTTCGGTCTGCTCGGCTGGATCATCGCACCAGAACTTGCTTTACTGTTCGGAGATCCGAAGCTCGTCCTTCCGTTACGTGCTGTGACGTTGACGTTTTATTTATTGCCGGTCATTGCCGTGTTACGAGGAATGTTTCAAGCAGACCTTGAGATGCGACCGACCGCCTTTTCACAAATTACGGAAAATGCCGTGCGTGTCTGTCTATTGTTACTCGTGACGTATTATGGTGTCTCGATCGGAGCGAATCCTTATCAAATCGGTGCTGCGGCACACGTGACGGCGCTCGGTGGCAGCGTCGCTTCATTGTTGTTGCTCCTTCGCTTCGCGAAAGGGCGGATTGGTCGCCCGGTCGTCTCGAAGCGTCATTTAAAACGTGTCGGGAAAGTCTTATTGACGAGTGGGATGGCGGTCAGTATCGCGTCGCTTGCTTTACTGTTGATGCAGTTGATTGATGGATTGACGTTCGTCAACTTGCTCGGGGATACGATGGAGACGAAAATCGAGAAGGGGATTTTTGATCGTGGTTATCCATTGTTGCAGTTCGCAATTTTATTTGCGACGTCAATCAGTCTGGCCAGTGTTCCGACGTTGCTGACGGAGTATCGTAAACAAAATGACGCGGCGACACGGTTGCACCTTGAAACACTCCTTCGTTCTGGTCTATTGGTCGCGGCAGCTGCGACGGTCGGATTGTTTAGTGTCATGCGTCCACTCAACATCGCGCTCTATCAAGATGATAAAGGGACGATTGCGCTCAGTTGGCTTGCTGCGACGGCCTTTACGGCATCGCTCTCGATGATTATCATCTCTTGTCTCCAGTCCGTCGATGCTGAAAAATATGCCTTTGCAGGCGTCGTGCTCGGACTGGTCGTCAAGCTGTTATTAAACATCTACTTGTTGCCCCGTTATGGTATGATCGGGGCGGGAATGGCGACATTCGGCGGATTCGCGATGATGGCATCAGCACAACTCATCTTATTGAATCGGAAATTCGGACGTGTAACAGCAGGACGAATTTTCTACGTCCGATTGCTCCAAGCAATCATCCCGATGGCGTTGTTTTTGTACGTGGTCGAACGTCTGTTTCAATGGGCAGGTTTCGAGACGCGGATTGGAGCGATGTTTGAAGTGGGTCTACTCGTCATCGGTGGTGCATTGATCTTTTGTATATTTGCACTGCGCAGGCGGGTCCTGACAGAGCGGGAGTGGTCTTTATTGCCGTTCGGAGACAAACTTTATCGAATTCATCATCGGAGGAAAATCATATGACACACCGTATTACAGTCGTCGGCTTAGGTGTTGGCGAACTAGAGCAATTGCCGTTTGGCGTTTATAAGTTATTGAAAGAAACAACACAACCTGTTTATTTACGGACAGCAGATCATCCCGTCGTTTCAGAACTGGCGACAGAGGGAATGAAATTTACATCGTTTGATTCGATTTATGAGCGGCACGACCGTTTTGAAGCGGTCTATACGGACATCGTCGAAACACTGCTTGATCAGGCGACACAAACGCCAATCATCTATGCGGTACCGGGACACCCGCTTGTAGCAGAAAGTACCGTTCAACAACTACTTGCGCGTGCGACTGACATCGACATCGTCGGTGGACAAAGTTTTCTTGATCCGATGTTCGCAGCGGTCGGGGTAGATCCGATTGAAGGATTTCAATTGCTTGACGCAACGGCCTTCCGTGTTGATGAAGCGCAAATTCGTCAACACGTACTGATCGGACAAGTGTACGATGCGTTTGTCGCAGGTGACTTGAAAGTCATGTTGATGGAACGTTATCCGGATGAACACCCGGTGACGCTCGTCACAGCAGCGGGGACGAGCAAGCAACACGTCATGACAGTTCCGCTCTATGAACTGGATCGTGTGACGATGCTCAGTAATTTGACGACGGTCTATGTGCCGCCGGTGACGGAGGAAAAGGCGCTGAATCGGGATTTTGCGACGCTCAAGGACATCATCGCCCGTTTACGTGGTGAAGGAGGGTGTCCATGGGATCAAGAACAGACGCATGAATCGCTCAAAAAACATTTAATCGAAGAATCTTACGAATTACTGGAAGCAATCGACCTTCAGGACGATAACTTAATGATAGAGGAATTAGGGGATGTCTTACTTCAAGTCATGTTACATGCACAAATCGGTCTCGATGAAGGGTACTTTGATATCCGGGACGTCATCGGCAGTGTCAGCGATAAGATGATTCGTCGTCATCCACACGTCTTTGCAGAGAAGACGGTTGATTCGGCGGCAGACGTCGTTGCGAACTGGCAAACGATCAAGTCGCAGGAGAAACCAGAGCGGAAATATCTGCTCGACGGTGTCACAAAAGGGGCACCTGCCTTGATGCGTGCTGAACAGATTCAGAAAAAAGTCGCAAAAGTCGGCTTTGAGTGGGACACAGTCAGTGGTGCGCTTGAAAAGGTACAAGAAGAAATACGTGAACTACAAGAAGCAGCGCCAAAAGAACAACTTGCTGAATTCGGAGATCTCTTATTTTCGTTAGCACTTGTCGGAAAATATATGGGATTATCGGGAGAAGAAGCGTTGCAGCTGACGAACGATAAGTTCATTCGCCGTTTTACGCGGGTGGAACAACTCGCAAAGCGACCAATTGAAGAGTTGTCGCTCGACGAACAAGATCAGTTATGGAATCAAGCGAAGCAGGAGGAACAGTCATGAGACTCGATAAATTTTTAAAGGTATCCCGTTTGATTAAACGACGGACACTCGCAAAAGAGGTAGCAGACCAAGGTCGGATTACGATTAACGGTCTCGTCGCAAAAGCAAGCAGTACCGTCGCAGTCGGAGATGAGATGACGATTCGATTCGGAAACAAAATCGTCACCGTTCAAATCGACGGCATTAAAGAGCATGCGAAAAAAGAAGAAGCGACGGACATGTATAAGATTATTCGTGAAGAAAAAGTGAATTCTGAAGAATCAATGTAATTTACCTGAAAAAGGAAGTATACTAAAGAGTGTCAGAGATGACCACTCGGATAAGGAGGGATGATATGCCGGCACCGTTAGAATCAGGTCGTCAAACACCACCAAAGATTAAACCGCTCAATGATCGTAAAAAGCAATTAAGCCAAAATGCGATTGAGAACCGATCGCGCTTAAAAAAGCGTTTCTTGATTTGTATGTCAATCTTTCTCATCGTCCTTTCTCTCATGGGGTGGTCATACATCGAAAAGAAACAATTGATTGCTGAACAAAATCAATCGTTCCAGGTCGCTCAACAAGAGCAAACAAAAGCGAAAAAAGAGTCGGCACGCCTGAAAGAGGAAATCGAACGGCTGAACGATAAAGAATATGTTGCGAACTTAGCGAGAAGTGAGTTGTTGTACTCGAAAAAAGGCGAAACAATTTTCTATTTCTCACCTGAAGATTAACCGATGGTTGCCGATTGATTGAAAAAATATGTAATCACTCGTATAATAAGAAATGAATCAACTAAAAAGGAGCAATACAATTTATGTCGATTGAAGTAGGCAGCAAAGTGCAAGGGAAAGTTACAGGCATCACTAATTTCGGAGCGTTCGTAGAATTACCGACTGGGAAAACCGGTCTCGTTCACATCAGCGAAGTGGCAGATTCTTACGTTAAAGATATCAATGATGTCTTGACGGTTGGACAGGAAATCACAGTTAAAGTCTTGAGTGTAGAAAACGATGGTAAAATCGGTCTTTCAATCAAGAAGGCTGTTGACCGCCCTGAAGGCGAACGTCCTCGTCCTGCACGTCAATTCGACCGTGGCCCACGCCCGGCCGGTCAAGATCGCGGACCACGTCCGTTTGATAACAAAGGACCGCGCAGTGGCGGCGGTGGTGGAAATCGTGGAGGATTCAACAAAGGTGGTCGCGGAGCACCTGCTCCACGTAAAGAGCAAACGTTCGATACGTTGATGACGAGTTTCCTCAAAGACAGTGAAGATCGTCTTGCGACACTCAAACGCCAAACGGATTCAAAACGTGGCGGACGCGGTGCTAAACGTCAATAACTTGCTGACCTGTTCTTTATAAGAATAGAGATGGAATGACGCTGTTCATTCCATCTTTTATTTTTTTGAAATTATTTTTATAAAAAGCGTTGACTTTCATTTGACTCCACCGTATTATAGAAAATGTGCTTAAGACGCACAAGTTAAAAATATGGCGGTGTAGCTCAGCTGGCTAGAGCGTACGGTTCATACCCGTGAGGTCGTGGGTTCGACTCCCTCCGCCGCTACCATATTTTTTTGGCCCGTTGGTCAAGCGGTTAAGACACCGCCCTTTCACGGCGGTAACACGGGTTCGATTCCCGTACGGGTCATTCTTTAAAAGCTATCTCTATTATATAGAGGTGGCTTTTTTTAGTATAGTAGATTCGAAAAGGGGATGCGTACATCATGGAAACGATTGCTCCTGTTCCGAATGAACCGCTCATCGTCGGCGTATCCGGAGGCTGCGACTCGATGGTGCTCGCGCATCTGTTGCACGAGGCGAAGTTTGATCTTTTAATTGCCCATGTCCACCATGGTCTTCGTGCAGCATCGGATGAAGAAGCCGCGTTTGTCGAAAACTGGGCTTTTGAACGTAATCTCCCGTTCCGGACGACCCGTTTAGAATGGGGTGGACAACGGGTGAGTCAAGCCCGTTGTCGCGAGAAACGGTATCAGTTTTTTGAAGATTTAATGGAAGAGACGAACCGGAGTCACTTAGTCTTAGCACATCATCGTGATGATCAACTCGAGACGTTATTGATTCAGTTGTTGCGGGGTGAAGCGACAATCGACGGGATTCCGATTCATCGCCCGTTCGGTCCCGGTCAGTTGCATCGTCCGCTGGTGAACTGGACGAAACAGGAACTGACGGCTTATGCGACGCGTCAACAAATCGAGTGGCGTGAGGATGCGACAAATGCGGAAACGAAGTACTTAAGAAATCAAATCCGGCACGATATTTTACCAAGGCTCGCTCAAGTGCGCCCGGGGTTCGAAGAAGCGGCGGTCCGTGCCGCACGGCTTCGTCAAACGATACAGGACGAGCACTTAGCGTACGTCGAAGCATTAGTAGCGCGACATACGACGGAGGATGGGATAGTAATCGATGAGATCAACCAGCTGCCGACAGATTTGAGACGACTCGCTTTACAAGTGCTCTTACCGGATGTCCGGTTGACATCAGAGGATTTCGATCGCTTTTTAGCATGGCTCCGAGTAGATATGCCCTCGAGCGAAGTGTATTATGGAAACTGGAGGATTCGCCGCGCGTACGGATACTTGACCTGTATCGAGAAAGATACGACAGATTCTGCACTTGAATCGTTTCAAGTAGGGGCTGATTTGGGAACATACCGTTATGGTGAACGAGATGTGACGTTTTCATACGGGGATGCAGGGATTCCGTTAGCGGAAGTTACTTTCCCGCTGACGGTACGAAGTCAGTTGCCAGGGGACCGGATACAGCTAGAAATCGGAACGAAAAAAGTAAGCCGGATTCTAATTGATGCGAAAGTACCACGTTATCTTCGGGCAGAAGTTCCGGTCGTCGTCGACGCCACGGGTCAAGTTTTAGCGGTCGTCGGACATCGAATTGCAAAATTCGGGTCATTTGAACTCCTCGCACGGTCTTATTTAATGATAGAATGGTAATGTAGTGTTTAAAATGGAGGAGGAATACCTAGCATGACCTTAATGAATGATATGGAGAAAGTACTGATTTCGGAAGAAGAGATCCAACATAAAGTCGGTGAACTCGCGGGTGAACTGACAGCAGATTATGGTGATCGTTTTCCACTGCTCGTCTGTGTCTTAAAAGGCGCAATGCCGTTCATGTCTGATCTCGTCAAAAAGATGGACATGCACCTTGAGATGGATTTCATGGATGTTTCGACATACCACGGTGGAACGACATCGACAGGCGAAGTTAAAATCGAAAAGGATTTGAACACATCTGTAGAAGGACGTGACATCCTGATTGTCGAAGATATCATTGACAGTGGATTGACGCTTGGATACTTGGTTGATCTCTTCAAGTACCGTAAAGCAAAATCTGTCAAAATCGTGACATTGCTCGATAAGCCGTCAGGTCGCAAAAATGATCTTCACGCGGATTATAGTGGATTTGTGATTCCACACGAGTTTGTCGTCGGTTACGGTCTCGACTATGAAGAGAAATATCGTAACCTTCCATATGTTGGTGTGTTGAAGCCGGCAGTCTACGGTGGCTAATTATTTTTAATCTTGACTGTCACATGATAAGATGAAACCAATTACAAAGCGCGCTTTGCCGCGTCAGGATTCGTATCAGTTGATGAAGGTATGTCAGTTGGTGCGGAGAGGAGGCATAAGATGAACCGAGCAGTGAAGAATACCCTCGTGTTTGGGGTCATTTTTCTAGCTTTGATCTTGTTTCTGCAATACTTGCAGAGTCCAGTGAACAAAAGCAAAGAAATCAATTACACACAGTTTGTCGAGTCGGTTGAAAAAGGTGAAATTAAGACGGCTACCTTCCAGTACGAAGGACAGACGTATAATGTGACTGGTGATTTACGTGAAAAGGATTCGACGTATGAAACGGTTGTTCCAGCTGTTGATACGGAGTTAACGGATCTTTATACACAATTGCGCAGTCAAGGTGTCAATATGGACTTTAAAGCAGCAGAGACGAATGGCGGTTGGATCGCGTTACTGACGACGATCGTCCCGTTCATCATCATATTCATTCTCTTCTTCTTCTTAATTAATCAAGCACAAGGTGGCGGCGGCGGTGGCCGTGTGATGAACTTCGGTAAATCAAAAGCGCGCCTCTATGATACGGAGAAAAAGAAAATTACGTTTGAAGATGTCGCTGGTGCAGACGAAGAGAAGCAAGAACTCGTCGAAGTTGTCGAATTCTTGAAAGACCCACGTAAATTTGCACGTCTCGGTGCACGTATCCCTAAAGGGGTCCTTCTTGTCGGTCCTCCAGGTACAGGTAAAACGTTACTTGCACGTGCAGCAGCAGGTGAGGCTGGCGTTCCATTCTTCTCGATTTCAGGTTCTGACTTCGTTGAGATGTTCGTTGGTGTCGGGGCGTCACGTGTACGTGATCTCTTCGAAAATGCAAAGAAAAATGCACCGTGTATCATCTTCATCGATGAAATCGATGCAGTCGGTCGTCAACGTGGCGCAGGTCTCGGTGGCGGACATGATGAACGTGAACAAACATTGAACCAACTTCTCGTTGAGATGGACGGATTCAGTGAAAATGAAGGCATCATCATGATCGCAGCAACGAACCGCGCTGATATCTTGGACCCAGCCTTGCTTCGTCCAGGTCGTTTTGACCGTCAAATTACGGTTGAGCGTCCAGATGTCGTCGGTCGTGAAGCAGTTCTTAAGGTACATGCACGAAATAAACCACTCGACTCAACAGTCGATTTGAAAGCAATCGCACAGCGGACACCAGGATTCTCTGGTGCTGATCTTGAAAACCTGTTGAACGAAGCAGCACTCGTTGCAGCGCGTACCGACCGGGATAAGATTTCCATTGTCGATCTAGAAGAAGCGATTGACCGCGTTATCGCTGGACCAGCGAAGAAGAGCCGGATCATTTCGCCGAAAGAGAAAAAAATCGTTGCGTGGCATGAAGCAGGTCATACGATCATCGGTGTCACACTTGATGATGCGGATGAAGTGCATAAAGTAACAATCGTTCCTCGTGGGAATGCCGGCGGTTACGTCGTCATGCTTCCGAAAGAAGATCGTTACTTCATGACAAAACCAGAACTTGAAGATAAAATTACCGGATTGCTTGGTGGTCGTGTCGCGGAAGATATCGTCTTTGGTGAAGTATCGACTGGGGCAAGCAACGACTTCCAACGTGCGACAGGACTCGCCCGGAAGATGGTGATGGAGTTCGGGATGAGTGAAAAACTCGGACCGCTTCAGTTCGGTTCAGGTCAAGGCGGAAATGTCTTCTTAGGACGTGACTTCCAAAATGAACAAAACTATTCGGACGCGATTGCGCATGAGATTGATACAGAAATCCAAGCGATCATCAACCGCTGTTACCAAAAAGCGAAAACGATCTTAACGGAAAAACGTGATCAGCTTGATTTGATTGCGACAACGTTACTTGAAGTTGAAACGCTGGATCAAAAACAAATTCACCACCTCATTGAGACAGGTGAATACAAAAAGAACGAGCCAGAAGTGGTAGCTGAACAAACAGAAGACGAGAAAAAACCGGAATCGACGACTCCTGTCATCGATGAACCGACAGAATCTCCGACACAACGTGGTTCAGTCATCGACGAAGGTCAAAATGTGGATGTAGAAAAGCCTGATCAACCACGCCGTGATGATCAAATTTAATCGCTGACACAACGAGACAGGATCAGTACCCGCTATGCGGGTGCTGGTCCTGTTTTTATATGCCGTGATGCTTGCGCACTTCGGTAGGTGAAGCTTAGACGACGTGGTATAATCACAACGTATATTGCAGGTATCGTATAGAAAAGTGGGGAATCAGTCAAATGATCTTAGTAATTGATGTTGGAAATACGAATATCGTACTGGGTGTCTATGCTGGCGAGACATTGGTCGAGCATTGGCGGATCGCAACCGATCGGACACGGACGACCGATGAGTACGGGATGCTCGTCAAAGCCTTGTTCCGGGATGCAGAGTTAAACGTGGAAGAAATCGAGGGAATCGTGTTATCATCTGTCGTACCCCCCGTCGTGTTTCCACTGGAGAATATGTGCGTCCGTTATTTCAATCGACGCCCGTTCGTGATTGGACCAGGTATTAAAACCGGGCTCGACTTAAAAGTCGATAACCCAAGGGAAGTCGGGGCGGATCGAATCGTCAATGCGGTCGCCGCGACGGTCAAATATGATGGTCCATTGATCATCGTCGACTTTGGGACAGCAACGACCTATTGTTATATCGATTCACAAAAACGCTATTACGGTGGAATCATTTCACCGGGTGTCATGGTGTCGACTGAGGCACTCTATAACAAAGCAGCAAAACTGCCGCGCATTGAGATTGCGAAACCACAATCCGCGATTGGGCGGAATACGATTCATGCGATGCAGTCAGGGACGTATTTTGGATATGTCGCGCAAGTGGACGGTCTTGTCCACCGGATGAAAGAAGAAATGGGTGAAGCAAAAGTCATCGCGACTGGTGGGCTTGCCCGATTAATCAGCGAGGAATCCGCAACGATTGAAATCGTCGATCCATTTTTGACGCTTGACGGGTTGCGTATTATCTACGAACGAAATAAGTGAGGGAATAAATAATGAAACGTGAAGAATTATTAGCACAACTAAAAGATGATTATTTAGTACGGGCGCTCGGTTTTAACGGCGAAGTCCGTGCATTTGCAATCCGTTCGACAAAGTCGGTGTATGAAGCACAGCTCCGGCACCAAACGACTCCGGTCGTCACGGCGGCGCTTGGCCGGACGCTGACAATCGGTGCGATGATGGGAACGATGCAAAAAGGCGACACACGTGTGACCCTGAAAGTTGAAGGGGACGGTCCGATCGGAAAAATCATCGTCGATGCCGATGCAAAAGGAACGGTCCGTGGATACGTCAGCCATCCACGTGTCGAAATGGATACGTACGTCAATGCAGACGGTCTGACGAAATTAAAAGTCGGCGATGCAGTCGGTCGCGGAAATATTTCCGTTATCAAAGATTTAGGACTTCGTGACTTCGTCGGAGGGCAATCACCGATCCAAACCGGTGAAATCAGTGAAGACTTTACGTATTACTTCGCAGTCTCAGAACAAAGTCCATCTGTCGTCGGTGCAGGTGTGCTCGTTTATCCGGAAGATGAGTCGGTCATCGCAGCAGGTGGGTTAATCGTGCAATTGATGCCAGGTGCATCGGAAGAAACGATTGCCGCACTCGAAGCACGAGTGGCCGCATTAAAACCAATCTCGATTCTTGTCGGAGAAGAAAAAACACCGGAAGAAATGCTTGAACTCGTCCTCGGTGAATCATACGAAGTCCTCGATACAGTGCCGGTTACGTTTGGTTGCACATGTGATCGCGAAAAGCTCGCGACAGCCATCGTGGCGCTCGGACCTGACGAGATTCAATCGATGATTGATGAAGATGGTGGAGCAGAGGCAGTTTGTCATTTCTGTTCAGAACACTATCAGTATGGCGTCGAAGAATTACAATCACTTCGTGAAAAATCGCTCGAACGAGCATAAGAGGGTCTGAAAATGGGAAATGTAAACTCTAAGTACTTGTGGATGTTGATTTTCATCTTACTGTTGACGAACTTTTTAACGGGAGCATATGCCTTCATGGGAGAACTACCGAAAGTTGATTCTCCGAAGATCGTCCAAGAAAGTATCGGTGGACCGCTTGAAGACGTCGTCGCGACAGTCGGAGACGAAGACATCACACGAGCGGATGTCTATCAAGTAATGCGTAAAGAACACGAACAAGATACACTCGATCGTTTGATTCAAGAAGCGGTAGAACGTCAATCCAAAAATGGAACGAAACCTACCGTGGAGCGCTTTGATTGACAGATTTCATCCAGTCCATTGATAATTGATTTATCGGATTACTTGGAATTAAAGGTTTTTCATTATGAGGAGGAATGGTCATGCGTATTGCAAATTCAGTACTAGATTTAGTCGGCCGCACGCCGATCGTCAAATTGAACCATCTGACAGGACCAGAGGATGCAGATGTCTACTTGAAACTGGAGTACATGAATCCCGGGTCAAGTGTCAAAGACCGGATTGCGCTGTCGATGATTGAAGCGGCAGAGGATGCTGGGAAACTGAAAGCGGGCGATACGATCATCGAACCAACGAGTGGCAACACCGGGATTGGTCTAGCGATGGTCGCAGCAGCGAAAGGATACCGGGCCATTCTCGTCATGCCAGAAACAATGAGCATGGAACGTCGAACTCTTCTTCGTGCGTACGGCGCGGAGTTGATTTTAACACCTGGTCCGGAAGGAATGAAGGGTGCAATCGCGCGAGCGACGGCGGAAGCAGAGGAACATGGTCATTTCATGCCGCAACAATTCAACAACGGAGCGAACCCCGTCGTCCACGAACAGACGACAGGACCTGAAATCGTTGAAGCGTTCGAAGGACTATCACTGGATGCCTTCATCGCCGGAATCGGAACAGGTGGGACGATCACGGGTGCTGGTAAAGTATTACGCGACGCCTTCCCGGGAATCGAAATCATCGCTGTCGAACCAACGGATTCACCTGTTCTTTCGGGTGGTAAACCGGGTCCGCACAAGCTCCAAGGAATTGGTGCTGGATTCGTACCCTCGATTCTCGATACACACATCTATGACGGTGTCGAACAAATCACGACGGAAGAAGCATTTGATCATGCGCGCCGTGCCGCGAAATCAAACGGAGTTCTCGGTGGGATTTCTTCAGGTGCTGCAATCGCTGCAGCTCTTAAAACGGCCAAACGTCTTGGAAAAGGCAAAAATGTGTTAGCGATCATTCCTTCGAATGGAGAACGTTACCTCAGTACGCCACTCTATCAAGTCGAGGAAGAAGAAGGTTCGAAACTATAATTTTTTTCAGGCACACGGAAGTCATTCGACTCCCGCGTGCCTTTTTTTTGCGTATAATGAGGACAGAATACGTACAGAGGTGGGGGACGCAAGTGCGACAGACGAGATATGTAGCATTTACATGGACGAAGGAACAATTTTATAACCGTTATGTGGAGCGGACAAAAGAACAAACCGGTCATATCTGGCTCGAAAGTGGTCGTATCGGTTCCTATACGATGGCTGGTGTGCACCCGGTCGGGCAGTTACGCACGAAATCCGGACAAACGACGATTACAACACGTGATGGTGTCGAAGAACGAACAGATTCTCCGTTTTCATTAATTGAAGAAGTACGCGCGCGTCATGCATCGGCTCGTCCGGACGGGATGCCTGCATTTTTCGGTGGACTGGCAGGCTACGTCAGTTATGACGCTGTCCGGTATTTAGAGCGATTACCGGACGAAGCGGAGGACGATTTAGAAACAGCAGATATTTCGTTGTATTGGTACGATGAAGTCGCCGTGTATGACGAACAGGCAGGTCAGTTATTCGTTGCCGTGACGCGTGATACGGTCGAGGCAGCGGAAGCAGCACTTGAAACTGAAGTACTTGCTTGGAAAGTGGAGAGTCCTGCGCCAGTCTTTCGCCCGGTTTTGAATGAACGGTTAGAACGGGGTCGGTCGTTCGAACAAGCCGACTTTGTCGAGGCGGCAGACCGCGTCAAACGTTATATTGAAGCGGGTGACGTCTTTCAAGTCAATCTTGCGGTTCGTCAACATGAACGTCTCTTAACATCGCCGGCTCATGTCTATGACGTGTTGCGGCAGGTGAACCCGTCGCCGTACATGGGCTACTTCGTCGATGAAGAGTTGACGCTCGTCTCAGCGTCACCCGAGTTGCTCGTCGAAAAAATTGGAGACGATCTCGCGACGCGTCCGATTGCTGGGACACGTCCGCGCGGGAAGGATGAAGCGGAAGACTTAGCGCTTGCGAAGACGCTGCTCGATAATGAAAAAGAGCGGGCGGAACACGTCATGCTCGTTGATTTAGAACGCAACGATTTAGGACGGGTCAGCCGGTATGGGTCCGTTCATGTCGATGAATTGATGGTGATCGAAAAATATTCTCATGTCCAACATATCGTCTCGAATGTCCGTGGGAAAGTAGCGGAACACCAAGGTGCGAGCGATGTTCTCGCAGCGATGTTCCCCGGTGGGACGATCACCGGTGCACCAAAAATCCGGACGATGGAGATCATCGAGGAGTTAGAACCGGTCCGGCGTGGTATTTATACAGGGTCACTCGGATTTATCAGTTGGGCGGACGATGCGATCTTCAACATCTTGATTCGGACGCTCGTCGCCAAAGATGGCGTCGCTTATATTCAGGCGGGAGCAGGAATCGTCACCGATTCTAGTTCAGTGAGCGAATATGAAGAATCACTAAGTAAGGCAAAGGCACTTTGGGTCGCAAAAGAAATGGCGGAGGGAACGACATGATTGTATTGATTGATAACTATGACTCATTTACGTACAACTTAGTCCAATACTTTGGGGAGCTCGGGCAAGAGATCCAGGTGTTTCGGAATGATGCGATTACACTCGAGGAGATTGAACAACTCAAACCCGATCACCTAGTGATTTCGCCAGGACCTTGTACTCCGAACGAGGCGGGCATCAGCCTTGTTGCGATCGAATACTTCGCAGGCAAGTTGCCTATCCTTGGTGTCTGCCTCGGTCATCAAGCAATCGGACAAGTCTTCGGCGGACAAGTCGTCCGGGCACAAGACTTAATGCACGGAAAAGTTTCGTTATTGTCTCACGACGCGACCGGGATGTTTGAAGGCATCGCTCAAGATACACCAGTGACACGGTACCATTCGCTTGTCGTCGAGCGGGAGACCTTTCCGGATGCCCTGGAAGTGACAGCAGAAGCAGGGGGAGAAATCATGGCCCTGCGACATCGCGAGTTACCGATCGTCGGTGTCCAGTTTCATCCGGAAGCAATCTTGACCCGAGACGGGAAACGGATGTTAAAAAACTTTTTGGAGTTGAATCGATATGTATCTTTGGCATGATGGACAGGTAGTAAAAGAAGAAGACGTTCGGATTTCACCATTTGACCATGGTTATTTATATGGAATGGGGATTTTTGAGACATTTCGTACGTATGCAGGACATCCATTTTTATTTGATGATCATATTAAACGGCTACAGATGAGTTGTGCCGCGATTGGAATCGTCATCCCCTATACGCGGGATGAACTGTTAGTTGCGATTGAGACCTTATACCGTGCCCATGCGACGACTGATTTATACATCCGCTTAAATGTCTCGGCTGGTCCCCGTGATATCGGACTCTCCGTTGAGCGGTATGACACGCCGACGGTCGTGATTTATGCGAGACCGATTGGTGCGCGACAAGCGACGGAGCGGGCGCTTGAAACGGTCCGGTTGCCACGCAGTACACCGGAAACGGCGTATCGCTTAAAGTCGCATCACTACATGAACAATCTAGTTGCGAAACGCCAACTGTTTAATCCGGAAGCGGAAGGGCTCTTCTTGACGAAGGAAGGATTCATTTGTGAAGGCATCACTTCGAACATTTTTTGGCGTTATGGGGAGAAGTGGTATACACCGTCGCTTGAGACGGGTGCCTTGAATGGGATCACCCGCCAGTTCTTGATGGAGCAACTTATGGTCGAAGAACGCCTTGCTTTATTGCCACAGTTGATGGAGGCAGACGAAATTCTCTACACGAATTCCGTTCAAGAAGCAGTCGCCGTTTCATCACTTGACGGACGAACGTTCCCGGGTCAATCGGGAAGCGGCTATCAACGTGTGCGTCAGCTATTCGATGAGGCCGTCGAGACGCGGTGGTCGAGGAGGGAAAAACGTTGACAAAAATCATGGGAATTTTAAATGTGACGCCGGATTCGTTTTCAGATGGTGGACAATACGTTGATGTCGAACTCGCTGTTCGTCATGCTAGGCAACTTGTTGCGGACGGTGCAGATGCAATCGATGTTGGTGGAGAATCGACGCGACCGGGTGCGACATTTGTTTCAGCAGCAGATGAAATCGACCGCGTTGTTCCAGTGATTCGTCGCTTGAAGCGTGAGCTCGATGTCTTGATTTCGATTGATACGTATAAACCGGAAGTCGCTGAAGCCGCTGTCCGTGCCGGTGCAGATCTCATCAATGACGTCTGGGGTTCGAAATGGGGGGATCGTTCAATGGTAACGGTCGCCGCCCGGCACGAAGTCCCAATCATCCTGATGCATAATCGGACGGAACCACACGGAACAGACGTCTTAGCTGAAGTCCGCGCCGACCTTGAAGAATCAATCCGATTAGCGAAACAGGCGGGTGTCTCGGAAAATCGGATTTGGCTCGATCCAGGGATTGGTTTCATGAAAACGTATGAAGAGAATTTATTTTTGATGCGTCACCTCGCGATCGCGACAGATTTCGGATACCCCGTCCTGCTCGGGACGTCGAGAAAGTCACTCATCGGATTGACGCTCGGACTCCCGGCGGCGGAACGGGTGGAAGGGACGATTGCGACCGTCTGTTACGGCATCCAACAAGGTTGCGAGTGGATGCGTGTCCATGACGTGAAAGAAATCAAGCGGGCCGCTCTGATGATGGACGCGATGCTTGCAGCAGAATTACCGAAGGGGGAATGAAGATGGATCGCATACACGTTTCAGGGATGCGTTTTTATGGTTATCATGGAGTGTTCGCAGAAGAAACGAAGTTAGGACAGCGCTTTAATGTGGATTTATCCATCGGACTTGATTTATCACGCGCCGGCGAGACGGACGATTTACGGGAAAGTGTCAATTATGCGGAACTCTATGAAGCGACGAAACATGTCGTCGAAGGGGAGGCCGTTCAGTTGGTCGAGGCGCTCGCGGACCGAATCGTCCGACACGTCTTTTTGCTCGATCCACGAATTTTGGAAGCGACCGTCAAAGTCATCAAACCTGATCCACCGATCGCAGGGCACTATGAGCATGTCGCGGTAGAAATCAATCGGGTTCGGGGGGATTATGCATGAACCGTGCTTACATCGCCCTTGGGTCGAACATCGGGGATAAGGCCGGGCACTTACATGCTGCAATTGAAGCGATGACGGCGTACCCGGAGATTCAAGCGATTCGCCCGTCCTCGATTTATGAGACCGTTCCTGTCGGTTACCTCGATCAAGATTTATTCTACAACATGGTCGTCGAACTTGAGACGAGTTGGTCCGCGGAGGTGTTGCTCGAGCACTTGCAGGGCATCGAACGCCAAGAAGGACGGAAGCGATTGTTCAAGAATGGACCGAGAACGTTAGACCTTGACATCATCCTTTATAATACAGATGATATACATTCAGAAGGATTAACGGTGCCGCATCCACGGATGCAAGAGCGGGCATTTGTCCTCGCGCCGTTGCAGGAATTGAATCCGCAATATGAGGTACCGCATTTAAAGAGGACGGTCGAGGAACTCTACGCGCAACTACCGGAAACGGAACGAGCGGGCGTCAGACGAATCGTGAAGGAATAGAGGGTATTGAAGAAGAGAGGAAGAGCGCTACATGTCAGGTTTTAAGATTGGTGACGTCGAACTGAACAATCGTGTCATCCTCGCACCGATGGCGGGCGTCTGCAATCCTGCGTTTCGTTTGATTGCAAAAGAATTCGGGGCAGGACTCGTCTGTGCGGAAATGGTCAGCGATAAAGGGATTTTGTATGAAAATGAACGGACGTTAGAGATGCTGTATGTCGACGAACGCGAAAAGCCGCTCAGTCTGCAGATTTACGGCGGATCGAAGGAGACACTCGTAAAGGCGGCACAGTATGTCGATGCCAACACGAATGCGGATATCATTGACATCAACATGGGATGCCCGGTTCCAAAAGTCACGAAATGTGATGCCGGTGCAAAATGGTTGCTTGATCCCGATAAAGTATATGAAATGGTTCATGCTGTATCGCAAGCGGTCGAGAAGCCCGTCACGGTCAAGATGCGGACAGGCTGGGACAGTCATCATATTTATTGTGTCGATAATGTCCGGGCAGCGGAAGCGGGTGGAGCAAAGGCGGTTGCTATTCACGGGCGGACCCGTTCGCAAAAGTATGAGGGCGTTGCGGACTGGAACATCATCGGGGAAGCAAAACGGGCAGTGCAGATTCCGATCATCGGAAACGGTGATGTGCAAACGCCGCAAGACGCGCAACGGATGATTGATGAAATCGGTGTAGATGGTGTGATGATTGGTCGGGCGGCGCTCGGCAATCCATGGATGCTCTATCAGACCATCCAGTATCTCGAATCCGGGACGTTACCAGCCGAGCCGACACCACGTGAAAAGATTGATATTTGCTTGTTGCATGCGGCACGACTCGTTGCACTGAAGGGTGAGAAACTAGCCGTTCGTGAAATGCGTACCCACGTCGCGTGGTATCTCAAAGGATTAAGTGGGAACGGGCAAGTCCGAAAAGCCTTATTCGATATTGATACCCATGCCGGTCTTCAAGAGTTGTTACGTCAGTATGTCGAAACCTTGGAAACAACCGTAGTACATGCGTGACAGGTAAAGTATAGTCGGCATTACCCGTTTTATGGTACGCTAATTGCATTAAAGATGAGCGAATCGGTTTTTTTCAAGGTGCTGTCGGTCATGCCGGCAGCTTTTTGATGCAGAATGATGAAGACCGTCGTGAACAATTTTTAGAAGGAGTGAATACAGTGAGTCAGGACATGGAAATGAATGATCAAATGCAGGTGCGTCTCGGTAAGATGAACGCGATGCGTGAGCAAGGACTCGACCCGTTCGGTGCTCGTTTTGAACGGTCAACGGATACAGCAAGCATTCGTTCAGCTTACGGCGAGAACGAAAAAGAGGAATTAGCTGAATTAAAACCGGAAGTAACGATTGCGGGACGTGTCATGACAACACGCCGTAAAGGGAAAGTTGGATTTACGAACGTTCAGGATGTGACAGGTCAAATTCAGTTATATGTCCGGAAAGACGATGTCGGAGAAGCAGCGTATGAAATTTACAAGACATGTGATTTAGGTGATATCATCGGAATCAGTGGTTATGTCTTTAAAACGAACGTCGGCGAGTTATCAGTCCATGTCACGTCGTTTACATTGTTGACGAAAGCACTTCGTCCGCTTCCAGATAAATATCATGGATTAAAAGATGTAGAACAACGGTACCGTCAACGTTACCTCGATCTCATTACAAATACGGAATCACGGGAGACATTCATCGCCCGAAGCAAAGTAATTCGAGGCATCCGTCAATACCTCGATAGTCTCGGCTACTTGGAAGTCGAAACACCGATGTTACACACAATCGCAGGTGGAGCATCTGCCCGTCCGTTCATCACGCACCACAATGCTCTTGATATGACGCTTTACATGCGAATCGCGATTGAGTTGCACCTAAAACGTCTTATCGTCGGTGGACTCGAAAAAGTATATGAAATTGGTCGTGTCTTCCGAAATGAAGGAATTTCAACACGCCATAACCCAGAGTTCACGATGATTGAGTTGTATGAGGCATATGCGGACTATGAAGATATCATGGATTTAACAGAAAACCTGATTGCTCACGTCGCTCAAGAAGTACTTGGGACAACAAAAGTTACGTATGGCGAAGACGTCATCGATTTAACGGTTGGTTGGAAACGTGCCCATATGGCAGATCTCGTTAAAGAAGCGACAGGAATCAATTTCTTTGATGATATTTCGAAAGAGCGGGCCCACGAACTTGCCCATGAACACGGAATCGAAGTTCAGTCACATATGTCGACGGGGCATATCTTAAATGAATTCTTCGAACAAAAAATCGAGGAGACACTCGTTCAACCGACTTTCGTTTATGGTCACCCAGTTGAAATTTCACCACTCGCGAAGAAAAACCCAGAAGATCCACGCTTTACGGATCGTTTCGAATTATTCATCGTGCGTCGTGAACATGCGAATGCCTTCACGGAGTTAAACGATCCAATCGACCAACGTGAACGTTTCGAAGCACAGCTTGTTGAAAAGGAAGCTGGAAATGATGAGGCACACGAGATGGATAATGATTTCATCGAAGCATTGGAATACGGAATGCCGCCAACAGGTGGACTTGGAATCGGAATCGATCGCCTTGTCATGTTGCTAACAAACGCACCATCGATTCGTGACGTTCTCTTATTCCCAACGATGCGCCACCAACAAAACTAACAAACACGTTTGCTCCCTTTCTTCTATATATAGTAGAGAGGGAGCTTTATTATGAAAAATGAAGGCTCGAAAAGACATGATGAATTGGAATCAATCAGCAATAAAACGGGTAAATAATCTTTTTAAATGTTTTTCTAATAAAATGCTTGTACAATCGAAAAAGCCATGGTATATTATTTCTTGTGCCGCAAATGGTTGTGACACACCGAAAAAAATATCAAAAAAAGTTGTTGACAATTGTGTTGATAACTTGGTAAGATATTAAAGTCGCTGAAAACGACACGACGAACTTTGAAAACTGAACGATGAGGCAAAAAACGTATCTTCGGATACAAACAATGAATGAAGCGCAAGCTTCGTCAACGTGACTCTTAGTCACAAAAACGAGCAAGTCAAACACTTTATGGAGAGTTTGATCCTGGCTCAGGACGAACGCTGGCGGCGTGCCTAATACATGCAAGTCGAGCGCAGGAAGCTCACGGAACTCTTCGGAGGGAAGTGAGTGGAATGAGCGGCGGACGGGTGAGTAACACGTAAGGAACCTGCCTCAAGGATTGGGATAACTCCGAGAAATCGGAGCTAATACCGGATAGTTCTTCGGACCGCATGGTCCGATGATGAAAGGCGCATTTCCCTTTGAGTAATCAAGAAAGACCCCTCAGAGACGATGAGGTAGATAGGTCACGGGTGGAAGCATGGTGACATGCGGAGCTGAGTGATACTAATCGGTCGAGGCCTTGTTCTAGCAGATGATTGTTGATGACTTCAGTTTTGAGGGCGCGAGCCCTGTCGTCTGGTGACGATAGCCAAGTGGTCACACCCGTTCCCATGCCGAACACGGAAGTTAAGCACTTGAACGCCGAAAGTAGTTGGGGGCTTCCCCCTGTGAGGATAGGACGTTGCCAGGCAATTGAAAAGGACCGATCTGCATCTTGCAGGTCGGTCTTTTTGTGTATGTTCATTTAGAGTTAAATTATTTGCAATTCACTTTTAAGATGATTACTATTAAATCAAACAATAGTCAAAGATGGTCAGAGAGGTGGTGCCCATGCAAAACATCACAGATATCATCGAAGCCTATTTAAAACAAATCTTAAATGATGAAACAAAAGTTGAAATCAAACGTCAAGAAATTGCCCAGCGTTTTGATTGTGTCCCTTCCCAAATCAATTATGTCATCAACACACGTTTTACAGTCGAAAAAGGCTATTTTGTCGAAAGTAAGCGTGGTGGTGGAGGGTATATCCGGATTCAGAAAATCGTTTTGCTAGATAGTCACGATCTCTTAGACGAGATGAGTGCCTGGGTCGGTGATCAATTAACCGAACAGGCTGCTGAAGATTATTTGATTCGATTAATGAATGAACAATTATTAACGCGACGTGAAGCGATTATCATCCAAGCGTTGTTACGAAAAGAAAGTCTACCGATGGATGTAGAAGATCAACACCGGATGCGAGCGCATCTGATGCAATCACTTCTCCAAACCATCAAGCGATTGTAGCATTGGAGGAATGCCATATGCGATGTCAACGTTGTTTAGAGCGCGAGGCAATCGTACGTGTCAAACTTCCACAAGAAACGGAAGGAGCAGAGCGTGTTTTATGTTCTGTATGTGTCCGAGAGCTTGCGCGCGAGTATCAAGGTACAACGTGTCCTTCTTGTGGTATGACACGACAACAGTTGTTGCATTTGAGAAAAGTTGGTTGTGCGACGTGTTACACCGTATTTAAGGATGAAGTCGATGGAATGGTCCGTCAATTCCAGCATGGCCACTCCAAACATTATGGATCACGCCCTGATGAAGAATCAGTCGAAAAGCGTTTGAAGCAACAGTTAAGCCGGTTAAAAGAACAACTCAATCGGAAGGTCTTGTCAGAAGATTACGAAGAAGCTGAACTGATTAAACAACAGATTGTTAGCGTCGAGGAGGATTTGCGCCATGTTTAAAGAATTATTGACGCATCCTTTAAGTGAAAAAATGAATCAACAAGCCCCTTATGATGACATCGTCGTCTCGACACGGATTCGTTTAGCTCGAAATGCGATGCAATATCCGTTCTCGACGATGCTGTCGGAAAAAGAGGCGAATGAACTGATTGATGAAACGGAACGCCAGTTGAGTGGACTAAAAGGATTCCGATTTGGACGGGTCGACCAGGCGGATGCGCTGACACGGACTGCTTTAGTGGAAAAACACTTAATCAGTCCCGCACTTGCATCCCATCCACGGACGGGATTGTTCATTAGTGAAGATGAACAGATTAGCGTCATGGTGAATGAAGAAGATCATTTCCGGATTCAAACATTGTTTCCGGGTCTACAACTCGAAGAAGCTTTTCGGATCGCGAAACAAGTCGATCAATTGATTAGTGAACGTTTTAAGATTGCCTTTGATGATGCACTCGGTTATTTGACAACCTGTCCGAGCAATGTCGGGACGGGACTTCGCGCTTCTGTCATGCTGCATCTACCTGGACTTGTCTTGACGAATCAAATTCAAGGATACGTCAAGCACTTGAGACAGCTTGGTTTTGCGATTCGTGGCCGGTATGGTGAAGGCAGCGACGCCTCTGGGCGGATGTTTCAACTGTCGAATCAACGGACTCTTGGAGCGAGTGAAGATATGCTGATTACGGATTATCTTTTTGCTGTTGAAGCATTAATTGAGGCAGAACAGGCCGCAAGAAAAGGATTAATGGAGATGTATCAAGAAGAACTAGAAGACCGGTTATACCGGTCGTATGGCATTTTAACATCCGCCCGTTTAATTACGGCACGAGAAGCAACGGAACGTCTATCCGATGTTCGCTTAGCAGATGGGCTAGGATTAGCTGTCAATCTCGCACCGAATGTGTTTCATCATTTACTTGTATCCTTACAAACAGGTTTTCTACAAAAGCATTTCGGGAATCAATTAACAACAAGAGAACGGGACATCGAGCGAGCGAATGTGATTCGTCAGATGTTAACCGAACAGAAACACAGGGATCACACACAAGGAGGTTTTGCGTAATGATGTTTGGACGATTCACAGAACGTGCCCAACGCGTACTCGCACTTGCACAGGAAGAAGCAGTACGACTCGGACACCATAATATCGGGACAGAACATATTTTACTCGGGCTTGTACGTGAAGGAGACGGGATTGCTGCGAAAGCTTTAACAGCACTCGGACTCAGTTCAGATAAAATTCAAATGGAAGTCGAAGCATTGATCGGTCGTGGACAAGATGGTGCGACGACGATTCACTATACGCCGCGCGCAAAAAAAGTCATCGAACTTTCAATGGATGAAGCACGTAAGCTCGGTCATTCGTATGTCGGCACGGAGCACCTCTTACTCGGCTTGATTCGTGAAGGTGAAGGTGTTGCGGCACGCGTCTTAAACAACCTTGGAATCAGTCTTTCTAAAGCACGTCAGCAAGTATTGCAACTGCTTGGGAACAGCGAAACGACAGCTAACGCATCACAAGCAGGCTCAGGCGTCGCGACGCCAACGCTAGATGGCTTGGCACGCGACTTGACGCAACAAGCACGTGAGACACGTCTCGACCCAGTCATCGGACGCGCAAAAGAAATTCAACGTGTCATCGAAGTCTTGAGTCGTCGGACGAAAAACAACCCGGTTTTGATTGGGGAGCCAGGTGTTGGTAAAACAGCTGTCGTCGAAGGACTCGCTCAACAAATCATCAACAATGAAGTGCCGGAAACGTTACGGAATAAACGCGTCATGGTTCTCGACATGGGGACGCTCGTCGCCGGGACGAAATACCGTGGTGAGTTCGAAGACCGTTTGAAAAAGGTCATGGATGAAATCCGTCAAGCTGGAAACATCATTCTCTTCATCGACGAATTGCACACATTGATTGGTGCAGGTGGAGCAGAAGGCGCAATCGATGCGTCAAACATTTTAAAACCATCACTCGCGCGCGGTGAACTCCAATGTATCGGTGCGACGACACTTGACGAATACCGCAAATATATCGAAAAAGATGCAGCGCTTGAGCGTCGTTTCCAACCAATTCAAGTCGCTGAACCAACAGCGAACGAAGCAACACAAATCTTGTTTGGTCTTCGTGACCGTTATGAAGCCCACCACCGTGTCACGATCACGGATGAAGCGATTCAAGAAGCGGTGACGCTTTCTGACCGTTACATCTCAGACCGTTTCCTACCGGATAAAGCAATCGACTTGATTGACGAAGCAGCTTCAAAAGTTCGTCTTCGTTCATATACAGCACCACCGAACTTAAAAGAAGTCGAAGCAAAACTTGAAGGCATCCGAAAAGATAAAGACGAAGCCGTCCAAAGCCAAGAATTCGAAAAAGCAGCAAGCTTACGCGACACAGAGCAAAAACTTCGCGATGAGCTCGAGCGCTTAAAAGAAGAATGGCAGAACAAACAAGGCAATGAGAAGCTTGAAGTCACAAAAGATGATATCGCGCAGGTCGTCGCGAGCTGGACGGGCGTACCCGTAACGAAAATCGCTGAAGAAGAAACCGATCGTTTGCTCCGTCTCGAAGAAATTCTTCATAGTCGGGTCATCGGTCAAAATGAAGCGGTCAAATCAATCTCAAAAGCAATCCGTCGCGCACGTGCCGGACTCAAAGATCCTAAACGTCCAATCGGTTCATTCATCTTCCTCGGTCCAACGGGTGTCGGTAAAACAGAGCTTGCCCGTGCCGTCGCAGAATCGATGTTTGGTGACGAGGATGCCATCATCCGAATCGACATGTCAGAATACATGGAGAAACATGCAACAAGCCGACTCGTCGGTTCACCTCCTGGATATGTCGGATATGAAGAAGGCGGTCAATTGACTGAAAAAGTACGCCGTAAACCGTACTCCGTCATCTTGCTTGATGAAATTGAAAAAGCTCACCCTGAAGTCTTCAACATCTTGCTTCAAGTGCTCGATGATGGACGTCTTACGGATTCAAAAGGCCGGACAGTCGATTTCCGTAATACGATCATCGTCATGACGTCGAACGTCGGTGCAAGTGCCCTCAAACGGAATAAATACGTCGGGTTCACAGTGTCGGACGATACGGACCGCGAATACAAAGACATGAAGGGGAAAGTGATGGACGAACTGAAGAAAGCCTTCCGTCCTGAGTTCTTGAACCGGATTGACGAAACGATCGTCTTCCACTCACTTGAGAAAAAACACATCGAAGAAATCGTCAAACTCATGGCGAAGACTCTCGAAAAACGCCTTGCGGAACAACAGGTTCACTTTGAATTGACACCTGCCGCGCTTTCGAAGATTGCCGACATCGGATACGACCCAGAATACGGAGCTCGCCCAATCCGTCGTGCACTTCAACGAGAAGCTGAGGATCGTTTGTCGGAAGCATTGCTTGCGGGAGACATTCAAAAAGGAGAACGTGTTGCACTTGATGTAGAAAACGATGAATTCATCGTCCGCCGCCACCAAGTGGAACCGGCAACGACAGAATAAGTGATCAACAGGGTCCAGCTTTCGCAAGTACGAAGCGAAAGCTGGGCTTTTTCTTGGATAGAGAAAGGATGAACAGAGTGGCTAAAATGAAGACGAAATTTGTTTGCCAAAGCTGTGGGACGGAGTCACCGAAATGGATGGGACGCTGCTCCGGCTGTGGGGAATGGAATACGATGGTCGAAGAAGTCGTCGAGGAGAAGAAAGCACGACGCGGTTCCGCTTTTGTCCATACGACGACGAAACAATTGAAACCGGAACGTCTCGCAAATATCGTCTCACAAGAAGAAAGTCGTGTCTTCACGGGGAGTAGTGAATTTGACCGTGTGCTCGGCGGCGGGATTGTGCCCGGATCGATGGTCCTCGTCGGAGGTGACCCGGGGATTGGGAAATCGACGATTCTGTTACAGACAAGTGCGCGCCTTGCACAACGCGGCGAAAAAGTCCTCTATATCTCAGGTGAGGAATCGCTCAAACAGACAAAACTCCGCGCTGAACGGCTCGGTTTACCGACTCAAGACTTATTCGTGCTCAGTGAAACGGACATGAATATGATTGAGCGGGTCGTCGACGAAGAAAAACCAGGCTTTTTAATCATCGACTCGATTCAAACGGTCTATATCGATGAAATTCAGTCTGCCCCTGGTAGCGTCACGCAAGTACGTGAATGTACGGCGATGCTGATGAAAATCGCGAAGAGTCGCGGCATTGCCATCTTTATCGTCGGTCACGTCACGAAACAAGGTTCGATTGCCGGACCTCGTTTGCTCGAACACATGGTCGATGCCGTCCTGTACTTCGAAGGGGAACGTCACCATACGTTCCGGATCCTCCGTGCCGTCAAAAACCGGTTTGGTTCGACGAACGAGATTGGAATCTTTGAAATGCGGGAGTCTGGTTTAGAAGAAGTCTTGAATCCATCGGAAATCTTCCTCGAGGAGCGGACGTCCGGTGTATCGGGTTCGACAATCGTTGCTTCGATGGAGGGGACACGGACTGTTCTCGTTGAGTTACAAGCCCTGATTTCACCGACATCATTCGGTAATCCACGCCGTATGGCAACAGGGATTGACCAAAACAAGGTGGCCTTGCTGATGGCAGTGCTTGAGAAACGATCTGGTTTACTGCTCCAGACACAAGATGCCTATTTGAAAGCAGCTGGTGGCGTCAAGCTCGATGAACCGGCGATTGACCTCGCCGTCTGTGTCGCGATTGCCTCGAGTTTTCGCGACAAGCCGACACGTCCGACAGATGTCGTCATTGGTGAAGTAGGTTTGACGGGAGAAGTCCGGCGCGTCTCACGGATTGAGCAACGCGTCGCAGAAGCTGCGAAGCTCGGATTCACACGAGCCATCATTCCGAAAAACAATCTCGGGGGATGGACCTATCCGGACGGCATCACGGTCATCGGTGTCGAAAGTGTTGACGAAGCGTTACGCGAAACCATCCCGTTTTAAACGCCTGAAATGTAGGAAAAGATGGGGAGGCTGTAATGGATATGTAAACAGTTTCCCCACCTTAAGGCGTAGGTGATTCAAATAAATACATGTTACAATGAACTTAAAATAATAGAAGGAGGTGGGAAGATTGAAAATCATCATTCGAATCTTTTTCGCGTTACTCGGTCTTGCGCTTGGTGTCTTGTTATTGCCCCAGTTATTTCAATTAATTGAAGCGGCGACAGGGATGACTTTCCCGGAATGGTTGATGACGACATACGTAACCGGAACGATTGGTGCACTCATATTTTTATTAATTGGATTATTCATTACGGATGCGGTTATTCGACTTCTCCGATTTTTAGAAGAAAAACTAGTAAAGGCGCCCGCTGCAGATTTATTCTTTGGAACATTTGGCCTCTTGCTAGGTCTCGTGATGGCATTTCTCGTCAGCATGTTGATCGAACTTGTCGGGATTCCGCTGCTTAGTAATGTCTTAACCATTTTCGCGACTGCCTTATTCGGATACCTCGGCTTTACGGTCGGATATCGCAAACGGCATGAGTTGACGAAAATCTTTTTACGGTCAAACAGTAGTAACTCGGATAAAAAGTCGACACCGGAACCCGTTGTTGTCGCAAAATCAAACAGTAAAGTACTCGATACGAGTGTTATCATCGATGGACGGATCACAGATATCGCGAAGACCGGATTTGTTGAAGGGAAACTGATCGTTCCGCAGTTCGTGATTGGGGAACTTCAATACATTGCCGATTCATCGGATACATTAAAACGAAATCGTGGACGCCGGGGGCTTGACGTCTTAAAAGAACTCCAATCAATCCCTGGAATGGAAGTCGAAATTTATGATGGTGACTTCGAGGATGTACCAGAAGTCGACATCAAACTGATTAAGCTGGCAGAGTTGATGAAAGGAATTGTCGTTACGAACGATTACAACTTGAATAAAGTGTGTGAAGTCCGGAACGTACCCGTCTTGAACATCAATGATTTAGCAAATGCCGTCAAGCAAGTTGTGATTCCGGGTGAAGAGATGATGGTGCTTGTCATCAAAGAAGGAAAAGAGCAAAAGCAAGGGATTGCCTACCTCGAAGATGGCACGATGGTCGTCGTCGAAGGTGGTAAACACTTGATTTCGAAAACGATTGGTGTTGTCGTGACGAGTGTCCTTCAGACGTCTGCTGGACGGATGATTTTTGCGAAGCCACAAGAAAAATAAGGGACTGCCACAACTGTGGCAGTCTTTACTTATGAGAAAAGAGGGAATGCAGTGATAGAACAGACATACCGCGTCGTCATTCCGGCAGCTGGTGCCGGAAAAAGAATGGGCGCAGATCGTAATAAACTGATGCTGCTGTTACGGGACCGTTCAATCATTGAGTGGACACTCGATGTGTTTGAAGCCGATCCCTTATGTGAAGAAATCATTCTTGCCATCAATCCGGCGGAACAAGTCTGGTTTGAGCAAGTGACGGACCGATACGCAACGCCTGTACGCCTTGTTGCCGGAGGACGGGAACGGCAAGAAAGTGTCTTACGCGGACTGGAAGTCATCGAAGCACCCGGTATCGTGTTGATTCATGACGGCGCCCGGCCATTCATCGAACAGACAGCGATTCATGCCGTCGTCGCGGCGGCAGTCGAGCACAAAGCAGCGATTCTCGCCGTCCCGGTCAAAGATACGGTCAAACGGATCATCGGAGAGACGATCGTCGAAACGGTTCCGCGTGACGAACTGATGGCAGCTCAAACACCGCAAGCCTTCGATCTCGACACGATCCGAACTGTCCATCAAAAAGCAGCAGAACACTATTTAGGTACAGATGATGCAAGTTTGATAGAATGGGACGGAGGAAAGGTGACGCTCGTCACCGGTCAGTATGAAAATATTAAAGTGACGACACCGGATGATTTATGGTTTGGTGAAGCGATCTTAATGAAACGAGGGAAATAACAATGATTCGAATTGGACAAGGTTTTGATGTACATGCATTCGCAGAAGATCGGAAACTCATTTTAGGTGGGATTGAAATCCCACATACGAAAGGATTACTCGGTCACTCGGATGCGGACGTCTTGCTCCATACGATTGCGGATGCAGCACTCGGAGCGATTGCAGAAGGGGATATCGGCAAACATTTTCCGGACACCGATCCTGAGTTCAAAGATGCGGACTCTGCTAAACTGCTCGAACATGTCTATGCACTCGTCAAGCGTAAAGGATATGAATTGAGTAACTTAGACGCGACCGTCATCGCGCAAGCGCCTAAATTACGCCCGTACATCGATACGATGCGTGCGCGGATTGCGGAACTGCTTGAAGCGGACATCGAGCAGATCAATGTCAAAGCGACGACAACGGAATGGCTCGGGTTTACAGGGCGTGAAGAAGGAATTGCGTGCCAAGCTGTGATTCTGCTGAAACGAATCGAAGAATAAGGTATACTAATTAAGCGAATTTGAGACTAAAGGAGTGATCGGCAATGGCAGAAGTACGTGTACGTTATGCACCAAGTCCGACCGGGCACCTTCATATTGGGAATGCACGGACGGCTTTATTCAACTATTTGTTCGCACGTCATGCGGGCGGGAAAATGATTTTACGGATTGAGGATACGGACCAAAAACGAAACATTGATGGTGGCGTTGAAAGTCAGATGAAGTACCTCGAGTGGCTCGGAATCGATTGGGATGAAGGTCCAGGCCGCGGTGGCGATTACGGTCCTTACTTCCAAATGGAACGGCTTGATCTTTATCAAAAATACACAGACGAGTTACTTGAAAAAGGACTCGCCTACCGTTGCTACATGACCTCGGAAGAACTTGAGGCGGAACGTGAAGCACAAATTGCACGTGGTGAAGCACCGCGTTATTCAGGTGCACACCGAGATTTATCGCAAGAACAAGAAGACGCATTCGTCGCGGAAGGACGGACACCATCGATTCGGATTCGTGTACCGGAAAGCGTGACATATACGTGGAACGATATCGTCAAAGAAGACGTATCGTTTGAATCAAAAGACTTCGGGGACTGGGTCATCGTCAAAAAAGACGGGATTCCGACGTATAACTTCGCCGTTGTCGTCGACGATCACTTGATGGCAATCAGCCATGTCTTACGTGGAGACGACCACATCTCGAACACGCCGAAACAGATGATGATTTATGATGCGTTCGGTTGGGAGTATCCAACATTTGGTCACATGACGCTCATCGTCAACGAAGAGCATAAAAAACTGTCGAAACGTGATCAATCAATCATTCAGTACATCGAGCAGTATAAAGACCTCGGGTATCTCCCGGAAGCGTTACTTAACTTCGTGACGTTGCTTGGTTGGTCGCCGGTCGGAGAACAAGAAATCTTTACGAAAGAAGAATTCATCGAGATCTTTGATGCGTCCCGCCTGTCGAAGAGTCCAGCTGTTTTCGATCAACAAAAACTCGCTTGGATCAATGGGCAGTACATGAAACATCAATCGTTCGAAGAAGTATTCGAAGCGAGTCTTCCATTCCTTCAAGCAGCAGGACGCGTCTCAAACGAGCCGTCAGCAGAAGAACTCGACTGGGCGAAGAACCTCGTCGGACTTTACCGTGAGCAGATGACACACGGAGCGGAAGTCGTTGAGCTTTCAGAGATGTTTTTTGAAGATGAAGTGGTGTATGATGAAGGAGCAAACACTGTCTTGAGTGGCGAAACGGTTCCGACCGTCTTAGCTGAATTCGCGAACCAATTGCGGACACTTGAAGAGTGGACGCCGGAAGCGATCAAAACATCGATTAAGGCAACACAAAAAGCAACCGGTCAAAAAGGAAAAAATCTGTTCATGCCAATCCGCGTCGCAACGACGGGGCAAACACATGGTCCAGAACTTCCGAATACGATTCAACTATTAGGAAAAGACCGCGTACTTGCGCGACTAGACGTATAAATAAAGCGTAGATGAGGAAAGTAGTGTCAATGTTTCTTCTCCAGAGACAAGCTTGTGTGGTGCGAGAGCTTGAAGAAAATTGCCATGAAATGCCCCTCTGAGTGCTACCCGAAATCAGTGAGAGTAGGCGTAGACGTATCTCCGGCGTTAACGGACACGGAGAGGGACGATTGATTCGTCCAAACAGAGTGGGACCGCGCTAATTAGCGTCTCTGTGCAGCGATGCACGGAGGCGCTTTTTCTTATGGAGAGGAGATTGAACATGACACGTATACGAGAAGACATTCGCAATGTATTCAACCAAGACCCGTCTGCACGCAGTAGCATTGAAGTCATCTTGACGTACCCCGGCTTACATGCGATTTGGATGCACCGTGTAGCCCATCGGTTATGGAAGTTGAACTTAAAGTTACTGGGGCGAAGCATTTCACAGTTCAGCCGCTTCTTGACAGGGATCGAAATTCATCCGGGTGCGACGATTGGTCGTCGCTTCTTCATCGACCATGGGATGGGTGTCGTCATCGGAGAAACAGCCATCATCGGCGACGATGTGACGATTTTTCAAGGCGTGACGCTCGGCGGGACGGGCAAAGAGACGGGCAAACGTCATCCGACGCTCGGTAATGGCGTGCTCGTTTCAGCCGGAGCACGTGTACTCGGTGATATTTCGGTCGGGGATGCATCAAAAATCGGGGCAAGCTCAGTCGTCCTAAAAGACGTCCCTGCTAACGCAACCGTCGTCGGGATTCCGGGACGTGTCGTCATCCAGGACGGAATGAAAGTCGAGGCCCCTCTCGATCACCGTCTACCGGATCCCGTTAGTGAGTGCCAGGAACGGATTGAAATTGAAATCGAAGAACTAAAACGGGAAATTGAACGAATCAAAGGAGGACTTCGGAATGATACAACTCTACAACAGCATGACCGGAAAAAAGGAACCATTTAAACCGTTAGAAGAAGGTAAGGTCAAGATGTACGTCTGTGGACCGACCGTCTATAACTATATCCACATTGGTAATGCCCGCCCGGCAATTGTCTTCGATACAGTCCGCCGCTACTTTACGTACCGCGGTTATGAGGTTCAGTACGTCTCGAACTTTACGGATGTCGATGATAAAATCATTCGGACGGCAAATGAACTCGGTGAAGATTATCATGACTTAACGAAACGTTTCATTGCCGCGTATCATGCAGATACGGGCGCTTTGAACGTCCAACAAGCGGACGTCCATCCGCTCGTTACGGAGACGATGGATGATATCATCGACTTCATCAAAGTTCTCGTTGAAAAAGGGAATGCCTATGCTTCAGGCGGAGATGTCTACTTCCGGACACGGAGTTTTGAGACGTATGGTCAGTTGAGTCAGCAATCGATTGATGAATTACAATCGGGCGCGCGGATTGAAGTCGGCGAGAAAAAAGAAGATCCACTCGATTTCGTTCTTTGGAAAGCCGTTAAGCCGGACGAACCGTCTTGGACAAGTCCATGGGGTGAAGGACGTCCGGGCTGGCACATCGAGTGCTCGGCGATGGCAAAGAAATACCTTGGCGATACGATTGATATCCATGCCGGTGGACAAGACTTGAAATTCCCGCACCATGAAAATGAAATTGCCCAGTCGGAAGCATGCAATTCTCAAAAATTCGCGAACTACTGGATGCACAATGGATTCGTCAACATCGAAAACGAGAAGATGTCGAAATCACTCGGAAACTTTTTGACGGTCCATGAAGCGATTCAAGTCGTCGATCCAATGGTCTTACGCTTCTTCATGCTGTCTGTTCAGTATCGCCATCCGATCAACTACAGCCGTGAGCTGATTGATCAAGCGGTCAACGGTCTCGCGCGAATTCGGGAGTCGGTCGCAAACGTCGAGCATCGTCTCGCGATGACGGCAGATCTCGGAACGGCAAACGAAAAATGGTTGAAGCGGATTGAAGACATCAAGCAACATTTCATCACGTCGATGGATGATGACTTCAATACAGCGAATGCTGTAACGGATTTGTTCGATTTATCGAAAGAAGCAAATCTTTATCTTGCAG
The DNA here is from genome assembly GCF_002214325.1 of Exiguobacterium sp. N4-1P. Taxonomy (NCBI): domain Bacteria; kingdom Bacillati; phylum Bacillota; class Bacilli; order Caryophanales; genus Exiguobacterium; species Exiguobacterium sp. N4-1P. The sequence goes on from NZ_CP022237.1 coordinate 80,658, forward strand.
AAGCACAAGTGTCAAAAGAAGTTCTTGAGCGCTTCCTGACCGTTTTCAATGAATTGTCGGGCGTATTAGGTGTAACGTTGACGGTCGACCGCGGACTGCTCGACGAAGAAGTCGAACAGTTGATCACAGAACGAAACGAAGCACGGAAAAATCGTGATTTCGGACGGGCAGATGAAATCCGCGATCAGTTACGCGACCAGGGCATCTTGCTTGAAGATACAGCACAAGGGATGCGGTGGAAGCGCGGATGAAGAACTATAAACAATTGAACGCGCTCGCGCTCGCCTATATGGGAGATGTCGTTTATGAGATGCATGTAAGAGAGCGACTACTTGACCGTGGTTTCGTCAAACCAGGCGAGTTGCATCAAGCAGCGGTCCAGTATGTCCGGGCGCAAGCACAGGCGACCGTCGTTACACATTGGCTCAATCAGGGAACACTGACAGAAGAGGAACAAGCCGTCGTCCGGCGTGGGAAAAATGCGAAGTCCGGTTCTGTACCAAAAAGTACGGATGTCCATACGTACCGCTACGCGACGGCGTTCGAAGCATTGTTAGGCTACATTTATCTTTCAGAAGGAGGGGATCGTCTTGAAGAACTCATCGGGCAAGCGTTCGAATTACTCGAAGCCGAAACGACAGACGGAAAATAACCCAGTCGATCAAGGACAGCGCCCTAAGACTGGCGAAAAACGAAAACGTGTTGAAAAGAAACAAGAGGACCCGGTCGTCATCGAACCACTCGCGGAAGGGCAGGATTTCCTTTACGGACGAAATCCCGTTCTCGAAGCGTTACGAAGTGGACGCGAAATGAATAAACTCTTTATCCAGGAAGGTCAACAAAAAGGTCCACTCGCCGTCATCCACGCGATGGCGCAAGAAGCGAATGTCCAAATTCAAATCGTCCCCCGTTCAAAACTGCATGGTCTGACAGGGAGCGACAACCATCAAGGTGTCGTTGCGGCAGTTGCCGCCTATGAATACGCGGAACTCGACGATATCTTTGCCCTAGCAGAGAAGAAGGATGAGACACCACTCATCGTCTTACTCGACGAGCTGGAAGACCCGCATAACCTCGGTTCGATTCTTCGGACGGCAGACGCTGTCGGAGCGCACGGGGTCATCATTCCGAAACGCCGCTCGGTCGGATTGACACAAGTCGTCGCAAAAGCATCGACGGGTGCAATCGAGCATATTCCGGTCGTTCGCGTGACGAACTTAACGCGGACGATGGAAGACCTCAAGAAAAAAGGGCTTTGGTTCGTCGGGACGGATGCGCGTGAAAGTGATGATTACCGGACGCTTGACGGAACGATGCCGCTTGGAATCGTCATTGGTAGTGAAGGAAAAGGGATGAGTCGCCTCGTCCGAGAGAAATGTGATTTCCTTGTCCACCTTCCGATGGCGGGCCATGTCACGTCACTCAATGCTTCCGTTGCCGCGTCACTCTTATTGTATGAAGTGTACCGGACGAGAAAGCCGTACGCGCGATGAAATATGACCGTCTGATCGTTGATGGCTACAATATCATTGGCGCATGGCCGGAATTCCGGACATTGCGGGAGCAAGATTTTGAATTAGCACGGGAACGATTGGTCGATGCAATGGCGGAATATCAGGCAGTGACAGGAATTAGTGTCACCATCGTCTTTGATGCCTATCTTCAGCCGGGGCGCGAGTCACGCTTAAAAAAGAGTGGACTCGAGGTCATTTATACACGCGAGAATGAAACTGCTGACGAATGGATTGAAAAAACGGCAGCCGAGTGGTTACAAGACATCCGTGTCAAGCTGACGGTCGCGACGAACGACTTCACGGAACAATGGGTGATCTTTACGCTCGGCGCACTCCGCATCTCGGCACAAGAGTTGAGACGGGACTGGAAAGCAGCGGTCGCCGTCATTCAGGGACAGACGACGATGTCGAAGACGAGCAAGAAACCGCGGTCGACTATCGATTTGCCGGCAGATGTCATCGAACGGCTTGAACAAATCCGAAGAAGAAAAAATTCAGATCAGTAAGGGGGTCTCCCCTTAAAAATAAACCGTTTTCTTGACGTACCTGTCGAGAAGGCGGTTTTTTTAAGGGCGAAATACAGATAAAAAGAGGTCATGCCAATTTTCACTGTCGCAGGATAGGAAATTATTGTATAATTGTAGGCAATTGATTAGTTCGTCATAGAAGCTTGGAGGGATGAAGGATGAGTTTGGTTTCGTTCGACCAGTTTGAGTGCATGTCTGATGAGGCGCTTGTGGAACAAGCGAAGGTATTCGATAATAGCGATGCCCTTGAATTTTTGATCGAGCGCTATCGTAACTTCGTACGTGCGAAGGCCCGGTCATATTTTTTGATTGGTGCGGACCGCGAAGATATCATTCAAGAAGGTATGATTGGCCTATACAAAGCAGTACGTGACTACCGGACTGATAAGTTGGCTTCTTTTAAAGGATTTGCCGAACTCTGCATCACACGGCAAATGATCACGGCAATCAAGACGGCGACCCGTCAAAAACATATTCCTCTCAATTCGTACATCTCGCTTGATAAACCAATTTATGATGATGAATCTTCTGAACGGACGTTGCTTGATATCATCACTTCGACGGCACCATCGGATCCGCAAATCTTGATCGTCAACCGAGAAGAGTATGCAGACATCGAAACGAAGATGGATGAAATCCTTAGTGACTTAGAACGAAAAGTGTTGGCACTTTATCTCGACGGAAGAACGTACCAAGAGATTTCGGATGATCTCGATCGCCACGTCAAATCAATTGATAACGCGTTACAGCGTGTCAAACGGAAACTGGAGCGATACCTCGAGGCACGTGAGTTGATTGTCTAACCGCGAGGTGGATTGACCAATCCGACTACCGTATGCTACTGTATAAATAGCGCCTTACTAGCGAGACGCCGCTCATAGGCGTTTTTTTTTACGCTCTTTTTTGGAGGAATCTCCTCCGTTCGAGAGAGAGAGCGGCAAAGAAGGAGGTCTTTTGAGATGGCGAAGAAAGTAGGCCTTGCTTGTGATATTTGCGGTGCCCGCGATTATACGACGATGAAAAAAGAGGATGTCACAGTCCGCTTGGAATTGAAAAAATTCTGTCGGCGTTGTAACGCGCATACGATTCATAAAGAAGCGAAATAAGGCTTCATCTATCCCGATTTAATACATCCTGGAGGGAAAGTACGATGAAATTTTTGCGTGACGTATGGAATGAACTGAAAAAGACGAGCTGGCCAAAACGAAAAGAATTGACGAAGTACACATTGACGGTAATCGGTATGGTTATCTTCATGGGCGTCTTCATCTTTGGTATCGATTCTGGTCTCAGCGCACTCATGAGTTGGTTGATTAAGTAAAAGAAGAGGTGGCGTACCATGGATAAACAGTGGTTTGTCGTCCAAACGTACTCTGGATTCGAAAACAACGTCAAGGCTAACCTTGAACGTCGGATCGAGTCTATGAACATGGACGAGAAAATCTTCCGTGTACTCGTTCCGATTGAAACGGTACAGGAAGAAGTAACGAATAAAAAAGGCGAAACAAAAATCAAAGAGCGTGAAGTTAAGATTTTCCCGGGGTATGTCCTCGTTGAAATGGTCATGACGGATGATTCTTGGTATGTTGTTCGTAACACACCGAACGTAACCGGATTCCTCGGTTCAGTGGGTGGTGGATCGAAACCGACGCCGCTTCTTCCTGAAGAAGCTGAAAACATCCTTGGTTCAATGGGACTTGTCGACATGAAGAGTCGTTATGACTACTCACTCGGTCAAATCGTCCGAATCAAAGAGGGTGCCTTCGAGAACCTTGAAGGAACGGTTGAAGAGCTTGATACAGAAACAGAAAAAATGAAAGTTTCTGTAGATATGTTCGGTCGCGAAACGAAAGTAGAACTCGATTTTTCACAAGTTGAAAAAATCGATTAAGTTTCCTATTGCGAATGTTTTGTTTTAATGGTACAATTTTTCCTGTTTGATGTTGTGCTTATTTCGATAAATAACTCGTCGAATAGAATGAGTGGGAGGACGCGCAACGTCCAATTAAACCACATTAAAGAATTAAGGAGGTGTGTCTCGTGGCGAAGAAGGTTATGAAACTAGTTAAACTTCAAATTCCTGCGGGCAAAGCAAACCCAGCTCCACCAGTTGGACCGGCACTCGGTCAAGCAGGTGTGAACATCATGGGCTTCTGTAAAGAGTTCAACGCTCGTACACAAGACCAAGCCGGCTTGATTATCCCTGTAGTCATCACGGTTTTTGAAGATCGTTCATTTACGTTTATTACTAAAACTCCACCAGCAGCAGTTCTCTTGAAGAAAGCAGCTGGAATCGAGAGCGGTTCAGGCGAGCCTAACCGTAAGAAAGTAGCGACTGTCAAACGTGACAAAGTTCGCGAAATCGCTGAAACGAAAATGCCAGACCTCAACGCAGCATCTGTTGAAACAGCGATGTTGATGGTTGAAGGTACTGCACGTTCTATGGGTATCGTAATCGAAGACTAAGTCTTTCGAATTACAATGAACAACGATGAGGGTCGCAGGCGGATAGTTAATTGAAGCCTTGCTACCCTTTCATTATGTGGGAGGATTTTCCGCACAACCACAAAGGAGGAACCTAAAATGGGTAAGAAGTACAAAGAAGCTGCTAAACTTATCGATCGTACGGTTTCATACGAACTCGCTGAAGCTGTAGACTTAACTAAAAAGTCTGCAACAGCGAAATTCGATGAAACGATCGAACTTGCTGTTCGTCTCGGAGTCGATCCGAAGAAAGCAGATCAACAAATCCGTGGAGCAGTCGTATTGCCACACGGTACTGGTAAAACACAACGCGTTCTCGTCTTCGCGAAAGGTGAGAAATTGAAAGAAGCGGAAGCTGCTGGAGCAGATTACGCTGGTGATTCTGAGTATATCGCTAAAATCCAAAAAGGATGGTTCGACTTCGATGTTATCGTTGCGACACCTGACATGATGGGTGAAGTTGGTAAACTCGGTCGTGTTCTCGGACCTAAAGGCCTCATGCCTAACCCGAAAACAGGAACTGTTACATTTGACGTCACAAAAGCAATCAACGATATCAAAGCTGGTAAAGTTGAGTACCGTGTCGACAAATCAGGTAACATCCACGTTCCTGTCGGTAAAAAATCATTCGATAACGAGAAGTTGGTTGAAAACATCACTACCGTTATGGAAACTCTCGTAAAAGTTAAGCCTGCTACTGCTAAAGGTGTTTACCTTAAAAACATCGCGATCGCTTCTACAATGGGTCCTGGTGTTAAAGTATCTTCAGCTGACTTCGCGAAATAATTTCGTCTAAAACGAACTTGACAACGTTCTAAGAACGCTGTTACAGTATAAAACGTTGATATATTCGACATACCGTAGACAGAAGGTGCTCATCGATTGAGCTTAAACCCTTCCGAGGTGTTCTTGCTCAGAGAGCCTGTTTGTTCAGGTATCCTTTTTGACGATTACGCCTCCTCTGCCCTGCAGAAGGAGGCTTTTTATTTGAAATCGAGCAGCCCCTCGCGCCGGTACAATTTATTTACCAGGAGGTGCAACAGAAATGGCAAACGAAAAAGTTATCGCTGTCAAAGCGGATCTCGTATCTGAGATCGCTGAGAAAATGCAAGCGAGCGCTGGAACAATCGTCGTCGACTACCGTGGTCTCACAGTAGACGAAGTCACTGAACTTCGTAAACAACTCCGCGAAGCGGGTGTTGAATTCAAAGTTTACAAAAACGGTCTCCTTCGCCGCGCAGCAGTTCAAAGCAACCTTGAAGGTCTTGACGAAGTATTCACTGGTCCTAGTGCGATCGCATTCAGCAATGAAGACGTTATTGCGCCAGCTAAGATCTTGAACAACTTCTCTAAAGAACACAAGGCTCTCGAACTTAAAGGTGGTATCATCGAAGGCAAAGTCACTTCAGTAGAAGATGTCAAAGCCCTTGCAGAACTTCCATCACGCGAAGGTCTCCTTTCAATGCTCCTCAGCGTGCTTCAAGCGCCAATCCGCGGTCTCGCGGTGGCAACGAACGCAATCGCAGAGCAAAAAGAAGAACAATCTGCTTAATGTCCGCTTAGCGGGATAGGCAAACACACAATTTTTCAAACCCCAACGTGGGCTAAATCAAAGGAGGAAAACCATAATGGCTTTCAACAAAGAGCAATTTATCGAAGACCTCAAGGGCATGACTGTTCTTGAACTTAACGAACTCGTAAAAACAATCGAAGAAGAATTCGGCGTATCAGCAGCAGCTCCAGTAGCAGCAGCAGGTGCAGGCGCAGCAGCAGCTGAAGAGCAAACTGAATTCGACGTAATCCTTACTAGCGCAGGTTCTGGTAAAATCAACGTCATCAAAGCAGTTCGCGAATTGACAGGCCTCGGTCTTAAAGAAGCGAAAGCACTCGTTGACGGAACTCCGGCTCCAGTTAAAGAAGGCGTTTCGAAAGAAGACGCTGACGCAATCAAAGCTAAGCTTGAAGAAGCTGGCGCAAGCGTAGAAGTTAAGTAATTTTCTTCTTCCGCAGACAAAAGAAGCTCGCTTTGCGGGCTTCTTTTGTTTTCATCTTTAATCAAGAGAGGGGAAGGAAACATGGCAGACCATTATTATACGAATGATCCCTCCTCAAAACGAGATCCGAAATCATGGGAGTTCGTCCTACGCGGCGAAACATTCCGCTTCACATCGGACCACGGTGTGTTCTCAAAAGGTGGCGTCGACTTTGGTTCGCGTCTATTGATTGAGGCATTCGTTGAGCCGGATGTACCGGGTGCGATTCTAGATGTCGGTTGCGGATATGGACCGATGGGGATTTCACTGGCAAAAGCGACCGGGCGTGACGCGAAACTCGTTGATGTTAACGAACGGGCACTTGAACTAGCGGCTGAAAATGCACGTGCGAATGGTGTTTCCGTGACGACCGGTGTAAGTGACGGGTATGTTGGCGTAGGTGATGAGACATTTGCAGCGATCGTGACGAATCCACCGATTCGGGCAGGAAAAGCAGTTGTTCATCGGATTTTACGTGAAGCTTATGATCACCTCGTAGTAGGGGGCGCCCTCTGGGTCGTCATTCAGAAAAAACAAGGGGGACCATCAGCGAAGAAACTGATGGAAGAAGTCTTCGGTTCTTGCGAGACAGTAACCCGCGATAAAGGGTATTCAATATTTAAATCAATTCGGTCTTGACAAATCGGGTGATTTGTCGTTGACCTTGTGTTGTGTCTATGATAGTATTATAAAATGCCATTGGAGTGATTTTTGGATAAGCAGGTTGAAAGTAGCTGGCGTTCTCGACTACAGATGATTGAGTAGACAAGACGTCGCTTTTTTGCGCTTATCGGTCAAAAAATGGCTTCAATGTTCGATATTACACCCGTCCTTCTCTAGAAGAAGAAGTGGGTCTGAGAGGTGAATCAGTTGACTGGTCAACTTGTTCAGTACGGTCGTCACCGTCAGAGAAGAAGCTATGCACGTATCAGCGAAGTATTAGAACTTCCAAATCTAATTGAGATTCAAACGAATTCATACGAATGGTTCCTACGGGAAGGTCTTCGTGAGATGTTTCATGACATTTCGCCGATTTCCGACTTCACAGGAAATCTCGTATTAGAATTCATCGATTACTCGCTCGGTGAGCCGAAGTATTCGATTGATGAATCGAAAGAACGCGACGTGACCTATTCGGCACCACTGCGCGTTAAAGTCCGTCTTCAAAACAAAGAGACGGGTGAATTGAAGGAACAAGAAGTCTTCATGGGTGACTTCCCGCTTATGACGGAGTCGGGAACATTCATTATTAATGGTGCGGAACGAGTTATCGTTTCTCAGCTTGTTCGTTCGCCAAGTGTGTATTACAACAATAAGTTAGATAAGAACGGTAAACGTGGATTCTCGGCAACGGTCATCCCGAACCGTGGAGCATGGCTCGAACTTGAGACAGATGCGAAAGATATCGTATATGTCCGAATCGACCGCACGCGTAAGATTCCTGTAACGGTTCTTTTACGTGCTCTTGGTTTCGGTACGGATCAGGAAATCATCGATCTCCTTGGAGATGATGAGTACCTCCGGAATTCGCTTGAAAAAGATAATACAGAATCAACGGAAAAAGCCCTCATCGAAATCTATGAGCGTCTACGCCCGGGTGAGCCACCGACAGTTGAAAATGCGAAAGCACTTCTCGTGTCACGGTTCTTCGACCCGAAACGTTACGACTTGGCAAACGTTGGTCGCTATAAAATCAATAAGAAGCTTCATCTGAAGAATCGTCTGTTCGGACAAAAGCTTGCGGAAACGCTCGTTGACCCTGAAACAGGTGAAGTAATCGCAGAAGCTGGAACGGTTCTTGACCGTCGTATGCTCGACAAAGTCTTGCCATTCCTTGAAGGATCTGTCGGTTACATCGAAGCGACGCCAACTGGCGGCGTAACACAAGGCGAAGCCTTCAACTTACAGTCGATCAAGGTGTTCGCACCGGACGATGCTGAAGGTGAACGCATCATCAATATCATCGGTAACGGTAACATCGATCGTGACATCAAGCACATTACGCCTGCTGACATGATTGCTGCAATCAACTACTTCTTCAACTTGTTGCATGAAGTAGGAACAACAGACGATATCGACCACCTCGGTAACCGTCGTCTCCGTTCTGTCGGTGAATTGCTCCAAAACCAGTTCCGTATTGGTCTTTCACGTATGGAACGTGTCGTTAAGGAACGTATGTCGATTCAAGATCAGAATGCGATCACGCCACAGGCATTGATCAACATTCGTCCTGTTATCGCGTCAATTAAAGAGTTCTTCGGTAGCTCACAGTTATCACAGTTCATGGACCAAACAAACCCGCTCGCTGAGTTGACGCACAAACGTCGTCTATCTGCTCTCGGACCCGGTGGTTTGACACGTGAGCGTGCTGGCTTTGAAGTTCGAGATGTTCACTACTCGCATTATTCCCGTATGTGTCCAATCGAAACGCCAGAGGGACCAAACATCGGTTTGATCAACTCACTGTCTTCGTTCGCGAAAGTCAATGAGTATGGTTTCATCGAAGCACCATACCGCCGTGTCAATCCGGAAACGGGTGTTGTCACGGATGAAATTCACTACATGACGGCAGACGAAGAAGATCTCTACGTCGTTGCGCAGGCAAACATGTTGTTGACGGAAGAGAAGACGTTCCAAGATACACACGTCCTCTCACGTTTCCGTGGACAAAACTTGTCTGTTGAGCCATCACGTGTCGATTACATGGATGTTTCTCCGAAACAGGTTGTTTCGGCAGCGACAGCATGTATTCCGTTCCTTGAGAACGATGACTCGAACCGTGCCCTCATGGGAGCAAACATGCAACGTCAGGCCGTACCACTTCTCGATCCAGAATCTCCGATTGTTGGAACTGGGATGGAGTACGTGTCTGCGAAAGACTCAGGAGCTGCCGTTGTTGCAAAACACTCTGGTATCGCTGAGCGCGTAACGGCTCGTGAAATCCTTGTCCGTCGTACGACGGAAGTCGATGGCAACATCGTTCAAGGTGAACTTGATCGTTATAAAATCCAAAAATTCATTCGTTCTAACCAAGGAACGTGCTATAACCAAAAACCAATCATCAAAGCAGGCGATCCTGTCGATAAAGGCGAGATTCTTGCAGATGGTCCATCAATGGACGGTGGGGAACTTGCGCTCGGTCGTAACGTACTCGTCGGTTTCATGACATGGGATGGTTACAACTACGAGGATGCCGTCATCATGAGCGAACGTCTTGTGAAAGATGATGTCTACACATCGATCCACATTGAGGAATACGAATGTGAATCACGCGATACAAAACTCGGACCGGAAGAAATCACTCGTGATATTCCGAACGTCGGTGACGACGCCCTGAAAAACCTCGACGACCGCGGAATCATTCGTGTCGGTGCTGAAGTAAAAGATGGGGATATCTTAGTCGGTAAAGTTACACCTAAGGGCGTAACGGAATTGACAGCTGAAGAACGTCTGTTACATGCGATCTTCGGTGAAAAAGCACGTGAAGTGCGTGATACATCACTCCGTGTACCACACGGCGGCGACGGTATCATCCTTGACGTCAAAATCTTCGATCGTGATAACGGCGACGAACTATCTCCTGGTGTCAACCAGTTGATCCGTGCGTACATCGTTCAAAAACGTAAGATTCACGAAGGAGATAAAATGGCAGGTCGTCACGGTAACAAAGGTGTTATCTCACGTATCTTGCCAGAAGAAGACATGCCGTACATGCCAGACGGCACACCAATCGACATCATGTTGAACCCACTTGGTGTACCATCACGGATGAACATCGGGCAGTTGCTCGAGCTTCACCTTGGTATGGCTGCACGCCAACTCGGAATCAAAGTCGCATCACCGGTATTTGATGGTGCACGTGAGGAAGATGTTTGGGCAACGATTGAAGAAGCCGGTATGGATCGCGACGCGAAGACTGTTCTTTATGACGGTCGTTCGGGTGAAGCGTTTGATAACCGCATCTCGGTCGGTGTCATGTATATGATTAAACTCGCCCACATGGTCGATGATAAGCTTCACGCACGTTCGACGGGTCCTTACTCACTCGTTACGCAACAGCCGCTCGGTGGTAAAGCCCAGTTCGGTGGACAGCGTTTCGGAGAGATGGAAGTTTGGGCACTTGAAGCATATGGTGCCGCGTATACACTCCAAGAGATCTTAACGATCAAATCGGATGATACGATCGGTCGTGTTAAAGCGTATGAAGCGATCGTTAAAGGCGAAAATGTACCGCAACCGGGCGTACCGGAATCGTTCCGAGTTCTCATTAAAGAACTTCAATCACTTGGTATGGACGTTAAGATGATGTCTGCTGAGGACGAAGAGATCGAAATGAAGGACGACGACGAGGACAACATCCCGAACGCGACTCCAGCACTCGAAGAAGTTCAAGCGCCTGTCGCACCAGTTGTTACTGAAGAGGAATAAGCGAAAGGGAGGTCCACCCCTTGGTAGATGTTAATAGATTTGAATATATGAAAATCGGCCTCGCTTCCCCCGAAAAGATCCGTTCGTGGTCTTTCGGGGAAGTGAAAAAGCCGGAGACGATCAACTATCGTACGCTCAAGCCAGAGAAAGACGGTTTGTTCTGTGAACGGATTTTTGGTCCAACGAAAGACTGGGAATGTTACTGTGGGAAATACAAACGAATCCGTTATAAAGGAATCATTTGTGACCGCTGTGGCGTTGAAGTCACGAAGTCGAAAGTCCGTCGTGAGCGCATGGGTCACATCGAGCTCGCAGCACCGGTTTCGCACATTTGGTACTTCAAAGGAATCCCAAGTCGTATGGGTCTTGTCTTAGATATGTCACCACGTGCGCTCGAAGAGATCATTTACTTCGCATCGTACGTCGTTACAGATCCGGGCGAATCGACACTCGAGAAAAAACAACTCCTTTCAGAAAAAGAATACCGTGCATACCGTGAGAAATTCGGTAGCTCATTCACAGCTGAAATGGGTGCGGAAGCAGTTCGTAAATTGCTCCGCGACGTTGAACTCGAAAAAGAAGTAGCTGGTTTACGTGAAGACCTTCGAATGATTCAAGGACAACGTCGTACACGTGCGATCAAACGTCTTGAAGTCTTAGATGCTTTCCGCAACTCAGGCAACAACCCGGAATGGATGGTTCTCGAAGTATTGCCAGTCATCCCGCCGGAACTTCGTCCGATGGTCCAGCTTGATGGTGGACGTTTCGCGACATCAGATTTAAACGATTTATACCGTCGTGTTATCAACCGTAACAACCGTCTCAAGCGTCTTCTTGACCTTGGCGCTCCGAACATCATCGTTCAGAATGAAAAACGGATGTTACAAGAAGCGGTTGATGCCTTGATCGATAATGGTCGTCGTGGCCGTCCGGTCACTGGACCAGGTAACCGTCCATTAAAATCTCTTTCACATATGTTGAAAGGGAAACAAGGACGTTTCCGTCAAAACTTACTCGGTAAACGTGTCGACTACTCTGGTCGTTCGGTTATCGTCGTTGGTCCAAACTTGAAGATGTATCAATGTGGTCTTCCAAAAGAAATGGCCCTTGAGCTCTTCAAACCGTTTGTTATGAAAGAACTCGTCTCACGTGGTATCGCACCAAACATTAAGAGTGCGAAACGTAAAATCGAACGCGTTCAACCTGAAATCTGGGATGTACTTGAAGAAGTCATCCGCGAGCATCCGGTTCTCTTGAACCGTGCACCGACACTTCACCGTCTCGGTATTCAGGCGTTCGAACCAACACTTGTCGAGGGTCGCGCGATTCGCCTACACCCACTCGTATGTACGGCTTACAACGCCGATTTCGATGGTGACCAAATGGCGGTCCACGTACCACTTTCTGCAGAAGCACAAGCAGAAGCACGTCTTCTCATGCTCGCTGCACAAAACATCTTGAACCCGAAAGACGGTAAGCCTGTTGTTACACCATCGCAGGATATGGTCCTCGGTAACTACTACCTCACACTCGAACGCGAAAACGCGATCGGTGAAGGTAAAATCTTCTCGACTGTGAATGAAGCACTCATCGCCTACCAAAACGGGTATGTTCACTTCCATTCACGTGTTGCGATTCCTGCCGGCGTTCTTAAGAACCCGACGTTTACAGAGTCACAAAACGAGAAATTATTGGTTACGACTGTCGGTAAGTTGATCTTCAACGAGATCCTCCCAACGACTTTCCCATACTTGAATGAGCCAACAATGAGCAACTTACAGGAAGCAACGCCTGAGAAGTACTTCCTTGAAAATGGAACGGATGTTGCTGCTGAAATCAAGAACCGTCCAATCATTGAGCCATTCAAAAAAGGATTCCTTGGAAATGTCATCGCGGAAGTCTTCAAACGTTTCGAAACGACGGAGACGAGCCGTATGCTCGACCGCATGAAAAACCTTGGTTTCAAACACTCGACACGTGCCGGTATCACGGTTGGTATCTCGGATATCATCGTACTTCCGGACAAACAGGAAATCCTGGTCGAAGCACAAGATAACGTGGATCGCGTTATGAAATCGTACCGCCGTGGTCTCATCACGGAAGACGAGCGCTATGAGCGTGTCGTCAAGTCGTGGAACGACGCGAAGGATGAAATTCAGTCTCGTCTGATGAAATCCCTCAACCGTCTAAACCCGATCTTCATGATGAGTGACTCTGGTGCCCGTGGTAACGCGTCAAACTTTACGCAGCTTGCAGGGATGCGTGGACTCATGGCCGCTCCAAGTGGACGGATCATCGAGCTCCCGATCAAATCTTCGTTCCGTGAGGGTCTGACGGTTCAGGAATACTTCATCTCGACGCACGGTGCGCGTAAAGGTCTTGCCGATACAGCCTTGAAAACTGCCGATTCAGGTTACCTGACTCGTCGTCTCGTTGATGTAGCGCAAGATGTTATCATTCGTGAAGATGATTGTGGAACGGATCGTGGTATCCGTGTCATGGCTCTTCGCGAAGGAACGGAAGAAATCGAAAGTCTTTACGACCGACTCGTCGGACGTACGGCATTCGAAAAAGTCGTTCACCCGGAAACGGGAGAAGTTCTTGTTTCTGTTAACGAACTCATCGACGAAGATATCGCGCGTACAATTACGGACGCTGGTATCGACAACGTTGAAATTCGTACTGCCTTCACTTGTAACACGAGTCATGGTGTCTGTAAGAAATGTTACGGACGTAACCTTGCAACGGGTAACGATGTTGAAGTCGGTGAAGCAGTCGGAATCATTGCGGCACAATCAATCGGTGAGCCAGGAACGCAGCTTACAATGCGTACCTTCCACACAGGTGGGGTTGCCGGAGATGATATCACGCAAGGTCTTCCACGTATCCAAGAGTTGTTCGAGGCCCGTAACCCGAAAGGTCAAGCGGTCATCTCGGAAATCGACGGACAAGTCATCGACTTTACAGAGTCGCGTGACAAACGTGAATTGACGATTCAAGGTCTGAGCGAAACACGCACATACACGATTCCATTCGGATCGCGTCTACGTGTTCAACTCGGTGAAGAAGTCATTGCCGGTCAAGTGTTCACAGAAGGATCGATTGATCCGAAAGAACTCTTAAACGTTAAAGGTGTATCTGGTGTTCAGAACTACCTTCTTCAGGAAGTTCAAAAAGTATACCGGATGCAAGGAGTTGAAATCGGTGACAAGCACGTCGAGGTCATGGTTCGTCAAATGATCCGCCGCGTTCGCGTCATCGAGTCAGGTGAGACAACACTTCTCCCTGGTTCACTCGTTGATATCAGTACCTTTAAAGAAGCATGTAAAGAAGCGCTCCGTGCAGGAAAAGCACTCGCTTCCGCTAAACCAGTTCTCCTTGGTATTACAAAAGCATCGCTTGAGACAGACTCGTTCCTATCAGCTGCTTCGTTCCAGGAAACTACTCGTGTCCTTACGGATGCAGCAATCAAAGGGAAGAGCGACTACCTTCGCGGCTTGAAAGAGAACGTTATTATCGGTAAACTAGTTCCAGCTGGTACAGGAATGACACGTTACCGTCAAATCGGACTCGAAGTAGCTGGTGAAGCACCTGTAGAAGCAGATTCTCCTGTAGAATAAAACGCCTTGACACGTCGGTATGGCGGTGCTACTATGATATAGTGTTGCCAACCGGCCGTGTTATTTTGGAGGATATCTTCATGTCTTACAAAAAAGTAGTCGGCGCAGATTTGAAGTTTGTCGGTCAAAAGCAAACGCTCAAAGCATTGCGATCTGGCAAGGCGTCGGAAGTGATCATCGCGGATGACGCAGATGAACACGTAAAACAAGCATTGCTCGATGCGGCGAAACAAGCTAACGTTCCGGTTGTGAACGTGCCTTCTAAGCTTGAGCTTGGTAAGGTTTGTGGAATCGATGTCGCGGCAACTGCTGTTGCCATTAAGAAAGTTTGATAATACGTTTTGTGTGGCGATGGAATGCCTGAGCCACGCAAAACGTTTCATTATGACTTTCGATGAACCACCCGGCTCGGTGGTTTTGAAACTTGTCATGAATTCAGGAAGGGAGGATCTCAAAGATGCCTACTATCAATCAATTGGTCCGTAAAGGACGTCAATCAAAAGTTGTGAAATCAGATTCGCCAGCGCTGAACAAAGGGTACAACAGCTTCATTAAAGCTCGTACTGACATCAGCTCACCACAAAAACGTGGTGTTTGTACTCGTGTAGGTACAATGACTCCGAAGAAACCGAACTCGGCTCTTCGTAAGTACGCACGTGTACGCTTGACGAACACAATGGAAGTAACAGCTTACATCCCAGGTATCGGCCACAACTTGCAAGAACACAGTGTTGTTCTTATTCGCGGAGGCCGCGTAAAAGACTTACCAGGGGTACGTTATCACATCGTTCGTGGTGCACTTGATACAGCTGGAGTTGACGGCCGTATGCAAGGTCGCTCGAAATATGGTACTAAACGTCCAAAAGCAGCAAAAAAATAATCTAGATATCTGAAGATATCACCTCACTATATGAAAGGAGGGACTCGGAATGCCACGTAAAGGTCAAGCAGAACGTCGTGATGTAATGGCTGATCCGATCTACAACTCTAAACTCGTTACCCGCCTTATCAACCGTCTTATGTTAGATGGTAAAAAAGGTACTGCTCAACAAATCTTATACAAAGCTTTCGAAACTATCGCTGAACGTTCAGGTCGCGATGCAATGGAAGTTTTTGAAGAGGCGATGAACAACATCATGCCAGTTCTTGAAGTAAAAGCACGCCGTGTAGGTGGAGCTAACTATCAAGTTCCTGTCGAAGTCCGCCCTGAGCGCCGTACGACACTCGCACTTCGTTACCTCGTGAACTACTCACGTCTCCGTAACGAGAAAACTATGGATGCTCGTCTTGCTAATGAAATCATGGACGCTGCAAACAACACTGGTGCTTCTGTTAAGAAGCGCGAAGATATGCACAAAATGGCGGAAGCGAACAAAGCGTTTGCTCACTACCGCTGGTAAATCCGGAATTAACCACCTCATCTATGCCATTTTGTATGGAAATATGAGGTGGCTTTCGGGTATAGTCATGACGTGTGGCAACGCACGTACACTAAATTAAAATGCGAAAGGAGAATGTTTAAAGATGGCAAGAGAATTCTCCCTTAAGAACACCCGTAATATCGGGATCATGGCCCACATCGATGCTGGTAAAACAACAACGACTGAGCGTATCCTCTATTACACGGGTCGTATCCACAAAATCGGTGAAACGCACGAAGGTGCTTCACAAATGGACTGGATGGAGCAAGAGCAAGAACGTGGAATCACGATTACATCGGCAGCAACAACTGCACAATGGAAAGGTAACCGCGTAAACATCATCGATACTCCTGGACACGTAGACTTCACTGTTGAAGTTGAACGTTCACTCCGTGTACTTGATGGTGCGGTTGCAGTACTTGATGCTCAGTCTGGTGTTGAGCCACAAACTGAGACAGTATGGCGCCAAGCTACAACTTACGGCGTACCACGTATCGTTTTCGTAAACAAAATGGATAAAATCGGTGCAGACTTCCTGTACTCGGTCGGAACGCTCCGCGATCGCCTTCAAGCGAACGCACACGCAATCCAAATTCCAATCGGCGCTGAAGATGAATTCAAAGGAATCATCGACCTCGTTGAAAAGAAAACATACATGTACGGTAACGACATCGGTACTGATATCGAAGTAACGGATGGTTTCCCTGCAGAATTCGCAGACGAAGCTGAAGAACTTCGTGCATCATTAATCGAAGCTGTTGCGGATTACGAAGAAGAAATGATGATGAAATACCTCGAGGGCGAGGAAATTTCAATCGAAGAGTTAAAAGCGGGTATCCGTAAAGCGACTCTTACAGTTGATTTCTACCCTGTACTCGTTGGTTCGGCATTCAAGAACAAAGGTGTCCAGCTTATGCTTGACGCAGTCCTTGACTACCTCCCATCACCAGTCGACGTAAAAGCAATCACAGGAATTAACATGGATACAGATGAAGAGATCGTTCGTGAGTCTACTGACGAAGCGCCATTTTCTGCACTTGCATTCAAAGTTATGACTGACCCGTATGTTGGTAAATTAACGTTCTTCCGTGTGTACTCTGGTACAGCTTCGGCAGGATCATACGTTAAGAACTCAACAAAAGGTAAACGTGAGCGTCTTGGACGTATCCTTCAAATGCACGCGAACAGCCGTGAGGAGATCCCAATGGTCTTCGCTGGTGACATCGCTGCAGCTGTAGGTCTTAAAGATACGACTACTGGTGATACGCTTTGTTCTGAGAAAGACAACGTCGTTCTCGAATCAATGACATTCCCAGAACCAGTTATCTCGGTCGCAATCGAACCAAAAACGAAAGCCGACCAAGATAAAATGGGTCAAGCACTTGCTAAGCTTGCTGAAGAGGATCCAACGTTCCGCACTGAAACAAACCCAGAGACTGGTCAAACGATCATCTCAGGTATGGGTGAGCTTCACCTCGACATCATCGTTGACCGTATGCGTCGCGAGTTCAAAGTCGAAGCTAACGTTGGTGCTCCACAAGTAGCTTACCGTGAAACGATTCGCCAAGCAGCGAAAATCGATTCTAAGTTCGCTCGTCAATCAGGTGGTCGTGGTCAGTATGGTCACGTCGTCGTAGAATTCGAGCCGAACGAAGAAGGTGCTGGCTTCGAGTTCAACAACAAAATCGTCGGTGGTGTTGTTCCGCGTGAATACATCCCAGCGGTTGAAAACGGAATCGAAGAAGCACTTCAAAACGGTATCCTTGCTGGTTATCCAGTAGTTGACGTTAAAGCAGCACTCGTTTTCGGTTCATACCACGATGTCGACTCAAACGAGATGGCATTTAAAATCGCGGCTTCAATGGCAGTCAAACAACTTAAAGATAAGAGCGGCGCTGTTATCCTTGAGCCAATGATGAAAGTTGAAATCGTCATCCCAGACGAATACATGGGAGACATCATGGGTGACGTTACGTCACGCCGTGGACGCGTTGAAGGTATGGAAGCTCGTGGGAACGCACAAGTCGTTCGCTCGATGATTCCACTTTCGGAAATGTTCGGATATGCAACAGGACTTCGTTCGCGCACACAAGGTCGCGGTACGTACTCAATGCACTTCGATCACTACGAAGAAGTACCGAAATCAGTTGCTGAAGAAATCATCAAAAAATCAAACGGCTAATCCTTCACAGGTTGTCACGATTATTTGATTAGTGTAAGCTAAGGAAGGTGTACGTTATTCGACGATTCACCTTCCTAGTTATAAAAAATTATTAGACACATAGAGGAGGAATTCAGAATGGGTAAAGAAAAATTCGACCGTTCTAAACCGCACGTTAACGTTGGTACAATTGGCCACGTCGACCACGGTAAAACAACTTTAACAGCAGCTATCTCAGCTGTACTTGCAAAATCACAAGGTAAAGCTGCAACTAAGTTTGACCAAATCGATGGTGCTCCAGAAGAGCGCGAGCGCGGTATCACTATCGCAACAGCTCACATCGAGTACGAAACAGAAAAACGCCACTATGCACACGTTGACTGCCCAGGTCACGCTGACTATGTTAAAAACATGATCACTGGTGCTGCACAAATGGACGGCGCGATCCTCGTTGTTTCTGCAACTGACGGTCCAATGCCACAAACACGTGAGCACATCTTGCTTTCACGTCAAGTAGGTGTTCCTTTCATCGTAGTATTCATGAACAAAGTCGACATGGTTGACGACGAAGAGCTTCTTGAACTCGTTGAAATGGAAATCCGCGAACTTCTTTCTGAGTATGACTTCCCAGGCGATGACCTCCCAGTTATCCAAGGATCTGCTCTCGGCGCGCTTAACGGCGAAGCTAAATGGGAAGAAAAAATCATGGAACTCATGACAGCTGTTGATGAGTACATCCCTGAGCCAACTCGCGACACTGAAAAAGACTTCATGATGCCAGTTGAGGATGTTTTCTCAATCACTGGTCGTGGTACAGTAGCTACTGGCCGCGTTGAGCGTGGAGTTCTTAAAGTCAACGACGAGATCGAAATCGTTGGTCTTCACGAAGAAACTAAAAAATCAGTATGTACTGGTGTAGAGATGTTCCGTAAGCTTCTTGACTATGCTGAAGCTGGCGACAACATCGGAGCTCTTCTTCGTGGTGTATCACGTGACGACATCGAGCGTGGACAAGTTCTCGCGAAACCAAACACAATCACACCGCACAAAACTTTCAAAGCGCAAGTTTACATCCTTTCAAAAGAAGAGGGTGGCCGTCACACGCCATTCTTCGGTAACTACCGTCCACAGTTCTACTTCCGTACAACTGACGTAACTGGTATGTGCCAACTTCCTGAAGGTACTGAAATGGTTATGCCTGGGGACAACATCGAATTGACTGTTGAACTCATCGCACCAATCGCTCTTGAAAAAGAAACTCGTTTCTCAATCCGTGAAGGTGGCCGTACAGTAGGCGCTGGATCAGTTACAGAAATCGTTGAGTAATTTTTAAGCAAAAAGGTCTTCCGTCTCCCGTGACGGAAGACCTTTTTTTGTTTTCTGAAAAACAGTCTTGCAACATGGTCAGACATCTTATATACTGAGGAAAGTGTTTGTGCGAGTGGTGAGAGACTTGAAAACAAGTTCTAATTTATTTTGCTTGCATTCTTGCTTGGAATTAAGTAAACTAGAATATGTTGGTCACAAACACAACGCGATGAAGCGGGAGGTTATGACACACCAGGCGGCATTGCCATGGCTAGTGTGGAAATTTCCGCGGAGAATGTCTATTTACGAAATAGGCGAAAAGGAGGGAAACAACATGGCAAATGAAAAAATTCGGATCCGTTTGAAAGCATACGATCACCGCGTGCTTGATCAATCGGCTGAGAAAATTGTCGACACAGCAAAACGTTCTGGTGCTACTGTATCTGGACCGATCCCACTCCCAACGGAGAAAGCGATCTACACAGTACTTCGTGCCGTTCACAAGTACAAAGATGCTCGTGAGCAGTTCGAAATGCGTACACACAAACGTTTGATCGACATCGTTAACCCAACACCGAAAACAGTTGATGCGCTTATGCGTCTTGAACTTCCATCGGGCGTTGACATTGAAATCAAACTTTAATTTTTCTTCTATAAATAGTTGATACTAGCCAGAAGATCAAAATCATTCAATATTAGGAGGTGTATCTCATGGCTAAAGGAATCTTAGGAACTAAACTCGGTATGACACAAATCTTCAACGAGTCAGGCGAAGTAGTACCAGTTACTGTCGTTTCAGTAGAAGGTAACGTTGTTCTTCAATTGAAGACAATGGAAGTGGACGGTTACGAAGCAGTCCAACTCGGCTTTGGTGATATCAAAGAAGGTCGTCAAAACAAACCGCAAAAAGGTCACGCTGCGAAAGCAAGTGCGACACCTAAGCGCTTCATTAAAGAAATCCGTACATCTGTAACAGATTTCGAAATCGGTCAAGAGATTAAAGCAGATACTTTCGCTGCAGGCGAAATGGTTGATGTAACAGGTACGTCGAAAGGTAAAGGTTTCGCTGGAGCAATCAAGCGTCACAACCAATCACGTGGTCCAATGGCTCACGGTTCGCGTTACCACCGTCGCCCAGGTTCAATGGGTCCTGTCGCTCCAAACCGTGTATTCAAAGGGAAATTGCTCCCAGGACGCATGGGTGGAGAACAAATCACTGTTCAAAACCTTGAAATCGTAAAAGTTGATGTAGAACGTGGCTTACTCCTCGTCAAGGGTGCTATCCCAGGCGCGCGTAAGAGCCAAGTTGTCGTCAAAACTGCGGTTAAAGGCAACTAATCCGTTTGCAAGGAAAGGAGGAATAACGAATGCCTAAAGTAGCTTTGCTTAACCAAACAGGTACACAAGTTGGAGATATTGAGCTCGCAGATGCCGTTTTCGGAATCGAGCCAAACGAAGCAGTCGTATACGATGCAATCGTCATGCAACAAGCTTCACGTCGCCAAGGTACACATGATACAAAAGGTCGCTCGGAAGTTCGCGGTGGCGGCCGTAAACCATGGAAACAAAAAGGTACTGGTCGTGCACGCCAAGGTTCGATCCGTTCGCCACAATGGGTTGGCGGTGGAACAGTCTTCGGTCCAACACCACGTTCGTACGCTTATAAACTTCCTAAAAAGGTTCGTCGTCTCGCATTACGTTCAGCACTTTCTTCGAAAGTCGCTAACAACGAGTTCATCGTTCTTGAAGGTTTGACAATCGATGCTCCGAAAACAAAAGATATGATTTCGGTCTTCGCTGCTCTTTCAATCGAACGTAAAGTTCTTGTCGTTACTGCTGATTACAACGAGACAGTCGTTCTTTCAACACGCAACATTCCTGGTGTCACAGTCGTTGACGCTGCTGGAGTAAACGTCCTTGATCTTGTCGGACACGACAAAGTCATCTTCACGAAGGATGCAGTTGCGAGAGTAGAGGAGGTGCTTGCATAATGGCACATACACACGACATTATCAAACGTCCTGTAATTACTGAACGCTCAGTGAACCAAATGGCTGAGAAAAAGTACACGTTCGAAGTAGACGTGAAGGCATCTAAGACTCAAATCAAAGATGCTGTTGAAGCGATCTTCGGCGTTAAAGTTGAAAAAATCAACACACTTATCTCAAAACCAAAAGCAAAACGCGTAGGTCGTCACGCTGGTTACACAGCACGCCGCAAAAAAGCGGTCGTCACGCTTACTGCAGATAGCAAAGAACTCGATTACCTCGGTTAATCGGTACTCTGTAGAAAAGGAGGGAACTCTCGATGGGAATTAAAAAGTTTAAACCGACCACTAACGGTCGTCGTAACATGACTGCACTCGACTTTGCTGAAATTACGGCTTCACGTCCTGAAAAATCGTTAACTGAAAAGCTTTCGAAAAAGGGCGGACGTAACAACCAAGGTCGCTTGACAGTACGTCACCAAGGTGGCGGACACAAACGTAAATACCGTATCATCGACTTCAAACGTAACAAGGATGGCATCGCTGGCCGTATCGCTACAATCGAGTACGATCCGAACCGCTCTGCAAACATCGCTCTTGTACACTACATCGATGGTGAAAAACGCTACATCCTCGCACCTAAAGGATTGAAAGTTGACATGCAAATCATGTCAGGAGCAGAAGCTGACATTAAAGTCGGTAACGCTCTTCCACTTGTAAACATCCCAGTTGGTACGTTGATCCACAACATCGAACTTAAGCCTGGTAAAGGTGGTCAGCTCGTTCGTTCAGCTGGTACTTCTGCTCAGCTTCTCGGTAAAGATGGTAAATACGCGATTGTTCGTCTTCAATCAGGCGAAACACGTATGATCCTTGCTACTTGCCGTGCTACAATCGGCGCTGTCGGTAATGAAGAGCATGAGCTCGTCAATATCGGTAAAGCTGGTCGTTCACGCTGGCTCGGAAAACGTCCTACAGTTCGTGGTTCTGTAATGAACCCAGTTGATCACCCACACGGTGGTGGTGAAGGACGTGCTCCAATCGGTCGTTCGGGCCCACTTACTCCTTGGGGTAAACCGGCACTCGGATACAAAACTCGTAAGAAAAACAAAGCGAGCGATAAATACATCGTCCGCCGTTCTAAAAAATAATTACGTGATTTCTGAACGGTTCGTAGGAACCGTTCCTGAATCATGCCAAAGGGAGGTACAACTATGGGTCGCAGCTTGAAAAAAGGTCCATTTGCAGATCACCATTTGCTCGCTAAGGTTGATAAAGCCAACGAAGCTGGTGACAAGCATGTTATCAAAACTTGGTCACGCCGCTCGACAATCTTCCCAGAGTTCATCGGTCACACGATCGCTGTCTACGATGGTCGTAAACACGTACCGGTTTACGTGACAGAAGATATGGTCGGTCACAAACTTGGTGAATTCGCGCCAACTCGTTCTTATAAAGGACATGCTGGTAACGATAAGAAGACGAAACGTTAATCTGAGGGGAGGTACTCATTATGCAATCAAAAGCATCGGCTAATATGGTTCGCATTGCTCCTCGTAAGGCACGTCTCGTAGTAGACTTAATCCGCGGGAAGCAAATCGGCGAAGCTCTTTCGATTCTTGCTTACACGAACAAGGCAGCAACGCCAATCGTTGAAAAAGCATTGAAATCGGCAATCGCGAACGCTGAGCACAACTTCGACATGAACATCGAAAACCTCGTAGTAACAGAGGCTTACGTCAACGAAGGTCCAACGCTCAAACGTTTCCGCCCACGTGCAATGGGTCGCGCAAGCCGTATCAACAAACGTACGAGCCACGTTCACATCGTGGTATCTGAAAAATAAGGAGGGATTACCGTGGGTCAGAAGATTAACCCAACTGGTCTTCGCGTAGGTATCATCAAAGACTGGGAATCACGTTGGTTCGCAGATAAAGACTATGCTGATCTCCTTCATGAAGACTACGTAGTTCGTGAATATATCGAAAAACGTCTTAAAGACGCTAGTGTTTCTAAAATTGAAATCGAGCGCGCTGCAAACCGCTTGAACATTTCACTTCACACTGCTAAACCTGGTATGGTTATCGGTAAAGGCGGTTCTGAAATCGAAACACTTCGTACAGACATCACTAACCTTGCAAAAGGCAAACGCGTTCACGTTAACGTCGTTGAAGTGAAAAACCCGGATGCAGTTGCTAAACTTGTCGCTGAAAACATCGCTCGCCAACTTGAAGGCCGCGTATCTTTCCGTCGTGCAATGAAGCAATCAATCCAACGTTCTATGCGTTCAGGTATCAAAGGAATCAAGACTGAAGTTTCTGGTCGTCTTGGTGGCGCTGATATCGCTCGTTCAGAGAAGTATTCAGAAGGAACAGTTCCACTTCATACACTCCGTGCAGACATCGATTACGGTACTGCTGAAGCTGATACAACTTACGGCAAAATTGGCGTAAAAGTATGGCTCCACCACGGTGAAGTGCTTCCTACTAAAAAAGCAGCATCTAACGAACAATAATCCACATCCGTCTAGGGAAGGAGGCAACACAACATGTTGTTACCAAAACGTGTAAAATATCGTCGTGTTCACCGCGGCAACATGCGTGGTAAAGCGAAACGTGGTACTACAGTACACTTCGGCGAGTTCGGTATCCAAGCTCAAGAAGCTAGCTGGATCACTAGCCGTCAAATCGAATCAGCGCGTATCGCGATGACTCGTTATATGAAACGTGGTGGTAAAGTGTGGATCAAGATTTTCCCACATAAACCATACACTAAAAAACCTCTTGAAGTCCGAATGGGTTCAGGTAAAGGTGCTCCGGAGGGCTGGGTTGCAGTCGTTAAACCGGGGAAAGTAATGTTCGAAATCGCAGGAGTATCGGAAGAGATCGCACGCGAAGCTCTCCGTCTTGCATCACACAAACTTCCAGTAAAATGTAAGTTCGTAAAACGTGAAGAAAATGGTGGTGATACGAATGAAAGCAACTGATCTCCGTCAGCAAACTACAGAAGAGCTCAACGGTAAAGTCGGTTCGTGGAAAGAAGAGTTGTTCAACCTTCGTTTCCAACTCGCGACTGGTCAGCTTGAGAACCCTGCTCGTATCCGTGAAGTGCGCAAGTCGATTGCACGCGCGAAAACCGTTCTTCGTGAACGCGAACTCGGCATCAACAACGCATAATTCACTCGGATTCTGAGAGGAGGAACACTCAATGGAACGCACTAACAACCGCAAAGTATTAACTGGACGCGTCGTATCTGACAAAATGGATAAAACGATCGTTGTTTCAGTTGAGACTAAAGTAAAGCACAAGCTCTACGGCAAACGCGTAAACTACTCTAAGAAGTATAAAACGCATGATGAAAGCAACACAGCTAAAATCGGTGATGTTGTACGCATTCAAGAAACACGTCCACTTTCTAAGGACAAACGTTTCCGTCTCGTAGAAGTCGTCGAAAAAGCAGTAATCATCTAAACTCTAATTAGTTCGGATGAATAAACATCCGGAGGGAGGTACAATCGTATGATTCAACAAGAATCTCGCTTGAAAGTAGCAGACAACTCAGGAGCTCGTGAAGTCTTGACGATCAAAGTCCTCGGTGGATCTGGTCGCAAAACTGCTAACATCGGTGACGTAATTGTTTGCACAGTTAAACAAGCAACACCAGGTGGCGTTGTCAAAAAAGGTGAAGTTGTACGCGCAGTAGTCGTTCGTACTAAACGTGGCGTTCGTCGTAAAGACGGTTCGTACATCCGTTTTGACGAAAATGCAGCAGTCATCATCAAAGATGATAAAAGCCCACGTGGCACACGTATCTTCGGACCAGTCGCACGCGAACTTCGTGAAAAAGACTTCATGAAGATCGTCTCGTTGGCACCGGAAGTACTTTAATTCCAAAGAATTCCTACAAGGAGGTGCTCTAACGATGCATGTCAAAAAAGGTGATAAAGTTCAGGTTATGACTGGTAAAGATAAAGGCAAACAAGGCGTTATTCTTACTGCTATGCCTAAAAAAGATCGCGTTATCGTCGAAGGCGTTAACATGATCAAAAAACACACAAAACCTTCTCAACTTAACCCGCAAGGCGGAATTGTCGAGAAAGAAGCACCGATTCACGTATCGAACGTTATGCTCATCGACCCTAAGACAGGAACTCCAACACGCGTTGGTTTCACTGTGGTTGACGGCAAGAAAGTACGTATCGCTAAAAAATCGGGCGAAGCTTTAGATAAATAAGAAGATTTAAAGAAAGGAGGTCCACTTTCTGATGAACCGTTTAAAAGCTAAATACCAAGACGAAATCGTCAAAGTAATGATGGAGAAATTCAACTATACTTCTGTAATGCAAGCGCCGAAAGTCGATAAGATCGTAATCAACATGGGTGTTGGTGACGCTGTTACGAACACGAAAGCACTTGACATGGCAGTAGAAGAGCTTCAGCTCCTCACTGGTCAGAAGCCACTCATCACGAAAGCTAAGAAATCAATCGCTGGTTTCAAACTTCGTGAAGGTATGCCAATCGGTGCGAAGGTTACACTTCGCGGAGAGCGCATGTTCGAATTCCTCGACAAGTTGATCAACGTGTCACTTCCACGTGTACGTGACTTCCGTGGTGTATCGAAGAAATCATTCGATGGCCGTGGTAACTACACGCTAGGCGTGAAGGAACAATTGATCTTCCCAGAGATCGACTACGATCGCGTATCTAAAGTCCGTGGTATGGACATCGTTATCGTAACTACTGCTAATACGGATGAAGAGTCTCGTGAGCTTCTCACAGCACTCGGCATGCCATTCCAAAAATAAGGGAGGCCGCACACATGGCTAAGAAATCAATGATCGCACGTGAAGTAAAACGCCAAGCACTCGTAGAGCGCTACGCTGAACAACGCGCAGAATTGAAAGCACAAGGCGACTACATCGGCTTGAGCAAACTCCCACGTAACTCTTCAGCGGTTCGTTTACACAACCGTTGCAGTATCACTGGCCGTCCACACGGTTACATTGGTAAATTCGGTATCAGCCGTATTAAGTTCCGTGATCTTGCTCATAAAGGTCAAATCCCTGGTGTTAAAAAAGCAAGCTGGTAATTCATTAAAGTTGTGAAAGGAGGTACATCGCATGGTTATGACAGATCCGATTGCAGATATGCTTACACGCATTCGTAATGCAAACATGGTTCGCCATGAGAAGTTGGAAATGCCAGCTTCTACAATCAAACGTGAAGTCGCTGAAATCCTCAAACGTGAAGGTTTCATCCGCGATGTTGAATATCTCGAGGACAGCAAACAAGGTACGCTCCGCGTATTCCTTAAGTATGGCGCAAGCAACGAACGCGTTATCACTGGACTCAAACGTATCTCGAAACCAGGTCTTCGCGTTTACGCGAAAGCTGATGAAATCCCGAAAGTACTCGGTGGTCTCGGAATCGCTATCGTTTCAACATCTAAAGGTGTTATGACAGACAAAGAAGCTCGCCAACAAAAAGTCGGCGGCGAAGTGATCGCATACATCTGGTAATTCACGCATAAAAAGAACGGAGGTGTCTTAAATGTCACGTATTGGTAAAAAGCCGGTCGTTATCCCAGCAGGCGTTACAGTAACAGTTGAAAACAGCACAGTTACAGTAAAAGGTCCTAAAGGTGAACTCACACGTGAGTTCAACCCGACTATGGCTATCAACGTAGAAGGTAATGAATTGACTGTCGTTCGTCCAAACGACGAAAAGGCTAACCGTACAATTCACGGAACGACTCGTGCGCTTATCGCGAACATGGTCGAAGGTGTAAACAACGGTTTTGCTAAGACACTTGATATCCAAGGTGTTGGTTACCGTGCTCAAAAGCAAGGTAACAAAATCGTACTCAACCTCGGTTACTCACACCCAATCGAGTACACTCCGGAACAAGGCATTGAAGTCGAAGTTCCTACGAATACGCAAATCATCATCCGCGGAATCAACAAAGAGCGTGTTGGACACGTTGCTGCATTGATTCGTTCGTACCGTCAACCTGAGCCGTACAAAGGTAAAGGAATTCGTTACAGTGATGAAGTCGTTCGTCGTAAAGAAGGTAAAACAGGTAAGTAATTCGTTGATACGAATTGACCGGAAAGGAGTGGCATAAATGATCTCAAAGGCAGACAAAAACGCTACGCGTAAAAAGCGTCATGGTCGTGTACGTCGTACAATCATCGGGACTGCAACACGTCCACGCATGAACGTATTCCGTTCGAACAAGAACATTTACGTACAAGTCATTGACGATGCAACACATGCAACACTCGCATCTGCATCATCACTCGATCTTGAAAAAGGCAACACAGCTGACGCTGCAACAGCAGTCGGTAAGCTCGCAGCTGAACGCGCTCTTGAAAAAGGTATTGAAACAGTCGTTTTCGACCGTGGAGGATATCTCTATCATGGACGTATCAAAGCTGTAGCTGAAGCAGCTCGTGAAGCTGGTCTCAAATTCTAATAGAAAAGGAGGGAACCTCTACATGCGCCAGTTAGAAATTAACATGGATCAACTCGAAGAACGCGTTGTTACTGTAAACCGCGTCGCGAAAGTAGTAAAAGGTGGCCGTCGCTTCCGTTTTGCTGCACTCGTCGTCGTAGGTGACAAGAATGGTCACGTAGGTTTCGGTACGGGTAAAGCTCAGGAAGTGCCTGAAGCGATCCGTAAAGCAATCGAAGATGCAAAGAAAAACATGGTTAACGTCCCAATCGTTAACACTACAATTCCACACGAAATCAACGGAATTTTCGGTGCAGGTCACGTCTTCTTGAAACCTGCTTCTGAAGGTACTGGAGTCATCGCTGGTGGCCCAGTTCGTGCGGTTCTCGAATTAGCGGGAATCAACGACATTCTTTCGAAATCACTTGGATCAAGCACTCCAATCAACATGGTTCGTGCGACTGTTAAAGGTCTCACTTCACTTAAACGTGCTGAAGACGTTGCGAAACTCCGCGGTAAAACCGTCGAAGAACTTCGCGGTTAAGAAAGGGAGGGAATACAGATGGCGAAACTCGCAGTTACCCTCACACGCAGCATGATCGGTCGTCCGGAGAACCAACGCGTTACTACTCGTACGCTTGGTCTCCGTAAGATGCACCAAACGGTTGTCGTACCTGACAACGCTGCTATGCGTGGGATGATTAACCACGTGTCACACTTATTGACAGTTAAAGAAATTCAAGAGTAATAGAACGATATAATTTTATGAGGAGGTGCCCCACTATGAAACTCCATGAATTGAAACCAGCTGCTGGTTCACGTTCAGAACGCAACCGTGTAGGTCGCGGTATGTCTTCTGGTAACGGTAAGACTTCTGGCCGTGGTCACAAAGGTCAAAAAGCTCGTTCAGGCGGTGGTGTTCGTCCAGGTTTCGAAGGTGGACAAAACCCACTTTTCCGTCGTTTACCAAAACGCGGCTTCAACAACCCGACTCGTAAAGAGTTCGCGGTTATCAACCTTGACACACTTAACCGTTTTGAAGAAGGAACTGAAGTAACTCCTGAACTTCTTATCGAGACTCGCGCAGTCAAAGGTATGAAAGACGGCGTTAAGATCCTTTCAAACGGCAAGATTGAAAAGAAACTGACAGTAAAAGCTCACAAGTTCTCCGAAGCTGCGAAGCAAGCGATCGAAGCTGCCGGCGGTACGGTTGAGGTGATCTAATGTTTCAAGCGATCTCCAATATGTGGCGCGTAGCCGACATCCGTCGGCGCATTCTCTTTACCTTGGCCCTGATTATCGTGTTCCGGATCGGAGCGCATATCCCAGTGCCGATGGTAAACACTGAAGTATTCAAGATTGACGAGAATGGTATTCTCGGATTCTTGAACTCCTTCGGCGGGAATGCTTTGCAGAATTTCTCACTCTTTGCGATGGGAATCATGCCGTATATTACGGCCTCGATCGTTGTCCAACTCTTACAGATGGACGTTGTTCCAAAGTTTGCCGAATGGGCAAAACAAGGAGAGGCGGGCCGTAAGAAGTTAGCAACGGTAACGCGCTATGGAACGATCGTACTCGGCTTAGTCCAAGCGTTTGGAATCGCGCTTGGATTTAACCGTATCTATCCAGGTCTTGTCAATGAAGATTTTGGCACCTGGACGTACGTTATGATTGCACTTGTTTTGACGGCTGGTACAGCGTTCTTGATGTTCCTCGGTGAACTCATTACGGAGAAGGGCATTGGTAACGGGATATCAATGATCATCTTCGCTGGGATTGTCGCAGGCTTCCCGAACGCGTTCCGCCAGATTTACGAAACAAAGCTCCAAAATGCAGGGGATGCTTTGTTCGTCAATGTGCTTTATATCGTACTGTTGCTTTTAATCATCATTGCGGTCATCGTCGGTGTCATCTATGTGCAGCAAGCTGCACGTAAGATTCCGATTCAGTACGCTAAGCGTACGGTGAACCGTGCGCCAGTAGGCGGCCAATCGACACACTTGCCGATGAAGCTGAATGCTGCTGGTGTTATCCCAGTTATCTTCGCGGTATCGTTCATGGTGACTCCACCAACGATTGCAAGTTTCTTTGCGAGTCCGGAAAACGCGACGAAAATTCGTGACATCTTCGACTATACGAGTCCAATCGGAATGTCGATTTATGTTGCATTGATCATCGCCTTCTCGTACTTCTACACATTCGTTCAGGTCAACCCGGAACAAATGGCAGAGAACCTTCAAAAACAAGGCGGGTACATTCCTGGTATCCGTCCTGGTAAGCAAACGGAACAATACATCACGAAGATCCTCTATCGTCTGACATTCTTCGGTTCGCTCTTCCTTGCTGTCATCGCGGTAACGCCAACGTTCTTTATTAAGTTCGCTGGTTTACCGAACTCGGTGCAAATTGGTGGAACAAGCTTGCTGATTGTCATCGGTGTAGGTCTTGAGACGATGAAACAGATTGAAAGTCAACTGGTTAAACGACACTACAAAGGCTTTATCCGATAAGGCGGGAGGAAGGGGACCATCCCTTTCCTTTCTGTTGTGTCTATAGAGTCTATAGAAGTGGAGGCTACCGACATGAATCTTGTATTGATGGGCTTGCCGGGTGCTGGAAAAGGGACGCAGGCTGCGAAAATTATCGAAGACTACGCCATTCCACACATCTCGACAGGCGACATGTTCCGCGCGGCGATCAAAGATCAAACACCGCTCGGGCAGGAAGCGAAATCGTACATGGATAAAGGGGAACTCGTTCCGGATGAAGTCACAATCGGCATCGTACGTGAACGTCTCGCCAAAGAAGACTGTGCAAATGGTTTTCTTCTTGACGGTTTCCCACGCACAGTGAAACAAGCAGATGCTCTTGAAGCATTACTTGCGGATCTTAACAAACAAATCGATCACGTCATTCACATCGGTGTCAACCCGGAGAAACTTGTCCCTCGTTTGACAGGCCGCCGGATTTGCCCGACATGTGGAGCAACGTATCACGTCATCTATAACCCACCAAAAGTGGAAGGTGTCTGTGATATCGACGGATCAGCACTTGTTCAACGTGAAGATGATCAAGAAGAAACGGTTCGCCGTCGTCTTGAAGTCAACGTCGCGCAAGCGCAACCTTTGATTGACTTTTACGCTGAAAAAGGGTATCTTCGTAATTTGGACGGTGATCGTCCGATTAATGAAGTTTACTCCGATGTTCAAGCACTTCTTGGTGGTCAGTAATGATCATTACGAAAGCGCCGCGTGAAATCGACATTATGCGTAAGGCAGGACAAATCGTCGCTCGGACGCATAAGGCGCTTAAAGCTCACATTCGTCCAGGCATCACGACGGGGCAACTCGACGCGATCGCTGAACGTTATATTCGAAGTCAAGGGGCAACACCATCGTTTAAAGGTTATAATGGGTTTACTGGTAGCATCTGCGCATCAGTAAATGAAGAACTTGTCCATGGTATTCCGGGTGACCGCGTACTCCACGATGGAGACATCATCTCGATTGATATCGGGGCGGAGTATAATGGATATCACGGAGATTCAGCCTGGACATATCCGGTCGGTACAATCTCTGAAGAGACAAAGCAGTTACTTGACGTAACTGAAGAATCTCTGTATAAAGGATTGGAGCGCGCCAAAGCTGGTGTGCACCTGACAGATATTTCGCATGCGATTCAGTCACATGTCGAAGCAGCGAATTTTTCTGTAGTCCGCGAATATGTGGGCCACGGCGTGGGACAAAATTTGCATGAAGATCCGCAAATCCCACATTATGGACCACCGGGGAAAGGGCCGCGCCTGAAAACCGGCATGACACTGGCGATTGAGCCAATGGTCAACGTCGGGAAACGCTATGTTCGCACACTATCCGACAATTGGACGGTAGTGACAGTGGACGGTAGCATGTGCGCCCACTTTGAGCACACCATCGCCATCACAGACGACGGCTACGAGATCTTAACGGTCGATGCAGAGTGAGCTGTGCGCGTTATTGGTGTCACCTTTCTATAAGCCGCTATCCACTCGTGTTTGTGACCGATGATCTCTCAACGGCTACTGTAGAAAGCCCCTAAGCGCTACAAATCGTCTGGGCTCCCAATCAACTTTATAGAGAAAGGGGTATAATTGATGGCGAAACAAGATGTAATCGAAGTGGAAGGTACGGTTATCGAACCACTTCCAAATGCGATGTTTAAGGTGGAGTTAGAAAACGGCCACACGGTCCTCGCGCACGTCTCAGGAAAAATTCGGATGCACTTCATTCGGATCTTACCAGGAGATAAAGTAACAGTTGAGTTGTCACCATACGACTTAACTCGCGGACGGATCACATACCGTTTCAAATAAAAACTCCGATTTTTTCAGGAGGAGGTATTCACAATGAAAGTAAGACCTTCGGTTAAACCGATCTGTGAAAAGTGTAAAGTTATCCGCCGTAAAGGCAAAGTAATGGTTATTTGCGAAAACCCTAAGCATAAACAAAAACAAGGGTAATTAAACAAGGAGGTGCACACATGGCACGTATTGCTGGTGTAGATATTCCACGTGAGAAACGCATCGTTATCTCACTCACTTACATCTATGGTGTTGGTAAAACGACTGCTCAGAAAGTCTTGAAAGAAGCTGGTATCTCTGAAGATACTCGTACTCGTGAATTGACTGAAGAACAACTCAACCAACTTCGTGATGGTTTAGATAAAGTAAAAGTTGAGGGTGACCTTCGTCGTGAAATCTCACTCAACATCAAACGTTTGATCGAAATCGGTTGCTACCGTGGTGTTCGTCACCGTCGTGGTCTTCCAGTTCGTGGTCAAAACACTAAAAACAACTCGCGTACTCGTAAAGGCCCACGCCGTACAGTAGCGAACAAGAAGAAGTAAGGGAGGGTAAACTAATATGGCAAAACGTAAACAGAACGTTCGTAGTAAACGTAAAGTCAAAAAGAATATTGAGTCTGGTATCGTGCATATCCGTTCAACATTCAACAACACAATCGTTACGATCACTGATGTGCAAGGGAATGCAATCTCTTGGGCAACTGCAGGTAACATGGGCTTCAAAGGCTCACGTAAATCGACTCCATTCGCAGCACAACTTGCTTCTGAAACAGCTGCAAAAACTGCAATGGACAACGGTATGCGTACTGTAGAAGTCAACGTTAAAGGTCCTGGTGCAGGTCGTGAAGCTGCTATCCGTGCGCTTCAAGCAATCGGTCTCGAAGTTACAGCGATCCGTGACGTAACTCCAGTTCCACACAACGGTTGCCGCCCTCCAAAACGTCGTCGCGTGTAACCCGTCTTGTACTGCAAAGCGGGAAATCGAGTAGACTTTTGTTGATCGTTTGACCAAATCAAGCAGTAGACACGTACACGAGACGGTTGGCGATTGAACGCGATGGCCAACAGGACGATATTCAAGGAGGGGTTCAGATGATCGAAATCGAAAAACCGAAGATTGAAACGGTCGAATTAAGCGAAAACGCTACGTTTGGTAAATTCGTAGTAGAACCGCTTGAGCGTGGATTCGGTACAACGCTTGGTAACTCATTGCGTCGTATCCTATTATCTTCACTTCCGGGTGCTGCAGTCACTGCAGTCCAAATCGATGGCGTTCTTCATGAGTTCTCGACGATTGATGGCGTTGTAGAAGACGTTACCCAAATCATCTTGAACCTTAAGAAACTCGCCCTCAAAGTTTACTCGGAAGAAGAGAAAACACTTGAGATCGATATTCAAGGCGCTGGCGTTGTTACTGCGGCAAACATTACGCATGACAGCGACGTCGAAATCCTCAACCCAGAACTTCACATTGCAACACTTGCAGAAGGTGCATCACTTCATATGCGTCTGACAGCTCGTCGCGGTCGTGGGTATGTTCAGGCTGAAGATAACAAACGGGACGATATGCCAATCGGTGTGATCCCAATTGATTCGATTTACACGCCAATTCAACGTGTAAACTATCAAGTTGAAAAAACACGTGTCGGTCAAGATGCGAGCTTCGATAAATTGACGCTTGATGTTTGGACGGACGGTTCAATCCGCCCTGAAGAAGCAGTGTCACTCGGTGCGAAAATCATGACAGAACACTTAAACATCTTTGTTGGTCTTACGGACGAAGCGCTCCATGCCGAAATCATGGTCGAAAAGGAAGAAGATCAAAAAGAAAAAGTACTTGAAATGACGATCGAAGAACTCGATCTTTCAGTTCGTTCGTACAACTGTTTGAAACGCGCTGGTATCAATACGGTTCAAGAACTCGCGAATAAGAGCGAAGACGAGATGATGAAAGTTCGTAACCTCGGACGTAAATCACTCGAAGAAGTTCAAGCGAAGCTCGACGAACTCGGACTTGGTTTGCGTAAAGAAGACTAAAAACTATTAATTGCACGAAGGAGGGAATCCATCCATGGCATACTCGAAATTAGGCCGTACAAGCTCACAACGTAAGGCACTTTTGCGTGACCTTGCGACTGATCTCATCATCAATGAGCGTATCCAAACTACAGAACAAAAAGCGAAGGAACTTCGTCCAGTCGTTGAGAAACTCATCACTTTAGGTAAACGCGGTGATCTCCACGCTCGTCGTCAAGTTGCATCGTTCGTTCGCCGTGAAGCTGCTGGTCAAAACGCAGAGGGCAAAGCACAAGACGCGATCCAAAAATTATTCGCTGATGTTGCTCCACGTTTTGCTGAGCGTCAAGGTGGTTACACACGCATCATGAAAATGGGACCACGTCGTGGTGACGGCGCAGAAATGGTCATCATCGAACTCGTTTAATTTTTAAATGATTCGTTATAAAAGGGCAGTGCGTAACTCGCTTCTGCCCTTTTGTTACAAATGGAATTAATTGATTTGATGAAGGAGGAGTAGACATGACGAAGCTAATTGAACTGGATCACGTTACGTATCGGTATCCGGAACAGGAACAAGCTGCGTTACAAGATGTCTCTCTGACGATTCATTCTGGTGAATGGGTCGCCATCGTTGGACACAACGGCTCTGGAAAATCAACGCTGACTAAATTGTTTAATGGCTTGTTGCTTCCTGAATCAGGAACGGTGACCGTAGGCGAGACATTCTCGAGTGCGAATCCGGAGCAACTATGGGAGATGCGTCGGGCAATCGGCATCGTCTTTCAAAATCCAGATAATCAATTTGTTGGCACGACCGTGCGCGACGACGTGGCATTTGCCCTTGAAAATTGGGGTGTGCCACGCGAGGAAATGGTTCGTCGTATTGACGACAGTCTAGCGCGCGTTGGCCTTACGGATTTTGTTGATCGGGAACCCCATCAACTATCCGGCGGACAGAAGCAGCGTGTCGCAATTGCTTCGGCACTTGCGATGCGCCCTGATGTTCTCGTGCTTGATGAAGCAACATCGATGCTTGATCCACTCGCACGTGAAGAGGTTATGTCGACCGTTCAAGAATTATATGAACGACATCCGATGGCGGTAGTCGCCATTACACATGAATTAGACGAGGTCTTACAGGCCAGTCGTGTCATCGTGATGGATGCCGGGAAAATCGTATTAGAAGGTACACCTCAACAAGTCTTTGCGAAATCGGCGTTTCTCCAAGAAATCGGTCTCGATGTTCCTTTCATCGTTCGAGTTCAGGAGCAATTGCGGGCGCGAGGTCTCTCGTATGGGGACACGATACTAGATGAAAGTGAATTGGTGAACCGCTTATGCCAATCCTAATCCAGGAATTGAACTATACGTACCAACTTAATAGTCCGTTCGAACGAGTCGCGCTGCGTGATGTGAATCTTGAGATTCCGTCAGGGGCGCTTGTTGCGTTTGTAGGGCACACTGGGTCTGGGAAGTCGACGCTCGTCCAGCACATCAATGGATTGCTGAAACCGACGAGAGGAAAAGTCCAAGTCGATGACATCATCATTGAACCAAAACGAAAACAAGATTTAAAGGCACTACGAAAACGTGTCGGTCTCGTCTTTCAGTATCCTGAGTACCAGCTGTTTGAAGAAACAGTCTTAAAGGATGTCATGTTCGGTCCAATGAACTTCGGGCATGAGCAGGAAGAGGCGGAACGGCTCGCAAAAGAGGCATTACGCACAGTAGGGCTAGACGAAGTCTTCTGGTCCCGATCGCCGTTTGACTTGTCTGGTGGGCAAATGAGGCGTGTTGCGATCGCAGGCGTACTCGCTAGTCAACCAGACGTGTTGATCGTCGACGAACCGACCGCTGGACTCGATCCGCAAGGACGTAAGCAAATGCTGAGTCTTTTCGCCCGGCTTCATGCGGAAACGGGTTTGACATTACTCTTGATCACGCATGATATGGATCAAGTGCTCGAATATACGAATCGTGTCGTCGTCATGGAGCATGGACAAGTCGCGTATGATGGAGAGCCGATTGGATTATTCCAACAGGCGGAGCTGCTGAAGCAGTTCCATCTTGATCTTCCGCACGTCTTAGCACTTGCCTGGCCGGTGGCAGACCGACTCGGACTTTCGCGTCCGAACTTACGAACGGAACCGGAAGTCGTGGATTGGATTCTACAGGTACAGGGGGGACGTATATGATCGTCGGACAACATATTCCGGGTACGTCCTATCTTCATCGTTCTTCTGCGCTTGCAAAAATTATTTTTGCATTTTGTTTCATCCCGCTCGTGTTCCTCGCGAACAATGCAGCGACGAACATTTTTTTACTCATCTTTACGTTTTTAGCGTTAGCGAGTAGTAAATTGCCACTCCGCTACGTCTTGAAGGGCTTACGTCCGATTCTTTTCCTAATCGTCTTCACCTTCATCGTTCAACTGTTCTTTACGCGAGAAGGAACCGTCTTGTTCGAATTTGGATGGTTTAAAATTTATTCGGAAGGTCTGCGTCTCGCCATCATCGTCTCGCTCCGCTTCTTCTATTTGGTCTCGATCACGACACTCGTCACCTTGACGACGTCACCGATCGAGCTGACAGATGCAATTGAGTTGCTTTTGAAGCCATTCAAGGTCGTCCGCGTTCCGACGCATGAGATTGCCTTGATGCTCTCGATTTCGCTGCGGTTCTTACCGACACTGGCAGAAGAGACGGAGAAGATCATGAAAGCACAGCAGGCACGTGGTGTTGATTTAGCGGCAGGACCGATTAAAGAGCGTCTGCGGGCAATCATCCCACTTTTGATTCCATTGTTCATCTCGGCCTTTAAGCGGGCAGAGGACCTCGCGATTGCGATGGAAGCACGCGGCTACCGTGGGGGAGAAGGACGGACGCGTCTTCGGGAATCGAAATGGACGGCACGTGATACCGGTTTGATGGGTCTCCTCGTCGTCGTCGCGCTCCTGCTTGTTTACTTACGGGGAGGTTTCTGATGCGACGTTTTAAATGTACGATTCAATATGACGGGACGGGTTACTCTGGTTACCAAGTCCAACCGAATGGTGTAACGATCCAGGAGGTCGTCGAGAAGACGCTTGCGCGGATGCACAAGCACCCGGTCAAGGTGATTGGATCAGGGCGTACAGACGCTCGTGTGCACGCACAGGGGCAAGTCATCCATTTCGATACGGAACTTGCGATTGCGCCGGACAGCATGGTCAAGGCCTTAAATACGTTATTACCGGACGATATTCGTGTCCGGGACTGTAAAGAGGTCGCTTCTGACTTCGAAGCAAGGTATGATGTAGTGGGGAAAGAGTACCGGTACTTCGTACGCCGGACCGAAGATGCGTTTCGACGTCATCAATCGGTATTGATTCCGTACGCGCTTGATCTCGACGTGATGCGTCAAGCGATGACGTATTTAGTCGGCACCCATGATTTCAGTTCGTTTTGTGTCGCGAAGACGGAAACGGATAATCGAATCCGGACGATTTATGAAGCGGAGTTGATTGAGTACGGGGAAGAGCTAATCTTTCGGTTTAAAGGAAGCGGTTTTCTTTATAATCAGATTCGTATCATGGTCGGGACTTTGTTTGATGTCGGACGCGGACGTTTTGCCGCTACGGACATCAAGAAGATGCTTGCCGCGAAGGATCGAAACGTCGCTGGTGTGACGGCACCACCGCACGGGTTGTACCTTTGGGAAGTTTTCTACCCAGAGTCTAAAAAAGGCATTTGACATTAGCCGCTAAAAAACATACAATGTTTATTGGCATTTCATTTATTATGAAACCACAATCTTAGCCCCGTACACCTAAGATTCTGATAGATTCACACAGTGAATAAATGAAAAATCAAAAAAGAAACTTTTAAATTCCTTAGGAGGTATTTTACATGCGCACAACTTTCATGGCGAAAGCTACTGATGTAGAACGCAAATGGCTCCTTATCGACGCAGAAGGCAAAACACTCGGTCGTCTTTCGAGCGAAGTGGCTTCACTTCTCCGCGGTAAGCACAAACCTACGTTCACACCACACGTTGACTGTGGGGATCACGTTATCCTCATCAACGTTGAGAAAATCGTATTAACTGGTAACAAACTCGACAAAAAGGTCTACTACCGTCACTCTGGTCATCCAGGCGGCTTGAAGCAGACTGTCGCACGCGACTTACTCGCTAACAAACCTGAGCGTATGCTTGAACTCGCGATCAAAGGGATGCTTCCAAAAGGTAGCCTCGGTCGTCAAATGTTCAACAAACTCCACGTTTACGCTGGAGATACTCATAAGCAAGAAGCACAACAACCAGAAGTTTACGAACTTCGCGGTTAATACGAATTTAGGAGGAACTACACGATGGCAGATGTACGTTACTACGGCACTGGTCGCCGTAAACACGCGGCAGCTCGCGTTTTCCTCGTTGCTGGAGACGGTAAAGTCACAGTTAACGGGCGCGATATCAGCGAATACTTCGGTTATGAAACTTTAATCATGACTGCAAAAGAACCACTTGTACTCACAGAAACAGAAGGTAAATACGATATCATGGTAACGGTCAAAGGCGGCGGCTTCACTGGTCAAGCAGGCGCTATCCGTCACGGTATCTCACGTGCACTTCTTCAAGCGGATCCAGATTTCCGTGGAACACTTAAAGCTAAAGGCTTCTTAACACGCGATGCTCGTATGAAAGAACGTAAAAAATACGGTCTTAAAGCAGCACGTCGTGCACCTCAGTTCTCAAAACGTTAATCGTTTTATCTCTCATCCTTACGGGTGGGAGATTTTTTTATGCCAAAAGACCGCTCTCTAATTAAAAAAGCGGTCAAGCAACTGTCTGCCGTTCAAAACGTACGTCGTCGTATTGTTCGGATGAGGAATAAGAGTGCTGTGAGAGCAACAAACGTCAGCGGGATACTCCAGAGGAACAGATGCTGTAAAAATGCAAGAGGATCATTCGCCGTCTGTGAACCGACTGTACCGGTAAAAGACGTCTCCTGACTTAACACCGTGCTGTTTTCAGGGAGAGCGGGTTGATAAGCTACATTTGCTTCATGCCCTGCATAAAAGTAAATCGCATAGCCGATATGTAAGAAGACTGTGATGACGCTTGCGAAGACTAACATTTTTTTCATCAAAAAACTCCTTTTTCCGAATGCTTGGTGAGGATAAGTCCATCGTTAAGTATACCGGATTCTGTTTTCGGGAACAGAGGAGAAAGGAGTGTGGTGAAAGATGACACTATCAGTCAGTTGGTTGCTCGAACGAGCCAATCGAAAACTGAATGTTCCCGGACTCTCGCCGGAAGTCGCCCGAAAGACACGCCAAGTCATCCGGGAACTCCATGTCAAAGGAATTTATGTCGGAGTGGCCCAAGGCTTCCGTTCCTATGCCGAGCAGGAGAAACTCTATGCGCAAGGACGAACGACGCCGGGAGCGATTGTCACGCATGCCCGTGGAGGACAATCAAATCATAACCGCGGGATTGCCGTTGATCTGTTTCAATACTCCATGGACGGAACGGAAGCGATCTTTAATACCGATGCCAACTTTCAACAAATCGTCCAGGCAATGAAACGGCAAGGTTTTTCCTGGGGCGGAGATTGGAGTGGATTTAAAGATTATCCGCACTTTGAGTTAAATACAGTGACGACGGATGTTTTAGTGCCTTATCCGGGACAGCCGCTCTATCGAGGGGCCGTCCAGATGAACAGTCGGGACATCGAGCGGATTCAGCGGGCGGTCAAGGCAACCGTCACGAAACGATTTGATGTAGAGACGGTTGAAAAGGTCCGTGCCTACCAAGCACGTCAAGGATTAGCAGTTGACGGAGTCGTCGGACCGGCAACCTGGAATCGGATGTTTTAACAGATCGGGAGATCCCTTTTAGCGACAGCGCGGAGGAGATCTCTTTTTTTGAAGCTGCTGGACTGATTCTTCCGGGTCGACAAGGAAATGTCATCCTTTATGAGCCGAAATGTGCAAGCGCTATCTTATTTTTGTTATACTGAAATGGAATAAATCGAACGTTCTCAGGGGGAAGGCACTATGTTGAATGAACAAGAAATTCGCGAGGTAGTCGGACAGTTAATTGATCCGACGATCGAACGCTCGCTTGCAGATACGAACGGGATTCGTGATGTCCGAATCAAAGGAGACTACGTCAGCCTGAAAATCGCACTTGCGCAAGCAGGTTCAGGTGAACAGTTGACGTTACAACAAGAAATCGTTAAAGAGTTAAAAGAAAAAGGCTTCAAGACGGTCGGACTTCGTTTCGAGGCACTCGGCGATCACGGGATTCAGGCAGCGACGACACCATCGATTCTTAAACCGGAGTCAGGGACGACGTTCATCGCGATCGCTTCTGGTAAAGGGGGCGTCGGAAAATCGACGGTTTCCGTCAACCTCGCAGTTGCCCTTGCACGGGCAGGTAAAAAAGTTGGTTTGATTGACGCGGATATCTATGGTTTTAGTGTTCCGGATATGATGGGAATTGAAACACGACCGACCGTCGTCAATGACCGGATCATTCCGCCAGAGCGGTTTGGCGTAAAAGTCATCTCGATGGGCTTCTTCGTCGAAGACAATGCACCCGTCATCTGGCGTGGACCGATGCTCGGGAAGATGCTCAATAACTTCTTCTCGGATGTTGAATGGGGCGATCTTGATTACCTCTTACTCGATTTGCCGCCAGGAACGGGTGACGTCGCACTTGATATTCACTCGATGCTCCCAAGCTGTCAGGAATTGATTGTCACGACACCACATGCGACAGCGGCATTCGTTGCAGCTCGTGCCGGTGCGATGGCGATTAAGACGAACCACCGTTTGCTCGGTATCATTGAAAATATGGCGTACTTCGAAAGCAAGGTAACTGGTGAAAAAGAGTATGTCTTCGGATCAGGTGGCGGAGAGAAGTTGTCAGAAGCG
Source organism: Exiguobacterium sp. N4-1P (assembly GCF_002214325.1). Taxonomy (NCBI): domain Bacteria; kingdom Bacillati; phylum Bacillota; class Bacilli; order Caryophanales; genus Exiguobacterium; species Exiguobacterium sp. N4-1P. The sequence continues at coordinate 121,878 of NZ_CP022237.1, forward strand.
CTAAAAACAGATATTCTAGCTAAGATTCCACTTGGACAACCATATGCGAATGAATCGGACTTTGCACCATCGATTTATCGCGATGACCATCCATTTGAAACACACTATAATGAACTCGCAGCGCGTGTCATCGAAAAAGTAGAGGGATAATACATGAAGATTAAAGGATTTTTGAAGCTGTTCTGGATGACGCTCCTAATTGGGACGCTAGCCGGCTTCGTGTTTAACCTTGTCGCTGAACCAGGGTACGTCCGCAATCAATCGATTAGCGGATACATTACGGCCTTGGCATACAGTAGTACATGGACGGCAATCAGCCTGATGGGCTTTTTCTCTTATTTGATTTTGCACCGGGTTGGACTTGATCTGTTCCGCGGCGCAAAGTTATGGAATCGGGTTCAGGTCGTTTTGATTGCCTTCGCCTTGTTTGACGGCGTCTACTTACGTGGACTTGCGTTCGGATTCGATAAAACAAGCCTCTATATTGGTGAAATGGTTGTCTTATTGTTCGTCGCATTTCTCGTTGCACGTACGAAAGCCCGTGAAACAAATTTCAGTGCTTTCATCCCGACGTTATTCTTAATGACGGTCATCACGTTGATTGAATGGGTACCAGCTCTTCAGGCAACGCAAGACAAGCGGATGCTTTGGGCCGCACTGGCGACACTCTTGGTTTGTAATGCGTATCAAATCCTGATGTTGCATCGCTTGCAAGAAAAGCCTGCTCCAGCGAAAGTACAGTCGCAAAAACAGGCATAAGAAAAGGACTCGGGGAATGGTTGTTATGACCAATTCCATCGGGTCCATCTTTTTTAAAAGTTTTTTTAGAAAAACAGTTGACGTAAAAAACAAGAGTTGATATATTAATACATGTCGCTAAGGCACACGCCGAAAGCGAGCGTCATACAACGAAAAAAACTTATAAAAAAGAATTGACATTAGTTAATACTTTACTGTAAGATTTAAAAGTCGTCAAATGACATATCGGACTTTGAAAACTGAACGATGAGGCAAAAAACGTATCTTCGGATACAAACAATGAATGAAGCGCAAGCTTCGTCAACGTGACTTCGGTCACAAAAACGAGCAAGTCAAACACTTTATGGAGAGTTTGATCCTGGCTCAGGACGAACGCTGGCGGCGTGCCTAATACATGCAAGTCGAGCGCAGGAAGCTCGCGGAACTCTTCGGAGGGAAGCGAGTGGAATGAGCGGCGGACGGGTGAGTAACACGTAAGGAACCTGCCTCAAGGATTGGGATAACTCCGAGAAATCGGAGCTAATACCGGATAGTTCTTCGGACCGCATGGTCCGATGATGAAAGGCGCAATCATCTGCTAGAACAAGGCCTCGACCGATTAGTATCACTCAGCTCCGCATGTCACCATGCTTCCACCCGTGACCTATCTACCTCATCGTCTCTGAGGGGTCTTTCTTGATTACTCAAAGGGAAATCTCATCTTGGAGGGGGCTTCATGCTTAGATGCTTTCAGCATTTATCCCGTCCGCACGTAGCTACCCAGCGATGCTCCTGGCGGAACAACTGGTACACCAGCGGTGCGTCCATCCCGGTCCTCTCGTACTAAGGACAGCTCTCCTCAAATTTCCTGCGCCCACGACGGATAGGGACCGAACTGTCTCACGACGTTCTGAACCCAGCTCGCGTACCGCTTTAATGGGCGAACAGCCCAACCCTTGGGACCTACTCCAGCCCCAGGATGCGATGAGCCGACATCGAGGTGCCAAACCTCCCCGTCGATGTGGACTCTTGGGGGAGATCAGCCTGTTATCCCCAGGGTAGCTTTTATCCGTTGAGCGATGGCCCTTCCATGCGGAACCACCGGATCACTAAGCCCGACTTTCGTCCCTGCTCGACTTGTAGGTCTCGCAGTCAAGCTCCCTTCTGCCTTTGCGCTCTACGAATGATTTCCAACCATTCTGAGGGAACCTTTGGGCGCCTCCGTTACTGTTTAGGAGGCGACCGCCCCAGTCAAACTACCCGCCTGACACGGTCCTCCAGCCGGATTACGGCTGCGAGTTAGAGACTCTATGCATGAAGGGCGGTATCCCAAGGGTGACTCCTCCGAAGCTGGCGCTCCGGTCTCGACGTCTCCCGCCTATCCTGTACATCATGCACAAAGCCTCAATATCAGGCTGTAGTAAAGCTCCATGGGGTCTTTCCGTCCTGTCGCGGGTAACCTGCATCTTCACAGGTACTATGATTTCACCGGGTCTCTCGTTGAGACAGTGCCCAAATCGTTACGCCTTTCGTGCGGGTCGGAACTTACCCGACAAGGAATTTCGCTACCTTAGGACCGTTATAGTTACGGCCGCCGTTTACTGGGGCTTCGGTTCAAAGCTTCGCTTGCGCTAACCCATCCCCTTAACCTTCCAGCACCGGGCAGGCGTCAGCCCCTATACGTCATCTTGCGATTTAGCAGAGACCTGTGTTTTTGCTAAACAGTCGTTTGGGCCTATTCACTGCGGCTCTACTCATGTAGAGCGTCCCTTCTCCCGAAGTTACGGGACCATTTTGCCGAGTTCCTTAACGAGAGTTATCCCGCGCGTCTTAGAATTCTCATCCCGCCTACCTGTGTCGGTTTACGGTACTGGCACCTTCCACCTCACTAGAGGCTTTTCTTGGCAGTGTGAAATCGTGACCTTCGTCCCTAGGGGACTCCGCGTCGTTCCTCGATCTTGGTGCCTGACGGATTTGCCAATCAGACGATCTCGAAACTTACACATGCACTTCCATCCGCATGCGTCACTATCCTCCTGCGTCCCCCCATTGTTCAAACGGTGGATCGGTGGTACAGGAATATCAACCTGTTATCCATCGCCTACGCCTTTCGGCCTCGGCTTAGGTCCAGACTAACCCTGAGCGGACGAGCCTTCCTCAGGAAACCTTGGGCTTTCGACGGAGGGGATTCTCACCCCTCTTTTCGCTACTCACACCGGCATTCTCACTTCCAAACGCTCCACTGCTCCTTCCGGTACAGCTTCACAGCGGTTTGGAACGCTCCCCTACCATTCCTTACGGAATCCGCAGCTTCGGTGGTATGTTTAGCCCCGTTACATTTTCGGCGCGGCGCCACTCGACTAGTGAGCTATTACGCACTCTTTGAATGGTGGCTGCTTCTAAGCCAACATCCTAGCTGTCTAGGCAGCGCCACATCCTTTTCCACTTAACATACACTTTGGGACCTTAGCTGGCGGTCTGGGCTGTTTCCCTCTTGACTACGGATCTTATCACTCGCAGTCTGACTCCCGAGTATAAGTTGCCGGCATTCGGAGTTTAACTGAATTCGGTAACCCTGTGGGGGCCCCTAGTCCAATCAGTGCTCTACCTCCGGAACTCTCAACCTCGAGGCTAGCCCTAAAGCTATTTCGGGGAGAACCAGCTATCTCCAGGTTCGATTGGCATTTCACCGCTACCCACACCTCATCCCCGCACTTTTCAACGTGCGTGGGTTCGGACCTCCAGTCAGTGTTACCTGACCTTCATCCTGGACATGGGTAGATCACCTGGTTTCGGGTCTACGACAACGCACTACGTGCGCCCTATTCAGACTCGCTTTCGCTACGGCTCCGCCTCATCAGCTTAACCTCGCGCGCTATCGTAACTCGCCGGTTCATTCTACAAAAGGCACGCCATCACCCATTAACGGGCTCTGACTACTTGTAGGCATACGGTTTCAGGATCTATTTCACTCCCCTTCCGGGGTGCTTTTCACCTTTCCCTCACGGTACTGGTTCACTATCGGTCACTAGGGAGTATTTAGCCTTGGGAGATGGTCCTCCCGGATTCCGACGGGGTTTCACGTGTCCCGCCGTACTCAGGATCCACTCTGGAGGGAAAACAGTTTCAGCTACAGGGCTGTCACCTTCTTCGGCCGACCTTTCCAGGTCGTTCACCTACTGTCTTCCTTTTTGACTCCGTATAGAGTGTCCTACAACCCCGGAGAGCATGCTCTCCGGTTTGGGCTGTTCCCGTTTCGCTCGCCGCTACTCAGGGAATCGCATTTGCTTTCTCTTCCTCCGGGTACTTAGATGTTTCAGTTCCCCGGGTCTGCCTCACGCTACGCTATGTATTCACGTAACATGTCCCATCCCATTACGGATGGTGGGTTCCCCCATTCGGAAATCCTCGGATCAAAGCATACTTACTGCTCCCCGAAGCATATCGCTGTTCGTCGCGTCCTTCATCGGCTCCTAGTGCCAAGGCATCCACCGTACGCCCTTCATACCTTGATCTAGCATTTTGGTATTCTAAGAACACACGTCTAATGACATGGTTATAAAAATTTGATGTCTTGTTGATGTCTTCAGTTTTCAAGGTGCGAGTG
>NZ_CP022237.1:126457-130902 GCF_002214325.1 Exiguobacterium sp. N4-1P
CTCTCAAAACTGAACGATGGGCATGTCCCTTACGGGACGTTTTCCTTAGAAAGGAGGTGATCCAGCCGCACCTTCCGATACGGCTACCTTGTTACGACTTCACCCCAATCATCTACCCCACCTTCGACGGCTGGCTCCTTGCGGTTACCTCACCGGCTTCGGGTGTTGCAAACTCTCGTGGTGTGACGGGCGGTGTGTACAAGACCCGGGAACGTATTCACCGCAGTATGCTGACCTGCGATTACTAGCGATTCCGACTTCATGCAGGCGAGTTGCAGCCTGCAATCCGAACTGGGAACGGCTTTCTGGGATTGGCTCCACCTCGCGGTCTCGCTGCCCTTTGTACCGTCCATTGTAGCACGTGTGTAGCCCAACTCATAAGGGGCATGATGATTTGACGTCATCCCCACCTTCCTCCGGTTTGTCACCGGCAGTCTCCCTAGAGTGCCCAACTAAATGCTGGCAACTAAGGATAGGGGTTGCGCTCGTTGCGGGACTTAACCCAACATCTCACGACACGAGCTGACGACAACCATGCACCACCTGTCACCCTTGTCCCCGAAGGGAAAACTTGATCTCTCAAGCGGTCAAGGGGATGTCAAGAGTTGGTAAGGTTCTTCGCGTTGCTTCGAATTAAACCACATGCTCCACCGCTTGTGCGGGTCCCCGTCAATTCCTTTGAGTTTCAGCCTTGCGGCCGTACTCCCCAGGCGGAGTGCTTAATGCGTTAGCTTCAGCACTGAGGGGCGGAAACCCCCCAACACCTAGCACTCATCGTTTACGGCGTGGACTACCAGGGTATCTAATCCTGTTTGCTCCCCACGCTTTCGCGCCTCAGCGTCAGTTACAGACCAAAGAGTCGCCTTCGCCACTGGTGTTCCTCCACATCTCTACGCATTTCACCGCTACACATGGAATTCCACTCTTCTCTTCTGTACTCAAGCCTTCCAGTTTCCAATGACCCTCCCCGGTTGAGCCGGGGGCTTTCACATCAGACTTAAAAGGCCGCCTGCGCGCGCTTTACGCCCAATAATTCCGGACAACGCTTGCCACCTACGTATTACCGCGGCTGCTGGCACGTAGTTAGCCGTGGCTTTCTCGCAAGGTACCGTCAGGATACGAGCATTACCTCTCGTATCTGTTCTTCCCTTACAACAGAGTTTTACGATCCGAAAACCTTCATCACTCACGCGGCGTTGCTCCATCAGACTTTCGTCCATTGTGGAAGATTCCCTACTGCTGCCTCCCGTAGGAGTCTGGGCCGTGTCTCAGTCCCAGTGTGGCCGATCACCCTCTCAGGTCGGCTATGCATCGTCGCCTTGGTAGGCCATTACCCCACCAACTAGCTAATGCACCGCAAGGCCATCTCAAGGTGACGCCGGAGCGCCTTTCATCATCGGACCATGCGGTCCGAAGAACTATCCGGTATTAGCTCCGATTTCTCGGAGTTATCCCAATCCTTGAGGCAGGTTCCTTACGTGTTACTCACCCGTCCGCCGCTCATTCCACTATTTCCCTTTGAGTAATCAAGAAAGACCCCTCAGAGACGATGAGGTAGATAGGTCACGGGTGGAAGCATGGTGACATGCGGAGCTGAGTGATACTAATCGGTCGAGGCCTTGTTCTAGCAGATGATTTTGTTGATGACTTCAGTTTTGAGGGCGCGAGCCTTTCAAAAAAAGTGCTTGACGTTATGGAAACATAATGTTAAGATAATAGATGTCTGGTGGCGATAGCCAAGTGGTCACACCCGTTCCCATGCCGAACACGGAAGTTAAGCACTTGAACGCCGAAAGTAGTTGGGGGCTTCCCCCTGTGAGGATAGGACGCTGCCAGGCGTACATATGGAGGATTAGCTCAGCTGGGAGAGCATCTGCCTTACAAGCAGAGGGTCGGCGGTTCGATCCCGTCATCCTCCACCATTTTTATTTACACTTGCCGGTGTAGCTCAGCTGGTAGAGCAACTGACTTGTAATCAGTAGGTCGCGGGTTCGACTCCTGTTGCCGGCACCATTTTCATTTAAATATCACCGAAGATTCTGATTTAGAATTTAGGTTCTACCTTTAAAACCCTGCCGGGGTGGCGGAACTGGTAGACGCACAGGACTTAAAATCCTGCGGGGGTTTCCCCGTGCCGGTTCGATTCCGGCCCTCGGTACCATTTTTAATTTTAATAACTGTTTGATCCATTATACCCCGCACCCTTAGCTCAGCTGGATAGAGTACTTGACTACGAATCAAGGGGTCGGGAGTTCGAATCTCTCAGGGTGCACTTTTTCGGGAAGTAGCTCAGCTTGGTAGAGCACTTGGTTTGGGACCAAGGGGTCGCAGGTTCGAATCCTGTCTTCCCGACCATCTTCAATTTAATCCCTTTAATGGGGCCTTAGCTCAGCTGGGAGAGCGCCTGCCTTGCACGCAGGAGGTCAGCGGTTCGATCCCGCTAGGCTCCACCAAATTTTATCTTTGACGAACTTTGAAAACTGAACGATGAGGCAAAAAACGTATCTTCGGATACAAACAATGAATGAAGCGCAAGCTTCGTCAACGTGACTTTTAGTCACAAAAACGAGCAAGTCAAACACTTTATGGAGAGTTTGATCCTGGCTCAGGACGAACGCTGGCGGCGTGCCTAATACATGCAAGTCGAGCGCAGGAAGCTCGCGGAACTCTTCGGAGGGAAGTGAGTGGAATGAGCGGCGGACGGGTGAGTAACACGTAAGGAACCTGCCTCAAGGATTGGGATAACTCCGAGAAATCGGAGCTAATACCGGATAGTTCTTCGGACCGCATGGTCCGATGATGAAAGGCGCTCGAAGGTGGGGTAGATGATTGGGGTGAAGTCGTAACAAGGTAGCCGTATCGGAAGGTGCGGCTGGATCACCTCCTTTCTAAGGAAAACGTCCCGTAAGGGACATGCCCATCGTTCAGTTTTGAGAGTCCGATCTCTCAACTGAATCATCCCATATTTGAATGGGCCTATAGCTCAGCTGGTTAGAGCGCACGCCTGATAAGCGTGAGGTCGGTGGTTCGAGTCCACTTAGGCCCACCATTCAATTTTAAGTTCATATCCTGGGGCCTTAGCTCAGCTGGGAGAGCGCCTGCCTTGCACGCAGGAGGTCAGCGGTTCGATCCCGCTAGGCTCCATTTGTCTTGTCTATTTCCATGGAGAAGGCACTCGCACCTTGAAAACTGAAGACATCAACAAGACATCAAATTTTTATAACCATGTCATTAGACGTGTGTTCTTAGAATACCAAAATGCTAGATCAAGGTATGAAGGGCGTACGGTGGATGCCTTGTCGAAGGTGGGGTAGATGATTGGGGTGAAGTCGTAACAAGGTAGCCGTATCGGAAGGTGCGGCTGGATCACCTCCTTTCTAAGGAAAACGTCCCGTAAGGGACATGCCCATCGTTCAGTTTTGAGAGCTCGTCTCTCAGTCTCGTAAGAGACACTCGCACCTTGAAAACTGAAGACATCAACAAGACATCAAATTTTTATAACCATGTCATTAGACGTGTGTTCTTAGAATACCAAAATGCTAGATCAAGGTATGAAGGGCGTACGGTGGATGCCTTGGATTGGGGTGAAGTCGTAACAAGGTAGCCGTATCGGAAGGTGCGGCTGGATCACCTCCTTTCTAAGGAAAACGTCCCGTAAGGGACATGCCCATCGTTCAGTTTTGAGAGCTCGTCTCTCAGTCTCGATAGAGACACTCGCACCTTGAAAACTGAAGACATCAACAAGACATCAAATTTTTATAACCATGTCATTAGACGTGTGTTCTTAGAATACCAAAATGCTAGATCAAGGTATGAAGGGCGTACGGTGGATGGGTAGATGATTGGGGTGAAGTCGTAACAAGGTAGCCGTATCGGAAGGTGCGGCTGGATCACCTCCTTTCTAAGGAAAACGTCCCGTAAGGGACATGCCCATCGTTCAGTTTTGAGAGCTCGTCTCTCTAGTCTCGTAAGAGACACTCGCACCTTGAAAACTGAAGACATCAACAAGACATCAAATTTTTATAACCATGTCATTAGACGTGTGTTCTTAGAATACCAAAATGCTAGATCAAGGTATGAAGGGCGTACAGAGACGATGAGGTAGATAGGTCACGGGTGGAAGCATGGTGACATGCGGAGCTGAGTGATACTAATCGGTCGAGGCCTTGTTCTAGCAGATGATTGTTGATGACTTCAGTTTTGAGGGCGCGAGCCTTTCAAAAAAAGTGCTTGACGTTATGGAAACATAATGTTAAGATAATAGATGTCTGGTGGCGATAGCCAAGTGGTCACACCCGTTCCCATGCCGTTCCACTTGCTTCCCTCCGAAGAGTTCCGCGAGCTTCCTGCGCTCGACTTGCATGTATTAGGCACGCCGCCAGCGTTCGTCCTGAGCCAGGATCAAACTCTCCATAAAGTGTTTGACTTGCTCGTTTTTGTGACTA
>NZ_CP022238.1:0-406323 GCF_002214325.1 Exiguobacterium sp. N4-1P
TGAACTGAACCCTAAATGGTGGACACTTGATAAAAGACCCCATTCGGGGTTTTTTGTGTTCAGAGATATCGATATACTATATCTATTCAATTCATACGGGAGGACTATTTATGAACAGACGTACCTTTAATCCAGATCAAATCAGACAACTTGAAGCGAATCCCCACGTAGCCTCGGTATCGGATCGCACCATCCAATACAAGGGAGAATTCAAGATTTACGCTGTACATGAGAATTTAGCTGGGAAACGACCAATACAAATCTTTGAGGAGAGCGGCTTCGACTTGGTCATGATCGGTAAGCAAACGACGAACGAAGCGTTGAAGCGATGGCGGAAGACATATCGTATTTATGGGGAAGAAGGACTCCTGAATGAGAGACGTGGAAAATCAAATCTTGGTGGTCGACCGAAAAAAGACGATTCCATCGAACGACTTCTTGCGAAAGCTGAAGCACGGATCAAGTACCTCACGGCGGAGAACGAATTACTAAAAAAGCTAGAAGCTCTCGAAAGAGAGGCGAAGCACCGAAGCTAACAGCGTCTGAGCGCTATCAGGCAATTAATATTGTTGTAAGAAAATTATCGACGAGTCGGTTCGTCACAGATCTCTGCACGCTCGCTGAGGTGAGTCGCAGTGGTTATTACGCCTGGCTTGCGCGTACGGACAGTGACTCCCTTCGGGAAGAACGCGACTATGCGGACTACCTTCTTCTAAAACGTGTTCACGACCGTCACGACAAGAAGATTGGCTATCGTGGTCTTTACATGGAAATGCTTGATCTTATGGGGGGGCCGATGAATCATAAGCGTATTCTTCGTATCATGAGAAAGTTTGGGATCGTGACGAAAATCCGCAGGCAGAACCCCTACCGTAAAATCGCCAAAGCGACATATGAACATAAGACTGTGCCGAACCACTTGAACCGCCGGTTCAAGCAAGTAGAGCCAGGTAAAGTGTTCGTCACAGACATCACCTATCTCCGAATTGGGTCTGGTCAAACTGCCTATCTCTCTTGCGTGAAGGATGTCGCTACACGTGAAATTGTGGCACATCATGTATCAATGAGCCTCCGGATGGAACTCGTCCTTCATACGACGAATAAACTCGCAGAACGACTTCAAGGGAATACACATCCGGAAGCCATGATACACTCCGATCAAGGTTTCCATTATACGCATCCTGCTTATCAAGCACGGATTCGTGAGATGGGGATGGTTCAATCCATGTCACGTCGAGGAAACTGCCTGGATAATGCCCCGATGGAATCATTCTTTGGGCACTTGAAAGATTATGTCGATTATCAATTAGCATCTGACCTCGATGAGGTCTGCGCTATGGTCGATGTATACATTGACTATTACAATAGCGAACGAAGACAATGGAAACTACAAAAGATGACTCCGGCACAATACCGAAGCCATCTCATAGCAGCTTAAACAATAAAGGTGCTTTTATTAAATTGTCCAAACTATAGGGCGCAGTTCAGCTGACCTTCGAACTTCCTTGTTTTTTGATGATTACGATTTGTTTACTTATTCTTTCTTACCGCGTCACACAAGGTAAAATTTCAGGACGACGCTTTAGTTACTGGATGTTACTTTCCGTTTATCTTGCCGGCGTCGTGTCACTTACGTTATTCCCATTACCCGTTCAACGAAGTTTGATTGATGAAGTAATTCGTGAACAGCATGGGGAACATCATAACTTCCTTCCGTTCAAACTGCTGCTTGATACGGTAAATTCAGGACAAGGCGAAGCTTTTTTGATCCAGGTCATGGGAAATGTTCTTTTGTTTGTACCGTTAGGAATCTTTTTGTTAGTTCTCTATCCGATGATGAAGCGACGGAACGTCATCATGCTGGGCTTTATGATGAGTATAGGCATTGAATCGACTCAAGCGATAATAGGTCTGTTCATCGGCTACAACTACCGTAGTTTTGACGTCGATGATGTGTGGTTGAACACATTAGGAACGGCGTTCGGTGTGCTAATCATATCTGGAATATTGAAAAGGATCCGTGCCGCTAACCAGAAAAATAGAAACACCGACGATTCAAGAAAGGTCATTGACAACTCCTCTTCCTGACCAGTATAGTGAGTAAGTCGAAATAATAAGTAGTGCAACTATTTATCGGAAAGAAGGGGAAGCATGTGAAGGAAGTCGATTGGTCGCTTGGCATGCAGCTGTCGCGCAGCTATCATTCATTTAAACGGGCGGCGACGAAGCGGATGGACGTGCACGGTCTGACACCGGAACAACTCTCTGTCTTAAGTGAATTGCATAAGCAAGAAGGTGTTTCCCAAAAACAGTTAGCGCTCGTGACGGAACGGGATCAAACGACAGTTGGGAAGATTCTTGATAAGCTTGTCAAAAAAGGGTTCGTCATGCGAACGTCTGATCCGAGAGATCGCCGTGCGTTCATTCTTTTGACAACAAAAGAGGGTGTCCACGTGCTTGAATTGCTTGAACCGACGCTTGATGCGTTGCAAGAACAAGCGTTTCAAGGGCTGACGAAAGCGGAGATTGAACAGTTCATTCGGACGCTTGAAACCATTCACAAAAATGTGACGTGAGTGGTTTTCTTTTTTGGTTTAATAGTTGCACATGCTATTATAAGCAATGCACATAAAAAGGGGATACAAAAATGAAGACAATGAAAGACGTATTTGCAATCACACAAACGAAAGTCGGGCTCATGTTCGCCCTCGTCGTACCGGTTCTCTTCCTCGTCGTCTGGATGACAGGGTACCAGGGTGCGACGGAACGACTGGATCAATTACGCGTCGCGGTCGTGGCGGATCAAGGCTCGGCAGATTTCTATCAACAGTTCAAAGCTGAAAGTCCATTTACCGTCTCGCAAGTCAATTCAACAGAAACCGGACTGAAGCAACTTGACCAGGGTGATGTCGAAATGGTCCTCGTCGCGGATTTGACGAATGAACAGCGCTTGACGTTCCATGTCAACCAAGCCAATGCAGAGTTTGCTAATGGAATCTTGAAACAGGGAGCGGGACAAATCGTCAATCAACTGAATGGAGACGTCCCGTTCACATCCGATATCATCATCGAACATCACGTGTCAGAATTCTCGACGTCGATGTTACCGATCATCCTTGGCTTCGTCATTTACATCGCTGTCATGACGATGGGGATTCAGTTTAATCTCGTGACACAAACTCTTCAGAAGCAACATCAAAAGTGGTCGCTCTTTTGGAGTAAACAATTGTTGCATGGCATCGTTCTTGTCGTCGTGCCACTTGTCATGGTGACGATTGCCTTCTTGTTCTCGGATAGTGCAGCATCCTTTTTAAAAGTCTGGGGATTCCAAGTCTTATTAACAGCAGCCTGTATCAGTGTCACGCAAATGAACTTTGCGATATTCGGACCAATCGCACCGCTCGTCAACGTCGCGTTGATTCCGTTCCAGTTGATGACGGCAGGAAATATCGTGCCACCATCGATGCTCGCACCGTTCTATCAGTCGCTCGGTCAGTTTCTTCCCGTCCCGAATGCAGTCGCAGGACTGACACGATTAATTTACTTTGATGGAGATATCTCGCAGTATGCCTTTAACCTGGTAATGATCTTAATTGTGACGTTAGGCGTTACGTTGATTGTAACGGCAATCCGTCGCGAACAAGCACACATCGTTGAAGTGAAACAAGCGTCATGAAAAAACGAGTGACCTCCGGAATCGGGGTCGCTCGTTTTTCGTTTTATGCAAATACGTCAGCGATGGGTGTATCGCCTTCGAGGAGTGTAATTGTTTGACGGGATGCCGTTTCTTGTCCGATTGAAGCAACGATGACGGCTGCGACATCTTCACGGGCAATCGATTTTGTATCCGCATCAGACGGGTCGGTCGTGACGGCACCTGTTCCGGCATCGTCTGATAAACCGCCGGGACGCAAAATCGTATAGTTGAGTTTGCTGTCACGTAACAACCGGTCGGCATAGTGTTTTGCGACATAATACGGTTTCATGCTGTCAGACCAAGTTTCCGGCGAGTCGGCGTTCAAGGCACTGACCATGATGAATTGTTTCGCTTCTTGTTGCTCTGCTGCCGCGATTGATTTAGCGGCACCGTCTAAGTCAATCAACATCGTCTTATCGGCACCGGTGTGTCCGCCGGATCCCGCTGTGAAGATGACGACGTCGCTATCTCCGAGTGCGTCCTGGATCGATGCCATGTTCTGCTCGAGATCAAGCAGGACAGGAGTCAGTCCGAGTGCTTCAAAGTCAGAAAACTGGTCAGGTGACCGCAGACCGACGCGGACTTCATGAGTTGAGTCACTCAATTGTTTGGCGACGTGCCGTCCTACTTTCCCGTTCGCTCCAATAATGAATACTTTACTCATCTTACATTCCTCCATTTCGCTAATCGATTCTTTCCTATTATGAAAGAAACGCATCGTCAAATGCAATCGAGAGGGCTTCGCACGAAAAAACGTTGAAACACGATTTGACGAAATAATCAAAAAAATCTTTTAGAACGGACAGGGATGTGATACTCTTTTGAGTACTATACAAAATAGAACGAGATAGAGAGAGGATGCGAGCTAGGTGAATAAACTGCAGGGAGTCGTGCTTGGAGGAAGTCTTGTTATTTCGAGTTTGTTCGCGGTGACGCGGTTGCGAGAGTTTGTTTCCCCAAAGAAAGAGGAACGGACACGTGATGTCTTTTCCGATAAAAAAATCATCGTCGGGACGACGGGGGATTATAAACCGTTCACCTACTTGAACCGTCAGACGAATGACTATGAAGGGTTCGATATCGAGGTCATCCGCTCGTTTGCAAAAACAGCAGGACTTGAAGTCGAATTCGTCCCGACGACGTGGCCGACGTTGACGCGCGACTTACGTGCCGGTAAATTCGATATGGTTGTCGGCGGCGTGACAAAAAACATCGAACGCGAAATCATTGGTGACTTCACGAAAAGTTACTTGTCTTTCCAAAAGACACCACTCGTCCGCAAAAGTGACTTAAACCGTTTGACATCAATTGCTGCCATCAATCGTCCGGACATTACAATCGGTCTGAATCCGGGGGGAACGAACGAGCAGTTCGTCCGTCAGACGTTCGATCGTGCCCGTATCGTCATGTACACGGATAACTTAGCCATTCCGGCAGCCGTCGCGACGGGTGAAGTCGATGTCATGATTACCGATACGGTCGAGGCTGTTCACTATGCTTCACTCGACGAACGACTCGGGGCACCGAAAATCACGGAAAAATGGATCCCTGCTGAAAAAAGTTATCTCGTCCGGGAACGGCAACCGGACGTTCTCGATGTGATGAACTTGTGGATGAATTCTTATGAAGGCAGCCAGGAAATCGATGCCTTGAAGGAAAAATGGTTAGTCGCATCGTAACTACAATAGAATGATTTTTTCAGACTGCACTGTTCTCTTTTAAAAAGAGCGGTGCAGTTTTTTTCGCTTCATTGTCATCAAAACAGGGGAAATAAATTAAAATCGCTTCTTTTTAGGTGGAGAGGATGGATGACGATGATCGATGTGCAGGATTTGACGAAGGAATACGACGGGAAAAAGGTTGTCGATGCAATTTCCTTTCATGTGGACAAGGGCGAAATCTTTGCTTTTTTAGGACCGAACGGCGCTGGGAAGTCGACGATGGTCCAAATGTTGACGACACTGATTACGGCGAGTTCAGGCAGTGCGACGATTAATCAATTTGACATTAAGCGGGATGAAAAGAAAGTTCGGCTCCAAATCGGTGTTGCACTCCAGGACACAGGGATTGATGAAGATTTGACCGGATACGAATTACTCGTCCTCCAAGGTAAGCTGTTTGGTTTTGAAGCGAAGGAAGCGGAACGGCGTGCGACAGAGCTGCTTGAACTCGTCGGGTTAAGTGGCGACGGCAAGCGACGATCCGGTACTTACTCCGGCGGAATGAAGCGACGGCTCGACTTAGCGTTGACGTTAGTCCATCGTCCACCCGTCCTGTTTCTCGATGAGCCGACGACCGGTCTTGATCCGTCCAGTCGCCTCCAGATTTGGACGGAAGTCCGACGCTTGAATGAAGAATACGGAACGACGATTTTCCTGACGACACAGTATCTCGAAGAAGCCGATCAATTGGCCGACCGGATTGCCATTATCAATGAAGGAAAACTGATCGCAGAAGGGACAGCTGCTGAGCTGAAAGCGACGAGTGGGGAAGAGCGGATCGAAGTCGTCCTCGACGATGAACACGCGATGCGTCGGCTCAGTGAGAACTTCGACGGTCGGGTCGAAAAGGCGACGGTCATCTTACCGTCGAGCGGGACGGAAAGCTTAAAAAATGTCGTCCGTTATTTGGATGAACACCAACTGACGGCGAAATCATTACTCGTCAAGCAACCGTCGCTCGACGACGTCTTCATTCAGTTGACCGGTCAAGTCTATAAGGAGCGTGATTGAGATGTGGCGTGAAACCTTGATTTTGACGAAACGGAGTTTGCTCGTGACACTTCGTAATCCATTCTCCTTCATCCCAAACCTGATCATCAGTGTGTTCTTTTTGCTCGTCTACACGAGTGGTTTATCCGGCATCTCGAGCTTACCTCAGTTCGGGGGCGTCGATTATTTGAACTTCATCTTACCCGTCTCGATCGTTTCTGGTGCCGTCGGTGGAGCAGGGGGCGCGGGACAAGCCCTCGTCAAGGATATCGAAAGTGGATATTTTGCACGACTGCTTTTGACACCGGTCTCGCGGACGGCGATCGTCCTCGGCCCGATGATTGCCGGGATGTTGCAGTTGTTCGTCCAAACACTGTTGATTTTCGGGATGGGCTTTTTACTTGGATTATCGATTCCTGCCGGAGCTGCCGGTTTTTTCCTGACGATTGTCCTTGCGCTTGGCTTCGGACTCGCCTTTGCCGGCTATTCGGTCGGGGTCGCCTTGAAAACACGCAATGCACAGGCGGCACAAGCCGGAACGTTGTTGTTCTTCCCGTTGATTTTCTTATCGACGACATTCGTCCCGAAAGAATTGATTGAGGCGGAATGGTTAAAGATAGCTGCGACGATCAACCCGACGACCTATATCATGGAAGGGATGCGGGCCGTTTTGCTACGTGAGACGATTGACTGGAGTGTCTATACGCAAGGGGTGCTTGTCGCGGCTGTTCTCAGTCTTGCGATGGTTGTGTTTGCGGCACTGAATGCACGGGGAGCGTTAAAAAAATGATTTGATTAGCAAAATATAAATCTCGCCTACATCGAATAAATATTTATTCGATGTAGGCGAGATTTTTTATAAAAATTAACATCAAATGTACGTTTTTAAAAAATTAGTATACTAAACCCATAAATGCCTTTAAAATAAATTAATGTCAGTAATAATTAATTGATAAAAATTTTCAGGCTGGGAGATACCTTATGAAGAAATATGGTTTTTCATTACTTATTTTGATTGCTCTGTTAACTTGCTCTATTTATGTATTGCATGTATCGAATGAAGAATCAAGAATTTCAATTTCAGCTATACTAGTGTTGCCTGTTTTAGTATTAATGACTGCACTAAATGGACGGAAAAATTTTGTGATTCTTGTTACTTATGTATTGTCGCTAGGTTTTGTTTATCTTCTTATTACCTGGTTTGTAAAGTCTTCAAATGAAACTCAGCTTTTTTATATTTTTGAACATCTTTTATCCTCTATAATCGTGTTTTTATATTGGTTATTGCTTCGACAACTGAGAGGGGTCTTCGAAGAAAATCAAGTACTAGAAAACCGTGTTAAAATTCTTGAGGGTTATTCTGAAACACCTCAACTCCTGTCTTATAGTGAATTTTTAGATAGAACGGATTTTTTAATTACTGGAGCAAATCGACGGAATGAACTAAATTATTTAATCCACATCCACCTTAATCCTTCCACTTTAAATAAGAAAACGATTATCCAAACACTAACAGTTGCCGGATTAAATGTATTTCGCGCAAATTATGATGTAATGTCACAACGTAACAAAACAGAGTTTATTATATTTTTGCAAAATACTACGGAAAAAGGTGCTACTATTGCCTGGTCACGTTATTTAGAAAACCTCCGTACCGATTTTACCTCGATCGAATATCCGTTCGAAGCAAAAATTATTCTAGTCGAAGAATCTGTGGAGAGTTCATTGGAAAAAATTGAGGTGGCGCAATGAATCTTTTATTAAACGGGATTATGGCTATTTTTTGGTTGATGCTTATTTATTATTCTTTTTTAACAGTCGCCGGAATTGTTGATAGATTTTCAAAATCGAAAGTTAAAACCATGACAGACTATCCCTCTGTAGCTATCTTAATTCCTGCACACAATGAGGGAATTGTAATGAGACAAACACTAGAAGCGATGATGACAATTGATTATGCAGGTCAACTTGATGTTTTTCTGCTCGATGATCAATCAACTGATGATACGAAGACTATTGCTCTAGAGTTTACTCAAATGTTTAGTCGGATTCATTACATTCCTGTTCCTAAAGGTGAACCGATTGGTAAATCAAGAGTATTAAATTATGGATTAAAAATCACTGACTCGGAATATTTTTTAATTTACGATGCTGATAATCAACCTAAACCAGATGCTGTTACAAAATTAGTAGAGGCTGCCTTTCAAACTGAAGGTGCCTGTGGCTCAGTAGGTGTTGTAAAAACGATTAATGCGAATACGAATATACTTACAAGAATGATTGCCATAGAGTTTCAAGTATTTCAATTAATTATGCAAAGCGGCCGATGGAAAGCTTTTAATACCGGTTCACTAGCCGGGACGAACATGTTATTAAAAAGAAGTGTAATTGAAGAATTAGGTGGATATGATCCGTATGCACTAGCTGAAGATGCAGAATTAACTATGCGGATAACAGCACTTGGTTACAAACTACCTGTCGTATACGAGTCAGAGACATGGGAGCAAGAACCTGAAAACTTGAAAGTGTATATGAAACAACGAACACGTTGGATGTTAGGGAATATATATTTATTGGAAAAAGCATTTGTGACTAAAGAATTTTGGAAGGGACGTACACTTGTCCATTCATTGCAACATATCTTGACCTACCTTTTATTTATTTTCTTACTGCTTATTTCAGACACAGTCTTGATACTAGGGTTGTTTGGCTACGCTTTTGATGAAGTGAGCACCCCATTAATCATGTTTTGGTTTATGACTTATTTAGTCTATACTATTCAAATTTTAGCAGCACAAGAATTAGAAAAAACTGCGACACCACTTAATGTATTGATTGGCCTGATAATGTATTTTACATATGCTCAATTATTTGTCGTACTTTTATTCCGAGGTGTTTTTGCATATGTGAAAAGTAAGCTCAATAATGAAGTGATTGTATGGGATAAAACGAAACGTGTCAAAGTAGAGCAATCATGAAACGAATTATCTTAGGTGTTATCGTAATTATACTGTGTATAGCTGCTGGAGGCGTTTACTTTACTATGAAAAATCAAGATGAAATCGTGAATCAAATTGAAAATTCCTACATGGAAAAAGGTCTGATTCGTGATTATGATAAAGTCGAATCTATGCATCTCGCTGAAAGTATTGGACAGTATATGACTTATTTAGTTGAAATCAATGACGAAAAACGATTCGAGGAACAGGTGAAAGTATTAGAAAACAATTTCTTTGTTAACGAATCAGATAATCTATTTATTAAGTGGGAATTAAATAATACAACTTCAACTAATGCCATCGTAGATGATTTTAGAATAAGTAATGCATTACATTTAGCTGCTAAAGTGTTTGAAAAGCAAAAATATAAAGAAATTGCTACAAAGATTGACGATAGCGTTAAAAAAAATATGATTCGGTCAAACGTTTTGATTGATTTTTACGATTGGAAGTTTCAAGAAAAGGCGAAAACGCTCCATATTAACTATTTGGATAGTCAATCAGTAAAACGATTGGGTCAATTTGATGAAATGAAAAAAATTCTTCTAGAATCTAAAAGAAGTGGACCATTTTTTTCGGAAATATATTTTCCAGATAAACAAATATATCAGTTTGCGAATGATGCTGAAGTTAATATGATTGATCAAGTTTTAATAGCAATTGCTTATAAGGAACTGACTGGTAGGAAGGATAAATCTTTCGATCAATTCATCAGTAACGAATTATTAAAAGGTAAAATCTATACGCGTTATGATTTAAAAACAGGAGCTCCAAAATCTAATGATGAATCGAGCACAGTATATGCAATGTTGCTTTCGTATTTAGACGGTGACTTAAAAAATAAGACTGAGCAACGTCTGAAAACAATCGACTTAACCAATGCTAAAACTACACATGTATTTGATTATTTAAATGCTGCGATTGAATCAAATCGTTAATCAAAAGTACCTCGATGACTTCAAATCATCGAGGTACTTTTTTACGCGTCAAAAATCATATCACTTAATGCGCCTGTATAAAGGCGCGTTTCTGTCGTTAAGACGATTTGGTTTTTGCGCATCTTGATGGTTCCGGACAAGCATTCATCCTGCTCCGACATGAAGGACATCTGTCCTTGCTCGACATACTGTTTTCCTTGTTGCTGTAAGACGTGGGTCTGCGTATTATCCGTCGAGACGAGATAGTCCTTATAAATAGCAAAATCTGTGAACGGCCGTTTCGGTGCGTGGAACGCCTGACTCGTTCCTCCTTGCAGTTGAACGATCCGGTAGTCGGAGTAATAAAAGAACCAGACATCATTCGCAGACGAGACGTTCATTGCATAACAGTTATCGATGGGATAGTCGCGATTTTTAAAGACGACTTTCCCCTGGTCGTTAAAAGCGACGAGGCCGAACGACCCAACTGAATTGGTCGCGGCGTCAGCAAAGACGCCTTCATCGAAATAACTGACCCAAATGTGGTCACGCTCATCGACTTGGACATTTTGAATTCCGTCATCTAGACAATAACTGTCAATCAGATGACCGACTTGATCGTAAATAAAAGCATTCGGTAACCATGATCCGTCGACATCGTCATCACAACGCGAGGCGACGAGCAGGATCCGTCCGTCGGAAAACGATTCGACATAACTGAATTCAACGTCTTCCTGGGCGATGATGATCGTATTGCGCCACTGGTCATGAATCCGATGGACATGCAAGAAAGGACGGTGCCGTTTTTCATCGTAGATTTGTTCGACGAGTAGAATATGACCGGCAATCGTCAGTCCCGTCGCGATATGCGTTCCACGGATATGTGAGGCAGTGACACGATCCAGATGCATGGTTACGGTTTTTGATGTCTCCAATAGAAATCACTCCTTTTAAAAAAAGCCTGTCGCAGTAGGACAGGCTGTAAACGGATTACGTCGTACGTTGGCGTTTCTTGAGGGCGACGTACAAGACGATCATGACGACCGCTGCGATTAAGATGCCGTTCGTATAGGGAGCGGCGACGTCTTTAATCGAGCGCCAGTTCGTTCCGAGTGTCTCACCGAGATAGAGAAATAAAATCGACCACGGGATGATCGCGAGAATCGTGTAGATTGAGAACTTTGTTTGATCCATTTTGGCGAGACCTGCCGGAATGGAGATCGCATGGCGGACGACGGGGATGAATCGTGCCCCGAAAATGACACCTTGTCCGTATTTGACGAACCAACGTTCCGCGAGATCAAGATGGTGTTCCGTGATCAATACATATTTTCCGTACTTCAAGATGAGGGGACGACCGCCGTAGCGGGCGAACCAGTACAAAAACAATTGCGAGAACAATCCACCGATGACGGCGGCGACGATAGCGAGTGGCCAGCCGATCGTCCCTTGAGAAATCATGAACCCACCATAGGATAAGACGATCTCACTCGGGATGATTTCAATCATCAAGCCAAGCGCGATTCCGACATAACCTAAGTCGGCTAAATATAGTAAGACGGTATTGACGACGCTAGATAACACGTTCCACACTCCTTTAATTGCACTTCATCCCTTCATTTTAGAGAAGTCCACGCAAAATGGAAAGAAAAAAATCACCCCGTCGTTAAAACGAGATGATTTCTTCATTAAAGAATGACGGCAGCAATCGTACCGAAAATCAGCAATGGTAAGTTGTAGTGTAAAAATGTCGGAATGACCGTTTCACGCATGTGATCGTGTTGTCCGTCAGCATTCAATCCGCTCGTCGGTCCGAGTGTCGAATCACTTGCCGGACTACCGGCGTCACCGAGTGCACCGGCTGTACCGATGATGGCAATCGTCGCCTCGAGACTGAATCCGTACTGGATGCAAAGCGGCACGAAGATGGCGGCGATGACCGGAATCGTCGAGAAACTTGAACCGATTCCGACAGTGACAAGTAATCCAATCAATAGCATGACGAAGGCAGCGACGAGCTGCGAATCGCCCATTAACGATTTTGAGTTTTCAACGAGTGGTTCGATATCACCTGTCTCACGTAAAACGTTTGAGAAGCCATTCGCTGAAATCATGACGAATCCGATGAACGACATCATCCGCATACCGCGTGTGATGACATCGTCTGCTTCGCTGAAGCGGACGAGTCGTAACACGAGGAAGAGCAGGAGGCCGGTCGTCGCGGCGATGATCATCGATTCCGTCGTCAATTGGACGACGAGCGTCGCGATGACGACAATTGAACTCAGTAATAATTTGGATTTCGTGACGACAGGAATCTCGTAATCGTCCGGTGCGATGTTCCGCATCTCATATTCACGCGGTTTCCGGTAATTGTATAAACCGAGTAACAATCCGAACAACATCCCGAGCGCCGGAATCGCCATCGCTTTGATGACTGATGCGCCAGCGGTGTCCATCCCGTTTTCTTGTAAGTTCGGTAACAGAATCTGATTGAGATAGATATCACCGAAACCGATTGGTAAAAACATATACGGTGTGACGAGACCAAACGTCATGATGATGGCCATCCGGCGCCGGTCAATTTTCAAATCATTAAACAGACCGAGTAACGGCGGGATGATGATCGGAATGAAGGCGATGTGAATCGGCAAGACGTTTTGTGAACTGATTGCGAGTAATAAAATCGCGAACATGATGAACCCTTTTAACTTCTTGACCGACGTCGCATCGGCACTTCCTTTTGAGCGAGCAATCAAGCTATGTGCGAGGGCGTCCGGCAAACCTGTTTTCGACAGGGCGACGGCGAACGCACCAAGCAAGGCATAACTGAGGGCAATTTCTGCGCCGGCTCCAAGACCGCCTGAGAAACTTTCGATCGTTTTCGTTAAACCAAGACCGCCGAGTAAACCACCGGCGAGAGCGCTGATGACCATCGCGAGGACGATGTGGACACGGAAGATGGCTAAGACAAATAAAAGGATAACGGCTAAAACAACAGCATTGAACATAACTATAAAACCACGCTTTCTTTTGGTATCACTGTACTATACTAAAGTATCATACAGACCGTTCTTTTTGCTGTCAAGAAAAAAACATAAAAAGGCACGACCGGTGTCGGTCGTACCTTCTTTCTACTATATAAGGACAAGTTTAGCAATCGACGCGGTCGAGTTTCCCTGTTCCCGGGTCGATGACGAGCCCGTGGACGTTCGTGCCCGGTGGTAATAATGGATGGTTTTTAATCAGACCGACGGAATGACTGACGTTTTCTTCGACTGACGTGAACCCGCGTAACCATTGTTTCAAGTCGACGCCGGATGCTTCGAGTGTCTTTAGGACTTGTTGATTGATGCCGCGTCCTTCCATCTCGGCAATCATGTTTGCCGGGTCGATCGTACTCATGCCGCAGTCATGGTGACCGATGACGATGACTTCTTCCGCCCCGAGTGCGTATAAGGCGACGAGGATCGAGCGCATGACGGAACCGAATGGGTGTGACAGAACGGCCCCGGCATTTTTAATGATTTTTGCATCGCCGTTTTTCAGACCGAGCGCGTGCGGGAGGAGTTCCGTCAAGCGGGCATCCATACATGTTAAGATTACGACCTTTTTATCTGGGAATTTATCCGAGATGAATTGTTCGTATTGTTTTTCTTCGACGAATTGTTCGTTGAACGCAAGCATTTGATTGACGATTGTCATGAAACTTCCTCCTTCAAAACAAATAAATATGTATCTTTTAATAGATTACACGATGTTTTGTCCGTCAGACAAGCAAAGAAAATAGGTGCTGTGAGAAAAGTCACAGGCAAGGGATTCAAAAAGGATGCCTTGTCCGACAACACCTTTTGAGAATGAGAACGTTTTCAATGATGTGAAATAGTTCACAGGATGGTCATGCACAAATCATCAAAAAGGCGGTATGATTGATTTGTGAAGGAAAGCACAAACTATTGAATATCAGCTTGGCATTCCTAACATTTAGTAGGGAAATGCAGACTCAGATTCGTTCCAAAATAGGGAGGAAACCTAACATGGCTGTCAAAGAAAAAATCAAACAAGACGTATCACCTGTCGAACAAACGATCAATAAAATCGTTGCAAAAGGTCAAACTGCATTACAAGAATTATTAACATTTGATCAAGAGAAAATCGATACGATTGTCCGTGACATGGCGCTTGCCGGTCTCGAACGTCACGTTGAACTGGCACGACTCGCCGTTGAAGAAACAGGACGTGGTGTCTTTGAAGATAAAATGATTAAAAATATGTTTGCGACGGAATATATCTATAACAGTCTCCGTGAAGAAAAAACGGTCGGCGTCTTAGAAGAAGATGTTCAAAACGGCATCACCTATATCGCAGAACCGGTCGGTGTCGTCTGTGGCGTCACACCTGTGACGAATCCGACATCAACGACGATGTTCAAAGCGTTGATCGCGATTAAAACACGAAACCCGATTGTGTTCGCCTTCCACCCGTCAGCGCAAAACTGCTCACTCGAAGCAGCGAAAACGTTACGTGACGCGGCTGTCAAAGCCGGCGCACCGCGTGACTGTATCCAGTGGGTCGAACAACCGTCACTCGAAGCAACAAAAGTCTTGATGAACCACACGGATATCGCGATGGTCCTTGCGACCGGCGGAGCCGGCATGGTCAAATCAGCCTATTCAACAGGTAAGCCGGCACTCGGTGTCGGACCGGGGAACGTCCCGTGCTACATCGAAAAAACAGCAAAAATCAAACGTGCCGTCAGTGACCTTGTCCTCTCCAAAACGTTTGATAACGGCATGATTTGTGCATCGGAGCAAGCAGTCATCGTCGATCAGGAAATCTACGCGGAAGTTCGGGCGGAGATGGAAGCACTCGGTTGCTACTTCTGTACAGCAGATGAGAAAAAACGTCTCGAAGCGCTCGTCATCAAAACCGATACATGTGCCGTCAATGCCGACATCGTCGGGAAACCGGCAACCTGGATCGCAGCAAAAGCGGGCATCGACGTTCCGAGCAACACCGTCATGCTCGTCGCAGAACTTGAAAAAGTCGGCTCAGAAGAACCACTCTCACACGAAAAACTAAGCCCTGTCCTTGGTGCGTATAGCGTCCAGTCAACGGAAGATGCGTTCCATGTCGCCGAACGGATGCTTGAAATCGGTGGCCTCGGTCATACGGCAGTCATCCACACGACGAATGACGACTTGATGACGACATTCGGAATGCGGATGAAAGCCTGCCGGATTCTCGTCAACAGCCCGTCAGCACACGGTGGGATTGGTGATCTGTATAACGAATTGACACCATCACTGACACTCGGTTGCGGCTCTTACGGGAAAAACTCCGTCTCTGAAAACGTAACGGCGAAACATCTACTCAATGTCAAGAAGGTGGCGAGACGACGCGTGAACATGCAGTGGTTCAAAGTACCGGAAAAGATTTTCTTTGAAAAAAATTCAGTCCAATACTTGAAATCGATTCAAGATGTCTCACGTGCGTTGATCGTCACCGATCAAGCGATGGTCGAGTTCGGCTACGCGGATAAAGTCATCCGCAACTTACCGGCAGGCGTCAGCTACCGGATCTTCGACCAAGTCGAACCGGATCCATCGGTTGCAACGGTTCAGACAGGAGCGCAAGCGATGCGCGACTTCAAACCGGACTTGATCATCGCCCTCGGTGGCGGATCAGCGATGGATGCAGCGAAAGGCATGTGGCTCTTCTACGAGCAACCGAACGAAACGTTCTCGAACTTACGTCAAAAGTTCCTCGATATCCGGAAACGGGCCTATAAATTCCCGGCGCTCGGTAACAAAGCGAAGTTCGTCGCGATTCCGACGACGTCCGGAACAGGATCTGAAGTCACACCGTTTACCGTCATCACGGACAAAGAGAAAAACGTCAAGTATCCGATTGCTGACTATGCATTAACACCAGATGTCGCAATCATCGATCCGGAATTCGTCATGACGGTCCCGGCATCAATCACGGCGGACACCGGAATGGACGTCTTGACACATGCGACAGAAGCCTTCGTCTCCGTCCTCGCGAACGACTATACGGACGGACTGGCGCTAAAAGCGATCAAGATGATCTTCGACTACTTGCCACGCGCTTATGCGAATGGTGACGATGCCGAAGCACGCGAAAAAGTTCACAATGCGTCAACGATGGCCGGAATGGCGTTTGCCAATGCCTTCCTCGGGATTAACCATTCGATCGCGCACAAAATCGGTGGGGAGTTCCACACGCCACACGGTCGCACGAATGCGATTCTGATGCCACACGTCATCCGCTACAATGCAGCGAAACCGACGAAACTCGCTTCGTTCCCGAAATATGAATCATTCATCGCTGATGAACGGTACGCAGAAATCGCGCGTTATCTCGGACTACCGGCAGCGACGACGGAACAAGGTGTCGAGTCACTAATCCAAGCGATCACAGAACTCGGACAACAGTTGAACATCAAAATGTCATTCAAAGCCCAAGGCATCAAAAAAGCCGACTTTGAAGCAAAACTCGACAAGATGGCCGTCGATGCATTCGAAGATCAATGTACGACAGCGAATCCAAAAATGCCGCTCGTGACGGAACTTCGGAACATCATGGAGCTTGCGTACGAAGGCGTATAACAGAGAAAAAAATCATGGCAATTCAAAAGAGCCTTGCTTCCGGTCGACGGAGGCAAGGCTTTCGTTTGTAATCAGAAGAGACACCGATAAAACTGTCTTGTCATTATTGACAGATATTTCTAAGACCGCTAAAGTGAAGGTAACTTGAATAGAATCACTAGGGGTGTTGCTAAACTGAGATGAGTAGATACTCAAACCCTTTGAACCTGAACTAGTTCGTACTAGCGTAGGGAAGTGTAGACTCTAATAAACCAGCGAAGACCAGTCTGTCGGTTTTTTGCTATGTGATTATTTAGACGTGCGCAACTTTCCTTTTGGAGAGTTGCGCTTTTTTTGTTTACGACTTCGCTATTTAAGTTGCAAAAGACGATGAAGGAGTGGAAGACAGTGAACAGAACGGTAGTAGTGACGGGAAGCAGTCGGGGACTTGGCGCGACGATTGCAAGAGTATTGGTGAACAATGGGTTTAAAGTTGTGATTAATTATTATAAGAGCAAGGATGCGGCAGAGGAACTCGTAAATGAGCTCGGTGCAGAACATGCCATTGCCCTGTATGCGGATGTCACGAAGCGAGAAGACGTCGAGACATTGATGCAGTCAGCGACAGCTCATTACGGACAAATCGATGTCGTGATCAATAATGCCTTAGTCGATTTTAAGTTCGATCCGCGCGCTCAAAAATCATTCATCGATTTGGAATGGGAAGATTATCAAAAACAGTTGGATGGCACGTTGAAAGCAGCGTTCCACGTCGTGCAAAGTGTCCTGCCGCAGTTCATTGAACGAAATAGCGGCACCATCATCAGCATCGGCACGAATCTGTATCAAAACCCGGTAGTTCCCTATCACGAATATACAACGGCAAAAGCAGGGTTGATCGGCTTTACGCGTAATCTTGCATCAGAGCTAGGACAGTACGGCATAAACGTGAATGTCGTCTCCGGCGGCTTGTTAAAAGTGACAGATGCCAGCGCTGTGACGACCGCTGAAGTATTCGATTTAATTGCTCAATCAACTCCGTTAAAAAGAGTGACGACGCCGGAAGAGGTGGCGCAATTGGTCGCCTTTTTAGCGTCAGAAGCCGCCTCTGGCATTACCGGTCAAAATCTAACCGTAGATGGCGGATTGACGATGAACTGATGTCAGCGTTCAGGAGAAAGGAGTCAGGGAACTAGAGATGACGAAAACAAAGCAGTTAAACGTCGGTGTTTTATTGTACGGCTGTGGCCATCATCAAGCGGCATGGTTAATGCCGGATTCTGCGATTGAAGAAATCGGGGAGAGCGGTTATTATCAGCGATTGGCTCAACTAGCGGAAGCGGGTTGCCTGGATGCTGTATTTTTTGCTGACAATCAATCTTTTCCTGCTGCAAACGCAACTGAACTACCTGCCTTTTGGCTCGATCCTGTAATCAATTTAACCGCTATTTCTCAAGTAACCCATCATATCGGGTTAGTTTCAACGATATCGAGTACGTTTTCAAATCCGTATACAGCGGCGAGACAACTGTTAAGCCTTGATCACGTGACGAACGGGCGTGTCGGCTGGAACCTGGTGACGTCGATGACGGACTGGGAAGCGTTAAACCATAGTATGGATAGGCTCCCTGCAAGGGACGAACGGTATCAAAAGGCGGATGAATTTGCATCTGTAATGGAAAAATTATTTTTATCCTGGGATCGAGCTGATTTCCTTTCGAGCCGGACGGACAACCGGTTGATTGATCCTGAAAAGATTCAACCATTCCATCATAGCGGGACCTACTTCAACGTAAAAGGTCCTTCGTCTACACCGCGTAGTCCTCAAGGGAAGCCGGTGGCAATGCAGGCGGGTGCATCTGCCCAAGGGATTGCACTTGCATCGAAGCACGCGGATGCCGTCTATTCGGTGTCGTGGAATGTAAAGCAAGCGAAAGCATTCCGGGAAAGTCTACAGACACAAATCAAAGAAAGTGAGTCACCGGAGCGGCAGATTAAAATCTTTCCAGGATTGGTTACATACGTCGGTCGAACACGGGAAGAGGCGCTGGCGAAGAAAGCCGAACTGGATGAAAAATTACCGGTCGCGAATGCCTTGAAGCAACTGAGTTTCTTTTTGCAACAGGACTGTTCTGATTGGGATCTTGACAAAGCGGTGCCGTCCTTACCGCCTGTCGATGCGTTTTCAGGACCGGTCGGACGCTATAAAACGATTCTTGAAATCATCGATGATACAAAGCCTACACTAAGAGAACTGTTAGGTTATCTGGCAGCTGGTGGGGGACACCTGACACTGATAGGTACACCGGAAGAAATCGTCGATCAGATGGAGCTGTGGTTTGAAATGGGTATCGCAGACGGATTTAATCTGATGCCGCCGTCACTCCCATCAAGCTTAGAGGATTTTGTAGACCTGATCGTTCCTGAACTGCAAAAAAGAGGGTTGTTTAGAGAAGCCTATCAAGGGACTACGCTTCGGGAACATTTTGGTTTAGCTCAGGTGGGGGAGTCGGACGTGAAAAAATTCGTAAACTAAGCGTTCCTGCCAATCAGAGTCGGAGTCAGGGAAGTAGCCCGTTCGTCATGGACGAGCTACTTTTTGTATTTAATGCAGAAGATTCGTTTTCAAATCACCCGGAACAGGAATAACTATACAAACAATCTAGTCAAGGGGAGGCGCTTTTATGGAGCGGAGGCAACAGCGAAAGGAACGCTCGCATATGTTACGCAATATCTTGTTTGGTATAGGACTCGCTTGTATTGGTTTTCTCGTCCTGTTCGGTGTCATGACCGTTCTCGTCCAACAAATCGAGAAATCTGCCGATTACCAGGCGTTCGTGGAACTGATGCAGGACGCGGACGTCTCGTGGACGACACTGGAATTGACCCTCGTGTTCCTCCTGTTTTTCATCAGCGGAATGGCTGTCACGTTGCCGGAAGCCGTCAAAGAGGGATTGACGAATCAACTGATTGGCGCAAATGATACGGGGAACATCTTATCGGTTTTCGGAATCGATCTCAATCAAGTCTTGGAACCCCTGTCCTTCCGCGCCGAATATGGGAGTCCCTTCTTATCGATTTTCGGAATCGGTCTATTCCTAATCTTATTCTTAGTTTTACGGATCGGTGCAACGCGTGTGACCTGGACGATTCGAACAATCAGCTTTTTAGCGGCGAGTTTCGTCTTGTTTGCATTTACGTTCAATACAGGACTCGGGATTGATGTGCTGACAATTGATCAAGCGACCGTCTGGAATGGAATCTTCATTTTACTCTTTTTGACAGGACTGTTTTATCTCGCGTTTTATCCACGACAACTGTCCGGTGTGTCAGCCGCCGCCCGTGCTGCGATCATTATTCTGATGGTCGCAAGTAGTGCACAACTGTTCTTTACGGTGACGGATGAAGCGAAATATGAGGGGGACGCCTCGACCCGGACCTGGTTGACTGTTTCGAGTTTAAACGCAGGCAGTGACGGCTGGTATGATTTGATGCACGGCAGTCAAGTGACCTACAAGGCAAATGTCCTTGGTGCAAGATTAAATGTCCCGGTGACGTTTTTGAACGGGGAAACCGACGTGACGCGGTTGAAACAATCGATGGAGGACGTCGTCAACCGAATCGACGCCGAGCGCGTCACGAATCAATTGTTGACTGTCATCGGGGGAGAACGTCCCGATTTATCGAATACGCGTTTGACGCTTGACGCAGTCGATTACGGGACGGCACGAAATGTCGTCCTTGCGATGGACGCTCGGTCGGCCGGGCAAACGGCGGCCGCTGATCAAGTCGAACAGGACAAGCCGTTCCCGTTTTGGCTGTTTCTGATTGTCCCGTTCGTCGTCTATCTCCTTGTCAGCATCCGGGCCTTTAAGAAAATATACGATCCCGTCGTTTTCGCTGTTGCGACCGGTTTGATTAGCTGGTTCATCTGTTCGCTGACGGGGACATCGTTTGCACTCTTATGGCAGGACGATGCTCTCGTCCGGTTCAGTCAAGAGACGGCGACGGTGACGACGATTCTCTATGCGACGGTACTGGCACTGATTGCCGGTTTCATCGGTTACGCAATCAAACGACAGCATCATGGTGATAGATGAAGGGTGAAAACCGTTTCCCGTAAGTTCGGGGAGCGGTTTTCTTTTTTACAAGTAAATTTGTAAAGGTTCAAGGTTAATGTAAAGCCAATTTGTGGAATTAGTTAAGAAGGTTAAATAAGACGGATGTCCGACCTATTCAAAGAGGCTATAAGCTACAATCAAAGCGTGTTAAATTAATTGAGCAGTCATTTATATCTTAGGGGGAAACCAGATGAAACAGGCTACAAAAATTATTATCGCTACCACGTTGATCGCACCGATGTTAGCACCCGTCATCCAAGTCAAAACACTCGCAGCAGATGACAGTGTCGTCAAACTACGTTTTCTAGAAACAACAGATTTACATACAAACTCGATGAATTATGATTACTTCAAAGACGCGCAAGATGAGTCGATCGGTCTCGTCAAAGCAGCGACAGTCATCAAACAGCAACAAAACGTCGTCGGCGAAACGAACAGCTTCCTGTTCGATAACGGGGACACACTCCAAGGCACGCCGTTCGGGGATTATGTCAAAAATCAGTACGATCAAGGCAACAAAGGCAAACACCCGATGTATGAATTAATGGAATACCTTGGTTACGACGCCGTCACGCTCGGTAACCATGAGTTCAACTTCGGACTCGACTTCCTGAAGTCAGCGATGAGTGCTTCAAGCGGTTCAATCAAGTTCGTCAACTCAAACGTCCTCGACGCCGTGACGAAACAACCAATCGTCGCGGAATACAATGAAGACGGAAAAGACTATCAAATCATTGAACGGCAAGTGATGGATCAAAACAATCAACCGAAAACAATCAAAGTCGGCGTCTTCGGTGTCGTCACACCACAAATCATGGCGTGGGACGCGGGGAACTTGACCGGTAAAGTGACGGCGGAAGCCATCATCCCGGTCGCTAAAGCGACGGCGAAAAAACTAAAAGACGCTGGTGCAGACGTCGTCGTTGCGTTGGCCCACTCCGGAATCGGGGATACGATCGACCAAAAAGACGGCGATGAGAACGTCGGGTATGCTTTATCGAAACTGGCCGACATCGATGTCTTGATGACCGGTCACCAGCACGGAAAATTCCCGGCAGCTGACTCGGCATTCAATAAGTTACCGAACGTCGATGCCGAAAAAGGGCTGATTAACGGAAAACCGGTCGTCATGGCGAACACGCAAGGGAAAAATGTCGGTGTCATCGATCTGCAATTAAAACAAGTCGACGGCAAGTGGACGATCGATACGTCATCTGCGAAACTCGCTGACGTCACGAAAGAGACGGTCGCTGATGCCGGTGCGGTCAAGCTGATCGAGAAGTCGCATCAAGGAACACTCGACTATATCCGTCAGGAAGTCGGAACGATCAACGACGATATCCAAAGTTTCTTTGCACTCGTCCAGGATGATGATTCCGTCCAGTTCGTCACGAACGCTCAAAAATGGTACGTCGAAAAACAGTTAAAAGACAATGCGGAACTCGCGAAATATAAAGATTTGCCACTCTTATCTGCCGGTGCACCATTCAAAACAGGCGGACGGAATCAAGTCAATGCGGCAGACTACACGTTGATTAAAAAAGGCCCGATCGCACTGAAAAACGTCGCTGATCTATATGTCTATCCGAACACGCTTGAAGTCGTCAAGGTGACGGGCAAAGACGTCAAGAACTGGCTCGAGATGTCGGCCGGTCAATTCAATGAAGTATCAGGCGAACAAACCGATTTATTGAACAAGGATTTCCGCAGCTACAACTTCGATATCCTCGACGGATTGACGTATGAAATCGACATTACGAAACCCGCGAAGTATGACTACAACGGCGTCGTCGTCAACGCGGATGCCAGTCGTGTCCAAGACATCAAGTACGAAGGCAAGGAAATCACGGAGGAGCAGGAATTCCTCGTCGCGACAAACAACTACCGTGCAGGCAGTGCGTCGTTCCCGGGTCTTGGTGGCGGAAAAAACATCGTCTACAAGTCAGCGTACGAAACACGGAACGTCATCTCAGACTTCATCCAAGCCAAGCAGCCGGTCGACTATAAGGCCGATGCGAACTGGTCGCTTGTTGCCAGTAAACCGATGACGGTCAACTTCGATTCAGCGGAAGCGGCAGCAGCATATACGAAACGTTACGAAGGGATCACGAATACAGGCGTGACACGTGCCGGTGAAACGGGAACGTTCCTGAAGTTCGAAATGAACGTGCCGATGAAAAACTTTAATGTTAACGTTGCAACCGTCAAACCGGGAGCGAAAGTCGTCACAGGAACAGCTGTTGCCGGAGCGAAGATTACCGTCAAACTCGGATCAACAGTTCTCGGAACGGCGACTGCTGACGAAACAGGAAAGTATGCGGTAACGGTTCGTCCGGTCAAGCTCCGTGACAAACTGACGGTCGTCTCGGAACTCGGATTCATGAAAAAATCAGCAACCGTCACGGTCGGAACAGGCTTCGTCGCGACACCGGCGATCGATAAAAAATCAGCCGTCTACGGTTCGACGGTCTTGACGGGTAAAGCGACAGCAGGACTTGATGTCACGCTGTACAAAGGGTCGACAAAAATTGCCAAAGCAAAAACGACAGCGAGCGGCTTTAAGATTCCAGTCAAAAACGGTTTGACGACAGGGACATACACGGTCAAATCGACGGATATCTCGCACAAAGTCACGAAAAAAGCATCATTCACGATTAAAAACACCTACCCGGTCAAAAAATGGACAGGTAAAAAGACGTTGACGGGCAAAGTCGAAAAACGTCAAATCGTCCGTCTGTTCGAAAAAACGAGCAGCGGCTATCGATTGATTGCTCAAGACGTCGCCGACAACCACGGCAACTACGTCTTGAAAATGCGGACGGGTCTTGCGACAGGTTCGTACAAGATGAATGTCTATACGGCATCGGATCGTCTCGATCAATCCCGTTACTTCATCACGAAAAAATAACCGAACGAAAACGACCTCGCACGCGTGAGGTCGTTTTGTTTTGCTTAAAGAACTGGCATACTAAATAACAAAGGAGAGGATTGGTATGAGACAAGTCATCGTTACACCGTATCAAGAGGTATGGGCAGAAATGTTTGAAACGGAAGCGGCACAACTGCGGGCGATTTTCGGGCAACGGTTGCGTGGCATCCATCATATCGGCAGTACATCGGTCGCGGGACTGTCGGCAAAACCGATCATCGACATCTTACCGGTCGTCGATACGCTGGGTGAGATTGAGTCGTTCGACACGGCGATGGAAGCACTCGGTTACGAAGTCATGGGCGAGTTCGGCATGCCGGGACGGCGTTACTACCGCAAGGGCGGCGATGCGCGGACGCATCACATCCATCTCTATGCGGACGGCAGTCCGGAAATCAGGCGTCATGTCGTCTTTCGCGATTACTTACGGCAGCATCCGCAAGAAGCGACAGCTTACAGCGACATCAAGGAACAACTGGCGAAGCAGCATCCGGTCGACATCAGTGCCTACATCGCCGGTAAGGATGCGTTCGTCAAAGAAATGGAACACCGTGCGCTCGCGTGGTGGTCCCGTGGATGAGTGGCAACAGGCGTTACAACGGCACGTCGCCGTTGGTGTCCGGACGACAAGCCGATTGATGGAACGGATTCGACAGGACGATTGGCAGAAGCGACCGATTGCGGGGAAGCGGTCCGTATATGAAGTCGCCGCCCATCTTGCCGTGTTGCTCGAAGCGGATTTGCGGATTGCGACCGGCGCGACGGCAGAGGAGATGGCGCAGTTTTATGCGATTCCGGTGCCGACCGGTCAGCTTGTCGACCGCTTGGACCAGTCATGGCAGTACTATCAAGACCGGCTGGCGGGTGGTTTTGCGACGGAACCGACCTACTGGGGCGTCAGAGACAGTTCGTCCGGTTGGTTGGTGGAAGCAGCCGTCCACTTGTATCATCACCGGTCACAATTGTTTGATTACTTAAATCTGCTCGGGTACGATATCGAGCTGGCGTTATTTGAATAAGGGGGGATTAAAGTGGAACGGATTGTTGAGACGGTTGACGGACGGTTTGACACCCGCTTGACGGGAACGGGCGAAGTCACATTCATCCTTGATCACGGGATGATGTCGAACCACCACCAGTGGGGCTGGTTGCGCGGCGAGTTATTGCAGCTCGGACGCGTCTTTGAATATTCACGGCTCGGGTATGGCAAGTCCTCGCGCGGCAAAACGAAACGATTTTTTAGTCAACAGGCGGCTGAACTCGGACGCGTCCTGGATGTACTCACAATCGACGGACCGTTTCTGTTCATCGGTCATTCGCTCGGTGCCTATATCTCGCTCGAACTCGGGCGCCGTCGTCCGGACGAGACGGTTGGCATCGTCTTGCTCGATCCGTCACATCCGGAAGTCGATGTTGAACTACCGGACTGGTATGAGCGGATGCAGGAAAAGTGGAACCGTTTTTTGTATGTCCTCAGTCATATCCGTCCTCTCACCTGGTTGATTCCGGACAATCTCGGGGCGCGGATGTTCAAAAGCCTTCCGGAAGCGGACCGTGTCCCGCTGTGGCGACAGTTGAGCCGGACGCATCACTGGCGGGGCACGCTTGACGAGTGGGACACCGTCGCACACAACAATCAGCAGATTCTGCAGCTCGTCCCGCATGTGACGCCGCCGGTTCTTGTATTGTCAGCTTCCGATTGGGCGGGCGGGATGCCTGAAAAATGGCTGAACAAAGATTTGACGAAACGGATCAATGCAGCTCATGAACGGTTTGCCGATAGTTTGCCGGATGCGAGATTCCATCTGATTGCGAATACGAACCATTACACGATTGCCGGTTTTTCAAAAGAGGCTGCCGAAAGAATCGTCCAGTTGATCCGGACGACGTTTTGTGATTGAACGGACTGTCGTTGTCGTGACTTTTTTTATTTTTCGGGACTTGACAGTCTAAATCGGAATCGTTACTATTTAAAACGTAATCATTACGATTTATAAAGGAGACGATTTACATGTCACGCATTCCGATCACGGTCCTGTCCGGTTATCTTGGTGCAGGAAAAACAACAGTCTTGAATCACTTATTACATAATCGGGCAGGGCGGAAGCTCGCCATCATCGTCAACGATATGAGTGAAGTCAATATCGATGCGGCATTGATTGAAAAGGCCGGCTTTTCACGGACGGAGGAGTCGTTCGTGACGTTATCGAACGGTTGCATCTGTTGTACGCTTCGTGATGATCTATTAGTTGAAGTCCGTCGCCTCGTCGACCAAGGCGATCTGGATGGCATCGTCATCGAATCAAGCGGGATCTCGGAACCGATTCCGGTTGCCCAAACGTTTACGTACGTCGATGAAGACAGCCGAATCGATTTGACGGACGCGACGAAAATCAATGCGATGGTGACGGTCATCGACGGGTACAGTTTCCTGAAAGATTTTGAGTCCGGCGAATCACTAATTGAACGGCAACAGGCAGTTGATGAACAGGACGTCCGGGAAGTCGTTGACTTGCTCGTCGACCAGGTCGAGTTTGCGGATATCCTTCTCTTGAACAAAGTGGACCGACTGACGGCGGAAGAACGTATCGAAGTCATTCGTTATTTGAAAGCACTGAACCCGGTGGCGAAACTGATCGAGACGACCTACGGACAAGTCGACCCGGCAGCAATTCTTGACGTCGATTTATTTGATTTTGAGCAGGCGGCAGGAAGTGCCGGTTGGATCCGTGAGCTCAATGCCGAGGAACATGTCCCGGAGACGGAAGAATACGGGATTCAATCCTTTGTTTATCGGCGGGAGGTACCGTTTCATCCGGAGCGCCTGCTTGCGTTGATTGAGACGTGGTCGGAAACAATCGTCCGCGCGAAAGGATTTTTGTTCCTCGCGACACGACCGGAAGTGGCACTCTTGTTTCATCAAGCAGGATATGCGTCGAATATGGAATACGCCGGACGGTTCGAGACGCAAGCGGATCGCCGGACGGAACTCGTCCTGATCGGGATTGGTTTGGATCAAAAACGGCTTGAAGCACAATTCGATGCCTGCCTCGTTCAGCGGGATGAAACTGATTGGGCCTCGCTCGCCGATCCGCTTCCGGGTCGCGCGATGTACGATGACGTTTTTTAAATTCAGGTCAACTTTTGAAGAAATCACATCTGTGGTTTCTTTTTTTGCTATATTTTTAAAGGGAACAGGGAAATGACGATAAGAGAGTATGTTTCATAGAGGGGGAAGTAAAGTGCGCAATCGGGTTTTACAGTTCGCGCTCGTGTTTTTAGTCGCTGGAGGTATCATTTGGACATTGTATCAGTTGGATTACCTCTATTTTGTATTAACGATTTCCGCGGTCGTCGTGCCGCTCGCCGTCATCATGATCATCTTCATCGAAAATCGGACGGCAGAATCGACGATTGCCTGGTTTCTAGTCTTAATCTTTTTACCGATTCTCGGGGTCATCATCTGGATGATGTTCGGTCGGAACCCGCGTCGCCGTCGCCGGAACCGCCGGTCGCATGATGAGCGGATGTTACTCAAACAAGCGACCCGGCCGGTCCGTTCGCTCGCCGTCAGTGAATTGCCGGCAAATCACCTGAAGCTCGCCAACACGATTCGAAACTTCGGTGGCGGTGGGGTCGATGTCCATACGGCAAGTAAAATTTTGACGAACGGAACGGAGACGTTCCCGGCGATTCTTGAGGCGATCCGGAGTGCGAAGCATCACGTCCACATCCAGTATTACATCTACCGCAACGATGAGACGGGGAAGGCGATCCGTGAAGCATTGATTGAACGGCTAGAAGCCGGGGTCGAAGTCCGCTTCATGTACGACGGGCTCGGCAGTTATATGCTCGGGGAAGGCTTTTTACGTCCGCTCCGTGACGCCGGAGCAAAAATCGCCGCTTATGATCCGATTTCGAGTCCCTTGTTCATCTTCACGGCAAACTTCCGGAATCACCGGAAAATCGTCGTCATCGACGGCAAAGTCGGCTTTACCGGTGGATTGAACGTCGGCGATGAATACGATGGTAAAAACAAGAAATTTGGATTTTGGCGCGATACGCACCTTCGACTCGAAGGGCGTGCCGTCAAGGAGTTGCAGGCGACGTTTTTGGATGATTGGATTTATGCGCATCTTGAAGGGACGGATACATGGGAGACGTTCGGTGGCGAGGACGGATTAGCACGCTACTTCCCGAAACATGACGCTGAGACGGACGGGGCGGTACAAGTCGTCACGAGTGGACCGACGTCAAAAGATCCGGCGATCCGTAATGCCCTGATTGCAGCAATCATCTCTGCCCAGCGCTCGATTTGGATTGCGACGCCCTATTTGATTCCGGACAATGAAACGATGACATTGCTGCGGCTTGCAGCACGGGCCGGGCTCGACGTCCGGATTTTGACGCCGGGACGAGGGGACAGCTTCACGTCGTATTACGGGACACGGTCTTATTTCGGACCCTTGCTCAAAGACGGAGTGAAAATTTATACGTATAACCGTCATTTCATCCATGCGAAAATCGTGTTGATTGATGGCAAGATCGGCGTCGTCGGGACGGCGAACATGGATATTCGCAGTTTCGTCCTCAACTACGAAATCATGGCGTTTCTCTATGATACGGAAAGTGCATCGAAGCTTGAGCGGGACTTCATCGATGACTTCGAAGTTTCGATTCAGTTGTCGTCCAATGATTATGTCAAGCGATCGCTTCGTTTTCGTCTGTTCGAATCATTCTCGCGGCTGATTTCCCCCTTATTATAAAAAGCAGAGTTCGTAGTCCCGTCGATAATGCATTGGCGGGACTACTTTTTTTGAATAATGGATTAGTTGGAACTTGAAACGGGAACAAACAGTTTTATACACTTAGGGTGTACATCGGTTGCACTACTTACTTTTTGGAAGGAAGTGAAAAGGACGATTTCGTCCTGATCCCGTATGCGAACAATTGACGAATCCCATTTCTATACGCGAGACATGAAACCACTGGCACGACCGGAAGCGATCATTCAAGGTGATCATTACCGCTTCACGATTTTGACGAGTCGGATGATTCGGATGGAATACGCGGAGGATGGTCGCTTTGAGGACCGGCCGACGCAAACGGTCTGGAACCGCGATTTTCCCGTCCCGTCATTCCGAATCGTTGAAGACGATACGGAATTGCAAATTATCACGGAACATGTGCACCTCCACTATACGAAAGGTCCGTTCGCTGAGAATACGTTATATGTCGACGTGCTCGGGAACTTCAGTACGTACTACAGCCGCTATACATTCGGCGGACCGCTCCGGACGCTCAAAGGGACGGCGCGGACACTCGACCATGCGGACGGGGAGATTCCGCTCGAAGAAGGAATCATCTCCCGCCAAGGGTACGCGGCGATTGACGACTCGGCTTCGTTCGTCCTGACGGAAGATCATTTCGTCGAGCCGCGCCAAGCCGGGGCAAAAGATATTTATTACTTCGGTTATGGTCATGACTATAAACAAGCGTTGAAGGACTTCTATCATTTAACAGGACCGACGCCGATGCTGCCGCGTCAAGTCCTTGGGAACTGGTGGAGCCGTTACTGGCGCTATAACGAAAAAGAGTACAAAGACTTGATGACACGTTTCAAAAAAGAAGACGTCCCGTTTTCCGTCAGCGTCATCGACATGGATTGGCACGTGACCGACATTCCGGAAAAATACGGGAGCGGCTGGACCGGCTATACGTGGAACCGCGACTTGTTCCCCGATCCGCGAGGCTTCCTGAAATGGTTAAAGGATGATGACCGGATGGTGACGCTCAACCTGCACCCGGCGGACGGTGTTCGCGGGTTTGAAGAGGCCTATGAAGCGATGGCTGTCGCGATGGGACTTGATCCGGATACGGAAGACCGGATTCCGTTTGATTTTTCGGACAAGACGTTCATCGAAAACTACTTCACGAAACTGCATCACCCGCATGAGGCGGACGGCGTCGACTTTTGGTGGATCGACTGGCAACAGGGGGCGAACTCGAAGATTAAAGGGCTCGACCCGCTCTGGATGCTCAATCATTACCATGCGCTCGATATCGCCCGTGACGGCAATCGTCCGTTAATCTTCTCACGCTACGCAGGACCCGGCAGTCACCGTTATCCGGTCGGTTTCTCCGGTGACACGATCATCTCCTGGGCATCACTCAAGTTCCAGCCGTACTTCACGGCGACGGCGTCGAACATCGGCTACGGCTGGTGGAGTCACGATATCGGCGGACACCAGCGCGGTGAAAAAGATGATGAATTATCGACGCGCTGGCTCCAATATGGCGTCTTCAGCCCGATCATGCGTTTGCACAGTACGATGAGCATCTTTAACGGGAAGGAACCGTGGCGGTATTCGGTCGAGGCGGAACAAGTCATGAAACGGTATTTACGGTTGCGTCATCAACTCGTCCCGTATATTTACACGATGAATGCCCGCAATCATTTTGACGGATTGCCGCTCGTCTCACCGATGTATTATGAGCATCCGGAAGACGAACTTGCGTATGCCGTCCCGAACCAGTATTATTTCGGAACGGAAATGATGGTCGCACCGATCGTCGAACCGATGAATCAGAAATTACACGTCGCGGCGACGACGGCGTGGTTGCCGGACGGGGAATGGTTCGATTTCTTCTCCGGTCACCGTTATACAGGCGGGAAACAAATGCGTCTGTTCCGAAAGCTTGACGAACAGGCGGTTCTCGCGAAAGCAGGCGCGATCATTCCGCTCGGTCGACATGTCGAGCACTCGAACGCCTTGCATAATCCGGAACACCTCGATGTTCACGTATTCCCTGGCGCCTCGAACCAATTCACGCTGTTTGAGGATGACAGTGTCGGTGTCGCCCACCGGGACGGGGAAAACGTCGAGACATCGTTCGAACTCGACTGGGTCGCCCGGACGATGACGATCGCAGCACCAATCGGAAAACAGGAACTGTTGCCTGAAAAACGGGTCATCACTGTGATTTTACGTGGTGTCAACGAAGGGTATATCGTCCGTGACGGAGAAACGTTACCGGGCGAATATGACCCGAAAAAACAATCGTTGACGGTTTCGCTCGGTGAAGTGACGGAAACGGTCACGTTATCGCTCCAAGTCGAAATGTCAACGAACGATAATCGGATGGAACGCTTATATGAGTTCCTCGATCAGGCGGAAATCGGCTACGACTTGAAGGACCGTCTCTATCGTCTGTTGACGCAACGTCTTGAGCCGATCAATTTGATGCATCAGCTCCAGGCACTGGATCTTGAGAAGGATCTCGTCGACTGTTTACTTGAATTGATGCTGTACTGACGCGAAAATGAACGACAGGATGAATAGTATTCAAATAATTTTAGCGATTTTTCTCAAGTGAGTCATAAGCCTGTATGCATGGATTTTTAAAAAATCTGTGAATGCAGGTTTTTTTTCTTGGATAGGACGGCGTCTCACTTTATAATGTCTACAGTAGCTAATACGACCTGCTCCTTAAAATGTTATAGCCATAAACAAGTTTGATTTAAATCATTATAATGGTTAAATACATTTAAATGGGTTAAGGTTAAAAAAACATCTTAAAGGAGACATGATCATGTTAAATTCAGATTTAGATATTCGTTTAGAACCGCGCATTCAAGAATTATATCGATTACATAAGGAACGCTCTGCACATATCGACTGGAGCTATCACGAATTCATTCCTTGGGACAAGGCGATGTCATTTAAACGGGTTCCTTGGGAGGAAAGTCAAGTCACGCTTCCGGAAGGTGTCATCGTTGCGGTGGAAACGGCCTTGCTGACAGAAGTGAATTTACCTTGGTACACGTCGCATTTGGATTACACCTTTAAAAATTCGATGGAGGTCATCAATGATTTCGTCCGTACGTGGACGGCGGAGGAAGATCAGCATTCGAGCTTACTCGAAACGTATTTACTCGTGACACGAAACGTCAATCCGACCCGGTTGCATCAATTAAGAAGACGCGTCGTTGAAAGTGGTTGGTTCCCGGACTTTACGAATCCTTTAGCAACAATGGCCTATACGTCGTTGCAGGAGCTTGCGACACTCGTTTTCTATAACAACGTCGCGAGAGTGGCAGGGGCGCATGACAAAGACTTGGCGACGCTGCTTCGCCGTTTGGCGAAAGACGAAGCCCTTCACTATGCGTTCTATCGCGATACGGTAAAGGCACACCTTGAGCTCGATCCGAACTTCATCGTGTTCTTTGAAGATGTCAT
Organism: Exiguobacterium sp. N4-1P; assembly: GCF_002214325.1. Classification (NCBI taxonomy): domain Bacteria; kingdom Bacillati; phylum Bacillota; class Bacilli; order Caryophanales; genus Exiguobacterium; species Exiguobacterium sp. N4-1P. The sequence goes on from NZ_CP022238.1 coordinate 32,226, forward strand.
CATTAACTTCTCGATGCCGGGTGCCGTCATGCCGGACTTTACCGAGCGCATGAAAACCATCGCCGTCGATACGAATTACGGACCACTCCAATACTTCGACCAAGTATTAGATGTCGTCGTGAAATACTGGGATATCGAGAACTTGGAACCGACGAGTGAAGAAGCCAAACAATCACAAGCGAACATCATGAAATATCATGGACGTCTAAAACGAATCAAAGAACGCCAATTAGGAAAAAGTAAGCAAGATGTCTGAAAAGGGGAGCGGAATGAACATGACGTGCGAAATATGTGGAAAAGAAACGAATAACCAAGTCAGTTATCTGGAACTGGAGACGTGGGAATTTAAATCTTTGAAGACAGATGAAAAAGACTTTCATGCGGTTTGTTACAGCTGTTTTGATAAGCATACGAACCAGTTCATCGATCAAGAAATGGATCTTGAATTGAGAAAAAAACGTTCGCAGATGGTGAATAAAGAAGTCGAAGCAGAAATCGAAGCTATTCTGGAAGTCGAAGTCGAAAAGTGATTCGAACCGCTTTACCGATGAGACAAGACAGCATCCAGACGTAAATGCTTTAATCGTCCTAAAAAAAGGTGTTCTCCCGTGTGTAAGAACCGGGAAGAACACCTTTTTGTTGACGGATTATTTACGCCGCAGTTTTTTCGCTTTTTGTTGCATCTCACGATACGTGATCATCGGGCTGTCGTCGACGGTCAGACGCAAGTGGTTCGGTTCGCCTTTAGACGTGATGCCGGAGCAGTATAATATGTCGGCATATTCGTTGAATAAATCTTCGAATGCAGGCAAGTGGTGCATCAAGCGACCGGGGGAGCCCCATCCGCATAAGACAACACCATTTTTCGCCCGGACTTGCTGTAACGTCTGTTCGACGAATTGGTAGTTGATTTCGTCATAGCTCGCCTGGGCGAACGGTAAATCTTCACTGACGAGTAAATCAGGCATCAAGCTGATGATATCGTATTGTTTGACGGGAGCACTGACGTGTTTCTTCATCAAGTTATACGCCCGTTGTGTCGTCGTCCCGGACAAGAAGGCGTCCGTCGTCCGCGGTGTATAAATCATCGCGGCGACGTGCGTCCCTTCCTCGATATCGTCAAAGATGTAGCTTCGCAAATAACGTTTCGTCTTGTCTGCATCAAATGTCGTCTTGACGCGGATCGACGATTCCTCGATCTGAAGTGATGAAAGATCGGGTTGTGTCATGGTGGTGCCTCCTTTAATTGAGTAAACGTGAGCTGACGCGAAGAAGTAGGGCGAGTGTCTTTTGTTTGAAGTCGAGGTCGTTCGCATCAATCGTCTCGACTTGCTGTTGGTAATTATCGTATTGTGCGAGGACGTCGACGACATATTGTTCACTGCGATTGTATTCAAACAGTGCGGACTCGAGCGTCTGGCGTTCAGATGTTTTCGTGACGTCATGCTGGTTGAGGTACTTCGCTGCCGTATGGGCGCTATCCGTCAGGTTTGTCGGATCGGCTTTGCCGTCCTGGTCAGCATCGACCCCAAGACCGCCATACTTTTCAATTGCTTCCGGATCCGTTAAATCAATCCCGTCGTGCTCGATGTCACCGAGCGACGTACCACCTTCATATCCCCAACCGACCCATGTTTTCGGCATGAATTGGAATGGACCGATGGCGCCGACGGACGACTGCATCGCGGAAGAGTTCGAAAAAATCGTCTCGACCCGATGGATTGCTGCTAACAGCTTCCAATCGATTTCATAACGGTCACCGGCTTGTTCGTAGATGTCGATGTTCTCGGCAGGGACGCCGTATTGCCCGTAATAGGTACGATACAATTCATTTTGGACACGTTCCCGATTCTGCCAGTAGACGAAGCTGCCGGCGATGAGGACGAACAGTACGAACAAGATGCTAACTCGTAAAAACTTTCGCATAATGTTCTCTCCTCTTTCGATGATTCCACTGAATGGTATCACATTTTTAGTGGGGCTAGTAGCTATTTCTTTACGGGACGGATGGTGTCGCAGGATTCGATCATTTTTTGCCGATTTGCGTCCAAGCGGTTAAAAAAAGCAAGACACGGGGAATGTTGTTAATTACTGACATCGTCAACAGCGGAAAAGTTTGTTAGACTAAACGTCAGACGAAGGCATCGTTCAGTTTCATTAGTTTGTCACTTGCACGAAAGGTCAATCGGCTTGTAGAATAAGAGAGTAAACGCTTACACATCAAAGGAGATGGACGAAACCATGCGAACGATCACTTCCACTGGCGAACGAAAGAAAACGAGTTGGATTTTGAACATCGGTAGTCAGCCAAAGTTAAAGACGGACGGAGTGATTGAAACGTCGATGGATCATGAACGACGCATCCTCTTTCAGCAATGGTCGATTCCGACGACGGAGACGTTAATTTTTCGGTTTAAGCAACAATTCCCGAACCATCTCTGCGAGAACGGGTATGATGTGTATGGAGCGGCTGCTTTTGATGAGCAGGTCGTAGAACTGATTTCGAATTGGTTCGTCGAACTCGTCACGGTCCTGACGGCGATTCAACGGACGAAAGGGATTCATCATGTTCATATTAAAGGCGGCGTCGCGAAACGAACGGACTTTTTACCGACGATCCGCAGAACGTGTCGGGCCCTCGAGTCGACGCTCGACATCACTTAATTTCAAAATGCCGCTACCTCGAAGTAAGTGTTCGACGGTAGCGGCATTTTTTTGTTTCGGAAAATCGGTTTCATTTAATAGGTATTTCATGCGTGAGAGTCGAAAGAGGTTACGTACGCGAATCGAGATTCTTCTCGACGGAGCGGCAGGCACGGAGTAACGCGTCCTTGAAGAAGCGATCTTCCTGTGAAGCCAGTTGGCGTGTCGCATCTTCGTCGCCACGCAATGACTTGCCGAGCATTTGGATGACTTTGACCCAGCGGCGGACATGGTCGAGTTGTGGACGGCCCATTGCGACATAGACCGTGAACCAGTCATTTTGATCGCGGCGGATCATCCGTTGGAACAAGGATTTCGCTAAATCGACTTCTTCTGTCGAAGGCAGCTCGTTCGTTTCGAAAAACTGACGTAAGCCCCGGATTGCTGTCACGTATGCCGCGAGGACTTCAGCCGACGGTTGGTGTTTTCCGTAGTCGGAAGTCGACAAGTGGATCAAGGCCGGTTTTTTCTCGATGCCCGTCACCCAAGCTGCTATCGTTTTACTGCCTTTGAGCGCTTGGCGGTTCGCGACGGGAAGTTTTGCCGTGACTTGTCCGACTTTCCCGACGACGGTCACTTTACTGTTGCGTTCCTGAATCTCCGTGACCTTCATCTCGACGGTGTCACCCATCTCGAACGGGATTGCTTTCGGTTGGAGCTTCTCTCCGGCAGAGAGGGGAGAGCGTTTACGGATCATCCGTAATGCTTCCTGCTCCATCCGGTCGTCGAGCGACCATAAGTGTTCCGGAGGGACGTTACGGAAACGGCGGCGCCGCACCTTGATGTATTGATCAAGCGACTCCGCTGCTTGTTGACGGGTCGCGTCACCGGTCGCGACCGGTCCGATGATGTCTCGGAGCGTGATCGACTCGAGTCGTTCCATAATTCCTTCGAATGGAATCAGTTCCATTACATAGAGACTACAGACGACGAGTTCGCATTCGCGAGGGGTAAGAGGGCGTTTGGCCATAAATTGACTTCCTTTCCAGCTGGTTGATAACACTAGTATACCAAAAAAAAGTCATCATCACCTCAATCGGTGATGATGACAACTGGTGCGTGTTAGAGGACGTAGGCGGATTCCGAGCTGTTTTGCAGTTCGGCTTCACGCAATTTGATGATGCCGTTATAAAACGGATCGTGTGCGACCATCAAGTTGCCGAGGGCTTTGACCTCAGCGACCGTCGTGTCTGCTTTCGCACCGGATAACCGAAGGCGAAACGGTTTGTTCGTCGATGTGTCGAACGTCAATAAAATGGTATGTTCCATGAGAATCCTCCTTTAAGATTAGGCGTTGAGTAGGGCGTAGTCACGACTGATTTCACTGTGTGTGTATGTTCCTGTAATCATTGCGCCGATGGCTTGACCGATTGCAGCGACAGCTTCAGGAGCTAAGTCTGGACGGAGTCCGTTGAAGCGACGACGGGCGATGAGGGCATCTCCGTTCGGTGAAACTTTATCCGCTCGTTCGAAGACGACGACGAGACTCGTTTTGATTTCTTCCGCTTGTGTCATGTGTATCACCTCCTTCGCCCCTATTAACAGGGTGCGAAGAGATATTGTTCGAAAGGAAGTGAAAAAAAGAATGATTTGGTTTCGATTTTTACGAAAGATGTCCTTTTTAAAGATGCGGACGTTAGGCTATGCGTCGTTTTTCTTTGTGTTCGGCGTCGCCTTGCTGATGTATCTCGTCGAACCGGAGACGTTCGGCTCGTATTTCCGTGCCGTCTACTGGACGATGACGACCGTCGTCACGGTCGGATACGGTGATTTCTTCCCGAATACGGATTTCGGGCGGATGATGACGATTTTTGTATTCATTTTCGGGATCGGGATCGTCGGGAGTTTAATTTCGAAGCTCGTCGACGGAGTCCAAGTGATCCGCGATCAAAAAGAGAGAGGGTTGTTGCAAGTGAAAGAGTCAGGCCATACGATTGTCTTCGGCTACAGCCGCCGGTCGAAACATGTCATCGAGGAACTGCTCGAGACGACGGATGTCATCCTCGTCGATGATTTGGAGCGGGAACCATTCAGTCACGAACGGTTCCACTATGTCAACGGGGACCCGGCACTCGCCTCGACGTTACAACGGGCGAACGTCAAACAGGCGGCGCGTGCAATCGTCCTCGCCGATCATTCAATGCCACCGGCGCTGGCGGACGGCCGGACGCTGCTGATTGCTTCAAGTATCGAACGCGCGAATCCGGACATCTATACAATCGTCGAGATGATGCTTGAAGAACATCTCGACAGCTTTGAACAAATCAAGGTCGACGAAGTCATTCTCGGGGACGAAACGATTTCCCGGATGGCGATTCTCGCCTCCCATCACCCGGGTGTGACGAAAGTCGTGACGAACTTATTGACGAAACACGGGGACGGGATGTTCTCGATTCCGGTACGACCGGAGTGGACGACGTACCGTGAAGCGTTCCATGCGATGCTCGAAGAAGGCGTGACGATTTTGTCCGACGGAAAGCGACTTGACCTGAACCGGCGACTCGACGAAACGATTCCGCCCGGCTCATTGTTGATCGTGTTATGTGGAGAAGAAACAGCTAAACGGATTGGTGCTTTTTAAAGAAGAGGATTACATTTATTTCTTTTCGGGTATAGTAAATAAATTTACTATGTAGAGGAGAATTTATTATGACGAACGAACAACCAGAGTGGATTCAAGAATTATTTGAGACTGTCGATCAAGGAGATTTGAAAGATGTCCCGAAATTACTTTATATGGCGCTAACATTAGAACCAAGTTATTTCACAAAAGCAGTCAGTCGACTCAACCAGCGGCTGGAAGTCGAAACGCTCCGTGACATATCGGAGCTGTTGACGGTGTATCGTCAATTCTTCATCTCGGCGAACCCGTCGGAAGAATATTGGACGGTCGCCTGGAATGAATTGATTCAAACGATGCACCACTTCATCGACCGGACGGAAGCACAACAACTCTTTAAAGAGCACGTCGATTTAATCGACTGGTGGTCAAGTGAATCGTTGTTATCGTTACCGAGCTGGTTGACGGTCCTCGATTTAGCGGAACGTATTGATGCGCTCGATCAATTCAGCAGCTATCTGCCGGACATTTTTGAAAGTTACGCTCTTGAGACGGCGAAAGACGAGCCGTTTGCGCGGCTTGCCTGGTACGCTCTCGCAAGTCAGCAACAAGCGTTGCTTGAGCCACACCGGGCGCGCATCGCCGAGTCGGAAGCGACTGAAATCCGCTCGCTCCAAAAGTCTGATTTACTCGATCAAATTGATACGACGCGCGTCCATGTGTTAAAGTCTAAGAACAACGAACCGATTGAATTGATGTTTGATCGAAAATGGACATTATAAGGCAGTGAACAGCAAGTCACATCAAGAAACTACACGAATTTAATCCAAGGGGTGTAGTGATGATACACGTCAATGTACCGAGCGGTGACTACATCGTTCTAGTTGAAATCAATCGCGAAGTATTACTTTGTCAGACGTTAGAAGACGCGGATCAAGCTCAGCGCGACCGCTATGAACTGGTCGGGAGAATGAGTGAACGCCTCCCGGCAGAAGTAATCGGTCCCTCGATTGCGGATTTCGTCAGATTTTCAACGGGTTTCATTGGCGAATCTGTAATATGGAACGAGGACGAAGAAGCGTTTTTTTGTCAGCAGTTTGAGACATTTGACGGTTCTCCGCTCGGAGAAGACTTGACGGGGATTGACGCCGCGCGTTGGCGCGCCGTCCTGGCACGGTACTATGCGTATGTCACGATTGGGAAAATCACTTCATTTGAAGTCAGCGAAGAATCAGGTGGCACTGTTCCTTTTTAAGTCCGTTGAATCAGCAAATCAATCGAATCGGCGTGTGTTAACAGAAGGGCAGGGTCCATATGAAAAAGCAACTTGTATCACTCACTGTCGCGCTTGCGGTCGGTCTACCGACGACGGCATTCGCTAGTTCCCAATATGTCCAGTACGATCCGACGTTCACTGACCAACAAAAACAAACCTGGTTAAAAGACCAAGGCTTAAAAGAAGTACGTCCGCTGAAACAGGACGGATTTTCGCTCGTCGAGCCACTCGCACACCTCGATGCGGATGAAGTCAAAGTTGACTTGATTCCCGTCACGGATGTCGAGAAGGCGACCGATTCGGCACAATTGCAACAAACATATCTTGATCAATCACGCATCCCTACTTACTGGAAGTACAGTCATGGGAAATCAGATATCCGCGTCGCAATCATCGATGACGCGATTGATACGAAACACTCGGAATTCAAGAACGTCATCTATAAGACGACGACGATTTCCGGAATCCGTAAACCGGATGATCACGGGACGCATGTCGCCGGAATCGTCGCAGCTGCAGAAGACGGAAAAGGCATCGTCGGTGTCGCTTCCGGTGTCAAGCTGATCGGCGCGGACGTCTTTGACGGTGATTATGCCAGTTCGATTGATATCGGTGACGGGATTTTATATGCGATCGCGCAAGGCGCGGACGTCATCAATCTGTCGCTCGGTCAATATGAATTTGATCCGTACATGGAAAAAGCGATCAAGAAGGCGGAAGCGAATAACATCATCGTCGTCGGCGCTGCCGGCAACGACGGTCGCAATAAATTGCTCTTCCCGGCGTCGATGTCGTCGGTCGTCGCCGTCGGCTCGGTCGGAACGCTCGGTCGGGCATCGACATTTTCGAACTACGGACGTGGACTGAACATCATGGCACCGGGGGAAGGCGTCTATTCGACGATCGTCGGGAACAAATACGGCTACCTCGACGGAACGTCGATGGCGACACCGATCGTCAGTGGCGTCATGGCGCTTGCGAAGTCAAAGAACCCGTTCATTTCGAACCATACGCTCCGCAGTAAGCTTTATGCGGCCGCATCGAAAAAATCAGGCGATACGTCGCTTCATTACGGGAAAGGCCGTCTGAATGCCGGGATGCTGGCGAAAGTACCGGCTCCGATTTCGAAAATCTCGTTGCCGTCCGTCATTAAACCGAACCAGACGTTTTCGTTCTATTTTAATGAGTATTCGAGTGCGTCGACCCGGACCCGTCTGTATAAGGACGGTGCCGTCGTCAAAACGTTTTCCGACTCGAACTTACGCAACGGGCTTCACAAATTTTCCTACAAGCTAAAGGACAAAGGGACGTACAAACTCGTCTTCACGACGTCTGCCGGCCGCCACACACGAACGGTCGAACGTGTCCTGACGGTCAAATAATCAAATAAAAAAAGCCAATTCCTCATGTGAGGAACTGGCTCGAAGAAAGGACTCAAAGATCTTGCTTTGGGTCTTTTCCTTTTTTATAAACGGGAGTCGGCACAGTGAGTGTCTCACCTGTCCACTCGATTTTAGCTTCCATTTTATACCCGGTATCATCCTCATGGACAAACGAGAGGCGTCCCGAATCAATTAGTTGATACAAACCGAATTCAACCTGTTCCGCCCATGAGCGTAATGTCATCGCTTCATCATAGAGTGGAATTTGTTGTGGGAATCGTTCGTTCATCAAAAGAATATCGTGTTGGTCGAAATGATAGCTTCGTTTTGATAACGCATCCGGTTGTTTGACGTTAAATGGCTCGAACGCATGGATGAGTTCTCCTTTACGATAAAAGGCAAAGATGCCGTTGCGGAGATGCAGCGCCTTGATTTCATCGATTTCGATCAAGAACGTCAGCTTCCGGACGGTACGCTGGTTCGTACCAGAGCGTCGTTTTTTCATAGTACATGCCCCCTTCTGAACCATTGTACTATACCGCGAAATCACGTGAACACGCAACTTTTTCGATTGCCGTTTCTGAAAATAAACCTTGCGGGAAACAGGGGAGTACGCTACACTGTTAAGCAGTGACTATGTTGGTTCGGACAATTGCGGGGCACTTCGGTGCTTTGAGGAAAGTCCATGCTCGCACAACCTGCGATGGTTGTAGTGATCGTGCTACACGAAAAGATAAGTGTAGGCAGCGTCGTGCTGACGGCAGAAGGAACGCCTAAGTCTTCGGATACGGCCGAAACTTCTTGAAAGTGCCACAGTGACGGAGCCTTACTGGAAACAGTAAGGGTGGAACGAGGTAAACCCCACGAGCGAGAAACCCAAATTTGGTAGGGGAATTTCCGGAGCGGAACTGAACGCGAAGGAGAGCGTATGTAAATACGGAGATAGATGATTGTCGCCCACGTGTGAGGGTCAAACCGTTTGCAACACTAGGGAACAGAACATGGCTTACAGGACCACATAGGCTGTTATTTTTACTTTGAACGAGAGTCCAGGTCCAACTGGGCTCTTTTTTTATTGAAATGATTTTGGAAAACTTAAAAACAGGTAGGAGCGTGAACAATCATGGCAAAACGTTTAGTCATCGCGACGGCAGCGATGGGCATTGAGGCATTGGTCGCAAAAGAAGTCCGCGATTTAGGATATGAGTGTACGGTCGAAGACGGAAAAGTTTACATCGACTGTGAGATGGAAGACATTCCACGTTTGAACTTGTGGCTCCGGACGGCAGACCGAGTCAAACTGGTCGTCGCGGAATTTAAGGCGACGTCGTTCGAAAAATTATTTGATCAAGTCAAAGACCTCCCGTGGAGTGAACTGCTCCCGTGGGAAGCGAACTACGTCGTCAACGGCCGCTCGGTCAAATCGAAGTTGTTCTCGATCCGTGACTGTCAGAAAATCACGGAGAAAGCAATCGTCTCGCATATGCAGGAAGCGTACAACAAAGGGGACGAGTGGCTGCCGAAAACAGGAGCGAGCTTCCCGATTGAAGTCGCGCTCTTAAAAGACATCGCGACGCTGACGATCGATACGTCAGGCGACGCCCTCCATAAACGCGGCTACCGCGAGTTCCACTCGGCGGCACCACTGAAAGAGACGATGGCAGCGGCGATGCTGATGCTGACGAACTGGAAGCCGGACATGCCGCTCTATGACGTCTTTACGGGTTCCGGAACACTGGCAATCGAAGCGGCGATGATCGGACGCAATATCGCACCCGGGATCAACCGTGAGTTCGTCTCGCAGGAATGGGCAGCGATTCCGAAAAAAGCCTGGTTCGACGCAATCAAGGAAGCAAACGAAAAAGCCGAGTGGGACAAGCCGCTCAAAATCTATGCCAACGATACCGATCCGGAGATGGTCAAGCTCGCGAAACAAAACGCTGAGCTCGCGGACGTCCGGGACGCGATCAACGTCATGCAACGCGACGCGGCCGACTTCAAGCCGAAGGAAGACTTCGGTGTCATCATCGGCAACCCGCCGTACGGGGAACGTCTCGAGGATGCACGTGAAGTCCATCAGCTGTACCGGAAAGTCGGTAACGCCTTTAAGGAATTCCCGTATTACAGTGTCTATATGATCACGTCATACGTCGAGTTCGAAAAAGCGTTCGGCCGCCCGGCGACAAAACGCCGTAAGCTGTATAACGGGAACATCGAAGTTCAGTTTTATCAGTACTACGGATTGCGCCGGAAACGTCCGCAAGCGTAAGTCGCTCCTGTTGTTTTATTGAAATTTGACTGATATAAGTCAGTCTAAAAAATATGTTTGTGACGGACGTTTCCGCCATCCTCGCTTTCCATGGGCGGAAGGTAAGCCGCGACAGCCCGCATTTGGATGCGGTCATGCCGGGTCTTCCCTCTTCCTGACGGAAACGCGAATCACGTTTCCTTTTCCCATAGGAGTCGAGGATGAACGTTTCCGTCCTCCATCAATCAAATGGCCGATAATCCCACTTTTCACGGGAATATCGGCCATTTTGGTACAAATTCGTAGTGTTCATAACGGTTTAGTCTGTGACTGAATCACGCACGAAAAAAACACTGATTCGTTTTAATCGATAGATACCCCACATATGAGTCAGCCTCAAGAATTTCCCCGCGAACTGCTCAACAGAGCGTTTTTTGTGTATTCAGTTAGGTATTGTGTTTAATCATACAATTCGTCATACAAAATAAGCCGTCAAATCGACGGCTGAGATGTTACCATTCATATCCTTCTTCACTATAAGATCCATCCGAATTGAAGAAGCGTTCTTCTGCTTTACCGCTTGACGTATTCGTATAGATGACATATACATCGAGGTCATCGTGCTGATCCGCCATTTTTTTAGCAGCTTTACGAGCATCGGCTTCATTCGTAAACGTTTCCGTCATAGTTGCCTTTTGATGCTTCTCTACACCATTTTCCTCATAACCTTCGACTGTCCAGACTTTTTTTGATGACATAATAACCAACATCCTTTCATTGCAGAGCGAGTTGTGTAACGCTTTGCTGTTTATCATTATGCTTGGTTTCATTAAAATTAGTCAAATCATTATCTTTATACAGATAGAGAACAGCATCCAGAGGGGCTAGAGATTGAAAACGAAAAGCGATTTTTCTCGTTTAAGAGAAGAATCGCTTTTTAGTTTTTCTCCGTTTAGGTATTCACTTACATTTTTGTAATCAACAGAAATATCGAACGATAATCGGGTTTAATATGGTAAATTATTGATGTTAGCAAATGGTTGAAGAAACCAGCCTGTATGTATGAAAAAACTTTTGACGATTGAAGATTTTAAAATATGCTCGATTAGGGGAGGAAGAAGAATGGATATTCTGTTGAAAGGTTTACTTTATGCAGCTGTGCTCGGAGCGCAGTATCTATTATCGAGTCAAAAGAATGTGTACGTAGGGGCAGTTGTCCCGTTGCTTTTTGTAGTGGGAATGACTTGGCGGTATGTTAACGTCGAGTCGGTTAGTACAATGCAATACTTGCTAATCACAGGGCTTGGTTTGCTTTTTTTGGTAGCGGAGTGGGGGAAAGGCCGAGAGGTGTTTCGAAAAAATCAAGAAAAAGAGTTGGAGCGCATGAGCATACAGGATTTGAAGTGACATGCATCATGATTCGAGGTTAGGATTCTTTTTCTATTCTATATTTTCAGCTTGGCTGATTTATTTGCCGTCGTTAAATAAAATACTTGATCTTAAAAATAAAATGTAAAACATTCGATTAATTGTCGAAAGGAAACACGATAAGGAAAGGGGAAAAGGTGTCATGTGGCTACTGTTTGGGATACTTGCCATCTTCGCGACGGCGGTGAATCTGATTTTGTACTTCATCGGCAAGGACTATAAGCTGGCAATGGCTGCCGGGTTATCGCTTACGGCGCTCACGCTGTGTGCGGAAAACAGTCAAATTGCGAACTGGGTCGAAGCGGAGGACTGGGCGGCCTTGGCAGACGTTGTTCCCGGAATGGAACGCGTCTGGTGGTTCTTGACGATTGTGTCGATTGGACTGAATCTGGCACCACTGTTGCTCGAATATCGAAAAAACCGATCTTAATTGAGGCGTGAATGGATTTTAAAAGGGGATCACATGATGACCTATACCTATTTACCACTGACACAACGTCAGGCGGAACAAATTGCGTATGACTGGAAATACGAGGGTGACTTTGCGTTCTACGATATGCCGAACGACCAAGAGGACTTGGCAGAATTTTTGGATCCGGACAAACGGACGGAACATTACTATGCGGTGATGGATGGTACACAACTAATTGGATTTTTTGTGTTCGAACCCGGATAGGACAGCCTTGAATTGGCGTTAGGGATGCGACCCGATTTGACGGGACGGGGAAACGGAACGGCTTTTTTGGAATCCGGTCTTGCCTTTGCGATCAAGCAGTATCAACCGCGCCACATTGAATTAGCCGTCGCAACGTTTAACGAACGGACAATCCGGTTGTACACTAAAAGCGGTTTTGAGCCGATTGAACGGTTTCAGCAAGAAACGAACGGTGGAAGCTTTGAATTCGTCAAAATGCGTCTGCATACAGGAGTGATGAAATGAATATCGAACAGCAGTTATTTGAGGCAGCAAAAGAATTAATCGAAACGAGGTATCCGAGCGGATGGGGCGGAGCGGCAGCGATGGCGACCGATGACGGACGGATCTTGACGAGTGTCGCACCGGAAGTCGTGAATGCGTCGACGGAATTGTGCATCGAGACTGGTGCCATCCTCGAAGCACACAAGTTGAATTGTCGGATCACACATACGATTTGTGTCGTGCGGGACGATGAACAGGCACCGTTCAAGATTTTGAGTCCATGCGGTGTCTGCCAGGAGCGCCTATTTTACTTTGGAGCGGACGTCAAAGCTGCCGTCACAAATCCCGAGCAAGCACTGGTCTTTAAAGCACTCCATGAGTTGCAGCCGTACCATTGGTTAAAAGCCTATTGAAGCTGAGTAACAAGTGAAAGAAGAAGAACTAATGTTAGTATGAAATTGGCACTGATTATAGGTTATCAGGTAAAGAAGGTGAGGTTGAATTTGCTACATTTATCAAGTTTTATAGCCTTAGTGCTAGGTATCGGATGTGGTCTGATTGCTCTTGCTGTCTACGTCCTAAAGAAGAATTTGAAGAACTGAACTTTCGAGTAGTTCTACTTTAATAATGAAAATCAGCTTGATTGATAAAAAGAGGAGTGTACACATAAACTGGTTCCCACTCCTCTTTCGTACGTTATGTGCCGTTAAATAAGATTCGGCTATGTAGAAAATCGTCATCGGTATTTTCCGTTCCTAAATAAAGACAATCAGCGAAAATCCAATCAGGATGTTGATGAAACTGAGGACATCCGTTGTTTTGGTAAAGGACGATCGTCCCGTTTTCTTTGCTCTGTCATTGAAAAACATCAAAATGATGGCAAACAGCGTTGTTAAGCCGAGCGGGGCGTTAAGGAAACTGTCGGAATACGTGAATGAGTTAATCACGAGGTAAAGACTGTTCAGTACGGAAAGATAGAATAATGTTTTTTGCATCCAATCACATTCTGTTGGGTTTATTATATGATTATACATTTTTACATAAAATTGCCAACTTGGGAAAGGGAGTCTTAAATGTTTTTACCTGTAACTATTTAAAACCACGAACTTAAAGTCATAAAAAGAGCCAAATCCCTTCTTTGTTAGAGGTGAAGGCACTTTGCTCCTTTTCATCATACGTATGAATAATGGTTAAGTGATGTTTGCAAAAACAGTCGTTAAAAAGAGAAACGAAGATGTTTACTTATCCGTGGGTCTTAGCTTCCTTATTTATAGATATCCCGACGATGGCCAATCTCAAGAATCAAGATCACGACTTTGTCCTCTTGGATGTCAGCAATCAGACGATAATCACCGATGCGATACCGCCATTCACCCGAACGATTCGAGACCAGACCCCTTCCATGACGACGCGGATCATCCGTCCCGACCAGGTTCTTCTTGATCCAGGACATGATGATCCGCGATTGTTGAGGATCCATCTTCTTAAGGGACTTTTGAGCTCCGCGCTCAAACTCGACTGTATATGCTGTCATTCTAAATCAAGTGCCTTCATCATATCATCAAACGAGATTGCTTCTGATTTTTTGCGGTGTGCTGCCATGGAATCATGATAGAGTTGTAAATCAATCTCATCTTCAATACGATCGAGAACGGCATCGCGAACAAGTGTAGAAATCGTGATGTTTTTTGCTTTCGCATATTCTTTAATCAGTCGCGTATCCTGATCGTCGAGTCGAATAGAAATCGTACTCATCCTTATCATCTCCTTTGTAATACATTGTAATACATATTTAGATGTTAGTATAGATACGAGTTCGTTCTCACTTCAATCTATTTTGATTAAGAGAGCAAACTGACCATCACCGTTCTCCGACCATCTTGCTTGAAGTTCATATGCGTACGTTCCACTCTTTTTTGGTATTACGAGTTGCTTATTTTTTAACGTAACCGGGTTACTTTTTTCAGTCATGTGCAGACCGTCTGCGTAGATTTTGTCGACGCATTGACCTCTAAACATGCCACTCCAGCAAAATTAAAAAAATCAATCATATTTTTAATCAGATAATCTAATATGAGTTAAACTGAAATGTGGCTTAAACTGTATATCAACTTCCGTTTTTCCTGAATCGCCTTTGATTTTTAAACACTCACTTTCATTTCTAATTGATTCTATAAAATATAGTTCAAAATCGAAGATCGTCCACCTGTATTCATCATTACTTAAGCTGACGTCACATTTATGTTCATATTGTGAGATATACAGTAATAGCTGAAATCCGAGTTTGTCGACCTTTTTATACATATAAAAACCGGCACCTTCTTGATAAAGTTCTTCAGGTTCTGATTCGAACAATTCAAGCAGTTCGTACTCATCATAAAACATGTTTTTCTACTCCTTCCTTTTGTATGTGTTGTTTATAGGTAGGTATCGCGGTAATGACTTTCATGAGGATTTCGTCCTTATTGTTTAGAAGTAGGCAGATTTGTGGCTAGTTTTGATAAAACTAATGAATCAAGCAAGGTTTCTTTGCTTGACTCATTCTGGAGGTTCCAAATGACAATCGAAGTAATTAAAAATATAAGGGTGTTGTTTCGCGAAGAAGCGAAACGACCAGTTCCATTGTTGGACTATCTTGAACTAAACGATTTACGAATCGATGAACTTCTGAAAGAGGAAGATCGGAATGGTGAATTTATTATTGAATTCGAGCTGGAACAAGACACCATCACGTTGTCTTACGAAATGCATGAGCGGGAAGAAACATCACAAGTCGAATACATCGTGTATTTCATCTGTAAGTGGAAATGGATTTGGCAATGGTATTCGAAACGATTTTTAGAACACGACATACCATTTGACGTTTATCCGACAATCATCGATTACGCGAAAGCCCGCATACGTCCACTCGAATTAATGGAAGAAACGGTTCAAGAATTAGAGGGATATACAAAAGAAGGCTTACTCTTTTATTATGGGTCGGGACCGTTCGATGACTTTGAGGAGTCCGATGAAAATCTGGATCAAATTTTAGAATATGATGAAATGAACAGCAAAGAAACCATGCGAGAACAGGGACTTTATTTTGACCCGGAGATGGAAAGATGGATTCAGATTCCGGCTTCTCTCGACATCATCGAAAAGACAATTCGGCCATTATCAAACGTAATGTAAGGACGGACTTGACGATTAAGAAAGCATCCTGCAACGATATTTTTTTTGTATTCACCGAACCTGACTCAATTGAATCTTTGCTCTTTTCACTACTATTTTGCTTATTCATCATTTGAGAAGATCCTGATACTTGTAGCCTTTTAAGATGTCATCATTCTCTTCATACGTCCATGCTTTGACGGCGAGATCAGGGTTTGCTTTCAGGTGATGCGTCAAGATATCGCGGCCTAAAGAATAGCGGCTCCATAAAGGGATGTCTTTTTCAGTGTTTCCCATTGTAATCTCCTGATAATCGGCTTCGCCGTTCCCAATCAGACGCGCTACATGTTTCTTCGCTGCCTCATCGATTGGTTTATCCCAGGGCGGCTTGACATCTTTAATGATGCGATCGGCAAAGGCATCGGCTTTCCCTTCGAAGATGACAGAGTCGAGGGACGTATCGATTGAACTTAACTCGGGTGTGTCATTCAGGACCAGGTGATGGTATTCGTGTGCGACCGTATAGGCAAGCACGTCCTGATCGAAGTCGGGATTTAGATTAAAGAGGATGGAATCTTTAAAAGCGGCTCCACCGACTCCTCCTAACGGATCAATCATCGACCAAAATTCCGGATTGGACGGTGCGATGAAAATCGTGCTGTTTTTTTTAGGGAGAACCTTATGGGAAGCGAGGTAGCTGTTCGTAATGATTTCTTTGATTTCGTCATTCCGTTTCGCCAATTCATTCGTACGATCGAGCAGATCCTGCTCATTGATTGTTGATTGCAACAAGAAAAAGCTCTTTAGGCTGTTTGTATTGAAGTTCTCCTGTTCCCCGATCTTGTCAATGTAGCCGAGGACATATTCTGCATAATTTTTTACGTCCATCGCTGAGTCGTCTTTCTTAAGCGATGCCTTCAAATATGTTTGATACGGCGCGTACAGCGGTACGATCGTCAGTTCGCTGTCCTTGCCGATTTTTATAGTTTCTGGTTTGAAAGCTGCAGACTCTTCATGAGTCACTGCTTTTTCTTTTTCATCTGAACATGCCGATAACAGAAGGAACGGGACACAAAGCAAAGGAACGATTACTTTTTTCAAGGGGATGACCTCCATCAGTGTTTATTATTTTGTCAATATGTAGGAATGAATGCTTCAGTGAGCGTAAGTTCAATGTAGTGAAGCGACATCACTTTATACGGGAGACCGTTGCATAAGGTTTCGATAATTCCTTTTATTTACAAAAAATATCACGTATCAAATTGTTTTGAATACTAATCGTATAAGAAATTACCGAAATCGTGAAACCTGCTTTGAGAAGAAGAAGTAGAAGAGAGCAAAGGGGATGATGAGATGGTACGCTGTACAAATTGTGACTACAAGTGGAAGACGAAAGATGTACTCGCTGTCGGTTTTGCGAAGCATGGCAAAGCATGCCCGAATTGTGGCGAGAAGCAGTATCTTTCAAAAGATACGCAGCATTATCTGTCGCTCGGATACGTCAGCCTGTTTTTTTTACTGATCATGCCGTTCGTCATCAAGCTGAGTGATCGGGAAGAATCTGTCTGGTAAGCAGCTCGCCGCGTGTTCAAAAAAGACGGAGTTTTTCTAACGGTGTATACTGACGGAAAAGGGGGCGCGACGGGATGCCATCGCTTTATGAGATTGAAGTACAGGATGCAACCGGACAGACCGTTTCATTACAAGATTATGCGGGAGAGGTACTTCTCATCGTCAATACAGCCAGCAAATGCGGGCTCGCCGGTCAGCTCGGAGACTTGCAACGGTTGTACGACACGTATGCCGAGCAAGGCGTTCAGGTGCTTGGTTTCCCGTGTGATCAGTTCAACCGTCAGGAATTCGCCAATCAAGAGGAAACGATGCAGTTTTGTCAGCGGAACTACGGCGTGACGTTCCCGATGTTTCAGAAGATTGACGTCAACGGCCCGACGGAACACCGGTTGTATACGTACTTGAAACAGCAACAGGGAGGACTGCTTTCGTCAACCATCAAATGGAACTTCACGAAGTTTCTCGTCGACCGTCAAGGGCGGGTCGTTAAGCGGTTTGCCCCGGTCGATTCAATCCAGACGATTGAAAAAACACTGGCGCGCTATGTATAATGAAACCACGTCCTGTCCGGCGCAAGCCGTCGGACAGGCGTATCGTATCACCCTACCTTTGGCGAGGTAGGGCTTTTTTTATGTCAACTCTGCTTTGGCAGATTAAAAGAATGTCTGACGGTAAAATCACTCATCTTGTGACCAAGATCCGTAAAGACCGGCGGACGCGGGGACAGGACATGAAAGTCTTGTTCGAATGCCCGGATGGCGTAGTGGGTCCAGTCGCGCGACGGATCCCGCTTCAAGCCCATCCAGGCCGTCGCAAAGGTCAGAAGTGCCGAGTCCTGATACAGGGTGAGCGGAACCGTACTGAACTCCAGTCCGTCATCCAGTTCATGCAAATCCGACGACCGGAGTAAGACACAATCTGCTTCAAACAACAGTTCAAAATAATTGCAGGAATAGTCACCGATGAGCACCATGATTTCGTCCGTATGGCCGCGAAAATAAAGTGCTAACCGATCGCTGTTTTTCTCATCTATGACTAAGTGATCAAGTGCAATCTGATAGTCTTCCCGGTACAACAGTTTCTCAAATGTAATGTGCATGACTAATCCCCCTTAAGAGTGTTTCTCCTTGGCGAGTTCGAGGATATCCGGCTGTCGCACCCGTCGTGACGACCAGATGAGTAATCCGATGCCGCAAAATAAAAGTAAAATGCCGACCCACGACAACAGACTGAGCGTTTCCCCGAGGACAAAGATTCCAAGTAATGCAGCGGTCAACGGTTCACCAAGCGACAGCGTGACGGCAGTCGAAGACGAGACATACGCGAGCCCTTTTGCGAACAAGAGGTAGGCAAGACCGGTCGCAAAAACTCCGAGATGCAGACTGATACCGGCACCGCGTAGACTGAAGACCCATGACAGGTCGAACAGGAACAGGAGCGGCGACAACAAGAGAGCGCTGAGTGTAAAGACGACGGCGACGACCGACAGCGGCGGATGGGTTTTCACCAGATTCCGGCTGACGAACGTGTAGGCGGCAAAGGAGAGTCCGGCACCAAGAGCGAGCAAAATGCCGAGCGGATTGACCGAGACGGCCGCTTGATTCATGACGAGCAGCAAACAACCAGTAATCGAGAGTAACGTCGACAGCCACCAAATCGTACCGGGACGGTTTTTTAGGACCAACCATTCAAGCACTCCGGAAAAAATCGGCGCACTGCCGATCGCGACGACCGTTCCGACGGCGACACCGGTCATGAGGACCGCAGAAAAAAATAACGGCTGATAGGCGGCCATGCTGAGGGCGGCTAGAAAAACCGTGAGCAGGGGCCAATCTTTTAAGGTCAACTTTCCCGTCAGTAAGACGAGGCACAGTAAAAAGAATCCGCCGACTGCTAAACGGACGGCACCGATCGCAATCGGATGGGCCGTTTCCGGCGCAAAGGCTTGCGACGTGCCGGTCGTGCCCCACAGCATCGCGGCCAGTAAAATCAGCAACATCGACGATTGTTTCTGCATGGTCCACCTCCAAATTAATTGATGACTGATGTGATACAGGCACCGTTATGATTAGAAAAAGAATACCACAGAAACAGGAAAGACGAATCACCCAAATTATTGGTAAAATGGTAGAATCGAGGAGGACGTATCAGTAAGCCTTAGATAGAGATACAAAAAGGATGGAGATCATGAATCAAATCGCAGTTGTCCTAGATGGACTCAAACAGAAAATCAGCATGGATCGACGTTCATTCAACGGAAGTATAACGAAATCGGTCAAGCAAAATTTAATTTGCTCGAACCGATGAACGCCTAGTTATTGGTCATGCTCTTTACCGGGCTGGGAATAAGCAAGAATCACGTTTAAAAAGGAGCATCATGAAATGAAAAAATTACTCATCGTCCCGTTATTGTTCAGTTTAGGCGGATGCATGTCCCTCGATACGAAACCGAGCAGTACAACAGTCGAAAACCGTATTCAAGGCAGTGTCAAAGAGGGATTTACGTTTGAATACAAACTGTCGAATACAGGTGATTATCCTATAAAAGTCGCCTCCCGTGCCGGACGTTTGTTGAACGTGCAAGTGCGCAAGCACGATACGCAAAAAATCGTCTACGATTCGTACCAAGAAGTCGAGCCAAAACGATTGTCAAAAGAAGTTCAACCGCATACAACGGTGACACTGAAGAAAACCGTTGAAGCCGGTGCCATTCCAGCGAGTGTGTACGACATTGACTACATCGTCCGTGACAACATAGGGGAAGCTACAGCCGGTGACGGCGAAATTCGATTAAAATAATTCAATCCAGGAGGAACACCTATTGAAGAATCCGAATTATCGTTACGGTACGTGGGCATTGATTGTCAGCTTTTTCTTGTTTTTCATCGTTCAACTATTCAGTGCCTATATTGAACTTTCACCGGATTATGCAAGTGAGGAACTCGGGGCGTACCATTTGATGTACTTCCCGGTCACTGCCCTTGCTATTGGCAGTTTCCTGTTGATTAACGGCTGGTGGCAAGAAGATGTAAAGCGGCAGGCAAAAAAGCAGGAACAACTGGAATCAAAAAAGACGATGAAGAAAATTTAATTTCTTAGACGGGTGAAATGAATAGATAAGGAATGTCCGATGTTTAGGGAGGATAACAGTGGCTGAAATTGTATGTAAGAGTTTTTTCAAATACTGAAATGATTCCATTTCCAAAAAACATCTTAACACTTGTAGGGCGATGATTGGTCAATTTAGTGAATCCCAATCGTGTGCTGCAGTCTTTTAGAAAAGTAAGCGAGAGGAAAGACACGCAACATTACCGCGAGTTTTCCCTGAATAAAAATTCAACTTAAAGGGTACTTTCTATAAAAGCATTTTTTTGCAAGAGAATTTTTAACGATAGGAAGTGAACTCATGACGAAACAAAATCAGCATGTCACACCACATCCGGATGGTGGATATCAAGTCAAAGCGGCAGGGGCCTCCAAAGCCACAAAACGTTTTTCGACGCAAAAAGAAGCTATTGCCGCAGGTCGTGAAATTGCGAAGAAGCAGCAGGTAGAATTAATAATTCATAACAAAGAAGGTCAAATCCGCGATCGGGATTCGTACGGAAACGATCCTTTTCCGCCACGTGGATGACGAACGTTTGGTAGAACTGCACAATAAAGCACGTCCATACAAACTGGACGTGCTTTATTGTGCAGTATTTTTCGTGTGTGAACTCCTTTGAGTGCGCCACTTAAAGTTAAGAAATACTTCAAAGATGAGAGCTCATGGTGCATGAAAGGAGAATTACTTTGTTAACACGGGTGAAATGACTGTAGACACCGTATCTAGTCCTTCAGCCGTCACCCGAAGTCCTTTGACGTTCGTGACGTTGATTTCAAAATCGACAGGGTCTGCACCAAATATATTCGTATATCGACCAAGTTCTTTACCATTATTATCAGAGAGCACAACGCGTGAAGCTCGAGTGAAAGTGGGAGATGAATCGCCACCCTCTCTTTCGGGTATATACGTTGCAAGGAGAGGAACATCATGTTGACACACAAGGCCTACAACTTCAGAATATACCCGACAAAAGAACAGGAAATCCTGATCGCGAAGACCATTGGTTGTTCGCGCTTCATCTTCAATCACTTCTTATTGAAGTGGGATGAGACATATTGAAGTGGGATGAGACATACAAAATGACAGGAAAAGGACTGTCTTACGGTTCTTGTTCGGAAGAAATTCCGATGTTGAAGCAGGCGTTCGACTGGTTGAAAGAAGTTGATAGCACGTCTATTCAAACGAACGTCAAACATCTTGACGGTGCTTTTGACCGCTTCTTCAAGAAGCTGAACGAACGGCCACGCTTCAAGTCAAAGTGCAACCCTGTTCAATCGTATAGGACGAACATGCAGGGCAAGTCTCAACTTCCCGAAGACGGGCTCATCCGTCGGCGTCGATGTCGGACTCAAGACCTTCGCCATCCTGTCGAACGGCACGGTGTACAAGAATGACCGTTTTTTTTCGTTCGCTTGAGAAAAAGCTGGCGCGTGAGCAACGCAAGCTTTCTCGTCGTCAACGGTTGGTCTTGGACAAGAAAGGAAAACTTTCCGCATGCTCGAATACAAAGCGGAATGGTACGGCAAGACCTTAACCTCTAAGCGAAGCGTAGGTAGAGGTAGTTCAATTTGAGCCTTTCCACGACAGACTGAACTAACGGTTCAGTAGCATGAAATTTTGAAAAGACAGGGGATGACTAAATGTTTTCAATAACAATAGAGAGTTTTATACGCATTACCACTGTAGGATTTTTAGCTTATATCAGTCTAATAATTTTTTTACGAATTTCTGGGAAGCGGACATTAACTAAGTTGAACGCTTTCGATTTAGTGATTACAGTCGCACTTGGTTCTACTTTATCTACTATTTTACTTAGTAAGGATGTCAGTTTATTAGAAGGATTGACTGCACTTACTCTATTAATTTTAATGCAATTCATAATGACATTCATAGCTGTTCGTTTTGAAAAATTCAATAAACTCATTAAGTCAGAACCACGATTGCTATATTTAAGAGGCGAATTTCTTGAAAGGGCTATGAAAAAAGAAAGAATCAGCAAGAACGAGATCTTACAAGCTATGCGTAATAAAGGAATCGGGGGATTAGAGGAGGTGAAAGCTGTGGTTCTTGAAACAGACGGTAGCTTATCAATTATTAAAGGAGAACTAGAGGATACTTTATCAAATGTACAGTCAAATATAGCGAGCCGAAACAAGTCTTGAAATTTAAGTTAAAAACGATTTTTTTACATTCTATATTAAGAAGACACACGTAAAGCCTTTGCTATGCAACTCTTTTTCTTTTGTATGTATTCCTTTTCTTTATCAAGTTCATTGTTGATTTTTTTCAGCTAGATGTAAGGATAGAAGGAATGAAAAGTAAAATATTTCCTCCGTAAATCCTCACTAAAGGAGTGTAATTTCAAAAGAAGCAGTTGTCGTAACTTGTCCAATTCCCCCACTTGGATTCATAAAAAGGGAAAAATAACTGGGAAATTAATATGGAGAAGGTTTCTGTTGAAGCGATGATGCGTGAACTGGTTAAACTGGAGTTGGCCGAGAACTGTCTTTTAGACATCCGGTCGTTTATTGAATCAAAATCAGAATGGACGATTGAGTACTTTAAAGGACTCGAGCAGGACAATCCCGATTTACAACAAGGGTTGGTGGAACTGGACGAGTTGTCGGCTTATCTGGTGCGGCTGGACATTGCAGACATGTGCCGGTTTAATCCGTTCCTTGCACGTGTTCTTGAGGTCTATACGGGAACGATTTACGAAATTTTCTTGGAGGACGGGACGATCCGCTCGAGCATCGGCAGCGGAGGCCGGTATGATAATGCGATCGGTAGACTGTTGAAATCCGGACAGACGTTTTCGACCGTCGGTATCTCGTTTGGTCTGGATGTCATCTTGTATGCTTTTGAACAATCGGGGGGCGTCGGAAAACGAGCTTCAAAACGGGTTCTTTGACATCAAAGACATGGCGAGCGGTGCAACGACACGTGTCAAATATCACGTCCCCTTATGTGATGAGAACGAAAAAACGCAGATGCTTTGTTCTTCCGTGAACAAGATGCTCTGCGTTTTTCACATGAAAGTCTTTCGTTTGTACATTTTCTCTTCGATTCGATTCCAAATACGTGTAGCAACATACACATTTGGAATCGTACTAAGTAAGAGGAGACCGAGCATGATGATGCCATTCTTATCAACAGCGAGGAGCGGTTGGAAGATGGTAAAGACCGCAGTCAACTGTAATGGTACGGTAAGGTTGAGCCAAACAGAAAAAAACAACACGGGTTTCCACATATAATTCATCCTTTCATCATTTATTTCTTCTTTTAGTATATCAAAATGCGTACCGGATACTAGAAAAAATGGAAAGCAAAGGCAAGGTTCGTTATGCTTAAAAGAATAGAACGATACGATGATGGGGTGAAGAGAACAAAATGATAGAAGTCCTTGTTATAGAAGAACCTGTCAGTGAAAATTTCATAGAAGATTTAGTGCATCCCCATCGGTTTGACGGAGGTTTACCTGTTGTGCATCGTTTAAGCGGAGAAGGGCATGTCGAAGAAGGTCGAGAATTTTTAATGGCATTTTTAACACATCAAGCGGTCTTTCCGTTGTATGTGCATTTTGTCGACGAGTATGAACTGTCTGAAGACTTTACAACCTTTTTTCAACAAAATCAGATTGACTATACGGTCGACGACTGTGACGGTAACTTGAAATCTTATGGGTACAGACGGTACAACTACTACTCTTGTCTTACGGTAAAAATTAAAAATCCTGATGATTTACGGCTTGTACTAAACAAAACGTACTGGCTCGCATCTGAAAATGTATTCTACTGCATCAGTCATTCAAATTCTTTAACGTTCGAATGGGGAGACTTCTTAGAGCGAGGAGTCAAAAGAAGACGATCCGTCGCTGTATTTGATTTTAATGCTTCACAGACCTACATCACGACCGATTATGACGGATTAGGATTTTGTATCCTCAGCCAGGATAAGCAGTACACTTCTCTTGCTGGATTGATCGCCAGTTTACCGGATCAGATGGTCGTGACGCAAATCAACGATGAAGTAATAGAAGATGAGATATTACATACAGAGGATCAAGAAGAAGGCATTTAAATCTCGTCTTCTGCATCACCTGCACTTTAAAAAATAAAAAACTGTGTCTCAGTAAGGAGAACAATATAGCAGAAATCATGATTATGGAAGAAAAGATTATCGAAAAGGATGCGATGAACTTAGGATACCCGTTCGAAATGGGTGGAGAGTTGACAACCGCTTATTTCATTGATGTAAGCCGAATTGAAAAAGACGGAGCAGATGAAAACAAAGAATTTTTACTTGAATTCTTAATTCATCAACAGGTGTTTCCGCTCTATGTCAGTTTTGTGGATGAGTACGAGTTACAGGAAGAACATGACGCGTTCTTCAAGCAAAATAAGCTTTCGTATGTCGTATTGGATTTAGATACACAGTTTCGAAGTGGAGATGTGAAAGTCCGTTCTAAGGAATACCATCCGTGTTATACGATTACCGTTCAAAATGCGGAAGACCTGCGTCTTGTCCTGAACAAAACCTACTGGCTGGCATCGGAAAATCTGTTTTATACGATCTCGTACTCAGATAACCTGTCATTTAAGTTGGATGAGATAAAATGGTGGAGATTGAAACTGATTCGTCCGATTGGTGTTTTAACGATGCATACAAACATGACCTGTTTTAAGATTGCCCACGATGGCAACGGTTTTTACCTGCTATCAAACGATGATAGCTATATACCAATCGAACACCTGGTGACCCGGCTTCTGAAAGGGACCGTCATTTCGCAAATCAATGATGACTGGTTACTGGATGACAAAACCGATTGATCCTGGTACACGTAAAAGAAGGATGAAACTGAACATGGAGGAATGAGAGTGGAGCACGTTTTGTATTATATGTGTCTGATTGCCTGTATCGGAACAGTTGTGGCCTTTCTGTTTAATCGGTTGCAACCGGGGAGTCATATTCGGACGATCAGTGTCAGTGTGACCGTCTTGTTTCTGGTTTTGATCAGTATGACCGTGTTGCTTGGATGGAATGCTGCAGAGGAAAAGCTGTACCGATCATTTTATTTTTTAGTCATGAATATCTTTTCGCTCTGGTCTGTACGAATTGAAGGGAACCTTAGGAGAACCATCGTCTGGTCGCTGACGCTGGCCTTGGTCGTGTTGGTGTTCGGAATGGTTTTAGAATGAAATATGGTGTAAATCATACATAGACGTTAAAAAGGAGCTGTTCATATTGAAGAAAAAATGTTAATTCTTTCCATTTTGTTGATGGCAGGTGGGGTACTTGGAAATATTTTATTCGATCGACTCGGTTATTTTCCGAATGCAGATTTTCAGATTATGAGTATTCCGATAGCAGCGGGAGCGCATTACTTTAATCTAGGACTGGTGTTGCTCGCCATGACAATAGTCGGGCTGGTGTTATTGCCATGGTTTCTGGAGAAAAAACAATTTTCGAAAACGGTGCTGTCACTTGTATTAATTATTTGGTTGCCTTACGCCGTCTAAACAAAATGGATAGGAGCGATGCTATCGTGAGCAAACTCATTAAACGTCTCCATCCCGATTCAAGGGCCCCTGGGGTATCAGTTGTTGACCTGAAAAAAGCAGAACGTGCCTTAGGTGTTTTGTTTCCAGATGAATACAAAGACCTTTTCTTGCAGACGAATGGTGCACAGTTTGGTGAATGGAGCCTGTATCCTGTACCAACCAGACAAGCAGTCTTACAGGATATCGTTCGTCACAATGAGAAGCGTCCGGTTGGCTTGCCCGATGACTTGATTTGTATCGGTGAAAATCTAACGGGTGACAAGCTGTGTTACCGGATCCGGAAACGTTTCCTGCAGGAACTCGTCTTTAGATGGAATGAAAAGACGGGAATTGCAAAATACCCGTCGTCTTCTTTGGGAGAGTTCGTCGATTGGCATGTCTCGAAACGAAAAACGAATCAAGCTAACCGAATTGGTCGTTTCACGGTAGAAGGCAACGAGCTAATCGTGACGGATCCTTATTACGGACTAGAAGAAGGCACTGATTTACAGCTGATTTTGTCGAATGTGAAGTCAGGCAGCTGGACCGCAGCTGTCGTTTACACGGAGGACGACTGGGTCAAACAGCTGCTTGTTTTTGAAGGGAATAAAAAGCGAAGCGGCAAATGGCACCGGCAGGAAAAACTGGTCGGCGTCGACTCGGCACTGGCCGGCATTTTTGATTGGACAGCTTATCGTCAGAATCAAGCGATGGAGTTTGAGACAGTTGTTTCTGCCGATGATCAGGCCGGTGTCGTCTCATTTGGTGCTGTCTCAACGTCAGGTTTTGGAGACGGGCTGTATGATGTTGACATCCAGTATGATGTCTCGTGGCAAATCGTCGGAGTACGGGTCAACTTCGCAGAGGACGAATGAACGTCTGGTGGATTGGAAAATGAATGCAATACCTAACAGAAAAGAAGAAAAGTCAAAGGAGGACGTCTCGCAACGAGGGTGTCTTCCTTTTGTATTTATGCAAACGATTGCATCCGTATTCGATTAAAGCAGCAGATTAAATGAATCGTTTCTCTTGCAAAAAACTAGTTTTTATTTCTTAGGTTTTGTGTAAAAATAGAGGACAACAAACTGAGAGAATTTTTAGAAAAATGAACGAATAGATTATCTAATTTTTTGGATAAAAGAGAAAATCGTCGTTTTTCAAATTCTAAATAATTTATTTGCTTTAAGCCTGGAGGGGAAAGTATGAAAGTGTTGAAGATGTGGAACCAAATCAGTTTAGTGAAACAAATTGCAATCGGCTTGATTCTTGGTATTATTTTAGCTGTATCGATTCCTGAAGCCGCAAAATCCTTAACGATTTTTGGGACACTGTTTGTTTCCGCGTTGAAGGGAGTTGCACCGGTCCTGGTCTTCTTCCTCGTCATGGCGTCGATTGCCCAGCATAAAAAAGGACAGCAGACGAACATGAAGTCAATCGTCTTCTTGTATCTTCTCGGTACGTTCTTAGCAGCAATCGTGGCAGTCGTGTTTAGCTTCCTGTTCCCGGTAGATATTACTCTGACTCAAAATACAGAAGAACTGACTGCTCCGGGGAATGCCGTCGAAGTTCTCCGGACGCTCGTCTTGAATGTGGTCGACAATCCAGTCAACGCGTTAATCAATGCGAACTACATCGGTATTCTAGCATGGGCCATCGTCTTAGGGTTAGCGCTTAAAAATGCTTCGGATACGACGAAGACGTTCATCTCGA
Source organism: Exiguobacterium sp. N4-1P (assembly GCF_002214325.1). Taxonomy (NCBI): domain Bacteria; kingdom Bacillati; phylum Bacillota; class Bacilli; order Caryophanales; genus Exiguobacterium; species Exiguobacterium sp. N4-1P. The sequence continues at coordinate 59,823 of NZ_CP022238.1, forward strand.
ATTTCTCGGACGCGATCGCTAAAGTGGTCGGATGGATCATCAAGCTCGCTCCGCTCGGTATCATGGGGCTTGTCATCGGAGCGATCACGGAAAATGGTCTCAGCTCTTTGCTTAGTTATCTCAATTTATTACTCGTCTTGATTGGTTCGATGCTCGCTGTTGCACTGATCATCAATCCGCTGATTGTATTCATCAATGTTCGTCAAAATCCTTATCCGCTTGTCTTCAAATGTCTTCGTGAGAGCGGCATTACGGCTTTCTTCACACGGAGCTCGGCAGCAAACATTCCGGTCAACATGGAACTCTGTAAGAAGCTTGGCCTTGATAAAGAAACATACGGGATTTCCATTCCGCTCGGTGCGACAATTAACATGGGCGGCGCGGCAATTACGATTTCCGTCTTAACGCTCGCAGCGGTAAATACGTTAGGCATCCAAGTCGATCTTCCGACAGCGATCATCTTAAGCGTCCTGGCTGCGGTCTGTGCGTGCGGAGCTTCCGGTGTCGCAGGCGGATCACTCCTCCTGATTCCGCTCGCATGTAGTCTATTCGGTATTTCAAATGATATAGCGATGCAGGTTGTAGCGGTCGGTTTCATTATCGGAGTCTTGCAAGATTCGTTTGAGACAGGTCTTAACTCTTCGACAGACGTTCTGTTTACGGCGACAGCTGAATTCAAAAAACGTTTAAGAGAAGGGGAACAACTGTCAATCAACCGATCGGTCATGGCTGCAGAAACAGCTGAAAAAGTCGTCAATAGCTGACTCGATTGTAAATAGTATCGGTGATGCTACAAAAAAAGGTTAAAACCACCCGAATGGGATGTGTTTTAACCTTTTTTGTCTTGAGACGAACTTCCTGGAAATGGGTGCTGACAGGGCCGTTCAACCGTTAGCGTGTGATGTACTAATGGAATCAGTATTTCCATTGAGTGAAAGAAATTTTCTTTGTTTGAGTATCAATCGACTCCACTAAATAAAAATTCCCAGAAATGTTACCTTATTATATAATAAATAAGAAAATTAGAAATTGATTAATTTAGAATAGCAATTTAATCAAAGGCAACATAGTGGAGGTACATATGAATTATATCGAGCATTTGGAAAAACATTGTGGCAAGATGACGGGTCATCTCGAGATTGAAGAATTACAAAAAGAGGCGATTCAATTGGTTCAGTTTCAAAATGCACCGTTTGCGAATGCGGTGACGGTGACGTCACTCGGACTATTGCGCCACCCGTTACAATTCGAGAATGGAAGTATCGTTTATCAAGAAGTGATGCTGTCCGTCATGCAGCGAGATGCAGAGTCGGACTTAATTGAATTGGCTTATCGCTTGACGCTGGAAGCATTAAAGACTGGACATGCTTATGATTTAGGCGAGTACTTACCGATGCCGGATGGGTTGTTATCGAAGTACGGCTTCGCTGCCTTATACGTGACGACACCGTTCTACTTTGAAGAATCGTTTCAAGTCCATAAAGGAGACGCGGCGTCCGGGGAACCGGAAACGGTGTTACCGGTCTGGTTCGTGCCGATCTTTGCTTCAGAAGTCGCATACATCGAACAGTACGGGGTCGATGAATTTAATGACATGTTGTACGAAACTGAGATGCAATTGCTTAATTTAAAGCGACATCCGCTCTTTGGAGACGATGGAGCGATCGAAGCATTAAACGCTAAGAGACAACTCTTCGTTCTCGAGTGTGAGATTACGGATGATTTTTTTGAAGATGACATTCAACGACCGTTAGTGCTAGAAGGACCATTAAATAAGGCGTATGAGATAAATCTTGATTCGGAAGCACGAGGTAATGCGGTCGAAACTCAAACCTTCCTATTTGATTTTCTAAATCATCAAAATCGTTTTCCGATCTATGCGACCTTTTTTGCTCTTAAAAAGGAAGACGACGACAGAGCTTTCTTCACGCAACATCATATGTCGTTCACTTCACATGTCTTGTCTAGACAAAAACAAACAAACGGATGGTTACGCGGAAAACGAACATCGACAAGGGAGAGTCATTACTTTACGGTCAAAATTGAAGATGCTAGGATGCTCGAACTCATCCTTGAGCACGCCTATGAGAACGCATTTATGAACGAACTGTTCATGTTTTCCTATTCCGATCGTTTGTCGATTCAACAAGAGGTCGAAACGACGTACCGAAAAACACGTGTCTTAGACGATCGATTCGTTTATCCGCAAGAGTCGACCGTCGTGATCGTCGGTCATGATGGTGCAATGCTTTATCTGCTCTCGAACGAAGAACACTTCGCTTATGATCTTCGGACGGACTGGGCGAAACGACTACGACAACAGTTACCAAGCGATACGGTGATTCGGCAGCTGAATGGAGAATGGTTCGCAGACCTATAAGAACGGGAGGAACGGCATGCAAGTCATCAAACCAATTAACGGTCAGAATCATTTTTGGCTGTTCGAAAAGGATGGACGGACACTCTACACGTTTCACGGCATCATGGGAGAGCGGTTAGAAGAACCAATGAGCGAGCAAAAATTCTCGCGTTTTTTTAATCTGGATGCCTACATCCGGGAACTTGTAGTAGAGAAAGAAAAAGACGGATACTACGTCGTTCAAGAAGCGGATTACCACGAAGTTGTCGTCGAGATCTTTTGTCAGGATAAGGAATATGATCTCATTAGTGAATATCGTGCGAACATCGAAGAGGACCTCAATGAATTTCTTTTTTCGTCGGGAAACGGTTATTTTTTTGAGGATGATTATGGTCCGGAAGCAATCGAATTCGTCCTCTATGTTCTCGAACCATCTCAGATCGTCGAACCCGTCATTGAATATTTTAAGGCACAGTATGGCGTGACGAAGATCCGGGTGGGGCAGGCAGAGGTTCATTACGGCAGACGCTTGACCGGACTTTATCCCGCAGGCAAGAATTTTAACCGGAAAAATTGAACGATGACGATACAGGTAGGAGGTACAGTATGAACGAGCTGATGATCGACGAATACTCTTTTCAGTCGAAGAGTATACAACGTATGCTTCAGACATCCGAAATCAACGTGCTTGGTCCATTACAAACTATCTACGAAATCATGTGTTATGACCATACAGTAGGTAGCTTTACAAGTGAATTGACGGAGGGGGTATTGTATGACACGCTAGTTCGCTACAATCATTTTCCTTTATATATCACGACTAATTTTGATGAGATTAGAGAAGATGAGATGAACCTCTTAGACCGTTTAAAATCGAGACTATTCGTATGCCACGAACATCCACGGTACGAAGGCGATCATCGGCGTACCAGTTTTTACTGTTGTATCGAAGTGTTGGATGCGAATGCTCTGCGTTTCATCTTAGAAGAGTCCTTTTTTCGAGCTGCTTATAGTGAAACGTTCCTCATCACGTTCGCGCGACCTACGTTTGAGTTGAAGATTTCTGGGAGATGGATCTTTAAAGAAGCGAAATATACCCATGTGATTGATTCACGTGATGGATTACCGTTTATTCTTCCATCGCATGATGCGCTCGGTTTCATGTGGTTTTCGAATGGAGATGCTTTTCAAAGCGTCGATCAGCTAAAAGCGATCCTACCACCGGATTATCAGATTGATCATGTTTTAAATACCTACAAATAATTTATTTTAAGATAAAAGGAGTCATATTGATGGAATACCCAATCGGCTTACCAGGTATCACGGAAGAGAGACTACAAGAGATAGAAGCAGAGCTCGGCTTCAAGCTTCCGAAAGAATTACGAAACATATACAAGCGCGAAAACAAGTTCAGCATCGGCGAATGGGAGTTTCATCCGATCAAGGACGAGCAATATATCAAGCGGACATGGGACGACCTTGTTCGTGTTAACACGACGGATACGGACGACTATCTATCCGGTTTCTTACGAATTGCTAGTGACGGAACAGGTGACGAACTCGGGTATCAGCTTCCGGACACGGAGACGATCGTCTTATGGGATCATGAAGAACAAGAGTTGTTTCCGGTAGCACCGACGTTGAAGGCGTTCATTGAAAAGGAACAACAAATGGAACGGAGTGCGGAACAAGCAGAACTTTTCTTAGAGACGGTTCTTGAAACGGGAGCTGTCTATGGTCTATCGAAGTTTGAACAGTCGGGCTGGGCGTATTGTCCGTCGAACCAAGAGGAAACGGATGTACTGTTATTTTTTTCGACGGAAGCAGCAGCGAAGGCTTTACAGACGAAGGAATGGGCGAACTATCACCTGATTCGCTTAGACCTGAATTTGTTCATGAATGGCTGGTTACCGAACATGATCGACGACGGACTGTATTGTGGCTTGAACTGGGGACCGGAGCTCGTCGGACTTGAGCTTGATCCGGAAGATGTTCTAGCAGATCTGGAGGGTTAACATGATTCAGACACTCAGTAAACAAGTGGGTGGCATCACCTATGTCTGGTTCATATTTCGCGATGGTCGGACGATTCAGATGTATCACGGAGTCACCGAGCAATGGAAGCTCGATCAAGATGTCAGCGATTCAATCGAAGAAAAGTATACATTTCGGCGCCAAGCAAAACGACGGATGGAGGAACTGATTGCCGAGAAGCAGGCGGAAGGATACAAGCAGGAGGATATCTACGGGATGCAGCTCGGACGAAAGGAACGCGAGACGTTTCGACGCTGGACGACATGGCTCGCTTATCTTCTGGTTGGACTCGGTCTGTTCCAGTCAGTGACACCGTTCTCTCTATTAGCGATTGTTGTATTAGGTATCGGTATCGTTCTGATGTTCTTGGCATTCATCAGTAAGGATTGGTTACCATTGTGGCTACGGATTATCTGTTTCGTCGATTACTTCTTGATGCATGTCAGTTTTCGGCAAGAGCCGTATATTCCGCATTTATTTCCGATTCTATCGATTGGAACAGGAACGTTGCTTCTATTATATCTTCGAAGCAAGCACAAACGTAAAATCGAAAGAATCTCCTGAATGTGGAGATTGCTACATAGGAATGAAACAAAGAGATTACGAATCCGTTTAAAGAATCAATTTCTGATATGACTAAAACTTCAAAGCATTGCATAAAGGTAGGGGAAAATGAAAGTATGAAAGTAACCTATTCTCATGAAGATTTATTAGCACTCGAAGATCCCTTTGAATATGAGGTGGGATTACCGATCCGCATCAGAGAACTTCCGGCTTCTGTCATCGAAGAGGAGATTCCGGATAGCCGCGAACAATTGGATCGTCTTCTGAAAGATGGCTATACCTTGGTCATTCAGAAACCGCGAATTCCGAACTCTTCCGTATTTGCGGAGTTACCCGTGATAGCGGAGAATACGATTATGAAATTGTATATCTACGAGGCGAATCTTTGTGAAGATGCGTTATGGGACGCTCTGTCCGAGAACGAATACAATCGGCACTGGGCATACTTTTTATTGAAAAAAATCGAAGGTGTCAGATTCGAATTGCCTTATACGCAACCATCACAGCAATCACTCAGACTCTCTCATCTTGGTACGAACCAACTCGTGTATCTACAGTTTGAAACCAATCAAAGTGTGACATGTCAGTGGTACTAAAAAGGATGTTCTCTATAAATATGTATAAGAAAGAACATATCATTTCGAATGAAGAACAGGAACTACAGTGTTTTCATACGGCAGCTTTCTTATGACAAGGTAGAAAGAGGGGATTCGATGAGTTTGCGTGGTGTGTCATTTGAGATCCCGAATGAATCGGGGCGTATCTTGATTGATATATTAAGTGCGATCGAGTTGAAAGCGTATGATTGGTTTCTTCGTAATTTTGATTTTCCAATCCAAACGATGGACGGGGAGTTGTATGACAGTTTAGAAGAGTTTTCGGTCGATCAGAACGTGACAGGACGTGAACTAGCGAAATGGCTAAGGGGACCTAGCAATTACCTGATCTTTGCTGAATTGTTTGCATTTCAAAGTGGTCAGACTGAAGAAGTCGGAATGACTTATGAATGGTTTCAGGAAAGCAATTGTCACATCGCGATTTTGATTTATGACTGCACGTACGTCGATATCTATTGTAAGGAGCAGCACGTATCGGAAGCGTTTTATGAGAACGCTGTGAAACGTGGATATACCAGAATCGAGTGGGTGACAGATGACAATGATCCACGGACCCGTTTGTCGGTATAGTCAGAGTAAGAAGAAATCCTGGCGAACAGATATAAACGATAAGCGTTTAAGATGAGAGATATAAACTACTGAGTGTTTTCGGATTGGACGGTTCGATCCCATTTCATCATGACCAATGCCGCGCAACTTGAACAATTTCTCGAACATCTTGTCATCGAACAGCAGGAAATGGCGACTGAAGCAGAAGTGACGCTCATCGTCCAAAAACAAGAACAAGGAATCGTCCGGGTCACGAACGATTGTGTCGCGATGTATGGAGTCGCATATGAGGAGCTTGATGAATCAGGTACAGAATATGAGAACTTTTTTGATGCAGTCTTACCGCATGCCACGTTTCCGGTCGAGGTCGTCTTTTGTGGTCGGGATGTTTTAGAAAACCAGGATTCGATTCACGTGATGACGTTGCACGACTCCAATTGGCAAGCTGTTTTTGAAGAACATTTATTGCATTTGCTGAATCGAAAAGAAGTGACGACAGGGAAGTATTCGCGTTCCTCGAAACAAACGCTCGAGGACTTTATGTCTGAATTCTCGTTATTGATGGCGTATAACTTCATCGTGACCCGCGATGCAACGGATCGATTTGGCATGCTCGATCACTTTTGTACGAATGGAAAGATCGCACATTTTGGAAAAATAGACAATGTAGAGACATCTTTCAAGTAACGATAGAAGTATCAAACATAAGGAGGAAGCGTAATGAGCTTAGCGTCATATATCTGTATGGAGAGACAAATTCCTGAAAAGTATCTCAATTTGGATGAAGAAGATGAAACACTTCCCTTATATATAGGACCCAGTTTTGCGGATAAAGACTGTCTGTATGAAGTAAAAACGAGACATTTTCATAAATGGTATGTATATGAAATTTCAAGTGATTGGGGAATCGAGATCGTCGAACCTTTTGATTCTAGCATTTCAAAGGAGTCAAAGGAAAAGCTACGTTATCTATTTACGTTCATGAATGACTTCTTAGACGAAGGTGAATCGTTTGAACTTTATACATGTTGGATTGGGGAAGAGTCCTATCCGCAAGAGAAAAGTATGACACTGTCTTTAGAACTTAATCAGTTAGAAGACATTGAGATTCCTGAAAGAACCCATATTTTGATCACGAAACAGAGTGAAAACTAAAAACCGCTGATCCACAGCGGCTTCGTTTTAGATGATTCACTCTTGTGCATAGACTATATCTGCGATGGCATGGACTTGCGCAAGTGTCATCTCAGAATAGAATTCGATTGATAAAGGGTGATCCGTTGGCTCGAGTTCAAAGAAGGGAAGTTGATCAGGCCCTTCGTCATGGACCATCACTTTCAAGTTGACGGTATCCGGGTAAGCCGGTAGATCGCTTGAGAACCAACCGAACATCGGCTCTTCGATACGAGGACGTTTCTTCTCGTTGAAGCGAGCGAAGTTGTCAGGGCTCAGGCTCACCCATGTGATCCACCAGAAGGGTTCGTCTTGTCCAGCAATCGGGAGTTCAAGAATCCCTTTTACGAAATAATGTGGACCATTCGGTTCTAGCACACACCATAGGTAGTCCATCTCATCGATTGAATGTTGAAAAATATAAGAAATTGGAGTTTTGAAAATTGAAAAAAAAGCTGAAGATAACTGGAATAGTAGTTGGAATAAGTTTGGTTGTATATATTGTATGGATGATCTATCGACTGTTTTTCTTAGTCGATATCAACGTTGTTCCAAAAGAAGAATATATCTCGAAAAGTATTTCGCCCGATCAGGCGTATACGATTCGTTTTTACCGCGCAAATGGTGGGGCGACAGTAGATTTTGCGATGCTTGGCATCATGGAGAACAAGGACGGAGAAAAGCGTAGAATGTACTGGGAATATCCTTGTCGCGAAATAAAAGAAGTGAAGTGGACGAAGGATACGGTGACGATCAATGGCACAAAAATTAAGATATGGAGTCAAGTCTATGACTTCAGAGAGGGGATATACGAAGCAGATTAAGAAGAACATAATGGGTATTCAGCAAATCTTGACGCACAATCATGTGACGTAGTTGTTAGAAACCAAGCATGGATGAAGGACGATGCTTACCGATTGCTTGGTTTCTTCAACAAATAACGAGGTGGCGGACCAAAAGATTGCTCCGCTTCGAAATACGCCAATTCGCCTGGAATACAGGAAATGATTGAGGCAAATCCGAAGCCGATGGCGTGCTCGAGTGCTTCACGGAGAGGCAACGTTTTTCCGCTGATTAGCTCGTTTTCTGATAGACAATAGCACGTATCGGATGCACCGTGCTGTTTCAATAAGTCATATGTATCATCCGGCCATGAATTAGGTGGTTTGATTTCAATCAAATAATCATTCTTCAGCATGCTTAAATATCGGTGGTCTAAACGTTGAAGCGCCATATCCCGTTTCTTTGGTGTGAACAGTTCATGCAGAACGCGCTCTTGAACGCGTTTAACGAAGAATGATTGGACAAGCACTATTTCTTGTTCTTTATCCATACGTTTATCTCCTTTCTACTCAAACTAGCGTATAGAATTCCTTGCATATAATTACTGATCACGATAAGGAGAAAAGTCATGAACTACCTATCTGCAGGAAATTATCTTATTCTGCCTACCCCTCGAAAAGAGTACATGGATAAGACGGTTGTTCCAAAATCCGTGCAATCCGTAAGTGAGTGTAGCTGTACGCACTATCCTGATACCAGTATCTTATGGGGAGAATCGGAAGTAAAGAAAGAGCGTTATATGGAGCAACTTGCTCTTTCACTTAACACCTTTCAGTTACTCGAACAATGGGTAGAAGAACATCGGAAAACAAGAGATGTGTTGTTTCCTCAAGTGTTCTCTAACTTAGATGCTGCGCAAACGTTCGTAAATCGTTTCTTAAATCATCTTCCTGATATACGCATCATCAGCATTGGCTTACCGGAACATTACAAAGTGGATTTTCTTGAAGATGTCGATTTATTTAGTAGTAAAAATCCTGAGCCTTATGGAGTCGAAAAAATGTTATCTCAGCATCTCAGCCCTGACATGGACGGTGCCAAAAAAATTGGCTACGAAGTGTTAGGCTTTGATTCCGGATTGTTTCATTCCTATTTGTGTAATGGACTGGAACGCGATTTCAATCACCCTTTTAATTTTTCACTAAACAGTCGCGGTTTGATCCATACGTTCGAAGAAGCAGATTGTTACTCGAATTACTGCAATGAATTAGGTGAGGCGACAGAATCGGTCTTATGGTTTCCGTGGGCAATTTTTGAATACGAGCGAGCAAAAAACTCTATTAATCTAGCAAAAGCTTTTAGCGTAATGGATCAGGAGGATAAAAAACGATGGAATCGAGCGAACAACTAGAGAAGCATATCAACCAATTAAGAGATGCACTTCATGAATTCGAACAGAAGATGGGGCACGTATTTTTCGATTGAGGAATGGCGATACCTTCTTGAGAACGGATTAAATAGTCTTTTAAGCACGCGTGAAGACGTACAGCAAATGATTTCAAAGGTCTCCATTCGAACGAAAAAAAGACCTGCTCGTTGGAAGCTGTCATCCGGCATTGTCTATGCGATTCCTTTACCTCGACTAGGAGGATACGGATATGCAGAAATGAAAGTTTCTCAAGATGAGAATCATGAGACTGGAAAGCTAGAGTCTATGGATTACATCCAATACTATAATCTTAGAACAGAGAAGATCTTCACGCTTCATGAGTTAGATAAAAAAATCCTGAACCTTGTATAGTCATTAGAACGGGTTACTATGGTATAAAAAATGGGGAATGGATTGTACTTGGAAGACGCCATCGAGAAGAAGGAACATTTTCAACTCCGTTGTTATTTGACACTTTAGAATCGAATGATGAAGAGTATTTCATCACGAAAGGCTTATGGGGAGAGAAAATTTTTGTGGATGAAAAAGAGGCGAAAGCAGTCGTAAATCCATATGGTTCAAGTGGGGATATAGTTGCTGTTTACGAATATGAAGAACGATTAAAAGAAATCAATGACCACTTGCAATGACTTCTTATGTTGTAATTACGGATCATTTTAGAAGTATCAAAACGAGAACAAAACGGAGGTTTATTCAATGAATTATCTTGATCATTTAGAAAAGCATTGTGGAGAATTTACAGAAGCATTTCCAATCGAGGAACTTGAGCAGAAACATGTCCAAATCTTGAAATTTGAAGACGCTCCGTTTAATGAAACCTATACGATTGCCTCACTTGGGCTATTGTTTCAACCTCTTCGATTGGAAGACGGTTCACTGATGCATCAAGAATTAATGATGTCAGCGGAACAACCAGACGTTCAGGATGAGATCATTTTTCTACTCTGGCAATTAGCTGAATACGCGATGAGATCAGGAAATGCGTTTGATGCAGCAGAGTACTATCCACTTCCTGAAGGAATATTTGAAAAGTATCAGTTCACGTCTGTCTATGTCACAAGTCCTGTATATTTTGATGAATCCTTCTGCTTATTTGAAACAGATTCTAATGTTGGGGATGAGCCAGATACCGTATTGCCAGTATGGTTCGTACCAATTTTTGAATCTGAGGAGAAATACATTGAAAAGCACGGAGCGGATCGATTCGAAGATCTTTTGTTTGAGATAGATGAATTAGTAGATTTTAATCGTAAGCCATTAGTGTAGGTAATTTTTGATAGGTATTTGAAAGTAAAATATTGATCTACATGATCTGAGTGGAATTTTTAGGAGTTCTACAAAGTAAAGGAGGATCAAATGAAGACGCCCAACATCAATGACATCATAACGAAATTAGAATTGGTTTTAGAAAATCAACTTTCAAGGGAAGAAGTTTCAGAATGGGCTTATAAATGGATGATGGTTTTAGAAAATAAAGAAGGATGGGAGACGACAGATTACGATATTGCAGTCTTTGATTGCTTAACTACAGTGTATGGAATGGACTTGCTAAATAGTCCTACCGAATATCTTCATTGTGAAGAAGACATCCGTGACTGGGTGAAGGAACTCCAAAATATTGAGAACAAATATCATCAGAAGTGTAGAAAAAAATTCAAATAAAGTTTTGGGTATATCGCACAATCAGAGTAAATCATTTAGTTGGTTTACAAAAGCAAGCAATATAGCATTCGTCCCTTAAAAGAGAAGGATTTTCGCAACTGCATAAAAAAATAGGAGGTATGAATGAAAAAGAATCAACTCATGGACTATGGATGGAATCATCAAAACATATGGCAGGATGTATACTTGCGTCAATCGCTCACGCTATCTTTGTCGCGAATAACCCCGATTTTGCTTATGAGCACTCTTGGGATGATGATCATTACAGCACGAATGATGGTCAAGGCTGTAGAGGAACAGTAACATTTGGACAAGATATTTTTATGGCGGGGTTTCGAAACGAAGAATTTGTTGAAGAGATTATAGAGGCAAGCGATTTGCTAATCGAAGCATCAGAAAAAGTAAAGCAAATGGCTATAAACGATACCTTTCACTATCTACTAGATGATGTTGATGGAGTGGTGATTCCTGTCGTCACTACTATCTTGTGGGGAGATGATAGCCGAGTATTTTCTAGTCACCCATATGAAGAAATGATGGAGCGAGGAGGAAGTCTGTTAGAGATCCAGGCATCGGTTTACAAAATTGGACTTGAATATTGGGAAGAGTATTATGAGCTCACTGAAAGTCAGCTGGCGTTACTGGAAAAACTGTATCACTTAAAAATAAAGAAATCATCACAAGCTATCACGCTATCACATGAGGATATTCAAGTATTAGATACAAGTAATATGGAGGGGATTGAGGAGAGTAAAATCTCGTTTTCTGAAATAGGGATTGATTGGTCAGATAATGATTGTTTTATTTAATTTTCTAGTCATAGTGTAACTATTTATTAATGAAGCAATCACAATGCCAAGTAAAGAGTGTGATAAATTTTTAAATCTACTTAATTGATATGTATCGATTATTAAATTTAAATTGTGAGCCTTAAATCTACAAACGATAAACATGCAAAAACACCTCTGGTATTGTTACTTTTTAATGTACCAATTAGAAGGTGTTTTTTCACATGCATTTAGGTTACGTCAAATTTGAAGTGAAAGAAGTGTATTTATTATTACTGAAGTAACTTTTTATATTTATATCCTTTCAAAAGGTCAGCTTCACCTTTAAAGGACCATTCCTCTATTTTAGAATCTGGATGTAATTTAAAATAATGGTCGAGGATATCGTGTCCTAAATTGTAATTACTCCAGCGGGGAATGTCTTTTTGGGGACTACCGCCCACAAGGTCTTCGTATGTAGCCTCACCAGTCTGAATCAGTTTTGAAACATGTTTGATCGTCGTTTCATCCATCGGTTCATCCCATGGGGCCTTCACATCTTTAAGGATTCGATCAGCAAAAGCATCCGCTTTTCCCTCAATAATGACCGAATCGAGTAATTTATTCATCTGATATTCGGGTCTATCTTGAAGAATTAAATGATGATATTCATGCGCAACCGTATAGGCTAAAGCATCCTTATCGAAATCTTCATCCAGATATAGCACGACGGCATCTTTGTACGTGCCTGCCGCAACACCTCCCATCGGTTCGGTCATCGTCGTATATTCTGAGTTGATTGGTACGATGAAAATCGTGCTTTTTTTCTTTGGAAGCACTTTATGTGCTGCTGTGTAATTTTTTGTGATGATTTTTTTAATCTCGTCTTGTCGTTCCTCCAATGCTTCGATTCGATCAAGTAGCGCTTGCTGATAAGCAGTCGATTGCATCATGAAGAAACCTTTTAAGGAAGTAGTATCAAACTCTTCTTTTTCTCCAATTTTATCGATATCACTAAGTACATAGTTCATGTAATTTTTTTTACTCACTTCAGTATCACCATCAAGTGAAGCTTTTAAGTACTTTTGATAGGGCGAGTAAAGAGGAACGATATTCACTTCACTATCATGATTGATTTTAATGGACTCAGGTTTAAATTTTTCGCTTTGACTTTCTTCCGAACATGCGGTTAAAACGACTAAAGGAACACATAAAAAAGGTGCAAGTATTTTTTTCAAAACATGATCATCCCTTCGATAGATACATGAATAACCTGGAAGATTATTTCAAAAATAAATAATCATTAAAATAAAGATAGCATTCCGTCTCTTTATAGTCAAAATATGTAATTTTAGAGGGGGAAATACATTTGTTACGATTCTATATACATACTAAGTGAAGGGACTAAACTATTACTACTAATCTTAGACAAGGATGGCTATCTCTTCGACCTTCATTTAAGTAAAAAGCCACCGTACTTGGTGGCTCTTTACTTAAATCTACAGTTTTATGAAAGTAGATTCTAAACTCTTCTACTTTTCGTTAAAAAATCTTCATGGATACCTGTAACACCGTTTTGCGCCCAATTTCCTGGGGGCATTTCTCGAATAAGAATCAATACTTTATCTCCCGGTGCATGGGTAAAAAGCGAGAGAACTTCAGTTAACTTATTCACCCAAGCATCTTTTGTTTCTTGATAGAACGTATCCCACACATCGATCGTCAAGATAGCCATTCCTGCGACAGGAGTGGCGGCTGTTCCATAAGAAGCTCGTGTCTGCCAATTCGTTATGCGGCTATCGGAAGAAAAGGTCGGATCGGATGCCATGGCACCTGCTTTTCCAAAGTTTTCTGGTTCTTGTTCGTGAATCAAGATTTGAATCTTGTCAGGAATCATGTTCAATGTCTCGACCGTTGTATTTGTTAGTTGATGGATGAGTTGTCGTTTCGTATCACGTGACATCGCTGGCCAAGTATTTAGAGAAAGTAATGGCATCAGAGCACCTCTCGTTCTTTTAGATAAATACGCATAGAATTTACTACGAGCTCATGGTCTTCTTCAGGAGTTAACCCTGAAACAGTGATCATTCCGACAATCAGCCCACCATCCAGTGTGATCGGGAAAGAACCGCCGAAAGCAGCAAAGCTTGAGTCTAGTCGATGTTCCTCGTTATACGTCACCTCACTACGTGCAGCCCATAACTGCATGAAGTAAGAACTGTGAAGGTGGTAGTTGACGACTCGTTTTTTTCGTTCGATCCATTCGCTGTTGATACGGGTCGTACCCGGCATTTTATAGTGGAACATCGACGTACCATTGACTGTAATATCAACGGCGATGGATACATTGTTTTTCTGTGCTTCTTTAATCAAAGTCAATCCTAACGGAAAGACATCATTGTGTGTAAATCGTTTGAAACGTAAAGTGTGTTCTTCATTTTGTGTCTGTTTTATCAAGTCTTCGATAGACATAGGTAAGCTCCTTTTAAAATGGGGTAGAGTATCCATTCTGATTAAAAGTCAAACGTATCTGGATCCGGTCCACTCCGAAGATTTTCATTCAATTTGTCTAATCGTTCCATATCTTCTGAAAAGAGCTCGAAATCAGTAACGCGTAGATTTTCTTGCATCCGTGAAGGCGTCATAGACTTAGGAATCGTGATGATGCCCTGCTGAATATCCCATCGTAGAATGATTTGAGCAGCTGATTTCTTGTATTGTGTAGCGAGCGTCTGAACGACCTCATTTTCTAGAAGTTCCGCATTCATAAGAGGTGACCAGGCTTCAATTTGAATACCATGTTCGCTACAGAATTGACGTAACTCTGACTGAGTTAGTTTCGGATGGAGTTCGATTTGATTGACGACAGGTGTGATCGTTGCATGTTGCAGTAAGTCCTCGAGATGGTGGATTTGAAAATTACTCACACCAATCGCACGGACCTTGTGCGTTTGATACAATTCTTCAAGTGGTTTCCAAGGAGCTTGATACTTGGCTTTTCCTGGCCAATGGATCAAGTAGAGATCAAGATACTCTAACTGCATTTTTTCTAAGGATTCCTCGTAGTCAGCGAGTGTTTCTTCGTATGATCCATGTGCATTCCAGACTTTTGATGTCACGAATAGTTCTTCGCGTGTTACGAGCCCTTCTTCGATAGCCTTCGCAATGCCTTTTCCTACACTTTGTTCGTTACCATAGATGGCTGCAGTATCGATACTGCGATAGCCTTCGCGAATCGCAGTCACGATTGCTTGCTCAAGATCCGCACCGTCCTCGACACGAAATACGCCATATCCGACTTGTGGCATGTCCACACCGTTGTTTAACCGTACTGTAGAGATATTCATATTCATCTAGCTCCTTTATCAAAATTACAGCAAAAAAATCGTGCTGTATGTGTGACATCATCATATCGGGAGCAATCAGAAATAAGAAGACGGCACTTTAAAGTTCCATAGTCACCAAAAAGTGACTTTTCCTAGATTACTGGGACGGGGGAAGGGGAAAAGTTAAAAAAAAATCAAACAGCAAACAGCCCTGCATTCGAAAATGCAGGGCTGTTTATGGAAATACAGAAAAATTAACAGCTATTTTTCAAGTGTTCATTTTGGAGATGCTGCTCTCCCCAGTCACATAAGACATCCATGGTCGATTTTAACGACCGACCATAGTCCGTTAACTCATATTCGACCTTAGGTGGAGCTTGGCGATAGATGACCCGTCGAATGACGCCGTCCTGTTCTAACTCTCTCAACTGTTGAACGAGCATTTTTTGAGAAACGTTCGGCATGCGACGTTTCAACTCACTCGTCCGGTACTTATCTTTAAACAAGTGGCATAAGATGACGACTTTCCACTTCCCGCCGATTACTTTCAAAGCTGCTTCGACAGGAATACTAAATTTACTCAAAACGATGACCCCTTTATCCAATAAAGTTAAATACAATGACAGAGTAGTTCGTAAAAGAATTACCAAAACGAAATATAGCATAATTAGAGTATGATTCATAAAAAGTAAGCTCATATATGCGCATATCATTTGCAGCGTTAATAGGAAATGGCTTAAAAATGAATGGATTTTAATTATAGGGTACATGTACAGCTATTTACTGAATAATACTTAATTGATTTATTGGAAAAAATTAGAAAATGGAACTTAATTAAGGAAAATATCGTATTTATCAAAATCAGGCGAGAATATGCCCACTTCTAAACGATCCGGGTGAAGATCGAGTGAAAGTGGGAGATGAATCGCCAACCTCTCTTTCGGGTATATTCCCTTTGAAGGAGGTGAAAAATGGTGTTAAAGCACAAGGCCTACAAATTCAGAATCTATCCGACAAAAGAGCAGGAAACCCTGATTGCGAAGACGATCGGTTGTTCGCGCTTCGTATTCAACCACTTCTTAGCGAAGTGGGATGAGACGTATAGAGCGACAGGTAAAGGACTGTCCTACGGTTCTTGTTCGAAAGAAATTCCGATGTTGAAGCAGGCGTTCGACTGGCTGAAGGAAGTCGATAGCACGTCTGTCCAAACGAGCGTCAAGCATCTTGCTGATGCCTTTGACCGCTTCTTCAAGAAACAGAACGAATGGCCTCGCTTCAAGTCGAAGAGCAATCTTGTTCAATCGTATAAGACGAACATTCAAGGCAAGTCTCAACTTCCAGAAGTCTCGATCGTCGGCGCCAAAATCAAAATTCCAAAGCTGAAGTGGGTGCGTTTCGCCAACTCGAGGCAGGTCGTCGGTCGCATCTTGAACGCGACCATCCGGCGTAACGCTTCAGGAAAATACTTTGTCTCCCTGCTCGTCGAGCAGGAGAGCAACGAAATGCCGAAGACGGGCTCATCCGTCGGCGTCGATGTCGGGTTGAAGCACTTCGCCATTCTGTCGGACGGCACGGTGTACAAGAATGACCGTTACTTCCGTTCGCTTGAGAAAAAGCTTGCACGTGAACAACGTAAACTCTCTCGTCGTCAACGATTGGCCTTGGACAAGAAAGTAACACTTTCCGAGGCGAAGAACTATCAGAAGCAAAAGCGGAAGGTCGCCCGCATCCACGAGAATATCGCGAACAAGCGAACCGATTTCCTGCACAAGGTATCGACCGAGATCGTCAAAAACCACGACGTCATCGGCATCGAGACCTTGCAAGTGAAGTACATGCAGAAGAATCGCAAGTTGAGCAAGTCCATCTCGGATGTCAGTTGGTCGGAGTTCTTTCGCATGCTCGGATACAAGGCGGAATGGTACGGAAAGACCGTCGTGAAAGTCGGCAAGACCTTCGCCTCTAGTCAACTGTGTTCCCGTTGCGTACATCAACACAAAGACGTGAAACATCTTGGCTTGCGTGAATGGACATGCCCGAGTTGCGGCATCCACCACGACCGTGATGTGAACGCAGGATTGAACCTCAAACAAGAAGCTGAACGCCTCTTAGCTTCTTCAACCGTCGGGACGACGGGGTTAGCCTGATCAATTTTCGACCGTTAGGTCGGATCACTCAGGAATCCTCCACCTCTAAGCGAAGCGTAGGTGGAGGTAGTTCAAGAAGGTATTGAAGAAACAATCAAAGGGTTGCTTATTGCTGTCAATGTAAGCAAACGAGACCACATCTGATTGGTGATGTGGTCCTTTTTGAGGAGTCAACTTACTATTAGCATAGCAATGGGGCTTCTTTTGTGACGGGAAGAATCATCCACCCCGAGTAGGTTTTTTTGGAACTTTTTTCATAAATGAAACTTAATAAAGGGAAATATCGTATTTGTTAGTAGTATAATGTTTTATAAAACACAACGAGCTACTAATAGAACACGATACATATCTTGGAGGGAACGCTTGTGATTTTACCATTCATCGGTCTTGTTGCCGGTCTCTTCTTATTGATAGTAGGAACGTACTTCATCCGGTCGAAGCATGCGAAGAAGATGCCACTAGACGGACATGGGAGTAACGTCGACAATGTTGATTCATTTGTGCTCGGCATCCTACTCTCGATTGGACTATTTATTTTTTGTTCGTTGACCATCAGACAGTACGGTTATATATGTATCGCAGGAGGATTGTTCGTACTGTACAGTGTCAACTCTGTCTGGTAAACGATTGAGATGAGGAATTGACTCATCTTGGAAGTAGTATATAAAGTGGAGTAAAGGGAGAGCACAATGATTCAATTGTTAAAACAAATCGACGATCAAGTGCACCACATCATCTATCATCAGGAAGGACGAACGTTGTTTTACCGGGAAGGGATTGCC
This sequence comes from Exiguobacterium sp. N4-1P, assembly GCF_002214325.1. NCBI lineage: Bacteria > Bacillati > Bacillota > Bacilli > Caryophanales > Exiguobacterium > Exiguobacterium sp. N4-1P. Next base: position 78,036 of record NZ_CP022238.1, read on the forward strand.
CGTAAGGAGAAGCAAGAGGGAAGTGACGAACTAGTCCAGGTCAATGTTGAAACAGCGACCGTGGTAGTCAAATGTCGGCACGTAATAGCAGCATATCGGCAAAAGAAAGAATGGATTCGCCTAAAGAAAGCGGATGGCTACTTCAAGTCAGATTTCCCTTCGTCAAAAACGATGGACAAATGGATTGAACGTCGCAGTAAAAAACGGAAAGTATTTGTCGCACTGTTCACGATGCTTTGTGGACTGTCATCACTGACGGGAGTGTTGCCCGTCCCAGGCTATATTCCGTTATTTTATCTCCCGTGGGTTTGGCCGATGGATGAAGGGAAATCGAGGCGTGCCCGTTTCTATCGCTGGTACGGAGCCATCATGCTGATTCCCTTGGGCGGCACGTCAAAAGACTACTTAAACCCGATTAATCTTTCGATCAGCGGTACGGTGTGCCTTGTCTCCGGTTTTCTCTTACTGTTGCATGTGATCCAAACGCTAAAAGAAGAAGAGACGAAGGAAATTACTCTATGAGGGACAAGGAGAAACAAATGATTTATTTGAAACGGGAAAACGGTCGGCAGGTTGACCACTGGGTCTGTTACCGAATTGGTCGGACGCTGCATCAGGGTTTTATCCAGGAGGACGAAAGCGGTCAATCGAATGACGGCGAAATGACGAAAGAACGGTATCCGCTGTACATCGGCATGCGAAAAAGAATGCGGCACTTGGCGGAAGAAAAGAAAGCACTTGGCTTTCGGTCGTTGACAGCGGAAGAGGAAGCAGCAATCGTCAACGGTGACGAAGAACTCGATTCAACCTTTCTTAAGCAGGCGATTCGTTATGCCTGGTTGATGCTTTTAATGGGCATTTTACTGTTCGTCAGTCCCTATACGATTCCGAACGTCGTGGCATTCAGCTTAAGTTTATATGTCTGGTGGGGGATTTATGGGAAAACCGGTATTCCGAAAATTGTGCGCAAGTATTTCCACCTGACGCTTTTTATCCTGACACTGTTACAAGTTCTGTCAGTCTTCGGACTGGAAAATGTCCTGCTACCGGTTTATGCGACTAGCTGCATTCTGTCGTCAATTGTTCTTCTTTTACTAGTTGTAAAGCATTACTTGTACCCTTCAAAGAAAGCAAATGAAGGTGCACCGACGATTGAAACCAGTCCGTTGCAAGAGTATTCAGAAGAAGATTGGTGATTGCATTCAATTTTTACAATATCTAAAAAGTGGAAATCAGTTTGCCTAAAAAATCATTGCAGGACCATGCTTTTTACGGAAACATCGAAAAAGTAAAAAAGTGTATCGACCGCGGGGACGATCTGGATGAACTGGATGAAGAAGGAAATTCGGCATTGCACTGGGCAATCGAGGAAGGGTATGACGAAATCGTCACGCTTTTGCTTGAGCACCGTGCAGACATCAACCGACGGAGCCGGGACGGGTTAATGCCGTTGCACCTTGCGTTGTATGAAAACCGGTCCGCTATCGCAATGCAACTGATTGACGGTGGTGCCGCTCTTGATTTTGACGGACACGGATTCACGGCGTTGCACTTCATCGCCGCGCGTTCCGGCAACAAACGAGTCTTGTGTCGTTTACTTGAAGATTGCACACGTGTTGATTGGCAGACGGATGACGGAGTAGGTTATACACCTCTGCATTATGCCGCACAGGAAGGAAAAGTAAAGAAGATTGTCATGTTGGCAGCGGCAGGAGCTGATGTCAATCGCATCGAAATGAACGGATTTTCACCGTTGCACCTCGCAGCAGGAGAAGGACATGTCAAAGCGGTATAGGCGTTACTGGCGGCAGGGGCAGACATCGAAATCGAAAATCGATTAGACGATAACAATACAGCTTTGATGCTCGCCAGTCAGTATGGTCTGACGGACATCACGAAAGTGTTGCTGGGACACAATGCAGAGCGGGATCATCAGGATGCAAAAGGGCGAACGGCGCTCGACTTTGCATTGAAACACCGGTATCCGGAAATCATTAAGCTGTTACAAACCATACATAGGGGGAAATAAGATGAAAAAATGGATTGGTCTCATCATTATTGTACAAACGATCTTGTTTGGCATGCTGATTATTCAACTCGACAAAATGACAGACACGATTGCAGAAGCTGGAGCATATATCGCTACGAATGAGGGGGATCTTGCTTGGGGAGGCGGTCTTCCGGTAATGGAATATGTCTTATTCGGCATCTTGATCATTGTCGGCATCTATCTCCTCATCCCGGAAGATAAATTAAAGTGAGAACGGTTAAAAAAGTGTAGGTCGATTTTGATGTTAGGTGATAAAATTAAAGATGGGATATTTATCCTGATATTGACTTAATTTAAAAGGGCGGGTTCATATGAAAAAAGTAACATTTCGGAATGTGGTAGCAAGCGGTGTCGTGACAGCGCTCGTATTGACAGGGGCTTCCTTCCAGGGCGGAGTTGCCGATGCGGCGACAAAAACAAAGACGACCCAAGTCGTGAAGAAGAAGACGGACTATAAAAAGTATCGCGCGAAACAATTGAAAGTTGTTGCTTCATACGATAGCACCCTCTTTCACATAGATCGATTTGGTAGCATCAAAGTGCCGGACTATGTGACTGATCCTGTCTACCGTGCACAAGTCGAACGGTATAATAAAAAGGTCGAGGCGTTTAAAAAAGACCGTGCAGCTGCGGTCAAAGAAGTCAAAGCAATTAAAAAATTCATTCCTGAAGTGAACACGGCGAAGGAGAAAAAGATAACGGATCGACGTGTCGCGGCCTTGAAGAAAGAAACGGCACGCTTGAAGACGAAATCACAAGCGTTGTTGAAACAGGGCCAAGCTTTGTACAAAGTCATCACAAACTATGAGCAACAACAAATCCTCTCGTTTGAAAGCCAGTACGGTTCAATCAGCGAAGCGTTGACGCTGATCAGCTACCGTGACTATTTGACGCGCTTGGACAACTATTTAACAGAAAATCATTACAGCAAGGATGCAAAAGCGGATATTATCGACCTCAACAGTGAACGGATGTTAAACGCGCGGGAAGAATCGTCAGAACGGTTAGGGGACACGCGTGGCAAGATGTTCCTGTTGATTTACGCCGGTAAATTCGAAGAAGCGAACGAACTCTTTACGTATGCGAAAGACACAATCGTCGTCGAGGAAAACGCCCGATTAGACGCGTTGTACACGAAAATCATTGAACGGTATATGAAGAAGTAAATATAAAACAGCATCCTGCCGGGATGCTGTTTTTACGTAAACAAACAGGAAAGGAAGAACCATTCTCCCTTTCCTGTCATCGGTTATTTTCCTGGCTTTGTTTTATAGAAACTGTAGAAGACGCTGATCAGGATGACGAGGACGATCGTACCGAGCGACATCCAGAGTGGCATTTTGTAGACATCACCGAGAATCATCTTCGCTCCGATGAAGACGAGCATGAAGCTGAGACCGTGCTTCAGGTAATAGAAGCGGTCGATCAGGTTCGCGAGGACGAAGTAGAGACTGCGGAGTCCGAGGATTGCCATGATGTTCGCATAGAAGATGATGAACGGGTCACGCGAATAGGCAAAGCTTGCTGCGACCGAGTCGACGGCGAAGACGATATCCGAGATTTCGATGAAAATCAACGCGATCAACAGCGGTGTGAAGAACAATTTGCCGTTGATCCGCTGCGTAAACTTACCGGACGAGATGTCTTGTGTGATTGGTAAACGTTTTTCAAGCCAACGGACCGTCTTGTTCTCTTCAAGCGACGTTTCCTGCCCGATGTTCTTAAACATCATGTAACCGGTGTAGACGAGGAACGCACCGAAGATGTAGTACACCCAAGCGAAGTTATCAAGAAGCGACACCCCGGCGACGATGAAGATGACGCGGAAGAGGATGGCACCGAGAATGCCCCAAAACAGGACTTTGTGCTGATACTTCAACGGAATCGCAAAGTACGCAAAGACGAGTGAGAAGACGAAGACGTTATCAATCGCAAGTGCCTTTTCGATGAAATAGACGCTCGTGTACTCAATGGCAGCGTCGCTGCCTTGCACATAAAATAACCAACCGCCAAAGGCGACGGCGAGTCCGATCCAGACGAACGTCCACGTCCAGGCTTCGCGGAGCGAGACCTCATGGGCTTTCCTGTGAAATACGCCAAGGTCCAATGCGAGCATGATGAAGACGATCGCTAAAAATACAATCAATAGTGTCAACAGCGCTTCCTCCTTTTAAGTGGTGTTCTGTTCATATTTAAATTATAGGTTCAAATGAACTTAAAGTAAAGAAGGGAGTGTGCTGCTTTTGTTTATAAAATCAATCAGACACTTTTTCGTCTTAAAATCAAAAGGGGAGATTGGTATGGAAAAAACAAGTGCCATCAACAAAACCGCCTGGGAATACCGCGCCTATGAATTTTGGAATCAACGCGACGGATCGCCGGCGGACAAGGCGAAAGCAATCCTGGCCGATCCAAAAGCGAATCTGAAGAAGCATCAGCATTATTTTGGGGAAGTGATTGGCAAGCGGATTGCCAACTTGTGCGGCTCGAACGGACGCAAAGCGGTTCCGCTGGCGTTACTCGGTGCTGACGTCACGGTCTTCGACATCTCGGAAGAAAACCGCCGTTATGCACTGGAACTTGCCGCCTGTACCGGGACAGAAATTGAATACATCGTCGGTGATATTTACGAAATGGATTTGAACCGGTATCGCAACCAGTTTGATGTTTTGTATCTTGAAGGCGGGATATTACATTATTTTCATGATCTGGAGGCGTTCGCGGCGATTTTGTTTGCCTTGCTCAAGCCGGGCGGGAAGCTGATTTTAAGCGACTATCACCCGATCAAACATTGTATTGATGAAGACACGTACATCCCGCGTTATTTCGATCAGGATGTGTACGAAGACAAAATCGCCTATCAATCACATTTTGATCCCGCTGAGCAAACGGAGTTTCCGAAGGTGATGCTGCGTCACTATACGATGAGTGAGATCGTAAACACGGTCATCCGGAGCGGCTTCACCCTCGCACAACTGGACGAGCACCGGGGCTGGAACGGCGAAAACATCCCGTGGGAATTCACGCTCGTCGCGACGACATAAAACCCGGCATCCATTTACGGATGCCGGGTTTGTTTTTCGATGGCGTGAAAGATAGGCTGCAAACTCTCGCCGATTGGTGTCAGACGATAGATGGATGCCGGTCGTTCGATGACTCCGCGTTGTTCGAGTTGCGCGAGACAAACGGTCAACTCAGGTGTGGAATGTGCTGATCCGACTGCTGTCAGTTGTTCGAAGGAACAGGGAGCTTGCAACAGCACCCGAATAATCTGCATCTCGAACTTGGTCCCGAGGATCTGGACCGTATGGTCAAGTGCGCGTATATCAGATGTCATGTGATACACCTCCTCAACGTAACGGCGGGAAGTGCGGCAAAACATAGGTTCCGAGTTCATCAATGACCTCTTCCGCCGGTCGTTCACTGTCGAACAGGGCGAAGAAAAGGTGGTTGACACCTAGGTCACGGTAGAGATGGAGCAGTTCAATCAAACGATTGCGTCCGATTCGGAATCCAAGTCGGATCGGTGTCGGTTCTTCATCCGGATCAGCAGATAGATCGAGATGCATTGGCATCGAAAACGGGCGGAACCGGGTTATTCCGGCGTCTTGACTTGTCCGGCGCCAATCCTCAATCGCTTTTGCCTGTTCCAAAGGTCCTTGCGGATAATACATCCAGCCGTCCCCGTTGGTTGCAAGCCAGTCCATGTTTTGTTGGGCAAACCCGGTAATCATCGTCGGAATCCGCTTCTGTGGTCGCGGCACGAGTGTCGCACCGGTGACGTCGCCGTACTCAGACTGAATCGTCGGGTAGTCCGTATACAATGCTTGTTCCATCACGCGTAACGCTTCTTTAAACTGGACACCCCGACTCGGATGATCAATCCCGAGACCATGAAAATCCGCTTGCCGGTCGCCGGACGAAACACCGAGTATCAGCCGTTCCGGGAACAATGCGTCAATCGTCGCGAGTTCTTTGGCAGCCCGTAACGGGTGACGGAGCGGCAGGACCAAAGCAGATGTTCCGAGGGCAATCTGTTTCGTCTGACTGAGTAGGTGAGTACCATAAATCAACATGTCATAAATTTGACCGACGGCAGGATCAAGAAAATAAGGATCTTTCAACAGCACGTCGCGTAACCAAAGGGTTGTAAAACCAAACTGATCGGCTTTTTGTGCCAGCTCGATTTGTTTCGCGAGGGTCGGTGTCTGCATCTTAAAATTCTCCAGTGGAATGTGGAGACCGAGCGTCAGCTCACCTTCCCGGTACATCCGCCGGTAACTGGCATGATTGTCAAGCATGAAATTTCCTCCTTACTGGTGTTCGAGACGACGGGAGACGGCAGTCAAAATGACGGCGAGAATGACCATGATGCCACCGACCCACGGTGTGTGAACGAGTCCAATCGTGTCGGCGACAAGTCCGCCGATCGTTGCACCGAGGGCGATCCCGATGTTAAAGGCGGAGATGTTTAACGCAGACGCGACATCGACGGCAGCCGGGACATATTTTTCAGCGAGCTGAACGATATAGAGTTGCAGTCCCGGGACATTCATGAAGGCTAAAAGTCCCATCAAGATGATGCCGATGATACCGGCGACTTTAAACGGAATCATGAATGACAAGGCGATCATGACGATGGCGTGCAAAATGAACATATAGAACAATGCTTTAATCGGATTGCCGTTGGCGAGTTTTCCACCTACTGCGTTGCCGATCGCGACGGCAATGCCGTAGACGAGCAGGATGATGCTGATCAGGCTCGGACTGATTTTCGTCACGTCCTGCATGATCGGCGTCAAGTAGGTGAAGGCGACAAACGTTCCACCGTAACCAAGCGCAGTGATTAAGAAACCGAGCAGCAGACGCCCGTTCGTCAACAATTTAAACATGTCGGAAAACTTCGCTGGTGGAGATTGTTTCAAGTCTTTTGGAATTAAGAAGAAACTGGCGATGATTGAGACAAGACCTAATGCGGCTACTGCGAAGAACGTCGCGCGCCAACCGAACGCTTGACCGATGAACGTACCAAGCGGGACGCCGGTAACCGTTGCGACAGTCAGTCCGGTGAACATCAAGGCGATGGCACTGGCTTTTTTATCTGCCGGTACGAGCTGAACGGCAATCGTCGCACCAATCGAGAAGAAGACACCGTGCGAGAATGCGGTGATAAAACGGGCGACGATCAACAGTTCAAAACTGGGAGCGACGGCAGAGACGAGATTACCGGCTATAAAGATGACCATCAATGCCATCAGTAACGTTTTCCGGTTCATCCGGTTCGTTAAAGCAGTCAGAATCGGGGCACCGACGGCGACGCCAATCGCGTAACCGGAAATGATCAACCCGGCAAGAGTGATGCCGATATTTAAGTCACCGGCGATGGCAGCAAGCAATCCGACCGGGACGAATTCTGTTGTTCCGATGCCGAAAGCGCTGATTGCAAGGGCAAGCAGGGCGAGGCGACCGTTTTTAGGAACCTGTTCCTGTTCGGAACGGGGGTTTAATTGATTCATGATAATTCCTCCTAAGGTTGAAATGAATAAAAAACAGTTTGTTGCCGGCAGACCGGGCCCAGTCTGCTTGATGAGAAGGAGAAGCTTCTGCATCCCATCATAGAGTGGCAAGTTGAATTAAGAAAGTACGCACTTTCAAGTACCATAGGCACTAAAAAGTACCTTACCTACTTTCATCAAATCAATGGACGAAAGCAACTTGTACTTTCTGTTGACAGTTGTTATCATAAACCCATCAAATGCACTTGAGAAGTACGCACTTTTAAGTACGATAGGCACTAAAAAGTACCTGTCCCGCTGTACTCCAAGAATCGAAAGGAAGAATCAGCATGGCCTATAACATTCCGGTCGAAGCGACGCTGCAAGTCATCGGAGGCAAATGGAAAGTCGTCATCATGTGTCATCTCATCAAAGGGGAACGACGGACGAGTGAGTTGAAGAAGCTGATGCCGAACATCACGCAAAAAATGTTGACGCAACAATTGCGCGAGCTTGAACAGGACGGTGTCATCATCCGGACCGTCTACGAACAAGTCCCACCGAAAGTCATCTATTCCTTGTCCGACTACGGTTGGTCATTGCGTCCGATTCTCGACGCCATGTGTGCGTGGGGCGAAGGACATATCGATTTGACGGGTGAGGAAGTCGTTTCTTCTTAAAGCGGACCATCATACTGCACAGCAAAACGACCGTCCTGATTTCAGGCGGTCGTTTTTGTTAGTACGATTGAAGTGTTTGACCGTGCGAAAGGATTAGAGATTAAAACGGAAAATTCCTTATTAAGGAAATTCATTTCTTAATAGGAGCTGGTCCGTTTATGCTGTCTGTCGATGCATGGTTTTACATTTATTTTGCAATTGGAGCAGTGGTTGTTTTTCTCATCGGTTGCGGGATTGCCAAGAAAACACAAAAGCAGGATAGCGGCTTTTCGTTTATCCTGCTGATGAGTGTGGTGTTATTTGCGGCTCTAGCTTACTGGTTCAACGGTGCGGCTAAAGAAGTGTTCATGGGAACATTACCTTGGCTGATCAATCTCATATTCGGCGGCGTACTTCTGATCATGTTCCTTGCCGGTTCGAAAATGATGTTCAAAAGAATATAAAGGTCAGTTGCAATCGACGGACGGTTTCTTTCATAGGACCATCCGTATGTACGTGGTTAAAGAGGGTGACGACTCCCTCGTCGTTCGATGACGAGAATGTGATCCGTGATTTCTTCCGGTTCGTCGTCGAACGGATCATACGTGATTCGTTCGGACAACCGGATTTGGTATTGCTCCAAACCCTCGATGGTTTGCAAATAGTCGGGCAATCTTTCGGTCGGTTCCGTTAACGTTGAATCGGTAAAAGGAAAATTATCGTCGTTCGAATTATTTGTATGGATAAAAACGGCGTCCAATCCTGCATCCAACTGGGACAGTTCGATCCAGAGCTGGTACGGTTGTCCCCACGTTTGAAGAGCGGTGTCGAGCTCGTTCATCAGATGAAACAAGGCCTTGACATGTGCTGTTCGCATCTTAAGGTGACCGTTTCCGTGTCCGTCAAAATCGAGGTGGACGTGCCAAAAATCGAACCAGCTGTCAGGACTGAAATCGAGCGGATGGGCGCTGAGTTGTTGTTCTTTTTGCAGATTTCGGAAGTAACGGCGTTTGCCTCTGAATTTTTTCATGCCTTTAGTCCTCCTGTACATGAATCGAGTTATTTAATTATCATTTTTACATATCAAACTAGGTTAAATGAAACGAATCGGGTAATTCCTGATTTAATATCGTTAATTTCTGTTTTTACTTGGTGATAAATGGAAAGTCCTATATAATGTGAATTAACATTGGTTCACTTTAAATACATCTTTAGTGAACTATGAAATGAGGAGGTTTTTACATTGGAAAAATTTTCTTCAGATATCCGTTTAGTCTCTCAAAGAATTCAGCAAATTCAACATTCGATTTCTACCGAAGAAGCTACTAAAACTGCTTTAATTATGCCATTTTTTCAAACGTTGGGTTATGACGTATTTAATCCGGCAGAGTTTACTCCTGAGTATATTGCTGACGTCGGAATAAAAAAGGGTGAAAAGGTTGATTATGCAATCATGGATCAGGGACAGCCGACTATTCTTATTGAAGCTAAATCAATCCGAGAACCGCTCACGAAACATGATTCGCAACTGTTTAGGTACTATGGAACGACACAAGCTAAGTTTGCTATTTTAACGAATGGCGACACTTATCGATTCTACACGGATTTAGAAACACCCAACGTAATGGATACTGTTCCATTCTTTGAAATTACACTGTCTACCATTAAGGATAATGAAATCAAAGAGCTGTACAAATTTAAAAAACAAGAATTTAACGTCAACACGATTCTCTCTACAGCAGAGGAACTAAAATATTTAAGTGCGATTAAAGAACAGTTAAAAACACAATCACAGTTACCGAGCGACGAGTTTATTAGATTACTGATTCAAGACTGCTATCAAGGGATTAAAACGCAAACTGTGGTTGATAAGTTTAGACCTATCGTTTCAAAAGCGTTTACGCAGTTCATGAATGAGAATATGAATGAACGAATCAAACATGTAATTTCAGGAGACTCGGAATCATCGACGGTCTCTGTTCCTTCCTCATCAGAGTTAGAAGCAGAAAATACCATCGATGAACCGACTATAGATATTCCATCACAGCCTTCGATTGAAACCACACAAGAAGAAATTGAGGGGTATGCGACCGTAAAGGTGTTACTTGGATCGACAGTCGATAAAAATCGGATTTTTTATCGGGATAACGCGAGCTACTTTAACATTCTCATTGATGATAGTAATCGGAAATGGGTCTGTCGTTTGCACCTTAATTCATTAACAAATAAATATATAACTTTCCGTGATGAACCGAATGTGCGACATAAAATTAATGAAGTATATGAAATCGAACAATATAAAGAGCGCTTATCAGATATCGTCAACGAAATCATTGCTTCAACTTAATTTCCTTATTTAGATGTCTGTCTTCACAGAATTTATGGCTAGGAAGCCCGCTGCTTCAGTGGTTGGAATGTCAGTTCCAATTCTTACTTTTGATAGCGAGGGCATTGACGTGATTTCCGACATGAATCGCTTTTAAGGGAAAGGGTAACCAAAACCAGCCCTGCATCGTAGCGTAGCGGCGTACAAGATTGGCGCTAAGAGGCGATTTGAGAAAAAAATGAAATGAGCGGCTAAACATTCATGAACAGCAGATTTTTAATTGTTCTACAACATGCCTACCTTTAGCGAGGTAGGTTTTTTTATTTTATTTCAGTAATTTTATTTTAATTTGTTGACGCTTTCAATTAAAACATTGTTTCTTAAATGAGGACTTGCTATACTGTTGGTGAACAAGGGGAACTTGCGCACGGATCACAGATCAACGAGCGATGTACAGTCAAAACGATGTTTTATATTACATTGTCTTATAACGGCCAATGATTTCATTAAAGGGGAGCTGAGCACATGGGACAGAAACTCAACTGGACGGCAACACTCGGATTGACGACGGCGCTACTCGCTGCGTCGCTGCCGATGCAAACGGTCGCGGCGGAAACGACACCTTCCGTCACGGAGCGGGTCGACGCACAACTCGATCAGATGACGCTCGAACAGAAAATCGGACAAATGATCATGCCGGATTTCCGGCTGTGGGACGGGGTCGACCATACGCAGCTGGCACCGGAAGTCGGACGGGTCATCGACCGGTTTGATTTAGGCGGCGTCATCTTGTTTGCGGAAAATGTCAATGCAACGGAACAGACGACGAAACTGGTCCATGACTTGCAGGAAGTCGTCAAAAGTGACGCGAGTAACGACATTCCACTGTTCGTGACGATTGACCAGGAAGGTGGCATCGTCACACGCCTCGGGACGGGGACGAATTTACCGGGCAACATGGCACTCGGGGCGACCCGTAGTCCGGTTTACGCGGAAGCGGCAGGAAGCATCATCGGGTCCGAGTTGAACGCCCTCGGAATCAACGTCAACTTTGGTCCGGTCCTAGACGTCAACAACAATCCGGGCAATCCCGTCATCGGTGTTCGCTCGTTTTCAAGTGATCCGCAGCTGGTCGGGAAACTCGGTTCGGCGATGACGCAAGGCATTCAGAAGCAAGGAGTCGCTGCGACGGCGAAACACTTCCCGGGACACGGGGATACGGCAGTCGACTCGCATTACGGCTTACCGGTCGTCGACAAATCACTGGCTGAACTGAAACAGCTGGAACTGATTCCGTTTAAACGGGCGATTGCGGAAGGCATCGACATGATCATGACGGCACATATCGGGATGCCGCAAATTGAAGATGAAGTCGTCGAGTCAAAACAAGGAACGTTCCCGCTGCCGGCGACGTTGTCGGATGACGTCATCACCGGTGTCTTACGGGAAGAGCTCGGCTATGAGGGACTTGTCGTCACCGATGCCTTGAACATGCAAGCGATTGCCGACAACTTTACGGAATCGGAAGCCGTCATCAAGACGTTTAAAGCAGGCGTCGATATCGCCTTGATGCCGACGATTTTAAGATCTGCGAACGATGTAACGAAACTGGAATCGATTTTTGACGATGTGATTGCAGCCGTTGAAGCCGGTCAATTATCGGAAGCAACGATTGACGCATCCGTCGAACGAATTTTGACGTTAAAAGCAACGCGCGGCATTTGGAACGAAACAGTCGACGCGGTGACGCTCGACGAAAAACTCGTACAAGCAAGAACGGTCGTCGGCAGTCCGGAACATAAAGCACTTGAACGAGAAATGACGGAGGCAGCGGTCACGCTCGTCAAAAATGATAAGAAAACACTGCCGTTCAAACCGAAGAAAGGCGAGACGATACTCGTCCTGTCACCGGCAAAAGATCAGACGGACAGTATGGTCAAGACGATCCGGTCGCTTGAAAAAAACGCCGGTAACCTGAAACGCGTCAACATCTTGACGGAAAATTATACAGCGTCGACACCGCACCTGGAGCAAAACCAGGTCTTGCAAGAAAAGCTGGATGCGGCAGACTACATCATCATCGGCTCAAACGTCAACAACAGTGACAAGCTGAAAGCGACGTCGGCGGATCATTATGTACCGGCGGAAGTCTTCCGTCAGGCGAAACGCACAAAAACACCGTCTGTCATGCTCAGTCTCCGGAATCCGTATGATGTCGCCGTGCAACCGGACGCGAAAGCGCAACTGCTTGTGTACGGTTTTAAGGGCGATCCGAATGGTCCCGATTCGGAAGCCGGGAACACGAAATCGGCCGGACCGAATTTACCGGCAGGAATCCGTGCCATCTTTGGTGAAGTGAAACCACAGGGGAAACTGCCGGTCGATGTCCCGAAATTTGAGGATGGTCTCTTTAAAGAGGCGCTTCATCTCGAGTTTGGAGACGGGTTCCGGAATTGGAACCGGTAAGTGTGAAGGGAATAGATGAGCTCAATCAATCGGATTGGGCTTTCCCTATTGACTCTTTTGCAATAAAATTTTAATGGTTTGTTAAGAAGAGTAAACTAAAGTTTTTTAAAAGGTTACATAGTGAGTAGAGAGGGTGTTGACGATGTTAGATAAATTAGCAACAGAACGACGAAACGAACGAACGATGCACCTGGACGACATGGCGGTCGAAGACATGTTGACCGTCATGAACGCGGAAGATCAAACGGTCGCCACTGTCATTCGACAGGAAATCCCGGTCATCAAACAAGTCGTCGAGCGCGTCATTCAGTCGTTTCAAGTAGGTGGGCGCTTGATTTACATCGGAGCCGGCACGAGCGGGCGACTCGGTGTCCTCGACGCGGCGGAATGTGTGCCGACGTTCGGTGTCTCGCCGGACATGGTCGTCGGACTGATTGCGGGTGGGGAACGGGCACTGATTCAAGCCGTCGAAGGGGCGGAAGACAGTCAGACGCTTGCTGTTGAAGATTTACAGGCACTTAAAGTAAACGTAAACGACACCGTCATCGGCATCGCGGCGAGCGGGCGGACACCGTATGTCATCGGCGGACTGGATTATGCACACGAAGTCGGTGCGACGACGGCTGCCCTGTCCTGTAACAAACAAGCGGTCATCAGTAAGCACGCGCAGTACAAGATTGAAGTCGAAACCGGACCGGAAGTCTTGACCGGTTCGACTCGACTCAAGGCGGGCACGGCACAAAAACTTGTCCTGAACATGATTTCGACGGCGGCGATGATCGGCGTCGGAAAGGTGTATCAAAACTTGATGGTCGACGTCCAGTCGACGAACGAAAAGTTAGAAGTCCGTGCGAAACGGATGATTGTCGAAGCGACCGGGGTTGACGGAGAGACGGCAGCGCGTACTTTCACTTCGGCGAACGGTCACGTCAAGACGGCGATCGTGATGATTTTAGCCGACATATCGTATGATGAAGCAGTCGAACGCTTGCACCGCGCAAGCGGATTCGTCCGTGATGCACTTTAAGGGGGGATAAAAGATGAAAAAAGAAGAAATCTTGGCGGAAGCCATCCTCGCACAGGTCGGGGGAACGGATAACATTCGGCAACTCGCCCACTGCATGACACGGGTCCGGTTGTCGCTGAAAGACCCGACGAAAGCAGACATCGAGGCACTTAAACAAATCGACGGTGTCATGGGTGTCATCGATGACGAGACGTTGCAACTCGTCGTCGGACCGGGGACGGTCAACCGGGTCGCGGATTATCTCAGCCGCACGACAGGACTTGCAATCGGTGAGGAATCGGTCGATGAAAACTTGACGTTCGAGGAACGGGCCGCGATCGAACGGCAAAAAGTTAAAGAGAAACAAAAGTCCCCGTTCAAGCGCTTCTTACGCCGGATCGGGAACATCTTCATCCCGCTCATCCCGGGACTGGTCGCATCCGGAATCATCAACGGCGGAGCGAACTTCGCGAAGAATGCCGGAGTCGATGCAACAGTGACCTGGATGCAGATTCTATTGTTACTCGGAAGTACCGTCTTTGCCTACTTAGCGATCCTCGTCGGCTGGAATACGGCGAAGGAGTTTGGCGGCACACCTGTCCTCGGAGCGATTGCCGGCGGGATTTTATTTAATCCGTTACTCGTCGACATCGTCATATACGGGGAACCGCTCGTCGTCGGTCGGGGCGGACTGTTTGGTGTCATCTTTGCCGCCTGGCTAATGACCTATCTTGAAAAACACATCCGCCGCTTCATGCCGGTCTCGATCGATATCATCTTTACACCGCTGTTTACGGTCTTGATTGTCGGCTTTACGGCACTTTATGCAATCATGCCGGTCGCCGGCATCTTGTCCGACGGCATCATGTTAGGCATCAATGCAACGCTTGAAGTCGGTGGACCACTCGCCGGTGCCGTGCTCGCCGGATTCTTCCTGCCGCTCGTCATGGTCGGTCTCCATCATGGCTTGACACCGATTCATTTGGAGCTCCTGAACACGATTGGCGATACGCCACTCTTACCGATTCTCGCGATGGCAGGTGCCGGACAAGTCGGGGCGGCACTGGCGATTTTCGTCAAGACGCGGAATCAGCGTTTACGTAACATCATCAAGGGGGCGATTCCGGTCGGTTTCCTCGGAATCGGTGAACCGCTATTGTACGGGGTCACGTTGCCGCTCGGTCGTCCATTCTTGACGGCTTGTATGGGAGCGGCCGTCGGTGGCGCGTTCCAGGCGACGATGAAGACGACGGCGCTTGGAATCGGTGTATCCGGTCTATCGTTGACACCGTTGATTGATAACGGGATGTACTTGACGTATATCGCCGGTCTTATCATCTCGTACGCGGCAGGATTCCTGTTTACGTATTGGTTTGGCTTTAAGGAGGAAATGGCAGACGGGATTTAACGGGGATAGAGGATTTCAGAAGAAATATAAAGATGGAAGATCACGGTTGAGGTGATGTTCCATCTTTTTTTTGGCTCCCGGCCCATTCAAAATCAATGAGCAAAAAACTGATTCACTGATTTATCGGACTTCAGCTGATTCCGGATCAGCTTTTTCAAGTCCTGTTCCTGTTCGATTGTGCTGAGTTGCGTGTTGTACCACCCGTCAAGCTGTTCCCGCGTCACCTTGAAGGTATAGTCCGGGAACGAAAAGGTGATGTGGTCGACATTGTCGATAAGTGCAAAGAGATAGGTTGCATTATACAAGACCGTTTCTTTGATTTCTTGTTCAACTTCTTCTGTCTCAATTTCTTTATAATCTAAAGTGATTCCGTACGGTGTTTGTTTGGTTTCAAGAGCGATCTGTCGCAACTCTTGATGGTGTGCCAATTGCTTGACGATCGTTCCGACAGCACTGTTATCACCGACATAAGTATGTTTGTAGTGGAACAGGTCCACCTTTGAATCAGCACGTTGGCTGTAGCCGTTCCAAATCAGTACGAGGCAGACAATCGACAACAATGGGATTAAAATTCGTTTCATTGATAATCGCTCCTTTAAGTATCTCCCCCTCATGGTATCATAATTTGTAGAATACCTTCTAAAAAATTCTTATATTGGGACTTTAGTAACAATTCGTCAAGAGTGAACATCTAGTCAATCAAGAGGAGTGAAGCAGATGAAAGGACTCGCCGTTTATTTAAGTGAACCGTTGACTGATGAGGCGAAAGGCAACATCCGGCAGATGCGGACAATTGGTTTTACCTCAATCTTTACCTCATTACATATTCCGGAAGATGACCCGACGCTGTATACGGAGCGCTTGCGGGATCTCGGGGCGTTCGCTCGGGAGCTCGAGATGGAACTCGTCGCGGATATCGCACCGAGTTCGCTTGCCGCACTCGGCAAGACGTGGGACGATGCTGCTACCTTAATCGAATGGGGCGTGACCGGTCTGCGGGTCGATTATGGCATCACGCCGAAGCAGGTCGCGGACTTGTCAAAACAGATGATGGTCGCCTTAAACGCTAGTACATTGACGGCAGAGGAGCTCGCTGCGATGAAAGCGGAGGGGCTTGTCCTTGAGCAGGTCGAAGCGTGGCACAACTTTTATCCGCGACCGGAAACGGGGCTTGACCGAGACTGGTTCCACGATAAAAACCGCTGGCTCCGTGAACAGGGAATCCGTGTCCAGGCGTTCATTCCGGGAGACGGACAACTGCGTGGTCCGCTTCATGCCACGTTACCGACGCTCGAAGACCACCGCAGGAGATCACCGTTTGCCTGTTATCTCGAGCTTCAAGCATCCGTCGACCGGATTCTGATCGGAGACCCGGGTTTGTTGGCGAGCACGATGAAACAGTTTGCTGCCTATCAGGAGGGAATCATTGTCCTCCGGGCGACGGGTCAAAGCGATGATCCGTTGTTGACGCGCGTACAGACGAACCGGTTGGATCCGGCACGCGACGTCATCCGGTCCGTCGAGTCGCGTAGCTCCGGGCACCCAGGCAATGGATGGCTTGAACCCGCGACCGTATCAGACCGGCCTGTCGGCTCGATCACGATCGACAATCTTAAGTACGGACGGTACGCCGGCGAATTGCAAGTCACGAAACGGAATCTTGCGGGCGACGAACGGGTCAATGTCATCGGTCGCGTGATCGAGGCGGATCGGCCGTTGCTGCAACAGATTGGGCCCGGGGGACTTTTTCGGCTTGAGTGGGTAGAGTTGTAAGTAAGCAACTCACTCACCGAAAGGATGAAGCAGCAATACTGAATATAAATGATAGAGGGGGAGGACGATGGAGGACAAACTTTTTTTGAAATTAAAAAACGGGGATGTACATTTTATTGATGATTTTGTTGATTTTAATATGTTCATGGAATCGATTGATGGTTTTTTGGAACACCACGAGACAGCTGCACATTATACGACCCAGTTTTTTAGACTGTCAGTTGATCGGGGAAACGCCTTGGCGTTTCATGTCAACGAGTTGGTATGTGTCTATCTTGAACGAAATACAAAAGTCGATGAATCGTCAAGTGAGCGAACACAGGAAACGAGGAAGGAAACGGAATTAAAAGAATCGTCCTGATTGGCTCCAGGGGCTCCGGCAAGTCGACGTTAGCTAAACAACGCAGCCGTGTCTTGAAACGGAAAATACGCCATGAACCAAGAACAGATATGACAGCAGGGTGTCCAGAAAAAATCGATTTTGCTTTTTTTAAATAGATTTGGAATAATCCAAACGTATAACGACCGGATATCCAATCGAAACTCAATCAAGTGACATCGACGAAAACCAACATCGTATTGAAATCCCGGAACGACGTTTGTCAATTATTGGAGACAGCTACTTAATCGAAATCCAGACAAAATGGACGTCAATCCTCTGAGAATTGCTCAGAGAGGGGACGTCCACTTTGTCTGGCTGAAATCTTTTCTACATTGAACCTGAGACTCGGGTGAAAAGTAATCAATCATTGTCAGGATGAAGTGAAACGCAACAGCATCAAATCAATTACTTACAATTAAGTTGGCAAACAATTTTCGGTACTGAAACGGAGACTCAATTCTCGTAGTTTAGCAACAAGTTGTTCTTCGAGCAAACCGTTTAACGGAATCTGTTCATCTGCATAGGTAGCTAGATCGACATGACTACCGATCATGACCGAATGAACGGCACCTTTAAACATCTCGATGTCGTTTGCATCGTTCCCGAACGCGACATATCCTTCTGTTGTAATGCCCATGATGTGAAGAGCATTTCGTTTATGAATGCCTTTTGGACTGATGTCGAGCACCTGCTCTTCACCATGCGAATGTGAAACGACATCAATCTCGCGTAATGC
The DNA here is from genome assembly GCF_002214325.1 of Exiguobacterium sp. N4-1P. Lineage (NCBI taxonomy): Bacteria > Bacillati > Bacillota > Bacilli > Caryophanales > Exiguobacterium > Exiguobacterium sp. N4-1P. Next base: position 96,337 of record NZ_CP022238.1, read on the forward strand.
TTCCGAAAAGTCCGGCATACTCGTTGCACTTAAAATCAGGACTTTTATAATGGTGTCATGTTCTGTCAGACTTACATTTTTTGCAGAGTGTAATGGATCCAGATTCTTGCGAATCGGGTGAGATATAGTCCCTGTGTAGCTGTAGTTCCACAAACCGTCAACTAAGTAGGTGGCATCCATCTGTTGAATCAGTTTTTGGATGTAGATGACGTCAGATTGAGAAAAGTGCTTCGAATAGACGATTTCTCCACGATGAGAAACTAACGATCCGTTTCCACCAATCAGCAGGTGATGATGAAATGTTTCCGGAAGGACCGGTAACAAATCGCGAATCGGTCGGGCTGAAGCGAAGATGACGCGGTGCCCCACTTTTTCAAGCGAATGAAGCGCCTTTGTAATGGGTTGAGACAACGGCAACCCTTGAAAACAGAGAGTTCCGTCCAAATCAAAAACAAAATTCATGATGATTCTCCTTATTTTTTTATGAATGAAGCGATTTTGAAATCGTCCAGTTTTTCCGAATCGCTTCAAGGACAACCTCCGGATCATCCCAGTGCAAGATGTGGGAAGTCGACGGAGCAGATATTACCGTCCCACCGGTTTTCTCCTGCCAGATGGCAATCGCTTCTTGGCGGAACGGTTCATCCGAGACGGGTAACGTCGCCCGCAGCAACAGTACGTTGTCTCCCGGGACGTCGTCAAGGAAGTCGAGAATTTCGTCCTGATACATTGCCGCCAGGATCGCACGCGCCGTTTTCGCACGGGCATGCCAGTAATACCGTCCGTCCTGCATCCGGACGAAATCTTGTCCGGCCAAGTCAAGTAACGGCGACCGGCGCATCTTCGGTCCATAGACAGCGACGTCTAAAAACGCTTCGAGTGTCGCAACCGATTCTTCGAAGTCGGTCTCGTAAAAGGCCGCTTCCTGTTCGAGCGGTGTGGCCCGCAACCGTTTACTCTGATACCCGCCGTCAATCAAAATCGAGCCGCGGACCCGCTCCGGCTGTTCCTTCTGATAAAAGAGCGCGATGAAACTACCCCAGGAGTGCGAGAGAAAATAGAAGTCTTGGATATGTAGAAGTTCAAACAGTTGGTTCAGCCAATCGGAAAAGCGGGCAAACTGATAATCACGTTCGTCCGTGAACGGTGCCGTTTTTCCGTGACCCGGGGCGTCAATCGAAACAATCCGGTAGTCATGTTTCAAGGCATCAGCCAGTTCAATAAAGCTGAGGCTTGTTCCGCCGAGGCCGTGCAGGCAAAAAATCACCGGACGGTCCGGTTCGCCCCATTCGGTGACCTGTGTAGAGGTACCTGCGCATTCAATGTTATACCGTTTCATTTGACTTCCTCCGTTTCGATAGGTGAGTTCTTACTTTTTAACCATTATTATACATCATTTATTGTATACTGAAGCTAAGAAATTGAATGAAAACACTATGGAGGGAACGTGGAATGAAAATTACAGTGTCGACGCTTTGGACGGATCAGGTAAAACCGATGCAGGACTTTTACACTGGGACACTCAGTTTTCCGCTCGTCGAGGAGACGGAAACATCCTTTACGGTTCAAATCGGGACGAGTCAGCTTCGATTTGAACTGGACACAATGCAGCAAGAGAAACAATATCACTTTGCGTTCAATATTCCGGGGGATGCGTTTCAGCTGGCGAAAAATTGGTTGAGGCAACGTGTCCCGTTATTGGTCGAGAACGGGGAAGACGAAATTTATTTTGAAAACATCGATGCCCATTCTGTCTACTTTTACGATTCGGATGAGAACGTCGTTGAGTTGATTGCCCGGCGTGATGTCAATCCGAACAAGTCGCTAAAAACGTTTACGGTGGACGATATTCTCGATATTGGTGAAATGAACGTGACGACGCAGGACGTCGCCGGTGTCGGGGCAAGATTTGCTGAACTCGGTATCGTTCGGCGGGATCGTCAGCCAATCAAACCGGATTTCCTGAACTTCCTCGGAGAACCGGAAGACGGGACCCATCTGTTGCTCGGGCGCGCCGGACGGCCGTGGTTGTTTTCACCGAAAATAGCGCTGACGAGTCCGCTCGAGTTAGAGATCGATAATCAGATGCATGTCCGACTTGATCGGGAGGGTGTGCTGCATCGTAAATAAGAGGTAGAACTGTGTCTACGCGATTAAAAATGTGTTAATGACGTCTAAAAGAGGAAGGTGAATCATGAAAAGAGTCAATTTGTTCAAACGTTTTCTAGCTGCTGCTTTCCTGTTGTATGGAGGATACTTAGCTGTATTTGAAGGACCGGACACGCTTAGCATCGCTTTAATTTTAGCGGGCATTACCCAGTTAACGGTTGATTTAGTTTTTCCGAAGAACGATTCGGTTGATGAGCGGCAACGGTCCGTCCAGTCGAAGAGTGGAAGTACAACTTATGCTTTAAGTATTGTGTATGCGTTCTCTCTCTTAGCGCTCGTTCACTTTAATCTCATTCAACATGTCATGACGGCGTTATTGATCATGTTTAGCTTGCAAATGCTTACGTACACGGCAATGCTGTTCTTGTATAAACGCGTTATGTAGTAAAGATTAAAAATTGTTAAAAACGACGCTAACAAGCTCCTAATGCCCGAACGCTTGGCGCCCGTTAGCGACGGACGGACGTTTACTGATTGACAACGTATTTGTAATGTATTTAGTGAAGGTACATTGAAAGGAGAAGATGGTTTTGATTGAACTACCTCCACCTACGCTACGTTAAGAGGTGGAAGATTCCTGAGTTATCCGACCTATCGGTCGAAACTTTATCAGGCTAACCCCGTCGTCCCGACGGTTGAGAGTTAATCTTGTCAGTTTCTTTTACGCGGATGCCTACTTTGCTTGGTTTTCGCTACTTCGGTCATCCGCAAGGTGAACGTTGAAGATTTTACGTGACAGACGAACTCCCTGTCACAACCCTATATCTTCAGTTTTCAAAGAACATGACATTGATTTTATTCCTGATTTTGAGTGTTTTTAAACCAAGAATGTCGTGCAATTGACGTGTCTCAAGACACGTCTTGCCCGAAGGCGATTCATCTCCCACCTGCGCTGGGCTTCGCCCTGAGACGCTTAGAGGTGGGAGTATTCTCGCCTGATTTTGATAAATACTATATGGCTGCCATCGTAGCGATCATCATATCGGCTGTATTATTCTTTACGAGTACAAATGAGACAAAAGCAGGTGCAGTAATGCTAGCCATTTGTGTAGGTGCATTTGTAAAATTTACTGCAGATGGTGTATTGTCGACTGCTAAAAAATAAGTCTTAAAATAATTTGAATTGAGGCTGGAACAGAGCACGGTTTCGAGGGTATTTTTCTATGAGGAAAACCGAAGATGAAACGTAAACTAGGCTTCACTCTTGTAGTGGCAAACCTGAGAAAGTGGCCCATTCAGACTATTGCCTGAGGGCCAATCTGATAATATAGAACGAAAAAAGAAGGAATTGCGCATCTATGACGATGGCAATTCCTTCTTTCCATTCTAAGTCAGCTAGTCATATCGCATTCTAATAGTATTCCGACAGCTGCTCTCGTGACGCTTCCGTTAAATAACCGAGCGATAAGAAGCTTTGAACGAAGCGGAAAGAATCCGCAGGTTGATTCGGCGCCAGGTCGTCAGCGAAGTGATGCGGTGTCTTGTGCACCTCGATGCCGGCAGCCTGCAGTTTGACGAAGTCAAAGTCGAGGACGACCGTATCCGTCTCGTCCCAAGGGGGTTCTGAGTTCGAATAGAACTGATGGACGGTCTGTGCGAGTTGATTTGTTGTAGGGTTCAGCTCAAACAGTAAATAACCGCTATGCGGACTTTCCGTGTGAAGGTTTGTAGAGATGCCGCCCCGGGCAACGATTGCCGGTAAAAACTGACGATGGGTGTAGTGTCTGAGAATCATGCCGGCCGGCCTCCTTTTGCTATCAAAATTGACTGTTTTGCATTTTGTTCAACAATTGATCAAACGTTTGATGATCGTTTTTCGTAAAGGACTGGAAGTAACGCTCGTCGATGACTTCGATGACCGGCGCGGATGCCTGGACGAGTGTTTCCCCGTCCGCCGTCAGAACGATCCGTTTTTCACGGTCAATCCGTTTACGGGTTAAGAGTCGGTTTTGCATCAGTTTTTTAAGCGTCTGTGAAATCGATCCGCTCGAGAGCTCGAGTGTCGTCTCAAGCGACTTTTGTGTCGCGCTCTCTAGTTGGTACAACGTATAGAGCATATCGAATTGAGAACGCGAGAGTTCCCATTGTTTTAACGTATCATTGACTTCTTTGACGTAACGATTGTGGATGCGTTGGATCGATTGCCAGTGTCCAATCGATGAAAAGGCAGCATGTGGATTCATCGAACTTCCCCTTCCTGTTGTTGTGTACTATGGAGCTGCATTACAAGTTGATGTAACGCGTGTTGTTGCGATGTGGTCAAGGCATGAAATTGATTCGCTTGAAAACGTTCGTACTTCGGTAAGACTTCGTTTAAAAACCGTTCTCCAGCCGGTGTCAGATGGAAATAGTTGACCTTGCGGTGACGTTGTTTTTCGATCAGTCGCTTGGCGAACAGCTTTTTAATCCCTTGAGAGATCGTCCCGTCCGTGACATGAATCAGGCGGGCGATTTCTTTTTGACTTGTACACGTCGTCGACTTTAAGCAGCGCAAGACCTCGAACATCGTGTGCGAGAGGTCCCACGTCTTTAAGAAGGCATTGACTTGTTTCGTTTGATGATTGTGGTACGTCGTAATCGTGTTCCAGCATGCGATCGATAATGTCTCTGTATTGGGTTGCATATGTAACCTCTTGTTTTAAAGTGATAGTACGATTTGATTAGATACAAAATAACACAAAAAAGGGGGCGGGACTAGCTCTTATTTTTGGAAAAAACACATCGCTGTACAATACTTGTTCCAGTAGCAGGACAGGCGTTGTATAGCGATGTGTTTTTAATCGGCGCTTTGCTTGTTTACATTGTCTGCCGGGTGACGGCCCCAAGCTAAATAAAGGAGAGGGCCGATGTAATTGACACTGAAAATGGTGAGACCCCAAACCCACTTCGGTCCACGTGTCTGCTGACGCTTAAACAAATCGATACAAGCGACGGCGAGTAAACAAAACCCCGTCAAATAAATCGTTTTTTGTAAAAATGATTGAATATGATTCATAGTGTGTCACCGCACTCTCCAAAAATAATTGACGTTGATCATCAGATCGTTACGTCACAAAAAGTTCGGCATTGAAATTTTGAAGGATCAATGCATTTTGATGTAATTGAAAACCGTACCGGGTAAAACAATCTGTCGATACTTGGCCATGATGCGTGACGATTTCAAAGTCACCGCTGATTCGATAATAAAGATGACGTTTTTGTACATCATTAATCAAAGCTTCTAACAGAAGGTTACGTTCGCCGAGTCCTTCTTTGCGGACGTGGACGTCAAGTAACGTAAAGGTTGCAACCTCTTTATGATTACAATGATACGTTTTAGTATATTCAATCGTCATGTGTGACCGGGATGAGATTAGCGACTTGGTCGTTTGCGGATTCTCTAATAGCGTGACGTAATAGATAAAATCTAACTTGTGTACATTGCGCGTAACTTGGACGACTTGATTTTCGTTGTTGTAAGCCAGTCCTATTAAAGATTCCTGTGGATGATCCTGAATCGTAAGGGAGCGGCTCCTGCATACATCCGGCCATTCATTTTCGGGAATCCATTTTAGTGCAGGCCTCCGGGGTGTCCTGATGAATTTCATAATATGCGTGGAACCTCCTTTTTGACTAGTACTTTGAATATACACTTTTTGGAAAAATTATAAAAGGAACGGTATTAATATTATTTAACCAAAATCAAAAAAATGGACAGGGGGAAAGCATCTTTTCATTCCAGGCGGTCATTTTCCTGGAAGATATACGTTTATCACACCTGTAAGAGGGAAAATTCGTGTTGAAGTGTATATCTAAAAAAAGGAAGTGTCCGTTCATGCAGAAAAATCAACAGCGTTATGCGTTGCGCAACCTCGGGTCCGGTTTTTTATTCGGTCTGGGTCTCGTCGCATTTTTAGACGAAGTCATTTTTCACCAATTGTTAGGCTGGCATCATTTTTATGACAAATCAACGACCGCGGTCGGACTGTTTTCCGATGGTCTGTTTCACGCATTCAGTTGGTTCGCGACAGTGGCAGCCCTGTTTTTAGTTGCGGACTTACGGAGACGATCCGCCTTTTGGATGAAGCGGTGGATCAGTGGTGTGATGATCGGCGGAGGTTTTTTCCAATTGTACGATGGTCTGATCAATCATAAAGTCTTCGCAATTCATCAAATTCGTTACGGTGTGGAACTTCTTCCGTATGATATCGCTTGGAATGCAATCGCTGCGCTTATTTTAGCGGGAGGGATTGTGTTATTCCTGCAGACCGGGAAACAACTGCGGACGACAGAGGAGGTGAAATAAGTGATGCATACGCATGAAGGCATGGGAAACGGTTTTGAAACGAGTGTGACGCTCCTCGTGCTCGTCTTACTTCTCGTTTATCCGGTTTCCGCCTGGAAAACGAACAATCACTACCGGCGCTGGCCAATCCATCGGTACGTGTTTTGGGGAAGCGGGATACTGAGTGCCGGTGCTGCGCTCGTCGGTCCGGTTGCAGACTGGGCACACATGAACTTCGCGGGACATATGACGGGGCATCTCTTACTCGGGATGCTCGCACCACTCCTGCTCGTGTTTGCGAAGCCGGTGACGTTATTGTTACGGACGCTACCCGTGCAGGCGGCAAGACGGGTGACGGGCGTCTTGAACAGTCAGCCGCTTCGTCTCTTGACGCACCCGATGACGGCAACGGTTTTAAACATCGGCGGCTTGTACCTGCTTTATACGACAGGACTCTATCCGATGATGCATCAGTCGACTGCACTCTATGCCCTGATCCATCTCCACGTCTTCCTGGCCGGTTACTTGTTTACAAGTGCCCTGATTTATATCGATTTGACGCCGCACCGTTACAGTCACGTCTACCGGGCGGGTATTTTAATACTGGCGTTGGCGGGGCATAAGATTCTTTCGAAATATCTCTACGCTCATCCACCTGGTGGAGTGGGGAAGGCGGAAGCGGAACAAGGCGCCATGCTGATGTATTACGGGGGAGATGTCGTTGATCTCGCGCTCATCATCATTCTTTGTTATCACTGGTACGAGGCGACGGCGCCGCGTTTACAAGCGTCAGAAACATTGGAAATGAGGCAGGAATGAAGAAGATGCTATATTCGTTCGAACATCCACATCATAATAAGAATCAACGGCAACACCAGCCGTAACGAAAACTGGAGAAGAAATTTGCAATAAGCGAATTCTTTCTTCGGTTTATGTCGTAATCTAGATGGAGGAACCACTATGAAATACATGCGTTACCTGATTTACTTCGGATTGATCGTCACGATCAATTATTATTTGTCAATGTACGTTACTGTCGATAAAAAGCTGCTCCATTCCTTGCTGGCGTTCGTCCTCTTAACCGGTGTTGCGTTCCTCTTGATTACGATTGAATATTTCTTTAATCGAAAAGTACATAAATCCCGCGACTAGTCCGTCGGGGCATGCGAAAAGGAGCACAAGCGTCGTCCAAAGTAATCGGACATGCTCGTGCTCCTGTTCTGTCTCAGTCAGGCTTTTCTTTTTTCGTTCAACTCTTCCGTTTCCGGATTACTCCAGCGCCACGCTGTCCGGCGACTGATGAACGATGTCAAAAACATCAGGAATGTCATGACTGGTAACAGAAGCCACCACGATTGCATGAAAAACAACGAGGCAAAGGAATCGATAAAAACAAACGTATGGGCGACGTAAATCCACATGAACAGTGAACTGACGAATAGAATCGCTTCTGCCGTCGTAATGAAATCAAGTTTTTTCTCTTGCATACTTTACCTCCGATCAAGAGCGAACCGTCTCCCGGCTCGCAGTTGCTGCGACATGTTGTTCACTTTCGCTATCCAACAAAATCGTCCGGTTACGCCCTTGCTGCTTAGCGGTATACAACGCTTCGTCGGCGATGACACTCATCCGCTGAATATGAATGTTCTTCCCGTGGGCGACACCGATCGATGTCGTCACATCGATTGCCGGGAATCCATCGATTTGGAAGTGCTCAGCAGCAATTCGTTGACGAATCCGGTTTGCGACTTTGGTCGCTTTTTCCGGTGCTAAATCATAGATTAAGACCATGAACTCCTCGCCGCCAATCCGCGCCGTAAAATCATGCGGACGCGTTTCTTCTTTCAGAATGTTCGCGAACTGTTGTAGGACGAGGTCACCATTGCCATGCCCGTATGTATCATTGACGTGCTTAAAGTGGTCGATATCGAGCGCGAGAATATTGTAAATCCGACCTTCCTGTTCAAGTCCTGCCGTCCGAGTATCCCAAACCCGGCGATTGTAGAGACCGGTCAAATGATCGACTTCGGCTGACTTTTTATAAATGTCGACTTGCCGGTTCAACAGTTGAAAATCGAGCGTCAGCAGACTGGACAGAATACCGACTACCAAACCGATTGTCCATGTCGATAGCAGGAGGGTGAGGGCAGGTTGACCCCAACCTAAATTAATCAAGACGGCGATGGTGATCATTGATAATGCCCAGACGTTCATCGAGACATTTTGAAAAAACGGCCGATTGAGCAGTTTCCGGTGAAGCGCAAGCATCCCGAAACTGATGCAAAGGACGGCGGTGAAGCCGACGATAGCTTGTTCCGTCACCCCGAACAAGAAGCGGGAACAGGCAATGATCAGTGTTGCGATAACGAGCGGGAAGCGCCCCCCGTAAAACGCGAGCAAGACGAGTGGGAGGTGACGCAAATCCATCCGAAGCGTCTCATTGACGGCGATTCCCTTGAACATCAATAAAACACCCAGTGCCCCAGTCAAAAGGCCGACGATGATTGACTTGACGACATAAGATTCAAAATGGGTGGAATGGATAATTTTCGAGATGATATAAAACCCTGTGAAGGCAATGCAGGCATTCACGAGCAGTTCGACGATGAACATGGTTTTCACATCCTTGCACATGATACTTTCACATTACCACTTTGACAAAAGTTGTCAATAAAAGATAACCATTGGATATGTACATTTTTCATACACCAGATAATTTTATTCAATATAATTCAACCTGAAACCTTTTCTTCCTCCTTTTCGTAATACTAGTTGAAAAAGGGGGGAGACAGATGAGTACAACACTTGGTTCACTACTCGCCATATTGATTATGCTCGTCACAATTATTTATGGTGTCGTCTACATACAAAAAAAGAAGCGGAACACGGATCAGGAAGCGACTTACAAAATCGTTTTCACGACAGCGATTGTGCTGCTCGCTTTACCGTTTATCTTAACGATATTTAAGTAACATGGAGGTAGTATCTTGGAACAACTCATCATTCTTATCGGTTCATTTTTAATTGCGGGTGGGATGCTCTTTACGATCATCCGGGCGGGATCAATCGCTTACCGCCGGCAACAAATCTCAAAAGGACTGTTCGTGTTCGCGACCGTCTCATCGTCGATCGGGGCCGTGTTACTCGCGGGACTGCTGCCCTTATTGTTTAGTCTCTGGTTCGAGTGAAGACTAACGAAACGTGTGTCACTGATTTTTTAATCAGCTGACGCACGTTTTTTTTATTTTTTTTCGAACAATTGTCGAAACGGTCCTGTTAATCCTTAAGAGAAAGGAGGCGAACCTCCTTTGCATATCAAAGGAGGAACGAGCGATGCACCCTTATTTACAAGTCGAGCACCGTGTCCTGCGCGACGGACAACAGTTTTCATCGGTTCATGAAAAAATGATTTATTTGATTTTAGCGAGTTATGCCGGAGCATCCGGGAGTGCCTTTCCGTCGCACCAGACGATTGCGGACGCCGTCCCGTGCGGCAAGACGACCGTCAAAGCGTGTCTTGCATCGTTACTTGAAAAAGGGTTGATTGAAAAGGAGGAACGCTTCAATCAACACGGGGGACAAACATCAAATGAATATCACGTCCGATCGGTTCCGGACGCGGTACGACTACCGGGGGAGCAGGAGCCGACTACCGGGGCGGCGCGAGATGACGACGAAGAACCTGTCTTGAAGAAACAGTCTTTAAAAAAAGAACCATCCTCAACGGCGTCATCGGTCTTCACGTTGTTCGAAGCAGAAATTGGCTGCACCTCCCCTTGGATCAAGCAGCAACTGGCGCAAGCCGTGATAAAGACGAGTCATGACGTCGTCGTCCATGCAATTGAGCAAGCGGCAGCGGCGAATGTCCGCAAGTGGCAATACGTCAAAGCCGTCATCGATCAGTTACACGCGCGTCAGATCACGTCAGGTGAACAAATCAACCGTCATGAATCGAGACGGGCGGAACGACCGGCAAGGACGAAGCCGACGAAGCACCGTTCGTCAGCCGTATTACCGGCTTGGGTCGAAATGGAGCGGACGGAGCAGCGGCTGTTCGAAGAAAAGCGACGAGCGGCTTGGACGGCGTCAGTCCCGGAAGAAGCCGAACTGACGGACTTGCTCGCCCAATTGATTTAAAAAATAAAGGAGGATACACAGATGACTATCAGCACAGCATGGTTACTCGAACGCGCCGATCGGAAATTATCCGTCAAGGGAATGGACGCGGATGTCGTCACGATCACGCGGAGCGTCATCAAAGAACTCGCACCGCAACAGATTTACGTCGGCGTCGCGCAAAGCTACCGGACGAAACAGGAACAGGATGCCTTGTATGCTGTAGGACGGACACGCCCCGGAAAAATCGTCACCTACGCGCGCGGGGGACAGTCGAATCATAACTTCGGTGTCGCCGTCGATCTCTTTTGTTATTCATCTGACGGAACACGCGCTGAATTTTTAGCACCACCGGACAAACGGTTGTCACGGATTGTCGCGGCGATGAAGCAGCGACAGATGGAATGGGGCGGGGACTGGACACCATTTCGGGATTATCCGCACTTTCAACTGTTCGACGCCGTCAACGGGAAGAAGAAGCCGCACCTTGCCCCGCTTTATCTAGGACGTGCTCTAGCGAAAGGGAGTCAGGACAAGGAGACGATTCGCTTGATTCAAATGAAGTTACGTCTTCCGGCGAGCGGCCGGTTTGATGACGGTCTGACGCGTGCCGTCAAAGACTTTCAGCGACAGGTGAAAATCACAGTCGACGGAATCGTTGGCCCTGTGACATGGCGTCATTTGTTTCAGGAGGGACGCGGATGACGGAGCGATATGCAGCAGCCTTGCGACTGATCGTCCCCCTCTATTCGATTGTCAATTTGACGCTTCTTGCGAGCGGGTATGATCCGTTACCATTTGCAGAGACAACCGTCGATCTCGCAGTGACGACGCTCGTCGGCATTTTGGGTACACTCGTCGCTTGGTGGAAAAACAATAACGTCACCCGGGCCGCAAAAGAGGCGCAAACGTTGCTTGACGAACTCAAGCGCAGTGTTTCGACGGACTGAATGTGCGATGAAGACTAATACTTTGAAGTCGAGATGCCGATAAAGAGGTGATGAATTGAATCGTTCTCGATTCTTGCGAGAGCGTATAAAGAGAGAGGTCTGACTGGACGTGAAATTTTCCGCATTGCAATGGTTCTTAATGACGGCTTTGTTTTCATTGATGTTTACAAGTATTTGGAGTTACACTGCATTTTCTAATATCGAGCGGGAGAACGACCGGATTCTTGCAGAAGCGATTCCGATTTCGAATACAGCATCCCAATTGTTTCCTTTACTACTCGATCAAGAATTAACGGTGCGGAGCTTTTACCTGGAACGACGTCAGCAAGACTTCGAACAATTCCAGATTGTCTGAAACAGGTCGCGAGTGTCCTGAAGAAACAGGCTGGACTATTCGGACACGTCGCCCGGTACGGCGGTGAGGAATTTGCAGTCGTTCTCTCGGATCAATCGGCACAAGGAGAGCTTGTCGCCGAGCGGATTCGGACAGGGATTCTCGACTTGAAGTTACCCCATGAACGGTATGCGCCCCTGTACCAAGTCAGTGTCAGTTTAGGGATGGCAACCGTTCAGCCGGATGATGCGCTAACGGAGATTCATTTAATTGATCGCGCCGACATGGCACTGTATGCGGCAAAAGCAGCGGGGAAAAATCAGCTCGTCCGTCACGATGCGAGTTGAATATGGATCGTAATCGTAAAAGGCAACAGCTTCCGCAGAAGCTGTTGCCTTTTTTGAATGAATTCAATGTAAAATCACACAGTACGAATTGTCAGAGATTAACGGTGCAGAAACCACAAACACGACGTTGATCGGTGTTCCACCCAGTTTAGCATCGAGTTGATGGAGCTGTGAACGGATTTTACGACTTAGCCCATAACGGATCTCGGTACTCAGTTCATCCATGTCTGCATCATGTACGTGTAACAGGAGTTGAAATGGTTCGAGCGAGAAAATAGAAAAATCGCAGTCGATTCGGGGGTCCTCAAATTGCTCATTCAACCCATTTTTAATAAAGTATGCTTCCTGTGCTGAAATCATCCCGTTTCACCTCGCTCTCTTGCGAAAAAACCTGTCCAAACCTGGATAAAAAAATCGGCTTGCCTTATATAGTAGTTATTACCCAGTTTTATCGGAAAATATCAGAAAAGCGACAGAAAATGAAATTTGATGATCAGTCGAAAAATAAAAAACGAAGCGGCGGAAGTCGTGCTCACGCCCTGCTTCGTTAATGTTAATGTTTAGAGGTGTTGTTTACGTAAAAAATCATCGGTCGCTTGCTTGAAAAACGTAAATTGATGAACTTTGAGTTGGCATTTGTTGCCGTAACGGACCTCGAAATAACCTGGATCGACGGGGGAAGGGAAACCGATTCGTTTGAACCATTCCGTGATTGTTTCATGACCATAACGTTGTAAATGTTTCGGTAGCCGAAAATTAAAAAATTGAATATGTTCGCGAATCAGCTCGGAAGATACATCATGATCCGGCTGGATGATGACGGTGACGTGATGCTCATAATCGAACCCCGCGAGTTGGAACCGGTTTGGTCGGTAAATCTTGATATAATAATAAAAAAAGGCGAGCGTCGCGAAGCTTAGAACGATTAAGATGAGAATATAAGGTGGAGCCGAAATGGAAGAGTCGAAACTCGTCCGAAAGAGCGGTTTTTCCGGCGTGATCGATTCGATGTCGACGACGGCACCACGGTCGACGTTGAACGATTCGATACTGGAAATGATGGACGAATCGCCTTGATTGCCGCAACGCGCTACGCACGAAGAATCAGCTGTTTTATGTAAAAGTGATAAGGCCGAAAAATATACGGACGGGAGGACGGATTGGGCAAATAAAACAAGGAAACACGTCAGACTGATGTACAAAAAAACTTTTAAACGAAATGACTGTGGCACCGGTTTACTCCTTTCTCTCAACCTGAATGGGATGAATCTTTAGGAAGAGTATAGCAAAAGAAGTACAGTCTGTTATTTGTTTTTTCAAAATATAGTCATTATTTACAAAAATAATAGGGGGCTTTTTGTGATGGAAGAATTACGAAGAAGTTTTCAAGCAGCGCGGCAGCAGGTCAGTGGACACGGCAAGCGGAACGTCGGTGTCCTAAAAGAAGCCTTGCTGAACGTCGCTGACGATACGGGAAGTGACATTTACGGGAACGGGGCGGTCATCAACGACTTCGAACAAAAAATCGCGGCGTTGCTCGGGCATGAATCGGCCGTCTTTTTCCCGAGCGGGACGATGGCGCAGCAAATCGCGTTACGGATTTGGTCCGATGACCGGGACAACCGGCACGTCGCCTACCACCCGCTTTGTCACTTAGAGCTGCATGAACAGGATGGCTTACGGCAGCTTCATCCGATCGAGCCGATCCTCGTCGGTGAACGGGACAAGATGATGACGCTAGACGACATCAAAGCCTTACCGGAAATCGCCTGCCTACTACTCGAACTGCCGAACCGCGAACTCGGTGGTGTCGCGCCATCATTCAGCGAGTTAGAAGCGATTGTCGCCTACTGCCGGGAGCAGGGAATCCGTCTTCATCTTGATGGTGCCCGTCTGCTGGAACTGTTGCCGTATTATGACAAATTAGCAAGCGACGTCGCGAGCTTGTTCGACAGCGTCTACTTATCATTTTATAAAGGACTCGGCGGGATTGCCGGTGCGATCCTTGCCGGCCCGAAGGCGTTTACGACAGAAGCACGGATTTGGAAACGGCGCTATGGCGGCGACTTGATCAGTCTCTATCCCTATGTCATTTCGTCCGACTATTATTATGAGCAACGCAAGGACCGGATGGGGCACTATTATGAGCAGGCAAAGTACGCCGCCGAGCGGTTGAACACGATCGACAACATTTTCACGACACCGCGCGTTCCGGTCTTAAACATGTTCCACCTCCACTTTAATGGTGAAGTGGCAGACGTCGCTGCACGATTGGCGCACATCCAGGATGAACTTGGACTTGGCCTCGTCGGATACCTCGTCGAACACGACGGATACTGTTCGACGGAAATCAGTTTCGGTGACGCCTTCGACGCCGTCTCAAACGAGGCGTTCGAACAGTTGATCACCCGCTTGACGGCAGAATTTTCAGCTTAACGGGATTGAGTAGGCTGTTTCCCGGGAATGGACGGATGTAGGCGATGGTAGCTGCTGATTTTTTCAGTGATCATTTGTTCCGTCAGTTGTAATTCGGCAAGCTGCGCCCGGACAAGGGTTTGGTGCTGTTCGAGCAGGGCGAGCCGATCAAGCGTCGTATCGTGATCGTCTGAAGAAGCGCGGAACAACACGACATACTGCCGGATTTGGTCAATCGGCATGTGTGTCGCCCGCAGGCGGAGGACGAACCGGAGCCAGTCGATGTGCTTTTCATCGTACTGCCGGACGCCGCTTGCGGTCCGGTCCGGGAACAGCAGTCCTTCCTTTTCGTAATAACGAATCGTGTGGGCACTCGTATCAGTCAATCGACTGACTTCTGAGATGGAATACATCAACATCACCTTTTCTGCTTGACTTAGAGTTCACTCGAAGGAGTAGACTCTCACTATACCAAAACGAAATGGGGAAAAACAGATGAAGTATACGGTCATTACAGGAGCAAGTTCAGGGATTGGGTTTGAGACGGCGAAAGTTCTCGCTGCAAAAGGAAAGTCGCTTGTCCTCGTCGCCCGGCGGAGCGATCAGCTCGAAGCGTTACGGGACGATTTACTGAAGACCTATCCGGAACTTGATATCATCCTTCATTCAGTCGACTTGACGGAGATGGCGAACGTGCATCAGTTGTATGACGACGTCAAGCACCTTGAAATCGAGACGTGGATCAACAACGCCGGATTCGGAGACTTCGACAACGTCAAAGACATCGAAATCGGAAAAATCGAGAAGATGCTTCGTTTGAACATCGAAGCGTTGACGGTCCTGACGAGTCTGTACGTCCGTGACCACCATGACGTCGAAGGGACAACGGTCCTCAACGTCTCGTCAGGCGGCGGCTACCGGATCGTTCCGAATGCGGTCACGTATTGTGCGACGAAGTTCTATGTCAGTGCCTACACGGAAGGCCTCGCGCAGGAATTGCAACAATCCGGTGCGAAGTTGCGGGCAAAAGTTCTTGCACCGGCAGCGACGGAAACCGAATTCGCCGATCGCTCACGCGGGGAGGCAGGGTTCGACTACAGCAAAAACGTCCCGCAGTATCATACAGCGGCAGAAATGGCGACGTTCCTCGATCAATTGCTCGAAAGTGATGCAATCGTCGGGATCGTCAATGCTGCAGATTATTCCTTCCAGCTACGCGGACCACTCTTTACGTATGTCGGTGGCGCGAACTCGAACTAAACGCGTAAAAAACCAAGCCTTCGCTTTTAATGCGGAGGCTTGGTTTTGCGTTTAATTGTTGAAGCGGGTTCGATTTACACTCGCTTTTGACAGTCAGTCAAATGCCTATGCCTTTTCATGGACTATATTTTCCAGATACCCCATGTTTTCGACTATCGTAATATCCTTCTTGAAGCGTTGAATCGCATGAGAGAAGGTTTTTTTATTCGTTCCTTTAGGATAACCAGAGCACACGTTCAAGATGCTGTTGAGTTTTTCGCAGTCGCCGCCGATAAAGTAATGCGAGATCACATCCTTATCCGTGGAAGCGATCACGACAAATGTTGCAAAATCGAGAACATCTTCCACATGCTGTTCTTCAATTAATTTATCGGCAGTAAATGCCGTTTTAAATTCGTAGCTCTCAAACGACATAATATGACCACGCAATACATCCAGGATGGATCGCCGATAGATGCAGTAAACACCACAAATCGTCTCATAAGGCGGTATAAAAGGGTCGTCCATTACATTGACAATTTTTTCGTCGTCTTTATCGATGGGAATGGCCTGAAACCGGTTGACCATCATCTTGTCGATATAATCGATTCCTTTTGGCATAAGTTCTTTTAGAGTACTTTCATGCAACGGGATGCGCATCCTTTCTTGTGAATCTATCAGTATCTACTGATTGTAATGTCTCAATCTGAAAAAAATCAAAGTGTATTTTCGTCGCTGTAGCGAATTTTTTTTAGATAGAGCTACGCTGCTTTCAAAGCGATGAACGGTTGCAACCATAATATCTTAATGAACAGCTTAAACGCCATCCCTAAAACTAGGAATGGTCAGGCTGTAGACAACGTGCTATCGGAAGACAAAAGCGTTTTTTTCGTTGCTTTCCTCGGGCGAGGCGCAAGCCGTTGCTCCTTGATCCTTACGGACAATGAGCAGGGTCTTGCCTGCCTCTTGCAAGTCGCGTTAAACACGCACTTTTCCCCGTAGGAGTCAACGAAACGTGACGCTTTTTAGGCAGTGGCGCAGGGGGGGACGAGGCGAGACAGGAAAGCGCGACACGCAATCTTCCCCGTATGAATTCCTCGTTTTCCACAGAGATTGTCTACAGTCTGAAAACGCCATTCCTAAAACTAGGAATGGCGTTTTTTTAAAGTTAAATGATTGGAATCGCAAGCGTCGAAAGTAAGCTGACACCTAAGAATAAGGCATAGCTGAAAAACGTCGCTTTTGCGTTTCGATCATGTTTATGTCCGAGAATCGCAAACAACAGAACTGCTAAAAACGTAAGTAGTGATAACGACAACAAGTGGTGTTGATCCGTTGAAGGAACGAGCGATTGAACCAAGTGTGCTAAACCAAGCGGTAAAACAATCAGTAAAAAATAGAAACCAAGCCGCGTTTCTGATGGAACTTCAGTTGCTTCGTCGTTCGGATCGATACGTGTGTACATTTTCATGGATCGTCACCTCCTTCTATTTCAGTATAAAGGAAGGGATGGTGAAACCTCGTTACAGTCCCGTAAGAACTACATAACAATTTGACTTCTAGATGACATCCAGATGTCGCCCCGTCTTGAATTTGTAAAAGTCAAAAAACATTTCGACAGGATATGTAAATAAGTGTAAAATGAAGCATCGAGTTACATCTCATCAAGGAGGAAACGACGTGCCTAAAGTGTTTCGCTATTTTTATCTGTCTGATTTGTTGGCCGTCGTCGGTGCGAGCATTTCCTATATCGCCATCTACTGGACGAGTGCAGAACGGTTGACGGCATTTCAGCTTGCCCTGTTGATTGGCGCCGTCTTTTTGACACGGTTCGTCGTCGCGACCTTTAGTGGTCCGTGGATTGATCGTGTCGACCCGGTCCGCTTACTCAAGGGGACGGTTGCCTTCCGGACGGGATTATTAGTTTTGACAGCAATCGGCTTGCAACTGTTTTCCGGTTCAATCGTCCTGTTGATTGCATTATTGATTGCTCAGACGGTTTTACAGACGATTGGCGGAAATACGGCATTCAAAGTCGTGGTCCGACTTGTCGAAGCAGACCGTCTACCGGTCGCGAATGCCTACTTGAGTACACTCGACCGAATCGGGACGTTAAGCGGACTCTTGATTGGCGGCGTGCTGATTGCGAGCTTTTCCATCGAGACGATTTTACTGATGGAAGCCGTCCTGCATGGCGCAGCGTGGCTGTTGCTCCTGTCCATCAAGCCTGCTGCACCCGGGGGAGAAGGGAAACAGAACCGGTACATCGACGCGTTGACGGAAGGACTGACGTACTTAAAACAAGACCGGCAACTGATGCAAATCTTAGGATTCGCCGTCATCGCCAACTGGATGATTACACCCGCGAATACGTTACTCGCGCCGTTCGCGAAAGACGTCGTAGCTGGCGGAGCAAAAACCTTTTCGGTACTGGAGCTCGCGCTCGTCATCGGTGGCATTCTCATGTCGCTGCTCTATGCCCGGTTCGCGAAACAAGTCGCCCACAGTCGACTGTTCCGGCTGTCCGTGTTGTTACAAGGCCTCTTTATCATCATCCTCAGTTTGACGGATACCGTGTCGCTCGCTTTCATCGCGCTCTTTTTACTGGGTGCTGCCCTCAGTTTATTCGGAATTCCGTTTTCGACGCTGCTCCAGCAAACGACGCCGGATTTACTGCTCGGACGGGTCCGCTCGGCGATGGTCGCCGTCTCGACGCTCTGTTCTGCCGTCTGTTATATCTTGTCCGGTTATATGACGACCTTCCTGTCAATCGAACACGTTTTTCTGCTTTTCGGCGGTTCAGGACTGGTCGGTGCCGTATTCTTGATGCTTACATCACGTCACGCAGCTAGTAATATCAGTCAGGACAAGGCAGGATAAGGAAATCGGTCTTAAGGTGGAGGGCAAGCGCTTTCTTTCGCAGTACACTTAATAAAAGAAGAACAAAAGGGGATAGCGACGATGGATGGTCTGATGATGATAGCATTGTTATTTTTAATTCCGATTAGTGGGATGACGGTGTTGTTGAATCTGTTATGGCGACGAATTGAAGTAGAATAATATGAAGAAATGAACGGACTGCCGTAAGCCGGCAGTCTGTTTTTATGCGAAATTTTAGGGGGAGAATCATGAAGAAAATCATCATCATCGGTTCCGGAGGTTCGGGGAAATCGACGTTCGGACGTCAATTGCATGAACAAACCGGGATTAAGGTGTCACATCTCGATGCGTTGTTCTGGAAACCGAATTGGGTTGCCGTCCCGCGGGACGAGCAAATAGAGGTGCAACGGCAGTTGATGGAACAACCGGAATGGATCCTTGACGGAAACTACGGCGGAACACTCGGGATGCGGCTTGACGCCGCCGATACGGTCATCTTTCTCGACATGCCGCGGACCGTTTGTGCGTACCGGGTCATCAAACGTAATCTGAAGTACCGCAACCGGACACGGCCGGACATGGGGGAAGGCTGCATCGAACAATTCAGCTGGCAGTTCTTGAAGTGGGTCTGGCAGTATCCGAAAGCGCGGCGACCGGGTGTCTTACGCCAGCTTGACGAAGTGCGACATGAGAAAAACGTCGTCATTTTATCATCGAAGCGCGACGTACAGACGTTTTTAGATCAGCTTTGATACGATTTGTTTTGCGATACTCACAAAGCGGACTGTTCTAAATGGCGTTTAGTGACTAACTCCGTACATAGTTAACGAGGAAGCCTTGCAACGTGAGACATCTTTTGTCAAACGGGACAGGGCTTTTTTAAGTTATGGCTCTTACGGCGCGTAGTTTTACTTGAAACAGATTTTTGTAAAGTGTTAAAACAAAAGACAGGCGTAACCGCTTACAAAAAAGAGACGGATTGCCTTTATACTATGTTTGTAGGAGGCCACTACTTATGTTATTAAACGAAAAAAGTAAGCGGATATTACATCTGCTTGTTCACGAAAGGGAAGTCAACATCCCGTTCTTATTGACGATGCTGCCTTATTCTAAACGAACACTGGATTATGAGCTAGAACGTATTCAAGAATGGTTAACGCATCATCGATTCCCCCATGTGGAGATGGATGGGACGACGCTTCGGATTGAACATGCGACCGGACTTCTTGAGAGACTTGAAAAAACAGAATTGATTTTATCGGATGAAGAACGGGAATTGCTCGTCATTTTCTATGCATTGACCCAAGAAGAATTTCTATCATCGGTACATTTTCAACAGCTACTTGGTGTTTCGAAATTTACAGTTCAAGAAAGTCTCAACGCAGTTAAAAAAAACGCCGTGCAATTTGGCTTAGATTTCGCGTACACCCGCAAGGAGGGGTATCGATTTAATGGTCATTTGCAAACAATGTACCTCTATCTCTACCGGTCGATTGAACGCCTAGTGCATCTCTCGACTAAAAATCACCTATTGGACGCCATACTTGATGAGTGGGGGAACCGCTTTCAACAAGCGTATCAACACATTGAAATGTATGAAGCAAGCCGTCAGTTTCGGTTTGTCGAGAGCCATCGTGAAAAATTAGCCTACTTTATTTTATTAGGAGCACATTTTCCGGTCGCGACTAAATTTGACACGCAGGAGACGGCATTTACAAAAAATACGGATTCAACTTTAGGCGAATATTTTGCAGGTGATGCTTCCTTCATGATTACACTCGATCTCTTGATGAAAAGCGGTCCGAAAACGGAAGAAGAACTTGACCAAGAAGTCCAAGAGAAATTGTCTGATGTCATGCGGGAAGTCATCCGTCGATTCGAGTCAATCAGCTGTACCTTCATTATTGAACAGGAAGCTTTATGTGAAAAACTGGTCCTGCATTCAAAAGCGACGATGCAACGTGTCTATACGGGGCTGGAGGCTTCAAAAGAATTAGAACATTACGTCATAAACGAACATCAAGTTTTGAATGTCCTTGTCGAACGATCGCTCGAACCGTTCCGACAATTACTTGGACGAACTTTACCTGACATCGAAGTGATGTATTATACGCTCCACTTTGCTGCACATTTGCATCGGCAAGGTCAAAATTTAGACGAAAAAATGAAAGCAATCGTCGTTTGTCCGAGTGGGATTAGCGTCTCCCATATGCTCGACCATATTTTAAAGAATCAATTTCCAGAGTTTATCTTTCTGCCGCCGACATCGCAACGTGAGATTGATCGGTATGCACCACTCGTCGATTTAATCTTTACGACAGTACCGCTCGAAGACAGGGTTCATCAGCTAGCTGATGTCACACTTGTTCCGACATTACCCACGCGTCTCGAACAAATCACCTTGAAACGGACGATTGAACAACGGTACTTGAACCGCGGTCATCTGTCCAGCATTCAAGCAGAGGACATTCTTGATTTGTTTAAACAACATGGAACGATTCGTAATGAGTCGGTCTTACGTCAAAAATTAAGGATGTTATTGCATCCGATTCAACCAACTAATTTGATTTATGAGGGGGGACAACCGATGCTGAATCAACTGATTAGTGAGAAACGAACGCAACTGCACGAGCGTGTCTCAGACTGGGAAGAAGCAATGCGTCTTGCGGCTCGTCCTTTAGTGAATGATTATTCGATCGATCAATCCTACATTGAGACGATGATTGAGAATGTGCATATACATGGACCGTATATCGTGTTGATGCCGGATGTCGCTATTCCGCATGCTCGACCGGAAGACGGTGTCACCAAACTTGGAATGAGTGTTTTGAAGCTCGAACAACCGGTGCAATTTCCTGGAAACAAGCCGGTTCGATTGTTTTTTGTGCTAGCTGCGATTGATCAGACGACGCATTTGAAGGCACTCGCACAATTGACGGAGTTGCTTAGTAATTCGGCAGATGTCG
Organism: Exiguobacterium sp. N4-1P; assembly: GCF_002214325.1. Taxonomy (NCBI): domain Bacteria; kingdom Bacillati; phylum Bacillota; class Bacilli; order Caryophanales; genus Exiguobacterium; species Exiguobacterium sp. N4-1P. The sequence goes on from NZ_CP022238.1 coordinate 118,017, forward strand.
CTCATATTTTAGCAGCTCAATCGACCGAAGACGTATTAACTATCATTAATAAATATTCAGAGGAGGAAGAACGATGAAAAAGATTTTAGTAGTATGTGGGAATGGGTTAGGGTCAAGCTTCATCATGGAGTTAAACGTTAAGAAAGCACTCGACCAGATGGGGAAAGAGGCAGATGTGTCGCATACGGACTTATCAACAGCACGAACTGAACAAGCCGATATTTATTTAGGCGCAAAAGACATCATTGGAGCGCTCGATGATGGAAACCGGGAAATCGTAGCTCTTGAAAATGTCATGAACATCGAAGATATTAAAGAACAACTTAGCACGAAACTGTAAGCAATCATCAAGGCGAGGGGGGATTTTGACATGCTTGATTTAATTATGCGGGATATACTTGGGACACCTGCCATCTTACTCGGATTGTTTGCTTTGATTGGTTTATTGCTCCAAAAGAAAGATATCGCTACAGTTGTTTCAGGGACATTAAAAACAATCATGGGCTTCGTCATCATCGGAGCAGGGGCGGGTGTCATTATTGCCGCTCTTGGTATCTTCAGTAAAATGTTTGACGAGGCGTTCAGTATTCGCGGTGTCATTCCGAACAATGAAGCCATCGTCGCAGTAGCCCAAGATGCTTTCGGAGTCGAAACGGCAATGATCATGGTCTTCGGGATGGTCATGAATATCGTCTTAGCACGATTTACACCATTCAAATACATTTTTTTGACAGGGCATCATACATTGTTTATGGCAAGCTTACTAGCAGCGATTCTCTCCGTATCAGGTTTGAGTGGAGCAGTTTTAGTTATCGTAGGTTCAATTTTACTCGGGTTATGTATGGTTTTATTTCCGGCGCTCATCCAACCTTACGTCCGTGAAATTACAGGGTCAGATGATTTTGCGGTAGGGCATTTTGGTTCGTTCGGGTACTTTGTCTCAGGGACGATCGGTAAATACTTCGGGAATAAAGAGCATTCGACAGAGCAAATTAAAGTACCGAAGCAACTCGGATTTTTACGGGATACGTCCGTTGCTGTCTCGTTGACAATGACACTATTGTTTGTCGTCGTTGCCTTGTTTGCCGGACCGGCATTCATCGAATCAGAACTGTCTGACGGATCGAACTACATTGTCTTTTCGATTATTCAAGCCATTACCTTTGCAGCGGGAGTTTATATCGTCCTTGCCGGTGTTCGGATGTTGATTTCAGAAATCGTGCCAGCTTTCAAAGGAATTGCGGATAAAATGGTACCGAATGCGAAGCCCGCACTTGATTGTCCGACGGTTTTTCCGTTTGCGCCAAATGCTGTCATTATCGGTTTCTTGATTAGTTTCGCGGCTGGTTTGATCTCAATGTTCTTCCTACCATTATTCGGATTAGCGATCATCGTCCCTGGACTCGTACCACACTTTTTTACTGGGGCAGCAGCAGGTGTCTTCGGAAACGCGACAGGTGGGCGAAGAGGAGCGATGCTCGGTTCGTTTGCGAACGGAATTTTAATCAGTTTTCTCCCAGCGCTTCTTCTTCCGTTGCTCGGTAACTTAGGATTTGAAGGGACGACGTTTGGCGACTCCGATTTTGCGATAGTCGGTATCATCATCAGTTGGATTGTTTCATTGTTTAGTTAAGTTAGGGTGAAGGGTTCATACGATTACTTCAAAAAGCCTTATTTCCAAACGGAAATAAGGCTTTTTGTAATTTAACCAATCATAGCGTTATTTCGCTCCAACCGCTTCCGCCTCAAACGCAAGCACCGGTCCGAAAACTTCGTAATGCAGTTGCTCTGTCGCACCTTGCCAGTTCGACGCGACGAACCGAATCATCGCTTCCGGTCCGCAGACGAAAGCAATCGCGGATTTGTCGACGTTTTGAATGATTTCTTCCGTCAATCGACCGGAAGTCGTCCCTGTTTGTGGATGCCGTTCCGCATAGCGGATGACCGTTGCGCCGGCAGTTTCCAGGCTTGCAAGGTGCGTCAAAAAGGCGCGGTCGCGGTCATCTTGAATCGCGACGTGGAGCGTGACGGACCGACTTGCCGCAAGCGCTGCATCGGCAATCGCGAGCAATGGTGTCAGACCAATCCCGCCAGCGAACAGGACGACGGGTGCTTGACCAGCCGGTAACGCAAAATTGCCAGCCGGTGCACTGAGCAGGACCGTATCGCCGATGTTTGTTGCGTCATGCAATTGCTTCGACACGCTTCCGTCGCGTTTAACGGCAATCGTGTAAAACGCATCACCTGGACGATTGATTAAGCTGTACTGACGGTTTTGCCACAGTCCTGCCGGTGTTTTGATTCGGAGCGTCACGTATTGTCCCGGCGTGAAGGCCGGTAACGTCAACGCATGTGCCGGCTGCAGGGTAAACGACTTGATATCCGAAGCTTCCTGCGTGATTGCCGTCACCGTGAATGTCTGATATCCCGTGAAGCCTTTTGCCTGTTCGTCTTGTGCATAAAGTTCGGCTTCAAGCGTCATAAACATATCAGCGATTTCCTGATAGGCGAGACCCCAGGCATCGATGATTGCCGGGGTTGCTGCGTCGCCTAGGACTTCTTCAATCGCGCGCAACAGTTCTGTCCCGACGATCGGGTACATCTCCGGTTTGATTTGCAGGCTCCGGTGTTTATGTAGGACGGGCAGGAGCGTTGGTTTTAAGACGTCGAGTTGATCGATGTTCGCGGCTGCCGCATAGACGGCGTGAGCGAGGGCTTGCGACTGACGGTTTGTTTTTTGGTTCGTCTGATTAAAGATGTGCGTCATCTCCGGGTGCCGTTCAAACAGGCGTTGATAAAAGACGCGGGTGATGGCTGGTCCGTGTTCTGCAAGAACAGGGACGGTTGACTTGATGAGTTGAATCGTTGCTGCGTTTAACATAAGACCACTTCCTTTTCAGTTCGTTCTCCCACAGTATTGGAGCTTTCGTCCGTAAATACAACATATAAAATAATAGATTAAAAAAAGAAAGTGAACTTTGTCACAAACGTGCCATCGATTCGTCAAGAAACGGACAAAAACCGTTGACTAGTGTCAGCGGTCAAGTCGGAATCCATAGTTTTGAGAAGTCGAGGTAACCGAACGAATCGATGACGAGGTTCTGCAGCTCGATCGGGTAAGGAATCAGCCGCGTGTCATCAAACAACGGGATGAAATAGGAGGCGTCGATGACGTAGCGTTCGAACGACTGGTGGAGCGGCATCCAGTCCTCAAACGTCGTATCGTCGTACTGCTGGATACGCCGGTCCATCTCCGGCATCTGACGGTACAGCTTGGCCGGCGGAGAATATTCATTCGTTAAGAACTGATGGAATGCGACCGTCAAGTTGCGCTCAAACACTTCCGCGTGGATCGCGAGATCGATGTCAGCGAAGGCATGCAGATTGGTAATACTTTCTTTGAACCCGACCGGAACGAATTCATAAGGGATGTGCTGACGGTCGAACATCTCACATAACCAGTAGGTGACGTTTTCCGTGAAGTCCGTCAGTTTAATCCGGATTGGCCGGTCGAACGTGACGGGTGGTCCATCGGGAACGATATATTCTTGACTAAACTCACCGAGAAACCCGCGGACGTTCGGTTGACTGCGTTCATTGCACTGGCTGATGAAGGGGCGGACGGAAGCAATCAGGCGGTGGATGTAGTGCCGCGCCTCCGCGCTTTCGAAGACGCCGCCCGGACGGGGATTCAAGAAAATCAGTCCGAATCCCGATTGGGTGGAGATTGTCCCGGTTTCGCCCGTTTCTGATAATGACGTCCGGTAGACCGGGTCGTAGGCGTCCGGCATCTGGATGAACTCGATTCGGTCGAGCAACGCCCGGACGCCAAAAAAGTTCGCGAACGCCTGTAAAACGGTTTTTTTATCATCCTGTTGCGTCAGCTGAAACGGACCGGTCCCGACGCCTTCTTTATGAATGCTCGTGTGGAGTGTCGCAAGCTTCGGTAAAAGCGAGTTCCGTTGCTGATCAAGAATCAGGTCGACCCGGTACGGTCCGTTCGATTTAATCTGTTCAATGTGGCGATACGACCAGGCGTAAGCAGGGAAGGCGATCAAGGCGCGTAAACTTTTTGTGACATCTTTACTCGTCATCAGTGAACCGTCGTGGAAGCGGACGTCTTTTCGTAAATAAAGCGACAAGGTGTTGCCTTGCCAAGCATAGTGATGGGCAAGTTCCCCTTTAAGCAGACCGTCTTCATCAATCCAAAACAAGCGGTTAAAGACATTTTGGACCAGGTGGGCACTATGGATATCGGCTGCTTCGAGCGGATGAGCCGTCAAGAAGGGCCGTTTCCGCGGAATGAGTAAAGCGTCGGATGCCGTTTGGACATAACCAAATTTTTGTTCGAGCCGCCGCATGAACCGCCCGGTCTGAGCAGGGGACCAGTCCCAACTGAGCTGTTCCGTCACGGCGTCAATCGATTCCCGGTCGATCCGCTCGAGCAGCTGACGGGCCAGTTCGCGCTCGACGTGCCGCAACCAGACGAGCTCCGACAAATGTCCCCGCCCTTGACCACTCGTATAATCAAGCCAACCGTCGTCTTGCCAGCGCTTCAAATAACGTTTGAATTGTTTCGGACTCAAATGAACCGTATCGGCGAGGTGCTGGATCGTATAGTGTCCGTCGCGACAGGTTTTCCATAACGTAAAGAGATAAGTTTCCATCAGTTGCTCCTTCCTTTAAAAGGGGACATTAATTTATGAAGATGTCCATTTTTCAATCAATCTGTCTTGTTTATCATACAGGTAGAGAATGGAAGGTGACAATATGAAATGGAAAGATATACCTAAACCAATTAAAGTCAGACTCGTAACATCTTTTTTTAACCGGACGGTGTCATTCGCCATCATGCCGTTTATGGCCTTATTGTTCGTCGATGCCTTTAATAAAGTCGTTGCCGGATTGTTTTTAATCAGCACTGTTTTTTTAAGTTTCTTCATCGGATTGATTGGCGGTTACCTCGCCGACCGCTTCCCGAGAAAACGGTTGCTCGTCCTCTCGACGACAGCGACCGGCTTGATGTTCCTTGCGATGACGATCAGTCTCGCCGTCAATCAGATGATTGCCTTCACGATTGCCTACGCCATCTTTACCGTCACGAGTAACATCGGGCGACCGGCGATGGGGGCGATCATCATTGACGCGACGACGCCGGACAATCGGCGGGCTGTCTATGCGATTGATTACTGGTTGATCAATCTCTCGATTGCACTCGGGACGGCACTCGGAGGCTGGCTCTACGTCAGCAACAAACTGTTCCTGTTCAGCTTATTGACGTGTACGTCGCTTCTCTTACCGGTCGCGTATCACTTCCTGCTCGACGAATCGAAACACGTCTGGCGGAAGCAGCCGTTCCGGTCCGTCCTGACCGACATCACGAACAGTTACCGGATCGCCTGGCGCGACCGCCCGTTCGTCAAGGTCGTCCTCGGTTCGATGTGTATCCTCGCCGCCGAGTTTTCGATGGGCAGTTACGTCGCCGTCCGGCTGGCGGACGAGTTCAAGACCGTCGAAGTCGGCAATCTCCTCGTCAACGGCGTCCGGATGGTCAGTCTGATCAGCATCGAGAATACGATTCTCGTTGTTTGTCTGACGTTTTTCATCCAACGGCTCGCCAACCGTTTTTCAAGCCGGAAGACGCTTGTCGCCGGACTAACGTTATACCTGATCGGCTACATGACCGTCACGAGTGCGAATTCGATGACCGTCCTGTTGACGTTCATCTTCATCGCGACGATCGGGGAATTGTTGTATTCCCCGACGTTAAACGCTGAAAAAGCGAACATGATGCCGGAAGATAAACGCGGCGCCTATTCGGCCTTTGCCGGCACTTCCCACGCCGGGGCCGACTTGATTTCACGCTCGACGATCATCCTCGGAGCGGTCCTAGCCCCGTTCATGATGAGTATCTATATCGGATTGATTGTCTTCCTCGGATTGGTCTTAGCGTATTCGGGTCTTTACATGAAAGAAGTCGTCGAGACGAAACGAAACGTCTCGTAATCCAAAAGGAGTGGATAAAATGGAGGAATTGACAACGAAGCGGCACCGGTTACGACGCTGGCGCATGAGTGACGCTGAAGATTTATATGCCTATGCGAAAGATCCGCGTGTCGGACCGAACGCCGGCTGGGCACCGCACGCGTCCATCGACGAAAGCCGCGCCGTCATTTCGATGTTTCAGGAAGCGAATGATGGTTATGCAATCGTCGACCGGGCGACGGACCAGGTCATCGGCAGCTTCGGGATGCATACGCGCCGACCAGTCGAGGCGCTGGCTGGCAAAAAACAAGTCGAGTTCGGATTCGTTCTGCACCCTGATTACTGGGGACAGGGACGGATGCCGGAAATCGTCGACGCGGCACTTGCTGTCGCTTTTGTGGAGCTTGAGATGGAGATCGTCTGGTCTGCCCATTTTGATTTTAACGGACAATCGCAACGTGTCATCGAAAAGATGGGCTTCCGCCACGTGCTCGACCGACCGTTCGTCATGGAGCGGATTGACGGGCGGACGGTGACGAGCCGATTGTATCGGTGGACACGGGAGCGGTATGAAGCGGAACGCAAGCGAAGTGTACCGGAGGATCTAACATGCTGACGATTTATCTGACGCGGCATGGCGAAACCGAATGGAACATAGAACAGAAGCTGCAAGGCTGGTCGGATTCACCGTTAACTGAAAAAGGAAAAAGAAATGCCTGTCAGTTAGGTGAAAGGCTGAAGGCTATTGCATTTCAATCGGTCTATTCCAGTCCGAGTGAAAGGAGTTTAAGTACGGCTCGATTGATGATGCAGGGACGGACGTGTCCGCTTGTGATCGATGAGGATTTAAGAGAGATTCATTTTGGGGACTGGGAAGGGCAAAACAGACAGGTGTTAAGTGAGAACTATCCGCAAGCCTATTTCAACTTTTGGAATGCGCCACATCTGTATACATCAGAAACAGGTGAAAACTTTTTTGAGTTAGAACAGCGTCTACTCGCATTTTTTGAGAAACTGAAAAGCCGACATCAAACAGGCGATGTTCTGGTTGTTACGCACACAGTCGTCATTAAAATGTTATTGGCTACTTTAAAAAAGCAACCGCTAGAAAAGTTATGGTCAACACCTCCATTCATAAAGGATACATCCTTGTCGGTTATTGAATGCGTTGAGGATCAGCTTAAAATTGTGCTAGAAGCAGACATAAGCCATATCCAACAGCAGGAACAGGTTATGGAACGTTAATTCGAAAAAATCGGCATTGAAGAAAGTGAATTTTAATAAATAGGGCTGTTTGACGGAGGGGAAGTGGAACTTTTTTCTCCCTGTCAGACAGCCTTCTTTTAATCAATGCTCATGTTTGTTTCATACCTGTAATCGCTCTAACGGTGTCAAGGAAGACGTGATCAACTCTTCGCTTTCGATAACGATTGCAGTCAATCCGCTGTCAGTTCTGGTTTCGTGCCATTCGCCGCTATCCCAAAACACGGCATCACCGCTCTGGACTTTAACGGATGTATCGTCTTCACTTCTAACCCAGCCTTCCCCGCTCACAAGTAAAAGTAACTGGGGAACAACCGCTTGATGATAACCGATTAACCCGGTGACATCTAAATGGACACACCCTATATGAACGGGCTTCTCTGTCTGCGTGATCCGCGACATCACAAAATCAGAGTCGAATTTTGTGATTTTTTTCCCGGTCTCTTTTGTGAATCGATAAAGTTTCATATAATCCCCCCGATGCATTGTTTGCTACCTGATTTAATTTCGCTGTCGTTTAGAAATAATCAGTTGCAGGACGATGCTAATCAGCCCTGCCATGACGCATTTGAATAAGTAGTTATCCGTTAGTCCCACGAGGACATATCCGTTAAACTTTTGAACGACGGTGGCTTCAGGGACCCAGTCGATGACAAGTCCAATCCCGAACAGTGCCGGCAGGCTAAGTGCTAGATAGACAATGAGGAAGACGAGAATCAGCATCTTAATATTCATAAAAGGTAGCCTCGATCCCAGTGTGTTTAATTCATTCTACTTGAAAATGTCATTAAATACCAAATGAAAATCGCTAACTCATAGCAATACTCGTTTGTAGCGGATTCTATGCATTTTTCGAACTAAATCACTTCTGCATCTGTCGTTTCGTAAGCAGCATCGGTAAGAAAAAGTAAAGATTCATACTGATCATCGAAATGAGATAACTGCTCAAAATGACGATTAATCCATTGACTCCAGTCTGATGTAAAACAAATTGCGGTAAAAAATAGGCGGCGAGTCCGATGGCGATGACCCATGTCCCTGACGAAACCGATAACCAGACGATGACGACGAGATAAAGCAACCCGATCGCATAACTGACAGGGAGCGAAAACGTCACGGTCGGTGAATCGATGAAGCGGTCGGCAAGAACGGTCACCAAGATACTGACTGAAAATAAGCCGCCGAACAGTCCGGACAGCACCTTTTGACGGACAGGACTGACCGTATGCGTCGACAGGTACCGCAAAATCAACGCGAGACAGACGATGAGTAATGCAACTGCGCTCGCAAAACTCAATAAGAGAATGGCGTTGTAGGAGACGGAACCATTAAAGAGCTGTTGAAAAAACGAAAAACTGGATCCACCTACTAACACAAGCCCGAAGATTTGCAGCAATCCTTTCCAATCAAAGGCCAGTTCGTTCGAAATCGACTGGATGTAAGCAGCCGGACTACCGCCGGTAATGGATTTGACCGATTTGCCGTCCGTCTCAGCGTCGCGCAAGTGATCCTCGAGTTCGCTGACGATGTCTTGCGTCGCCTGTTCATTTTTTCCGGAAGCTAACAAATAGATTTTTAAGTCCTCTAAAAAACGAGTTGATTCAGTGGATAAGGGATGCATGGTTCATTCCTCCTTTAAAATCTGATTGACGCTTGCTGAAAGACTGTACCAGCGAGCTGAAAAAGCAGTCAGTTCGTCGCGTCCTGCCGAAGTGATGGCATAATACTTTCGTTTCGGTCCGCTCGGGGACTGGCGTTGCGTTGCTTCAATCCAACCGAGCTTTTGCATCCGCATCAATAACGGATAAATCGTTCCTTCGCTGACGTCAGCAAAGCCGTAGGTCGCAAGTTTCGTCGCCAGTTCATAACCGTAGACCTCTTCTTCGGCAATCAAGGCGAGGAGACAACCGTCAAGAATCCCTTTTAACATTTGAGTAGATGACATATGAATTCCTCGTTTCACTATCTTGTATTGCAAGGTAACTATAGCCTATCATTCAATAACATGTAATACAAGGTAGTGAATTAAATTTTCCTGATAATTGAAAAAAACAAGTGCAATCAACATTGATATGCAATATATTAGTTTTATGGATAACTCAAAAAAGACTCTTAAAATCAAACGGACTTCCTTGAGTCAGGAAGTGTATCAACACTTGCAGCAACAAATCATCACCTTGGAACTGGCGCCGGGTGAAAAATTGAATGACCTGGATCTGGCAGAACAGTTCGGTGTCAGCCGGACGCCTGTCCGGGAAGCACTGAAAAAACTGGAAGAGGAGGGACTCGTCGTCTTTAAACCCGGTTCACGGACGAATGTGACGGCACTGGATGTGGTGCAGGCACGCGAGACGTTTCCGATCGTCGCGACGCTCCATGGACTTGCGAGTCAACTGGCGTTTCCGCACATTACGCCGGAGACGTTAGTGACGTTACGCAAGCTGAATAGCGAATTTCGGACGGCGATCGGTCAGGAGGATGCCCTCGAGGCGATGCAATGTGATGATGCGTTTCATCATGTCTTCTTACAGGCAAGTCAGAATCAGCAACTGACTGAAACGTTGAGTCGCTTGACGCCGCTCGTCCGCCGGCTGGAGTTCGCCCAGTTCAGCCGGATCGGCAGTTCGTCGGCAGATGACCACGATGCGATCATTCAAGCGTGCGAACAGCGGGATGTCGATTTACTCGTCCGGTTGACGAGGCAGAACTGGAATGGGCTCGGTCGCCATATCATCGCAGCACTGAAGGAGGAGTGAAAATGCGTCCGCTCGTACTCGGTACCTTGGCGGCATTGTTTTTTGCCGTCACCTTCATCCTGAACCAATCGATGCAAGGAAGTGGGGGGCACTGGATTTACAGTGCGGCACTCCGGTTTTATTTTATGCTGCCGTTGTTGTTTATAATCGTCGCTTTTCGCCGGCGGGTCGGACACGTCTACCGGGCGCTCCGCGAAGACCTGAAATTTTGGCTCATCTACGGGACGATCGGCTTCGGCATTTTTTACAGCGGGATTTGTTTTGCTGCCGATCATGCGCCCGGTTGGTTGATCGCCGGGACGTGGCAACTGACAATCCTTGCTGGTCCGTTGCTTGCGCCGTTGTTTCAGCAGAAGATTCCCTGGACGGCGTTACGGTTTTCCCTTGTCATCGTCGCCGGCGTCATCGTCATGCAACTTGCCGTCGCGGAAAACGTCAGCCTGTCATCGATGCTGTACGGTGTCGTCCCGGTCCTGATTGCAGCGATCGCCTATCCGCTCGGGAACCGGAAGATGCTCATACGGTACGGCGACCAACTCGACGTGTTCGACCGGATTCTCGGGATGACGCTCGCGAGTCTTCCGTTTTGGTTCATCTTGACGGCATTTGCATACCGTTCGAGTGGCTTCCCTTCGATGGCACAAGTATCACAGTCGGCACTCGTCGCAATCTTTTCCGGCGTCGTCGCGACGTCCTTGTTCTTTTACGCGACATCGCTCGTCCATCGTGATCCCGTCCGGCTCGCGACAATCGAGGCGACACAATCGTTCGAAATTTTGTTCACCGTCCTCGGAGAAGCCGTCTTTTTACACGCGGCATTTCCGTCAGGTCTCGGACTGCTCGGTATCATCCTCGTCATGCTTGGGATGACACTCCACAGTTTTCGGCAAGCCAGTCCGACCGTTATCTCGGATTGAATTTATTTCAACTACCTTAATTTAAAAATAACTTAGCAAACGAGGGAACAAGGATGGTACTTACAGGAACACTTGTCAACACAGGACTGATCATCGTCGGGACGTTACTCGGTCTCCTGTTTCACAGAATTCCCGAGCGGACGAAAGAAACGGTCGTCCAGGCAATCGGTCTCGCCGTCGTCGTGCTCGGTGTCCAAATGGGGTTGAAAAGTGAGAACTTTTTAATCGTCATCGGCAGTCTCGTCATCGGTGGGGCGCTTGGCGAATGGTTGCGGATCGATGAAAAGCTCAACCGGCTCGGCGAATGGCTCGAACTGAGAATCGGCCGGGGTCGTCCGTCAAACATCGCTGAAGGATTCGTCACGGCGACGCTGATCTTCGTCATCGGCGCGATGGGTGTGCTCGGGGCGCTTGACGGCGGATTGCGTCAGGATCACGACGTATTATATACGAAAGGACTGATTGACGGCTTTACGGCGCTCGTCCTCAGTTCGACGCTCGGCATCGGCGTCATCTTCTCCGCCATTCCCGTACTTCTGTATCAAGGGGCGATTGCGCTCGGTGCCGTCGCGATTACACAGTTCATTCCCGATGCGATCCTGCAACAGTTCATCGTCGAGATGACGGCGACCGGCGGGGTGATGATTTTGGCGATCGGGTTGAATCTTGCCGGCATCACAAAAATCCGGGTCGCAAATCTCCTGCCCGGTATCGTGATGGTGGCCGTGATCGTGACGGGGCTTCAACTGTTCGGATTCAATTAAAAAACTGCGTCCTTCATTCCGTTGACAACGATTGTCTCCGGGATGAAGGACGCAGTTTTTTTAGTATGTGAGGTGCAACGCGTCCGCAGGTAAGACGGTCGTCGAATAATCGAGTAACTGATGCTGCTTATAGGTGAATGTGTGTTGACGCGGTGGACCGCTTAAGATGTTCGGTAAATAGTGTTTTAAGTTACTGATGATCCCGATATTGTCCGGATCAAGAACCCAGTTTAGCGATTTCCAGTCGAGAATCCCTTCGCGCGTCGCGCGCGGTGTCGCAAGCGTTTGACCATCCGGTAAGTCGGCGAGGTAGAGATAGATGCCGACTGCTTGTTCAGCGCGTAGGACGGCGGTACCGGCGAACTGGACTTGTGACAGCATGATTCTCGTCTCTTCGAACGTCTCCCGGACGACAGCGGCAGTTGGTGTTTCACCGGGTTCGATTTTGCCGCCGACACCATTCCACATTCCCATCGCCGGCTGGTTTTGCCGGTTGAGCAAGAGGAACTGTTCGCCTTGGCGGATCAGGCAAAGCGTATACGGGTAGGGTACGTCCTGCACGATCAGAACAGCTCCTTTTTCCAACTTGCATACTGTTCGTCTGACGGGACGGGTTGGATCGTTTTCTTTCCATCCGCCCAAGTCGTCAAGGCTTGTTCCGTCAAAATCCGGTGGCCGGTTTCAGTCCGGACGGCAAGTAAACTCCGTTTATTGAACGGGGAGGCGGCATGCTGCTGGATGACTTGTTCGATCGCTGCGAGCTGCTCCGGCAAAAGCGTCTGTTGGGTATAAAAATGGTAGCCGATGATGAACGTGTCGTCGAGTCCTATCCGTTGCATTTCAAGCTGGTACCCGGACCCGTTCGGCGCAATCCGGAAGCTGCCGCTTGGTGAAAGGACGGTCTCACCTGTCAATGGAACAGGGCGTAAGGCGAGATTGATTCCGAACCCACTGTCGACGAGGTACGTCGCGCCTGCATGCTGGAGGAGAATCGCGACATGGGTCGGACCGGTCGCGGACCAGACTTCGTGTTCATTGTCATAGACGGTCGCTTTGACGAGCGCGACATCAAATCCTTTGATCCGCAAAATTTCATAGAGCAGATGATTTAAATCGTAACAGACACCGCCTGCTTGATTGGTGACGAACGTCTGCTCAAGGCGTGCTTCGTTAAAAGGTAACGTCCGTTTCGAGAGGACGGCCTGATTATCAAACGGCAGGTGGTAGGCGAATGCTTCTAATAGAGATGGTAAATCGTCAAACGTAATCGGCCGGTCAAGTGGAAACTGTATCCGGGATGCGATTTTTTTCATGAGAGATGACAACTGAACTCCTCCTTTTTCAATCTCCTTAGTATGGCACAAAATGTCTGAAATTTAATTAAACAGTCTGGATAGTACCGAATCAATTGATTTTTTAAAATGAAATGAATCGATGAAAAAGGGGTTTTCGGGAAATTAAAGCGAATAACGTTCAACTAGTTCCTCATTTAACGAATCACTAGCATCGCACATATCGATAAAGTATGGTGCCTGCCATTTTTGAGTTGCGATGGCTTGTTTACTTGTTGGTGTATCCCAGCTCGGATATACACGCATCGCCATCTTTCCTTTTGTTGCATTAGATGAAAGAACATTTTGTTGAAGAAGTACTTCTTTCGGAAAGATGAATTGTCCGAATGCTGTCTCATTTTTAAAAGTCGTGATGACTAATAAATCAGGGGCTTCGTCGTATCGATAGGGCTGATTCTTATTGTTGTCGTCTTTTTCCCAAAAGACCACAAACTGTCCTAGTTTTGTAGGCGTTACATGTCCTATCCGAAAACGAACGGTTTTGGAAAATATTTTAAAAGTCCCAGCACCATAGTTCGCATTTTGTGGTTCTTCTTGAACCCTCTCTAATGGTAAACGATTGGGTTCATAAATGATTTTATTTACATAATTCAGTACTTCGAAAAAATCATGCACGTTTCAGTTCACCTCTCAACGGATTTAAATGGTCTATAGTTAGTATAAAGCTGTATATCACGAATTCTATTTGAAATAACATTACACGTATAAAGGAGATCATCAATGAGACAGTCTAAAACGAATATAAAAAAAGAGATTCCGATTTTCGGACTGAAGCAGGAAGGGATGCATTATCAACACAAGGCGAGCGTCTATGCTGTTGTCGTTGATAAGGAACAACAAAAATACCTAAGCGTTCGGACCAATTCACAACATTTCTTCCTTCCCGGAGGTGGGAGGGAAGTCGGTGAAACACCGGAGCAAGCACTTCACAGAGAACTGTTAGAAGAGACGGGTTATACGATTCGTATCGAAGTACCGATTGGACGGGCCAAACAGTATCTGAAAGCACGAAACGGGCAAGCAATCCTCAACGATGCGTTTTTTTACACAGTGACGTTACTCGAGTTGACACAAGCGGCAGTCGAAATGGATCATCATCCGGCGTGGCTTAGTCTTCAAGATACGGATAAGTTATTTCATGCGCATCAGAGATGGGCGGTCAGGGAAGCCGTCGATTAATAAAATCATCGATTTAAAAGCAAATGCTGGTTCCGTAAACAAAGGACACCCATCTGGCCAAAAGATTTGGGGCGATGGATGCTCTAATTCGGAGCACTTCATTGTCTATATGCTGTCTTCTCGGAACGGTGAAGTGAAGGGGGCTTCAAAAAGCGACATAAAAGGGTTGTTCCGCTTCGTTTAATATTTTAAGAATCCGTTCACTGAAATTTGACCAGGTCACCATGTCTAGAACTTCTTCTAAACTGAAAAAGCCGACTTCCAGACTTTCGCTGCTCGTTTGCGGTGTCCCACCGACTGCTTTTGCCAGCCAACAGGTCGCGCAAACATGTTGGCTTATGTTTTGATAGATGCCACAAAAGTGAGTCACCTCAATATCGATTCCGGATTCTTCTTTCACTTCACGGATGATTCCGTCCTCGATGGTTTCTCCTAGTTCAATGACCCCACCTGGAAATTCCCAACCTCGCTCTGGCCCTTTAATGAGCAGGATTTTTCCGTGATCATCAAGGACGACGGCACCTGCTGAGAGTGAATGTTTTGGCATCATCTAATCTCCACCTTTATTTAAATATAAGACTTGTAACCGTCACTATATCTTGTTTTATGCTCTGCCAGTCAACGAATACTAGCTGTACAACCAGCTGATGGCATCTTTTAAGTCACTTGCAATGTAGTCAATACGGATGTTATTTGATTCGTCACGATGGTCGCGCAACGACATTTCCCCCGCACCTGTTCGTACTAAAATTTTAATACAACCTGCTTTTGAAGCCGCCAGCATGTCGGTCCAACGATCCCCGATGACGACACAATTTTCTAGAGTTAAATTATGAGCTTTTTGCGCCTTCGATAACATGCCGATACCAGGCTTCCGGCACGTACAACCTTCTTGAGGATTGTGTGGACATATGTAAACATCATCAAAACCAAATCCAGTCAATTCCTGTTGAAAGTCTTCGATTGTTGCTAAGCCTTTAGAAATACCGGGCTGATTTGTAAATGAAAACAATGGAATCTGGTCTTTTTTTAATCGATTGATTTCCAAAGCAGTATACGGAAACAGTTCAAATTCTCTTGGGTAGTGCATGGTGGTACCCCCGCCGATGGTATCATCACGATCCAAAAAGACAGCTTCTATGTTTTTCATCGTTTATATCTCCTGTCACGAATGTAGTCGGTACGTCACTCCATGCCATTAAACATGCTCATTTTTATAACAAATGAATCCGTTTAGAAGAAAAATGAACTCATTAAACATAGTCAAATACGCTAAACATACTCAAAATCATTCAAAATGAGTATGTTTAGCCAAAAATGAGTTAATTTATGATTTGCCGTCCATCTGTTTAGTTATTCCATTACATGCTGGTTGTTACTTTTTTTAATGTTATAAGATTGGCGATAACAGGCGCGAGATACTTTCCTTAAAGCGGATCATCCGCGGACGGGCAGCGTATTTTTCCCGCGTTAACAAACTACTATCGGCGACGTCTGATAAAAAGAGCAGTTCCAGTTCTTCGCCGACCGCCGCATACGTCGCCCAGTAGACGAACGGGTGATCCGGCTGGTTCGGAATCATGATCTTCAGGGTAACGCCGGACGCTAAGGCAATCCGGCAGGCATCCATGAAACTGGCGTCCGGAATAAAGTAGGGTGACTGAATATAGATTGATTTTTCCGCCGTATGAATTATTTGGATCAGCATGTTTTTCAAGTATTCCGTCTCTGACGTTGGACCGGACGTCACGATTTGAGCCGGGACACGGTCTGTCGAATCCGCTAGCGGTGGAATCGGTGCCGTTGACCAATCGGTTCGCTCACGGCTCGCGGCATCCCAGTTCTGTTCAAAATGAAACTCGAGTGCTTCGACGACGGGGCCGAGGACCCGCAGATGTGTGTCACGCCAGTAGCCGAACTGTTCGTCTTCCCCAAGGTACTCCGATCCGACGTTAAAACCGCCGATGTAGCCGATTTGCCGGTCAATCGTACAAAGTTTCCGGTGATTGCGGTTGTTGATCCGCAGGTTGAAGATGCCGAACGGCGAAGCGAAAAACGACCGGACTTCAGCGCCGTCTTGGTTGAAGGCAGCGAAGTCCTTCGCTTTGAGTTTCCAGGAGCCGATCGCATCATAGAGAACGCGCTGACGACGAAACCAAAACAGGTCATTCACAAAAATCTGTCCCACTCATCACAGCAACAGATTCTCAAGCAGGTATTTTAACGTTTAACGTCTAAAGTATAGCTTTAGACATACATAAGGAGTGAAACGACATGTTTACCCATCAGATCACAGAACGACTCGGATTAAAATTGATTGAACGGCAAGATGCCGACGCCCTGTTCGCCTTAGTCGACGCCAACCGGGACCACTTACGGGAGTGGCTCGGCTGGGTCGACGGGGCGACGGGAGCTGAAGTCTACCGTGAGGAAGTGATTCCGATCTGGCTGAAGCAATATGCGGACGGGGACGGTTTCGCCTGCGGGATTTATTATGACGGAGCACTGGTCGGAACGGTCGCCCTGCACGAAATCAATCAAACGTTACGCCAGACATCAATCGGCTATTACGTAACGGGAGCCGGGCGCGGAAAAAACCTGATGACGGAAGTCGTTCGCTTCATTACGGCATACTGCTTCACGACACTCGGCTTGAACCGAGTCGTCATTGAATGTGCGGCCGGCAATACACGGAGTCAACGGATTCCCGAGCGGCTCGGATTCGTCAAAGAAGGGACGTTACGGTCGGCAGAACGTCTTTACGGAGATTTCCATGATGTCATCGTCTACGCGATGCTCGCCGATGACTGGCAATCGAACATGATACAGGTCGAACAAACGGAAGTAGGGGACAACCGATGACGAAAATCCGCTTTGAACCGATGACGGAAACGACGTATCAGACGTATTTACCGACGGCAATTGAAGAGTACGCCGCGGAAAAGGTGAAAGCCGGAACGTGGGTGGAAGCGGAAGCCATCGACCGGTCGACGGAAGAGTTTCGTCAACTCTTACCGGACGGACGCGCGTCAAAAGACAATTATCTTTTCTCGCTAGTCGATGAGGCGACGACTGAGGCGGTCGGCATGATGTGGTTTCATGTCGTGGAAAAAAAACAGGGACGGACGGCATTCATCTATGATTTTTCGGTTGATGCACATCACCAAGGAAAAGGCTACGGGCGACAGGCGATGGTGGCGCTTGAACAGGTCGCACGGCGGATGAACATCAAAATCATCGGACTTCATGTCTTTGCCCACAATACGCGGGCGATCAAGCTGTATGAATCGTCAGGGTACGCGCCGACGGATCTCCATATGGAAAAACGGTTGGATTAAATGAAAGCACGAAAGCAACTGTACCAGCTGCTTTCGTGCTTTTTGTTAGTTGAATGCGTTCAGCGCCACGTCTGTAACGTGTTCGCGAACTGGATGTCGGTCTCAAGTTCTCCTTCGATGCGTTTCAGAGCAAAGTCGTTCCCGGCCAACCAGTCGCGGAAATCGAACTCGACCGGCTCCTGGTCACCACCGAGCGCGAACCAGACCTTCAAGTCCTCCGGAAAGTATGCCGAGGTATGAATCGTTCCGGCCCAGTGGGAGTAGAGCTCGGAAAAGACCCCTTTATCGGTATCGTTGAGCAGACGGAAGGCAGACTCCGCATCTTGAATCAAGTGCTGGTGCGACTTCATTTCCATCATCCGTCGTTTCGAGTCATCGAGATGGAACCGGTTTTCGTGTTGCAGTAAATCAAAATGGTTCGTACAGAGATTCGTCTCCCGGACCTCGATGTCGCGTGCCGTCGCTTCGATGACGAACGAGCGGGCCGACTTATCGTGGACGACGTAGGTGAAAGAACCGCGGTGCGGCAATTCCTTAACGAGCGAAATCGCGTCTTCGACCGATGTACACGTTTCGAGGATGATCCGGCCAATCATGAAACTGACGAAACCGTCTCCGGGGCGTCGCCGGTTGATGAAGTTGTAGCCCATCGCCAGTCCGTGTTCGTTCATCCCGTCCATCCGACCGGTCACGCGTGACGCGGGACCGATGATGGCAGACCCACCGTCCGTCGGTTGGAAAACGGAAAACCGTCCGTCGTAGGTCATCGGATGATAATCATAATTGCGGACTAAAAAATTATCGCCCGTCATGATCGAACAGCCGCTTTTCGGACCTTCGACGCGGTAATGACCAAAGTGAAGCAATGTGTCTTCAAGCGACAGTTCAAGTTCATCTTGGAGTCCGAGGATTTCATCCCACATGTGCGGGACATACCGCAGGAACATTTCTTTTGTTTCGCCCGGGTCGACCTGAAAGCGTGGAACCCGAATCTTCCAGTTGTCTTCCCGGTTATGGAGTAATTCATTTTGTTTGACGTACCGTCCTTGTTCACGGCCGAACTCGTAGTGGGTGCCGCGAAACTGGGTGATTTCATTAGCGACCTGTTGCATGACGACTCATCCTTTCTGCTTCTCGTACTGCCGATTATACCGAACGACTCCACAAAAGTCGTAGCCGACGCTTTGGCGGTAACACATCATGGATTGGAAAAATTCCGTAAAAAGAGTCAAACATCGCTTCATTTTACCGATATAGAAAAGGGAGGGGGAAGATGGATGAAAAATTTGACGGTACGAAGAAAGATTCAAATGTTGATTGCAACGGCAATCGTCGCGATGGTCCTGATTACGAGTGCAAGTATCTACTTTTTAAATCAGATGGCCAATGCATCTGAAGCGATGTACGAAGAAAACTTAATCCCGGTTCAAGAAGTCGGACAGATTCGGATTGATACCCGGGCGCTCGATTCGTTCCTCGCCGAGATGATGTTGACGAAAGATCCGGCACGACTCGAAGAACTGGAGGGACAAATCGATCAACGCCAAGCACAGATCCGGACATCGATTACTAAATTTGAGCGGACGGCGAACATTGGTGCCCGTGAAAGAAAACAACTCGTGGAATTGAATGATCTTGTCATCGCCTACGACAATGGACTCAGTACGATTCAAAGTTTAGCGATTGAAGGGAGTAAAGAAGAGGCTTACGAAACATACGCGACAGGTCTCGAACAAGTTCGTGATCAAGTCGCTGATACGGCAGCAAGCTTGATGAAATCGATGACGAATCAAGCGAAGTCGATCAACGAACAAAATCAGGCAGAGAAACAGACAGCCTTTTACTTAATGGCGGCAATTTTCATCGGATCGTTGCTTCTGTTTGCGATTTTAGCGCTCTACATCATTCGCTTAATCACGCGACCGATCCGTTCACTCCAAGGCTGGATGGAACAGTCGGGTGATGGTGATTTGACGGTACGTGGTGATTACAATTCAAAAGATGAACTTGGTCAATTGACAGCATCGTTCAATACGATGACGGAACAGTTGCATCATGTCATCGTCGAGATGACGGGAACATCGAACCACGTCGCGAAAGCATCGGACGAACTGAGTGCGAACGCGGAAGCGACGACGAAAGCAACGGAACTCGTCGCCGTGACAATGGAAGAAATCGCGAGCGGATCGACACAACAACTAGGTCAAGTCTCGGGCGCGTCACGAACGGTCGAGGAATTGACGTCCGGCATCCGCCAAGTCGCGCGGAATGCGCAACAGATGTCTGACGTGACCGGCGACGCGATGGGGAAAGTCGAGCAAGGCAGTCAAGTCGTCGACAAACTCGGCCGACAAATGGAACAAATCAATACGGACGTCACGGAACTTGGACACGTCATCGTCGGACTCGGTGGTCGCTCAAAAGAAATCGGGCAGATTACGGCGTCGATCACGGGCATCGCCGCGCAAACGAACTTACTTGCCTTAAATGCAGCGATTGAAGCGGCACGTGCCGGGGAGCAAGGGCGCGGATTCGCCGTCGTCGCAGCAGAAGTCAAGGCGCTCGCCGAACAATCGGCGGTTGCGGCGAAGCAAATCGAAGGATTGATTCAAGTCATTCAGCGGGAGACGGAACATTCCGTCGTCTCGATGGAGAAGGTATCAGGCGAGATGACGAGCGGGATTCACGTCGTCGCAGCAGCGAGTGATTCGTTCAAGGAAATCGAGCGCTCGATCGTCGACGTGACCGATCAAGTCGAAGAAGTATCCGGTGCCGTTCAGGAAATGGCAGCGGGCAGCGAACAAATCGCGGCCGTCATGCGGGAAATCCAGGGCGTCACGGAAAGTGCTGCTGCCGGAACGGAGAACATTTCAGCGTCGACGGAAGAACAGATGGCATCGATGCAGGAAATTTCATCGGCCTCGCAGTCGCTTGCGACGATGGCAGAGGATTTAAAAGGACTAGCGGACCGGTTTCAAGTTTGAATCGATTTTGGATCGTGAAATATAAGATCATACAAAAACGACGGATGCGACGCTGTTACAGCGAAAGGCATCCGTCGTTTTATATGGGTTACGAAATCTTAGTGTTGTCCGTTTGCTTAGGGAACTGGTTGAATTTCGTCAGCATGAAGTGGATGACGCTATAGGCGATGAGCATCCCAAGTAAGCCACCGAGTGTATTTAGCAATAAATCATCGACGTTGAAGGTACGGCGGAACAGCAGACCGGCATAACTGAAGACAAATTGCAGCGTTTCAATCACAAAGCTCGTCAGAAAAAGGAACAGCAACCCTGTTGTGAACCGTATTTTGAAAAGGACCACAAGATAGACGCCGAGCGGCAGGAACAAAAGGAAGTTATAAGCAGTCAACTTTACTGAATTCCAAAAGAACCAATTGCTTTGCTGTCCTGCAAGCATCCAATCGTTAATAAAGTGGAAAGGGCGCAACTGAATATCGATTGATCCTGCTTGCGGAGGGAAATAAACGAAACCGATTGTCAAGTGGACGACGACAATCGCGTACACGAGAAAGCTGTACATGATACTTCGTTTGCCTAAGTGATTAAATGCCTGTCTTCTGAAATCAAATCCGGCATACATCAATAATCCGAGTAGTCCGAGCAGGGTGAAAACGGGAAATGAGATGGATGGCATATGATGCTCCTTTACATAGATAAATTGTCGCCCTTAAGATTGGACGCGTTTCGCTTTTTTTTGTTTCCATAACATGAATGCGATGATTCCTGTCGTGATAAGATAAAACACACCATAGAATTGCTGCATCCAATAAGGCAAATCAAACAGATGGATGACGCGAAATTCAGCTACAAGCATGAGGCATAAGATGAATGCTAGTTTTGTATTCAAACACATCTACCTCCTAGACTATTGAATTTGTGAAATGGGAATAAAAGACCAAAAATAGGATAACACAACAAAAACCCATTCGTCTTTCATTATTAGGAATTAACATTGTTTTTGTGGAAAAAGCAGGGATTTTGAGCGGGAGTGCCGTAATATGCTTTTAAGGACAGTAAATGAAAAATCGGAGGAATGAACATGACTTTTCCCGTTTTAAAAACGGAGCGATTACAGCTCGTCGAAGTAACACCCGATCATGCGGAAGCATTATTTGAAATCTTATCGGACGAGGCAGTGACGCGCTTTTACGGGATGGACCCGTTGACGTCCGCCGAACAGGGAACCATGATCGTCAAGTCGTTTGACGACACTTATAAAACAAGACGCGGCATCCGCTGGGGGATGGTCGACAAGGAAACCGGAGCGTTCATCGGGACGATCGGCTTTAATCACTTGAGTGAATACAGCAAGAAAACAGAAATCGGTTTCGAATTAAGTCCCGCTTATTGGGGGAAAGGCTATACATCGGAAGCGGTCCGGGTAATTTTGCGGTATGCGTTTGAAGAACTTGATTTATTCCGTGTCGGAGCCGTCACCTTCCCGGATAATGTCGCGTCAATCCATCTCCTCGAAAAACAAGGGTTCGTTCAAGAAGGCAAACTGCGGGGTTATCTCTATCAAGGTGGACGTTCGCATGATGGGTGTTTGTTTTCGATAATTCAACCGGACTGGGTGGTGCAATCATGAAAACACCACAACGGTATTTCAACATACTTGGACTTTTCCTGATGGGCGGTATTTTTTTAACACTGGTGACGATGCCGGTCGCGATTGATAAAACCGGGCACCTGCACATCGACCGGACATTGTTTTTACATGATGAAAAATTGTTGTCCTTCACCGTATTCTTTTTGATTGCATTCGCGCTTTATTTTTTGGTCGTCAATCTACCGGCGTTCACATCCTTTACACAGAACAAAAAATAATCTTTTAAAAATCATTGAATAACGAGTTAGTTATATAATAGACTGTTTATGTTAGAACACGTGGCATAGGAAAAGAGGAGGAGGCGAGGGGCCATTGATCACAGACGTCGAAACAGTCAGTGCCTATTTGAAATTGCTGAGTGACGGAATCCGGCTTGATATGTTGAATCGCCTGCAAGAGCGTGAACACTGTGTCTGTGATTTCGTCGATGTGTATGGCATATCCCAGCCGGCAATCAGCCGGCATTTGAAATTATTACGGCAAGCGCACATCATCTTAGAACGACGCGATCGTCAGTGGATTCATTTTCGGCTTAATCCGGACCATTCACACTATGCATTGCTCGTGACGATTTTAGCAACACTCGAACGACCGTCCTTGACGGAAGGAAATATGTGCTGACCGGAAAGGTCACTTTTCGGTTGGTCGACAGCGTCCTTATATAACAAGGTTGTTATGTGAAGTTGCTGAAATTAAAATTTTTTATAGAAATGAAGTGACGATTTTGACTGGAACACACGTACTTGCGATTGGAATCTTTTTAATCACGTTATTTTTAATCATCAAACAACCAAAAGGTCTCGGGATCGGTTATTCGGCGATCGGGATGGCCATCATCGCCTTGCTGACCGGCGTCGTCAATCTTGACGATGTCGCGACCGTTTGGGGCATCATCTGGAACGCGACGTTTACCTTCATCGCTCTGATCATCATCTCATTGATTTTAGACGAGATCGGCTTCTTTGAATGGGCCGCCTTACATATGGCACGAATCGCCAAAGGCGGCGGATTGAAATTGTTCATCTACATGACGCTACTTGGGGCAGGGGTCGCTGCCTTGTTCGCAAATGACGGCGCCGCGTTGATTTTGACACCGATCGTCCTCGCGATGGTCCGGCACTTAAAGTTACCGGATTATGTCGTCCTCGCGTATGTCTTCGCGTCCGGCTTCATCGCCGATACGGCAAGTCTGCCGTTCGTCGTTTCGAACCTCGTCAACATCGTCTCGGCCGACTTCTTTGACATCGGCTTTACAGACTATGCGGCACGGATGGTGTTCGTCAACGTCTTTGCAGTTTCCGGGAGTTTACTCGTACTTTATCTTTACTTCCGTAAGAGTATTCCGAAGACTTATGACGTGACACAACTCGTCGCACCACGCGCGGCGATCAAAGATCAGCGAATGTTCAAATTATCATGGGTGGTCCTCGTGCTGCTTGTCGTCGGTTACTTCACGAGTGATCTTATCGGGATTCCCGTCAGTCTCGTTGCCGGCGTCATCGCCTTGTTCTTCTTACTGATGGCCCGCCGTTCACCAAGTGTCCCGACGAAACAAGTCATCGCCGGTGCACCATGGGCAATCGTCTTCTTCTCACTCGGGATGTACATCGTCGTTTACGGTCTGCAAAATGCCGGTCTGACGCAATTTTTAGCGGACATCATCGATGGGTTTGCGACAAATCTCGCCGCTGCGACGTTCGGGATGGGCTTCCTCGCTGCCATTTTGTCATCAATCATGAATAACATGCCGACCGTGATGATTGATGCACTCGCGATCGATCTCAGTCAGGCAACAGGATCGATCCGGGAGGCCTTGATTTATGCCAATGTCATCGGCTCCGACTTAGGTCCGAAAATCACGCCGATCGGGAGTCTTGCGACGTTACTTTGGTTACACGTCTTACGGACAAAAGGTGTTAAAATTGGGTGGGGACAATACGTTAAGATTGGAACGATTTTAACGGTTCCGACGCTTGCGATCACCTTACTCGGTCTTTACATCAGCTTGTTACTTTACTAAGGGGGATTATTCATGAAACTACTCATCATCGGTTCAGTTGCTGCCGGAACATCGGTCGGCGCAAAAGCCCGTCGGAACGACGAATCATTACAAATTACGATTTATGACCGCGATCAAGACATCTCGTACTCGGGTTGCGGCATCCCGTACTTCGTCGGTGGCGAGATCGAAGACATCGATACCTTGACACCACGGGACGCGGCATTCTTTAAAAAACGTTACAATATCGACGTCA
Organism: Exiguobacterium sp. N4-1P; assembly: GCF_002214325.1. Taxonomy (NCBI): domain Bacteria; kingdom Bacillati; phylum Bacillota; class Bacilli; order Caryophanales; genus Exiguobacterium; species Exiguobacterium sp. N4-1P. The sequence continues at coordinate 142,458 of NZ_CP022238.1, forward strand.
AGACCCGACATGAAGTCGAATCAATTAATCATCAGACGAAGACGGCGACCATCTTAAATGGCGTAACGGGTGAACGCTTCGAGGATACGTACGATACGCTGGTCCTCGCGACAGGTGCGTCAAGCATCATTCCTCCATTTCCCGGTGTTGATGCACCAAACGTCTTTTCCGTCCGGAACGTCCAGAACGCCGGAGCGATCCGTACGTACATCGAGCAACACGATCCGAAGACGGTCACGATTGTCGGTGGCGGATTCATCGGACTTGAGATGGCGGAACAGTTGACGTACCGCGGCATTGCCGTCACGCTCGTCGAACGACTACCGCAAGTCATGCCGCCGCTTGATTTTGATATGGCGTCACGTGTCGGCGATCATCTTGAAAGTAAAGGGGTCCGGCTGTTGTTAAATGAATCGGTCACGGCATTGACGGGCGAAGGCAAAGTAGAGCAAGTCGAACTCGCGAGCGGAAAATCAATTGCGACGGATTTCGTCATCCTCTCGGTCGGCGTCAAACCGAACACGGAACTGGCGACACAAATCGGCGTCACACTCGGTCAGACGGGGGCGATTGCCGTCAATCCGCAAATGCAGACGAACGTGAAAGACGTCTATGCCGTCGGTGACGTCTCAGAGAGCTTTTCCGTCATTACGGGCGAAGCGATTTATCGGCCGCTCGGTTCTACAGCGAACAAGATGGGTCGGATTGCCGGGATGGTCATCACCGGGGAAGAGGCGGCACATCGCGGCATTCTCGGGACGGGGATTTTCAAGGCATTCGATTTGACGGTCGCCCAAACCGGCTTGACGGAAAAAGAAGCCCTTGCCGCCGGATTCGATATTGAGATTTTACACAACATTAAACCGGACCGTCCCGAGTATATGGGCGGAAAGGATATGGTCATCAAAGCGATTGCTGACCGAAAAACAGGACGGGTCCTCGGCGCACAGATCGTTGGACCGCAAGGCGTCGACAAACGGATTGATGTCCTCGCGACGGCAATCACGTTCAAGGCGAAGGCGGAAGACTTGTTCCATCTCGATCTTGCCTATGCCCCGCCGTTCTCGACAACAAAAGATCCTGTCCTCTACACAGGGATGGCGCTTGATAACGCGATTAAGAAGACGGCCCGTTTAATGACGCCGGAAACGTTAATCGAGCAGACGGCGACCGGGGAGACGATTCAAATCATCGATACGCGGTCGAAAAAACAGTTCGAGAAGAATCATGTCGACGGCGCGGTTCATATCCCACTCGGCGAACTGCGGACGCGGGCTGCGGAACTCGATCCATCCATCCCGACGGTCGTCTATTGTAATAAAGGCGTCACCGGCAATGCAGCGCAAAACGTGCTCAAGAATCTCGGGTTTACGGATGTCTGTAACTTGTCCGGTGGAAATACGAACTATCAGCACCTGAAGCATTGTTTTTCTAAGAAATAAGCGGAGAACCGGATAAATAAGAATCACGCTCCGCTAGTCGGGGCGTGGCTTTCAATGTATAGGAAAAGTCATGTTCGGTAATACGCGTCGTTGTTTTTCGTTGCTTTCCTCGGGTGAGGCGCAAGCCGTTGCTCCTTGATCCTCACGGACAAGGAGCAGGGTCTTGCCTGCCTCTTAGCAGCGCGTTGATCACGCGCTTTTTCCCGCAGGAGTCACCGAAACACGACGCGATTTATGTGATGATTGAGGAGAGCAGGCATACAGATAGTTTAGAGCACTATCCGATGTAACGTTTTTATTCTCCATAAAATTTGTTTAACGTACAAGAACCACGCTCCGCTAGTCGGAACGTGGTTCTTTGTCTTGTCTATTGATTTAATCGTGTAGCGTCACTGTGAAAGGTTGACCTTTTTTAATGACCTGCTGCTGCGCATCAAGGACGTCACTCGTCAAAAACTCGAGTTTTTCAACGGGACGTTCCGTGATGAAACCAAGGTTGCCGCTGCGCTGTTCCGATGGCTCATATGTCCCGGCCAATGCTTCGAGGTACAGGTCATCATCAATTGTTTTTTCTGTCGATTGATTGATTTTTACATGAGCAACCGGGTTGAACGTGACCGGTTGCTTGCTCGTATTCGTAACCGTGACGCGGGTCTTCACCATATCGAATGCTTCTTCATGGGTGAAGCCGTGAAAGAAATCAATCATCGCGTAACTCGGACGGGTCTGAATAACTTTTACTTCCTCGATCGTCATGTTGATCGGTCCAATCGAGTGAGTTTGTTTGACGGACTGGATCTGTTGTAACGTCAATTCACCTTTATCGTCACGAACCGTCTGATTCCGTTTCGTCAACATCCGGTCGTCCGGCAATTGCGGGTTCGGCACATAGACGTCCGCCTTTTCAAGTGCGACGGAGGTATGTGTGACGGGTGGTGCCGGCACGGCTTGTTGATCAGCTGAAGAATCACTACATCCGGCGAGGATGGTTCCAAGCGTGATCGAGAGCAGGAGTCGCTTCATGATGGACCTCCTTATTTATTCTTTTTCAAGAGATCAAAAATGATTTTGGCGTGATCCGTATTGTCGACTTGTCCGGCAAACCGGTCTTTAGCCGGTCCATAGGCATAGACGGGAACGTCTTCTCCCGTATGTCCGCCCGTCGTCCAACCCGTGTGCGACCGTTGATTGAAGATTTCTTCAATCGCGTTATCGACGTCTGTCACGTTCTTAGAGGCGGCAGCTCGTTCGACCGAAGTGAATTCCTCTTCCGTCAAAGCCAATTTTTGTTGATCGATGTACTTCGTCAAGGTCTTGCGGACATCGGCGCCGGAAACGATTTTTTCAGCCATGAAGTCGGGTGTTTTCTTTGCTGCTTTAATCGGCTCGGCGAACCAGTTATAAATCCCGTCTGCCCCGATTGAATAGCCACCCGTCGAATGATCGGCCGTCGCGACGACGAGCGTATGCTTGTCCTTTTTCGCGAAGGCGATTGCCGCTTTAAACGCCCGTTCGAAATCTTCCATTTCACTCATCGCGCTGACGATGTCATTATCATGTCCGGCCCAGTCGATTTGACTCCCTTCGACCATCAGGAAGAAGCCTTTTTTGTTCGTATCGAGTCGTTTAATCGCCGCATTCGTCATTTGCTCCAATGAGGGAACGCTATTTTCACGGTCGATCCGTTTTGCTAAACCGCCATCGGCAAACAGACCGAGGACTTGTTTGTTGCGGTCGGCATTTAATTCGTCAAGATCCGTCACGTATCCGTAACCGTCTTTTTTGAATGCTTTCGTCAAATCGACATCCGGACGGATGAAGTTGGATTTGCCGCCGCCGAGTAAAACATCAATCTTATGTTTCCCGTTAATCCGTTCCTTAAAGTAATCATCTGCGATCGCGTTCATGTTTTTCCGATTTTCGTCATGAGCGCCGAACGAAGCCGGTGTCGCATGGGTGATTTCTGACGTCGCGACGAGTCCCGTCGACTTACCGCGTTCTTTCGCCGCTTCAAGGACGGTCTTGACTTCAGACTTATCATTGTCGACGGCAATCGCTGCGTTGTACGTCTTGACGCCGGAAGACATTGCGGTTGCGGCAGAGGCAGAGTCGGTGATGTTTTGTGCCGGATCTTCCGGATAGGTCATTTGCTGACCGACGAGATACTGGTCGAAGGCAGTTTTTTCGGCGACGGTCGTCGTCGGATCATTTTTTAAGTAGCGGTGCGCCGACGTATAGGAAACACCCATCCCGTCACCGATTAAAAAGATGACGTTGCGGATTTCCGGCGTCTTCTTGTATTTGCTTTTGGCATCGGCATCCGGTGTCGATACCATCGTGCTGAGCGATAAGGTCGATAGGGCGAGAATCGGGATTAGTCGTTTCAGTTTCATGATAATTCCTCCTTGGTCATTTAAAGAACAGTATGTATTGCCTACATTCATCATCCTACTGAAGGAATATGAACGGAATATGAGAAAAATGTAAACAATTATGAAGAAGTAATGACAAGGAGCTATGAAAAAGGAGTTGGCATGTCTTACGAAACAAAAATATGAAAAAACTAGTCAGCGAAGTCGCCGGCTAGTTAGTGTGAAGCGTGTTAAACGAGGAGTAAGCCCATCAAAATCGTATCATAATACAAGCCGTCCGCAAGCAGTCGGTCGTGCTTGAGTCGTCCTTCGACTTGAAACCCGGTTGTCTGATATAAACGAACGGCCCCTTGATTCGTCTCGACGACGGTCAATTGAATCTTTTGCAGTTCGACCGTCCGTGCCCAGTCAAGTGTCGTCTGTAAGAGAGCCCGCCCGATGCCTTGCCCCCAACAGTCACGGACGACCCCGACGCCGAAGTCGGCTTTATGTGCGAACCGACGCAAGGAGAAACCGACACAGCGGGCATAACCGACGAGTTGACGATCCACTTCAGCGACGAGCAGGGAGTGGGGAATACCGGTCTCATGCTGAATCAATTGCAGAAATCCCTTTTCATCCAGCACGTCTTCGCCCGGGAATCGGTCAAAGTGGTCCGTTTCTGCATCGAGTCTCGCGCGCAGTAAAGCAAGCTGTCGTGCATCCGTAGGCTCTACCGGACGAATCGTGTACGTTACAGATTGAATGTTCGCGTCAATTGGATCCATCATATTCGCCTCCAAACTAGTAAAATCAAAATCGTCCCCCTTAAGAATGCCATAAATAATTTAAAAATGTAAAGTATTTCCATTAAGACAAACGAAGATTGTCTAGATCGACACATGATAGACTAGAAACAGATTGGAAAGGATGGATAGAGATGTTAGAGATACAACAGGGTTCAACGGAGGACCGCGAATACATTCGCGAACAATTGATCGGCTTCAACAAAACGAAAGTTCCGCTAGCGGTTCAACATGAGACGGAACAAATCTGTTTTCTTTTAAAGGAAGGTGGCGAGATTAAAGGCGGATTGACAGGTGAATACAGCTGGAACCACGTCCACGTCTCTTTCTTGTGGCTCGACGAGTCCGTCAAAGGCGGCGGATACGGCAGCAAATTATTGAGCATGGTCGAAGCCTATGCCAACGAACGTGCCTGCAGCAAAGTCATCCTCGACACGTTCAGTTTTCAGGCACCCGGCTTCTATGAAAAAAACGGGTACGTCGAATACGGTCGCTTGGACGATCATCCGGTCGAAGGGATAACACAATACTTCTACAAAAAATTACTTTAAATGAGTTGATTCTTATTTCTTGTAATAATAAATCCAAGCAATCAGATAGGACAGTGTGCCGAGCGATAAGACGGTCGCGATGGCGTAGAAGGGAAAGTTCGGAAAACCTTCAACGAGTTGGACGTAAAATAAAAACGGAATCATCAGGACAGGGAGTGTGGACAAAAATGTTGAATAGGCAACACGTGTCGCCTTACCTGTGATGACTTCCTCGCGCTCGTCCTGATCGGAAAATTCAGTCATCCCGACGGACCATTCGGAAAACGTACTTTTTTTGTTGGTCCGAGTCAGATACCCCATAACGGTTAGTAAAACAGCGATGAGTATCATCGGAAGAACAAGCGGAAGTTCCAATGTGATGTTGAATCCGGTACCGCGGACGGGATCATCGTTAAACACTTCAAGTTGATCGTGTACAGAACTGACGAAAGCAGCTAACAAATAGAACAGACAAATGTTTAAGCTCGATTGAATGATGACACGTTTCAAAGTGATTCCTCCTCCAGATAAAAGATGTCTTCGATTGGTCGGTCAAAGACCCGGGCGATGTGCATCGCCAGTAACAAGGACGGGGTATAGCTTCCTTTTTCGAGTGAGATGACGGTCTGGCGCGTGACGCCGATCAAGTCAGCGAATTGTTCTTGCGTCCAGTCCGTTTGGCGCCGTAATGCTTTGACGCGATTCGAAAGTTTCATCGGGACACTCCTTTCTTACATAAACATATTGTATAGTTTGTTTTACATTTTGTAAAGGTAACTATACTTTTTATTTTTTCGCCTCATTTATCGAAAATTCGTGGAGTCTGACTAAAACAGAATAGTCTGACAACTTTTGGGTAATATGTACTTTATCACTTCGACGGCATCGGGACAGAAAAAGGGGGGGAATTAAATGTTGCCTGAATGTATTCCGGATCAAAGGGAGCTCACACGCCGCATGCGCATCGTCAAAACGTTACGGAAGCTTGGAAAAACGGATGAAGCCATTGCAAAATCATTATATGTCCCGGTCGAGTGGGTCAGATCAGTCGAAGATAATTTATCGAATACTAGTTATCAGCAATCATCTTAATGCATGAAAAAGAAGCGTCTCCCTTAGTTCAGGGGAACGCTTCTTCATGTTCACGATGACAGTTTCGTTGCGCCCGAGTCGACCGACAGTTTCGGTTGACGCCAAAAGAACGTCAAGATGATGCCGACCGTCAGGACGATCGTCGCGAAATAAAACGGGTAGTTGAGATTGACATCAAACAGGAGTCCACCCGCAATCGGTCCGAGGATGTTCCCGACACTCGTAAACATCGAGTTCATTCCGCCGACGAAACCTTGTTCATCGCCGGCAATCTTCGACAGATAGGTCGTGACGGCAGGACGCATCAAGTCGAATCCGACGAAGACGACCATCGTCACAAGGATGATTGCGAAGTAACTCGTCACGTACGTCATGACGAGGACGAGGGCGGACGAGACGATTAAGCTGTAACGGATCAGGCGGATCTCACCGAACCACCGCGTCAAGCGGTCGAACAGGCCGATTTGGACGACGACACCGACAATCGCTCCGAGGGAAATCGCGAGAGCGATGTCCTTCGCCGTGAAGCCGAACTTCCGGTCGACGAACAGGGCGAACAGCGATTCGAACGAGGCGAGACCGAATGACGAAATCAACAGGACCAAAAAAGCGACGAAATAGAGGGGGGAAAAGACTTTTGAGAAGCCGGCCGCTTGTTTGACAGTCGGCGCATCGGCATAATGACGTTCCGGTTCACGTAACGTGAAGACGGACAAAATCATCGCAATCATCCCGAACGTCGCGGCAAAGAAAAACGGAACCCGTGTCCCGATGTCAGCGAGAAATCCGCCGATCCCCGGTCCGATGATGAAGCCGGTCGAAATGGCGGCCGACATATAGCCGAGCGCCTTCGGACGCGTCTCATTCGTCGTGATGTCGGCGATGAACGCCGTCACGGCCGGCATGATGAAGGCGGCACTGACTCCCCCTAGGATGCGCGAAGCGAACAGGACTTCGACCGTCTGTCCGAGACCGAATAACAGTTCCGACATGCTGAAGATGAACAGGCCGATGATGATCATCGGCTTCCGTCCATACTTGTCGACGGCGCGTCCGGCAAGCGGCGAGAGAATCAGTTGGGCAAAGGCGAACGCCGACACCATATAGCCGACCGTCGAGCCGGAGATGTTCAATTCATTCATGATCGTCGGGGTGACGGGAATGACGAGTCCGATCCCTAAAAAGGCGATGAACAGATTGAGTAAAAGTGTACCTAAAATGAGTTTGTTGTTTTGCATGATTTGAACCTCAGTTTCTGATTTGACTTCTTAACGGACGAGTCCGCGCCAAAAAATCGGCCAGACGGCAGTGAGTCGTTGTTGGTAGGCGTCAATCCCGTTATAGACGAGTTCTGTCATCGTTCCTTCCGCAACCGTCAAATAGGCGAGTGCGCCGCTCGTATAGTCTTCGGAGTAGAGAATCTGCTCCGTCCGGTCGCGTTCGCGAAATAAGCGTGCAAGGTGACGATGGATCGAATCGAAAAACGGATTGATCAACGCTGTCACTTCATGCTCCAGTTTGACGGGGGGGAAATAAGCGATGCGAAGGATGAACTTCATTTGGTCGTTTTGGTTGCTTTCCTCGATGAACCAGTCGAAAAATCCTTTTAGCGATGCTTCGAGCGGCAACTGCCGTGTCTCGACGAAGTAGGACGCGAGGTGTTTTTTCTGTTCACCTAGCGCGTACGCCATCGTCTTCAAAAAGAGATCGTCTTTCCCGGAATAGTGGGCGTAAATGGATGGTTTCTTGATACCGACTTCCTGGGCGATGTCGTTTAAGGAGGCCCCTTCGTAACCATGAGTCGCGAAGTGACGCAAAGCGGTCGGGATTAATTGTGCAGCTTTCAAATCATTCACCTTCCTAACGGTCGTTAGTTTACAAAAATACTGTAGCATCTGGTTTGCTACTTGAACAGGAAAATGCCTCAAAGAATAACTTGAGTAAAATTAAGGGAATTGCAATAATGGATATTATTAGGAATATTCTTGTGATTTGATTTGTAGAGACATCTGAAATGATGGATGTCATGTTAAACGAGCAATCAGGGGGCTGATCGTATGAATAAAAGAATAATATCTATCATCTTGCTCGCCTTTTTGCTAGGTGGAACGTATTACGGGGTGATATCCCTATTGTTCAAAGAAGGTACATCTGTCAGTTCGTTCCCGATCCCGCGCTTTGCGACGGAGCAAACGGGTGCGAACGGGCAACACTACGCGACGCAACTTGCTTCAGAAACAGACGGACCGGGACTCCTGTATGCAGCACGCTTGAATCGTGACGGCTGGAAGAAAGTGAATCAAGAAGGAGCTAAAATTCTCTATCGCAAAGGCGAGACATTCGTTTCGCTGACGACGTTCGACGAGGAAGTATATGTTAAGCCTGTCCGTTTAGTCGAGTTCGAGCGTTTGGAGGATTGAGTCGGAACAAGGTACACTTGCTACAATAAGTAAGGACAGGAGCAATTCGTCCGTTCGTAGCAAAGGAGAATCAAGATGACACAATCCATCGCAATCATCGGAGCAGGCGTCAGCGGGCTTTATGCAGCATCGCTTTTACAACAGATGGGGCAAGCGGTCACCGTCTATGAAGCACGGGACCGGATCGGCGGACGTATTGTAAGCGTGGCGGGTACGCATGGAGACGAGGCAGACCGCTTTGACCTCGGACCGACATGGTACTGGCCGGATACGGAAACGGTCATCACGGATCTTGTCGCCGAACTCGGCCTGACGGCATTCGCCCAACACACGACGGGCGCGATGGTACTCGAACGGCAAGCAGGAGCCATCGAACATCATCTGCTGGCACCGGACAGTATCGTCCCGTCGAAGCGGTTAGCGGGAGGAATGGAAGCACTCGTGACAGCGATTGCGTCACAACTCCCGGCGGCATCGCTCCGCTTACAGACACGCGTCACGAAACTTGAGCGGACGGGACAGCAAGTAATCGTTACGTCAATCAAAGACGGACGGACGACTTCAGAAACGTATGATAGTGTCGTGGTTGCCCTTCCACCCCGTCTTGTCGAGCGAGTCGCAATCGAACCGCCGTTTTCCGAGACGACGCGGGAGAAACTGCAAACGACCCCGACCTGGATGGCCGGACAAGCAAAAGCACTTGTCGTCTATGACACGCCGTTTTGGCGCGAAGCGGGTCTGTCCGGGTTTGGGATGAGCTGGGTCGGCGCCATGCAGGAAATTCATGATGCATCACCGCAGCGCGGACCGGGTGCCTTGTTCGGTTTCCTACGGCTGACGGCAGAAGAGCGTCAGTCACTCGGGACGGAAGCGGTTAAAGCCTGCATACTCGAGCAACTTATCACGATGTACGGCGAAGCAGCCCGTCATCCGCGGGAAGTGTTCTATTATGACTGGGCGCAAGACCTTGATACGGCGACGCCTGCAGATGCCCGTCCGTTAACGGAATTTCCGCAGTATCGGCCCATCGCAGTCGACGCAAACTGGCAAGGCCGGCTTTATCTTGCCGGAACGGAAACGGATAGTGCGTTTGGTGGCCATGTCGAAGGGGCGCTCCGGTCGGCGAAGCGGGTCGTCGCTGAATGGACGATGCGGCATGGGTGATTTGTGACGCGCACAATGTTAATCATGAACGTCCTCGACGATCGGGGGCGTTTTTAACTGATTTTAAAAGTCGAAGCAGTCATTTGTTCCACCTGTGGTAACTTTCGGAGATTGGGATGGAAGAACCAAACACATGCAATCAACGAAATACCGAGTCCGGCGAACATGAAAATGAAGTGAGGATCGATAAAGGTCGCGACATATCCACCTAGTAACGAACCGATCGGCATCGCGGCAATTCCTAAGCTATACGCGACTGAATTCACGCGCCCGAGTATTTGGTTCGGGATGATGGTTTGCGTAACACCGGCAAACAAAACATTTACGGCACCGATTGGAATCCAGGCGATACCAAATAAAATCGGTGTAACCAGTGGACTTGAGAGCCACCCGGCAAATACCCAGCAGATGGATCCGACTAAAAAGCAAACACTTGTGACGATGCCGACGCGCAGTTTTCCGAGGGTCGAACCGAGGAGTGCACCGAGCAACGAACCCGCTGACATAGCGGCTAACAGAATACCGTATGTTTGTACACCGCCGATTTGATCCGCGAAGACAGGAAGGACGGCAACCGTCATCCCAATCGCAAAATTTGCGACAGACGAACCAATCAGAAAGACCCAAAGTAATGACGTGAAGACGACAACGAAGCCGTCTTTTAAATCATCGATATAGTCCGTGAAGGTGAGTTTTAAGGAGTGTTGCGTTTTTGGTGTTGGCGTTTTTACAAAATCCATGTTGAGGAATGAGAAAAACATCGCGGCGAGTGCGAATGTCACTGAATCGACGAAAAACATCGTGATGGCACCAAAGAAGGCAATTGCTAATCCTGCCAATGAATTGAAGACAAGATCAACGCCTTGATAAGCAAATGCAAAAAGTGAATTTCCTTGCAGCAGTTCTTTTTCTTTTAGAAACAAGGGGAGGGCTTTAGTTTGCGTCGGATAGGCAAACTCTTCGACGCAGGCGAGGAGTGGCATGACGGATAAAATTAAAGCAATGCTTAAAAAATCGAGCAGGTAAGCAAGTGGAATGAGCAAAATCAAAATCGACTGCACGACTTGGGTGACGATTAACGTCGTTTTGATTCTCCAGCGGTCGACCAGCGGACCCGCAAGAAATTGCAGGGCTTTTGGTGATAAAATCAGAAACCCGGCGAGCCCTGTATAAAATGCACTCTGTCCAATGTCATGGACAAGCCACATCGCGGCGATGTAATAAAGATTGTCTCCAATATTCGTCACGAGTCGGCCGGACAGTAAAAATATGAAATTACGGTTTTTCAAAAGTTCAATCATACGTAAAACCTCCGGTTTACTTATTATTTTGACCGGTCAATTTAATTTGACAATGACGGGTAAAGAAAAAGGCTATACGTTCAAGCCTTGTTTTCTTCATCTTCATGTTCAATCGTTTCCATGATGAGTTCATCCACTTCAAACGCCATCGTAGAAAAGAAATAAAGTTTTTGAGCAGTTTCTTCACTCGGTTCTTTTGAGAGGTGTCTAAGCTCCTCCATCAATTCAAAATATTTTTTTGTCCAATCATTAAACTGTTCCTCCGTTGCAGAGATTTGCCACATTGAACCGACGTGATTCCAGTCAGCAGGCGATTCACTGGCTCGTTGAGGGGTAAATGCATGCTCGGGCGCAGATAAAATAACTTGCTTTGTTTTTTCGGCCATCTGAAAAAGCAATTGCCGATTGGATTCATTGACGTCTTCCATATGCGGCAAGAGCTCAAGTGATGGTGTGAACCCCCGTGCCACCGATTGATAAAACTTTTGGATGATTCCGCCTTTTTCTTCCGTTTTGACTAACGTGATTAAGTGATTCTTTTCGAGCTCTTTTAAATGGTAATGTACTTTAGGACGCGATAAGTTAAGTTTTTCAGACAACATTTGACCCGTGAGTGGTTTTTCGATTAACCGCATCATGATTTCAGCTCGGATCGGAACACTCAGCGCCTTTAATTGGCTTAAAGTGGTTAACGTTAAAATGGATTTCATGAGAAGACTCCTTTTTATTTGACCGGTCTAATTTATTTGACAACAGAATAACATAGATTTACTTTTAACAGTTAATATTTTTTGTAAGGCATTACATTCTCTTGGATGAGGTATTACTTGACAGATTGGAAAATCGAGTGAAGGATTTGTTTTAACTAATTATTGAAAAGGTATAAGGGCACATAGAATATTTTAGTGCGACATGTAAGGGAAGGGTGACTGTATGACGTATCAAATTTTGATTCTACTACTTATCGGCTACGTAATTTACACAATCGATTTAAAACAAAAAATGATTCCTGTTCCGATGGTGCTCGTCGTGATTGGACTGGGTCTTTCATTTATCCCCTATTTTTCTTCGCTTCATCTATCAAAGGAAATCGTATTTGAAGTGTTTTTGCCGGTGCTCCTGTTTACGGCAGCGTATCAGTTTCCGATTAAACAGTTGAAAAATAATTGGGGTATCATTACGGCGTTCAGCACGATTGGGTTGATTGTGACGGCCTTATTACTCGGTGTCTCAATTTACTGGATCTCGAATCTGTTCATTTCACTTTCGCTGACGGCTTCGCTGCTCCTTGCCGCCATCTTGATTCCGACCGATCCGGTCTCGGTAACGTCCATCATCAAAAAAAGTACAGGGGACGAACAACTCGCCGATATCGTGGAAGGAGAATCGATGGTCAATGACGGGACGAGTATCGTTTTGTTTACGATCTTATTAACGATGTTTCAAACGGGGGAACGTTTTAATTTCACGACATTTATCGAACAATTTATGCTTGTTTCGTTTGGCGGAATTCTGATTGGTTTCTTGCTCGGATGGATTTTAAGTAAAATTATTCACTTGACGACGCAAAAAGAATATCAAGTGATGTTGAGTATCGTCATGTCGTACGGTGGATTTTATCTTGCAGAAGCGCTTGGTGTCTCAGGTGTTCTCACCACGGTCATTTTGGGGATTTTCTTGTCTTACGAAATCGAAAAAGCGGATGAGGAGAAGGGAATTAAAGCATCATTGGATGGATTTTGGAACATCATCAAACCAACATTTTTATCGATTTTATTCTTACTGATTGGGATTCAAGCAGCTGGATACTTAGTTTTTTCACAATGGGGACTGGCGTTGATCATTTTTGGTCTGACCTTGTTGGCACGGTTCATCATGGTCAGCGGCTTCATTTATGCGGTACCGGCCTGGAAAGGTGAATTTCGCGACGACTTTTCGACGATCTCAATCATTACGGCAGCTGGGATTAAAGGTTCGATGTCTGTCGCGTTGTTACTATGGCTCGAAAAAACGGTATCAGCGCAATATGATGTGTTGATTTCCTTATCGTTTGCTGTCATCGTCCTGTCGTTGATTGTCCAAAGTATCGGTATTTATCCGCTGACGATATTCTTGAGTAAGCGGCATAAACGATGATTAAATAGAAAATCAAAAAGCAGACACTGTCCAAAAAGTACTTGGATCGTGTCTGCTTTTTTGCGTTTACAGATACAACCCGTTCGCCTCAACATTGCGAGTGTTCATAAAGACAAGAAAAACGGATGATCTTAAGTTGTTCCAAAAACGGAAATCATCAAATCCGCAATCATGCAGTTTTCTCTAACATGACCAGTCATTCAGACGAATATAATAACTTGCCCGTTTTGAAATCGTAAATCCGGTAAAAAATTTCAAATGCATGATCTTTTGTCGTTGTCACGTGGCAGGTATACGGGACGTCCGGTCCGTAAGCGCCGAGATCGGCCCGATCGAAGAAACTGAAATAGTCACCTGTTTCATCATAATAAAGATCAATCGTCCGCGGGCTGGATTGATCATCGTATTCCACCGTACACATTCCTTTAGTTGTCGCATAGTCATGATAAAAGACGTACTTCAGGCTTGGAGTCGTATACCAAACCAGTCCCACACCGAATAAACACAGTAAAACGAGTCGGAAAAACAGGGAAAATTCGATGCCGGTATCCTCACGAAACCAGAAATGTAACAGTACACTTAGCACCACACAGACGATACCGCCCGCAAGTAAAGCATAATAAAAAATTACTTCTTCATTCATGTTCCGATTCCCTTCATAAATACAAGCCGTTCGCCTGAACGACGAATTGCGAGTGTTCGTAATGATAGGTGATGACGGAATAATCGAACGGTCGACCGTTCGTCAAGTGGAAAATCGTCTCGACCGTCAATGCCGGATCACCGGCTTCAAGTTTCAAATGTTCCGCAATTGTCTCCGGCAATTTACCGACGTGCATGTACATGTCCGAAAAGCCGATGTTCAGTCCGAGTGCCGTCTCAAGATACTCGAAAATCGACTGTTCGACGATTTCCCGGTTCAAGTATGGGACAAGTGCTTTTACATAATAGGATTCTTCGAGGCAGAGAAGCCGTCCGTCAATGTAGCGGATCCGTTTGACGAAATAGACGTCTGTCCCAGGTGTAATGGAAAGGTTCTTAGCGAGATCCTCCGAGCAGGCAATGACTTCAAGTTCGAGTAAACGCGACGTGATATCATGATCAATCAAGTTTTGCTTGAAGCCTTGTGTCGAGAAGAGATTAAAATACCCTTTCCGATTACTTTTGCGGACAAAAATGCCGCTGCCGCGAACTTGAAAGATGATTCCTTTTCGTTCCAGCAGTTCGAGCGCTTTCGTCATCGTCGTTTTACTGACCTCAAATTGTCGGATCAGTTGATCGAGGACCGGTAATTTATCGCCTTGCTGTAACGCATTCTGTTCGATGTAGGCTTCGATTTCCGTCGCCGTCTGTTGATATTTCAGCATGGTTCACCCTCATTTACATAAAAATTGTTATATCGCAACTATATCATAATAAAAAGACGATATTTGTAGACATGTTTTTTGATATTAAATGTGTATTGATTAATTGTGCATGTACAATTATGATGGTGATAAAGGCATATATCTCGATTACTAGGGAGGACTTGAAGATGAAAACATTACCAAACGACTTTTTATGGGGCGGCGCACTGGCTGCCCATCAATTTGAAGGCGGCTGGAACGCCGGCGGCAAAGGACCGAGTGTCGTCGATGTCATGACAGCAGGCGCGCATGGCGTCGCCCGGCGCATTACCGATACGATTGAAGAAGGGACGTTTTATCCGAATCATGAGGCGATTGATTTTTACCACCGCTATCAAGAAGACATCGCGCTATTCGCCGAGATGGGATTGAAGTGTCTCCGGACATCGATCGGTTGGAGCCGGATTTTCCCGAACGGTGACGAAACGGAACCGAACGAAGCGGGACTGCAGTTTTATGATGATGTCTTTGACGAATTGATTAAGTACGGCATCGAGCCGATCATCACGTTATCGCACTTTGAAATGCCGCTCCACCTCGCGCGCGAATACGGCGGGTTCCGTAACCGCAAAGTCGCCGAGTTCTTCGAACGCTTCGCCGAAGTCTGCTTCACGCGCTACCAAGATAAAGTTACGTACTGGATGACGTTTAATGAAATCAACAACAAGATGGATGTCGAGAATCCGTTGTTCCTCTGGACGAACTCCGGTGTCAAAGTCGAACCGGGCGAAAATGCGATGGAAGTCATGTACCAGACCGGTCACCACGAACTGATTGCCAGCGCCCTTGCTGTCGCGAAAGGGAAAGCAATCAATCCCGATTTCCAAATCGGAGCGATGATTTCCCACGTCCCGGTCTATCCGTATTCCTCACATCCGAAAGACGTCATGCTGGCGGAAAAATCGATGCGTCAACGTTACTTCTTCCCGGATGTTCAGGCACGCGGTTATTATCCGAACTATGCCTTAAAAGAGTTCGAACGGGAAGGCTATCAGATTCCGATCCTCGACGGCGATGACGAGATTCTGAAAAACGGGACGGTCGACTACATCGGCTTCAGTTATTACATGTCGACAACGGTCAAGCATGATGCGACGGTCAACAATACGGGGAACATCGTCAACGGCGGTCTCGCGAACGGCGTCGAGAATCCGTACATCCAGTCGAGCGACTGGGGCTGGGCGATTGATCCGGTCGGACTCCGTTACGTCCTGAACCGGTTGTATGACCGCTACCAACTCCCGCTCTTCATCGTCGAAAACGGCTTTGGGGCTGTCGATACGATTGAGGACGGCAAGATTCACGATGCAGCGCGGATTGATTACTTGAAGACTCACATCGAAGCGTTGACGGAAGCGGTCACGGAAGACGGCGTCGAACTGATGGGCTACACGCCATGGGGCATCATCGACATCGTCTCGTTTACGACGGGTGAGATGAAAAAACGCTACGGGATGATTTACGTCGACCGCGACAATGAAGGCAACGGCTCGATGGAACGGATGAAAAAAGACTCATTCGACTGGTACAAACAGGTCATTGCGACGAACGGACAGGAGTTGTCGTACGACAAAGCGACACAACAGTAAATCGATAAGCCTCCACCTATACCGGGTGGAGGTTGTTTGTTGTCTGCCAAATCACGCTTGCTTGAAATAGGAAAACAAGCGATGATGAGAATGTATATATTATCCAAAAGTGACGAGGGACGTTTAAGGGGATGAATGAATGATTGGTGTCAGTATTGCGACGATATGGGAGTTCGAAGCGACACTCGCATATTTTGATGTAAAAGAATTAGAACGTACTAAGTACCCGTACGGCGAATATTTTTTCCGGACGATTGCCGGAAAACGTGTGTTGTTTTACAGCACCGGTGTCCGGAAAGTAAACGGGGTCGGGGCAAATCAGTACATGATGGCACGGTTCCCGCTTACAAAAATTATCGTTGCCGGGACCTGTGCCGGCATTGACGAGTCGTTTGCGGTCCTCGACATCATCGTGCCAAACCGCGCGGTCCAGTATGATTGTACGGTGAAAGAAGTCGAGCCGTTGATTAAACCGTCCTTCATCGTTGAACTCGCTGTTGCGGCTTACCAAACAGATTGTCACACCGGAACGATTGGTACGGCAGACCGGGCCGTCGTGATGTGGAACGATTACTTGGAGCTGAAAGACAATGCCGTCACGGTCGCCGATACGGAAGCCGGCGCAATCGCCTATATCTGTCAGAAAAACGGGGTCGAATGTATCATCATTAAAGGCATCTCGGATTTTCCGACGGACGAGACGGACCGCGATCCAGTCCAGTCGAACGAAGAACAAATCAACGTCTACATAGCGAATACGCCAAAAGTGATGCGCAAAATATTCAGTGACTATCTGACACGATTCATTTAGAACATCAGGAGGGGCAACGCATGAAAACATTAGTGGTTGGTTGTCTGCTGACCGTCAACGCTAAAAGCTTAATGACACAAAAGACGCAGTCTCGGATGAAATCCCGGAACTGCGTCTTATTTATGATCAGTGCATCGGCTGCTAATTTTGTTCAGACTCATGTTTTTCTGACTGAGCCGCTTTGAAGTTGCGATAAATCGTATAACCGACAGTGACAGGAAGGATGACAATTCCATACCCAAGCGGCAATCCTAAAAAATAATACCAGAAAATCGTAAAAACAATCATGATTAGAAGGAGGCGGATACTAGATATGTGGTATGTACTCACTCAAAAGGTTCCTTTCTTTCAAAGTATTGTTATGTTTTTAGAAAGGCGTTTGGTTGATCGACATATAGTTGGACCAGTCCGCACTTCGGACAAACGGCAGCTTTCGCTTCAGCAGATGCCTTACTGAAAAAACGACCCGGTTTTTTAATCTTTAAGCCGTACATGGCACCTTTGACGTGGACTTCACAGTCTTCGACTAGTCGGGTGTCGCATTGGGTACAGGTTCGGTTCATGTAACTTGTCCTCCTATTTAGCTTGAACTACCTCCACCTGCGCTGGGCTTCGCCCTGAGACACTTAGAGGTGGGAGTATTCTCGCCTGATTTTGATAAATATTCTTCAACTGTCCTTTAATACGTGTCGGAGTTCGCTGACGCCAAGGATCAGCATACAAAGCGAAAGTGGTATGAAGAATACTAAAAACGATAGTGTCGTTATGGCATCCAATAAAAACAAACTGAGCAGGATGATGGTCAAAATGGTCGTCAAGCTGACGAGCGAACTGCGGTTAGACATCGTTCTCCTCCTTTGAGTGGTCGTTCATCCGCAAACGGACATAACGGATGATGGCTGGTACCGCAATCGAAATCGAAAAAGCGCTAACGAGCAACAAATCGGTCTGCTCGAAAAATAAATAATCGATGCCGATCAACAGGAATAATAAAATCTGGATGATCCGAAAACGGAGCCGTGTACTCCGGTGAATGATGTCCTGTTCTTTCGATGGACTGGAGTAGTGCGTATTCTGACTCAGTAATTCAAAATAAAAATAACTGAGGACGCCGAGTTGGACGACCGAAAAGAAGGTAGCGCCTGTCTGTTCAAAGAAGATACTAAATAGGGTCATCCCGAACAGGAGTAAGTAGAGTGCTGATACGATTCGTTTCGTACGTGTAGTCAAAGTAAGTCCTCCTGAAAGTCAGTCGATGCTACTCTGTTCTACGGCACGGCAAGGAAAATGTTTCAAGCTATGAATGCATACAAAAGGAACTTAAGAAACAATGAGGAGGAATCAGGATGAGTTACGGGATTTTTGGGGAATTTACGACGACGGCGGGACAGCAAGAAAAATTGGTGGAGCTGTTACTTGAAGCAGCAGCCTCGTTCGAAGACGAGCCGTCATGTCTCCATTATATCGTCAGCGTATCAGAAGAAGCGGACACGGTCATCGTCCACGAAATTTGGACGAATCAAGCGTCGCACAAGGCGTCACTCGAACTTCCGGCGACGCGGCGCCTGATTGAGCAGGCACGCCCGTTTATCACGGGAATGGAACGCTTGTTGACGTTCGACCCGCAAGGTGGAAAAGGGTTATAAAGGGTAATTTTTGATGTCCCAGCCGAAAGTTTGTAAAAAATTAGAACTTTTTTTGCCGATTGACGTAGAGTATACATAAGGTGAGTATGATGGAAAAACGACGAAGAATTCAACGTATCCGGGAAGAAAAGGAACGCATCGCGTTCGTTCGCATTATTTTTGCTGTAATGCTTGGTTTTAGTATCTTTGCACTTCTTCAATATGAGACAGCAATTTGGCCGAAAATCCTCGTCGGGGTGAGCTTCCTGGCACACGGTGTTTTGCACTGGATTGAAGCGAAACGAATCAGTGTATTTTCAGACAGCCGACCAGCACGCAACATCATCCGACTCCGTTACGCGGTTGATTTTGCTCTAATCGGACTGATTGCTTTTTTCTTCCCGCTATTAATCCGGTTCGAACTACCGCCTTTGCCAAGTTTTATCGGCTACTTTATCGGACTTGCAGCCTTCGTTATCGGTGACATCTATCTCGAGCGAACGCAGACGGTGCTTGACCCAGCCCATCCGACGAAAAAAGAATTACGAAGTAAAACACCTGTCCTGAAAGCCAGGTGACTTTGAGTAGGGGATGAACAAAATGGAAAAACAAACGAAAATTCTAATCATGCAGCAGGAAAGCAAGCAGAATCTTTTTAAACGATTGGCATTGGTAGGAGTCGTCGCGCTAAGTCTGTACGGCTTGGTTCAAACAGGTGCCGACGAATGGATTGTTCCACTGCTCGTCCTCCTCGTCCTCATCCATGGACTGTTACTGCTCGGCGAGGCAAGACGGATTAGTGCCCTATCAAGCATCAAAGCAGCACGGCGGCTGATTCGTTTCCGTTACGCGGTCGAGTTCGGTTTCGTTCCCGTTCCTTTATTGATTGCGCTTCAGGCATGGATCCCTGATTATTGGAGTATATCTGTTTTAATCGTTCTTCTGCTGGCTCTGCTGTTGATTGCCTTTTTGAAACAATATCTGGAATTGCGGATCATGCGGACGGATCCGAGTCACCCGACGAACGACGATCTACGAAAAAAAACACGGATGGCAAACTAAAACAGTACTTCTACTCGCGCATCAACCAACGGGTAGAAGTACTATTTTTTAGTTGAGTTCGATTTTGACGGTAGTCGGTTTTGCGAATGCATCACTTGACGCAAACATGACGAAGACATTTTCCGTTTCCGGTACTTCGTAGACGAGATCGACCCTTGATTGATAGGGAGCAAAGTACTGGTAACTGTTTTTCCAGGCCTTCTCATTACGGTTGACGTAATCGACCGTCTCGTAGACATGCCCATTCCCATCCTGAAGTGTGAACCGGTCCGGTTTATATTGACTGTAGGAGCCGAGTACATCTTCTGTAATATCCGGGTCATGCAAAAACAACGGGAGCGTGATGTAGCGTATACCGGCTTGCTGTGTCAGTTTGAGTTCAGCCGGCGGGCGGTCTAACAGTTTCCCGACACGGAAGGTGGCATCCTTTAATTTCGGGTCACCGGGATACGTTTTGAGCAGCCCCTGATTCATCAGCTTTTCGATTTTTGCCGTTTCCTGTTTCGACGGTTGTATGGCGGTCGATTTTTTGGCGGTCAAATCGGCGAGCTTCGTCCCTGTCGTCGTTTCAGTTGTTTGACTTGTTGGCTCGGCCGCCGGGTGCTCGACTTCACTCGTCGTCGCAAAGAAGAATAGTCCGACGACACCCACGACAAGCGCGGTCCCGACTGTTCCAAGCGCGACTTTGAAGCGGCGTTCCGTCGCCTTGGCATTGACGGCGACGCTCCCGATGGCTGCATTCGGTGTAATTTTAACCGCGCGGTAGGCGGGTAATAAAGCACCGATGATCCCGGTCGTAATCGGAATCAACAGCGTCAGGCTCAGGAATCCGAGCTCGGCCGTCGGGAATTGATTGTACATCTTGTAAATCAACCCGAGCGAGACGGCAAGACCGATCAATCCGGCAATCAGACCGGTCATGACCCCCTCAAGAAAGACGAGTTGACGGATCATCCCGTCGCGCCAGCCGGTCGCTTTCAGCACGGCGAGCTGTGATTTCCGTTCGTTGACGTTCTGCCACATGATTTCCGTCGTCGTCAAGATGGCGATCAGCAGGGCAACCCCCATCGCGACATAATGCATCATGCCGACTTCAAGGGCAACGAATTCGCCGAGCCAGGACGCATACAAGACCCCCTTGAGTCGGAACGTGACGAACAGGAAGAAAATGAACAAACTGGTCGGTAAGGCGATTGCGACAAGCGACAGTAATGTCCGTTGCCAGTACGTCACCAATTGATTGACGCTCATGCCGAGGACGGACTGCGAACGGACGAAACGACGTCCCCGCGAGACTTCTCCCGCCTGGATGCTTTCGTACGGTTGAATCTTCCGGATCAACAGCATCGGGACGAACGTGCCGCCCCAGTAAATCAACAGTCCGGCGAGACCGATCAGAACGATCTGGGCAAGGGCGATCGGATGGTCCGTCGTCAGCCAAAACGTCCCGAGAATCGTCCAGGCAATCAAGGCGACGAGTGAACCGAGTAACGTCGCTTCGAGGAACAGCATCTTCGACAGCTGGCGCGGGCGCCAGCCGAGGGCCAGTAAAATCGCAAATTCTTTTTTCCGGGCGTAAAGCAGGATGATATTTGAGCTGAAGACATAGACGAGCGCCACCAAAATGACGCTTGCAATGACCCCGCTCATCCCGACTTTCGCTTCCTGGAAAATCGCCATCGAGGAACCGAGTTTAATCCAGGGCTGCTGGACCCACCCGAGTGCTGACTGGTCTTTAAGTCCGGGCAGATACGTCAACGCCAGTTGCGGTGACGAACCGAGCGTCACATCCGTGATCAGTCCGGTCTTGTCCTCGATTTCCTGCGCGACGGCCTGTAATTTTTTCTCGCTTTGTTCATTCATCGTATCGATGCCTTTGACATTGACCCGGATGACGGAGATGGCTTTTTTGCCGCGAATCTTGAAAGCAGCGTCTAGCGTCGTCAACATCGAAGGCGGTTTCGTCATGAAGTCGTACGGGTCGTTTGTTGGTTTGACGTCACGCGGCGGGTTGACCGGTGTCTCATTTTTATCCATGACCCACTTTGCCTTCGCCGGGAAATAGGTTTCCATCGGCAGTTCCGTCAACGGATCTTTCGATAAATTCAATTTCTTCGGATCAAATACTCCGATGTAATAGGGGTTGATCCGCGGCCAGTCATCACTCGACGTCCCGAACTCGCGTGCTGCCCGGTACATGCTGCGTTTCGCAAGCAAAGAATCCGGGTTGATCAGCTTCGGTTCGACCTGATAGGTGAACGGCCAGCGTGACGGATAGGGACTCTCGACGGATTGATAGGTGATTGGTGAAGGCTTGAGAATCAGCCATTCCGAGTAGCCGCTGTATTTTTCAGGTAATGAATTATTCAAAATATCATGAATGAATTGTTTTTGGACTTGCGCCGTCGTGATTTTATACGTCTGTGGCTTTTCATCGACGGTAGGGAGCTTGTCTAAGTATGTTTTGCCGCCCTTTTTCGTGACTTCTTGAATCGTCGGTACCATCGAGTCATCAATCAGCGGTAAATCAAGTTTTTCATATTTATAGGTCCGGGACGCATCGATGTAATCCCGTTCGTTCATCAAAACCGGAATCATATCGACGTTCTCGAGCGCCGTCACGACGTCTTCATCCGTGAAATAACGGCTGTGGTCCGACTTTTTCGTCGCTTGATCAAGCCCGACGAGTTGTTCTTCCGCTTCCGGATCAATCCCGGCAATCATCGTATCACTGCCATACTCGTCGAGCGGTTGTTTTCCGAGACCGATCGGTGAGACGCCGGATTGTTTCGTATCGCCGCTCGCGTCCCAGCCGGCGGCTAAATAACGGACCGTCGTCGACTTGTCGACCTGCAGACCGGTATTTTGATAATCGGTGATCGTCAGCTTATAGACGCCGGGGTCATCAAACGTGTGCGTCCCGACGGATGAGCCTGTCGATTTATTTCCGATCATCGCGATCGGCGCTGCGACTTCGACGTCCGTGATGTCTTTGATTGTCTGATACTGTTTCATCGTGATGCCGCCGTCGAGACCGCTCATATAATTCGGCTCGAGTAAATGTAAGTCTTCCGTTACGCTCCGGCTTCCCGGCGGCCGGACGACGATATCATATGACGAGTTCCAGCGTTTTTGCAGTTCGTCAACGACGGTCCCATTGTTCGCTTGGGTCGTCCCGATTAAATAGCTCAGTCCTGTACTGACAATCAGGACACCGACGAGTAACAGGATGAACCGTTCTTTGTTTCGCCACCATGAGTTCCAAATGAAGGACATCATAGGCGTCCACCTCCTTTTACGTGTAGCGATATGAAAGACGGCCTATTCCGAATCGGAACCGGCCGTCGTTTTAACCGATCAGGGTAGAAAAGATCAGCATGTTAATCGATGCTGATTTTGACGGTATACGTCTTCGGGAAAGCATCGCTTGACGCAAACATAACGAACGTATTGGCATTTTTCGGGACGTGGTAGACGACATCCATCACGAGACGGTTCGGAGCGATGTATTGATGTTCGTACTTCCAGGCTTTCTTGTTATGACTGATGTAGTCGACCGGAGCATAGTCATGCCCGTGACCGTCGTTAATCGAGAAAGCATTCGGACGATAGACGCTATAGCCGTCTGACGTACCTTCTTTATTGTGTAAAATGAGCGGAACCGTAATGTAGCGGTACCCGTCTTTTTCTTTCAGCTTCAATTCTTTTGGGGCAGATAAAACGATCGGATCAACACGGAAAGAGTTTTTCTTTAGTGCAGGATCGCCCGGATACGTCTGGACCATCCCGGCACTCATTAATTTTTGGATTGACGGGGTACCCGATACTCGGGAAGTGCTGACTTTTGTGACGGTAGTGTCAGTCGTTGCAACATCGGATACCGTTTCGTCCTGCGTATTGAATCCATCTGTATTCGTAAAAGCAAAGACAGCTCCTCCGGTAAGGACGGTGATTGTAGCGAGTGAAAGCAAGCGTTTTTGAGTCGTCATCATAGAAACACTCCTTCTCCTGTTTAATTTGGAAATAATTATCAGAATACTCAGTCTAAATATACTGTTTATTATTTCCAAACGCAAACGGATTTTTTATAGATGGGAAATGAGAAATAAGAAAACAAGAAATTAGAAAAGTACAAATTATGATTCACGTTTTTATTCATGAAAGGTAAAAAAATTAAAAAATAATTAATCTAGAGGTTCACTTGAATGTGTATTTCCTATTTTTTTATTGCTTAACAATAAAAAAAACAAAACAGCGTTCTATTTACATAAAACATACAGAAGCCCCCGTTCATTTTAGTTTGAATTAGCAAGCATTGTAAAAAATAGTTTTATGTACTCAAGAGTTATATGATCACTTCCAACCGGATTTTTACTTACATCGAAATAGTTCTACTATTAACAGCAAGCAAATATGCTTGTTTAAAAAAGTAACGATTAAGTAAAACAATCTCCTACCGACCAATCATCCGTTAAAAAAGATTTGCTGTTTTTTTGCATTCAAGAGAGGTTTGATGAGGACGTAGCTCACCTTTTAAAACCTATATATGGATAATTAATTACGTATTAGTGAAAAAATACACAAGTTACATTCATAATTTTGACAATATTAATTCGCTAGCTTTTTTTAAAACAGCATTATATAATCATTATGTAGAACGTCGTTTCACAATACGGAACAAAAACTATTTTTTTAATCTTTTTTGTAAACGCCTTCATTTTAAATTAGATTTGTCTTTTCGCGTTTAAAATTCAGAAACTAAAGGAGATGTATTTTTTTATGGAAACAAGATATTCGACTCATCCAAACCAAGTTAAAGATTTTAGTACAGCGGAGTTACGGGAAAATTATTTGATCGAGGAGTTATTTGTATCAAATGAAACTAAACTAGTTTATTCAATGGATGATCGTATAATCATTGGAGGCATTACACCGAAGGATGCTCAGATTTTATTAGAAGGTACGGATCAGATGCAATCAGAATATTTTTTAGATCGGAGAGAAGTCGGAATATTTAATGTTGGGGGCAAAGGAAAGATTGTCGTCGATGGTAAAACTTTCGATATGGAAAACAAGGACTGCCTTTATGTAGGGTTAGGAAAAAAAGAACTAGTATTTTCAAGCGAATCTTCTGGACACGCAGCAAAGTATTACATTTTTTCAGCACCGGCGCATAAAGAATACCCCGTTCAACATGTATCTTTTCGTTCAATTGAGGGAGATCGGTTGGGCACTGTAAATAATGCCAATCAACGTGTGATTCGTCGCTTTATTCACGAGGAAGGCATTCAAAGTTGCCAGATTGTCATGGGCATGACTCAACTCGATAAAGGAAGTGTATGGAATTCCGTTCCTACACACACACATGATCGGAGAACTGAGGTGTATCTGTATATTGATTTGGACGAGGATGCACGGTTATTTCATTTCATGGGGGAATCGCGTAATACAAAACATGTCATTCTGAAAAATGAGCAAGCAGTGATTTCACCTCCATGGTCAATTCATTGCGGTACGGCAACTAGTAATTATGCATTTGTTTGGGGGATGGCAGGCGACAATAAAACAATCAGTGACGCGATTCCAGTAAAATTAGAGGAAATGCGATGAGTGTCTGAACGCTAAAGGTTCATGTGAGACGATGCTAACTTGATTACTGGAAATTAACAAACTTAAAAGTACGGATATTCTAGAAGAGGAATTAAAAACAGTCTTAGCCGATTTAGAAATAACAGGTTTTTCTCCGTATTCAGTTGGTCGTTATGATGAAGAAGATACGCTTTTCTATTTAAATAAATCTGAATTGATGAATGTAGAAGAATTTTTGGAAGCAGATCAAAAATACCTAGGTAGTTATTTCGTTCTTAAAGTTAAAAACGTTGTTGTAGAGAAGGAGTCACATACACCGGATAGATCATGGGTGGTCACTCGCGGCTGAAATTTTAAAAAACATATTTTTGAAAGCGTTATCAATATTGGCGGTAATCTGCATTGTAGTAACCAAATAATCTTTTCAATGAAATTTAGCATTTAAATCAATTATGAAAGGTGTGTAAAAAATGAAAATTATGAAGACACTTAATAAAATTCCCGGTGGTTTAATGTTAGTTCCGTTGTTCCTCGGAGCACTTATTCACACGTTTGCCCCGGGATCCGGTGAATATTTTGGTTCTTTTACGAACGGCTTAATGACGGGGACCGTTCCAATCTTAGCGGTTTGGTTCTTCTGTATGGGAACAGGAATAAATATTAAAGCGACCGGTACAGTATTAAGAAAATCTGGAACTCTTGTACTAACTAAAATTGCCGTAGCGTGGGTAGTTGCTGTTATTGCATCGTCCTTTATTCCGGTTGATGGTATCCAAACAGGCATTTTTGCAGGTTTTTCGGTTTTAGCTTTAATTGCGGCGATGGATATGACAAACGGAGGACTGTACGCATCAATCATGCAACAATACGGTTCTAAAGAAGAAGCCGGTGCATTTGTTTTAATGTCAATCGAGTCGGGTCCATTAGTGACCATGCTAATTTTAGGATCTACAGGAGTAGCTGCTTTTGAACCGCATGTTTTTGTAGGCGCAGTATTGCCTTTCCTGGTTGGTTTTATACTGGGGAATCTGGATAGTGATGTGCGAGACTTCTTCAGTAGAGCATCACACGTAATGATTCCTTTCTTTGGATTCGCATTAGGTAATGCAATCGATTTAAAAGTAATTCTGCAGACAGGACTGGGTGGAGTGATATTAGGGGTTTTAGTCATCATTGTGACTGGTATTCCATTGATGCTGGCAGACAAATTCATTGGGGGAGGTAACGGTACTGCAGGATTGGCAGCTTCTAGTACGGCGGGAGCTGCAGTTGCAAACCCGATGATTATCGCGACGATGAAGCCGGAGTTCCTTCCTATTGCACAATCTGCTACAGCATTAGTTGCAGCTTCAGTTATCGTAACTTCGATTTTAGTACCGATTTTAACTGCCTATTGGGCCAAGTATATGAAAAATAAAAACAAAAATCAGGATCACCAAGACCCTCAAAATCATCCGGAAGAGATGAAAGAAGTCTTACAATCGTAAAATTCAGAGAAAAACCTTTTAAATAATAAGGAGAGATTATGATGAGTAGAATTGTAACTATTGGAGAACCTATGGCATTGTTTGTTGCCGAACAAGAAGGTCCACTTGAAAATGTTGAAAACTTTAGCCGCTTTGTGGCTGGGGCGGAAGTTAACTTTTCAATCGGGATGTCTCGTCTTGAACATGAGATGACATACGTCACGAAACTAGGTCAAGACCCGTTCGGAAGAACGATTGAGAATTTTTTACTCGAGAATGGAATTGATACGAGTCATATAACGTATGACGAAACCTATAAAACAGGAATGCAGTGGAAACAAAAGGTAAGCAAATTTGATCCAGAAGTGTTCTCAGCGAGAAAAAACTCTGCAGCATCACATATGAATGCGGAAACCATCCGACACTTGGATTTGGAAGCAATTGATCACGTTCATGTGACAGGGATTTTACCTGCGTTATCTAAAGACTGCAGAGAAATGGTCTACACCTTGATGCAAAAAGCACGAATGAAAGGTATTCAAGTTTCTTATGATCCAAACTTACGGCCCGGTCTTTGGTCCAGTAAAGAAGAGATGGTTGAAGTCGTCAATGAGTTAGCTTCTTTGGCGGATATCGTACTACCCGGTGTTGGCGAAGGGGAAATATTGACAGGACAAAAGTCAATTGAAGCCATTGCAAGATTTTATCATAATCTCGGGGTTAAAACAGTCGTGATGAAGCTTGGAGCTGATGGAGCCTACACTAGCTCGGAAGGAAATCAATTTTATACAGATGGCTATCCGGTTGATCGAGTGGTGGACACTGTCGGTGCCGGGGATGGTTTTGCAGTAG
The DNA here is from genome assembly GCF_002214325.1 of Exiguobacterium sp. N4-1P. NCBI lineage: Bacteria > Bacillati > Bacillota > Bacilli > Caryophanales > Exiguobacterium > Exiguobacterium sp. N4-1P. Next base: position 170,100 of record NZ_CP022238.1, read on the forward strand.
GTGTGATAAGCGGTATCTTGGAAGGATTATCACTGGAAGAGTCAGTAAGACGGGGAACTGCTATCGGTGCGTTGGCGGTAATGTCACCTGGGGACAATGACGGATTGCCTGATCGTAGACGTTTAGGAGAATTTATGGCAGGCAATGCAATTGATTTGACAATGTAGAAAAAAAGTAAAGATGACCGTGTTCAACGGTTTTCTTTACTTTTATCGTATGAATTATTGAAAACTAGTTAACATCCGTAAAACCAAGTGTTTGCGAAATGTTTAAACTCGTATCTTTCATTTTATCAATCAAAGTATCTTCGATCATATCCATCGTTACCCGGTTACTAGGACCAGATACGCTAAAGCTAGCAATGATCTCACCTTTATGGTTGTAGATCGGGGCAGCGATGCAACGAATACCTTCTTCGTTTTCAATATTATCCAGTGCATATTGCTGCTGTTTTACTTTTTCGATTTCTAGCCGGAATTCTCCTTGTGATGTAATCGTGTTTGGAGTTCGTGGAGCAAAATCAATTTTTTCAACAACTTCCTCAAAATAACTTGGAGTTACTCCGGAAAGCAGGATTTTACCTACGGCTGTACAGTACATTTGGCCACGTGTACCAATCCGTGAAAACATTCGGACTGTGTGGTTACTTTCGATTTTATCAATATAAACAATTTCACCACGATCTTCTATGCATAAATGAACCGTTTCATTTATGTCTTTGGACAGTTTTTCGATGAAAGGTTTTGCAGCACGTATTATTTCGTTGCTGTCCGAAATATTTCTAGAGAGGAAAAGAATTTGTAACCCCAGTTTGTATTTGTTTGTTTCGGCATCCTTAGCGATATAATTCATGCTTCCCAGCGTAGTTAACAACCGGTGAATAGTACTTTTGGATAAGTCCAGTTGTTCAGTTAATTGGGAAATTTTAAGGCCATCAGGATATTCTGACAGTTTGTTTAAAATAGTAAGTGCTCTTTCTAATGATTGAACGTTAGACAAAATCTTCAACCTCTTTATTTTAGTATTTTTGTTTTAGGGACTGTTTAAAATCAGTCTCTTCAAGACTTGTTTAGTTTCTCAAGTATACCAAAGATTGATGAAAATTTGGCTTACTAAATAACAGGAAATGAAACTAAATTTGAAAATTCTTAAGTGGTATGAAAAATTATTGAAAAGTGAGGGAACTTAATGAATAAACTAAAGATTTTAAACAGCATTACGAACTGTGGTGTAGTAGCGGTAATAAGAGCAGACAGTGAAGAAGAAGCTATTAAAATTTCAGAAGCCTGCGTGGAGGGAGGGATTAAAGGCATTGAGATAACATTTACAGTTGATGGAGCAGATAGTGTCATTTCAAAATTAAGATCACTCTTTACTGGCGATGATTCGGTGGTGATTGGAGCAGGGACTGTTCTGGATTCTACTACGGCAAGGATTGCTATTTTAGCAGGTGCACAGTTCGTCGTAAGTCCTTGTTTTGACGAAGCTACAGCAAAGTTGTGCAATCTGTATCAGGTACCGTATATGCCAGGTTGCATGACAATTACAGAGATGAAACAGGCCCTAGAGGCAGGAGTCGATATTGTAAAGCTGTTTCCAGGGAACAATTTTGGACCGGAATTCATTAAAGGGGTCCATGCACCACTGCCCCAAGTAAATATAATGCCGACCGGCGGTGTTAGTTTAGACAATGTAGATCAATGGATAAAAAACGGATGTGTAGCCGTAGGGGTGGGGGGGAATCTTATAACCCCGGCGAAGAGCGGGGATTATAACCTGATTAGTGAATACGCCGCACAATATGTAGAAAAAGTCAGAAGTGTGCGACGGGATGGCGAAGAAGTTGAAAAGGTAAGAGTGTAAAGGGAAGCCGGTCAAATAGTAGAGGACAGTTTATAAGAAAAAGATGCGGTTTTTAAACTGAATATCGTAATAAAGCTTTTGAAATTCCGCGAAATACAAGGGATTTATGTAGATTTTTATTTTAAGAAACGTTATAATTATTTTATGGAACGCCGTTCCGTATTGTGAGACAAAAAGAAGTTGTTACGTTAAAAATCTTTTAAATAAAGGAGATTGAAAATGGATAATTTTAATTGGAATTTCCCTACAGAAATCGTTTATGGTGAAGGTAGAGTCAATGAAATCGGTAAAATCGCTAAGTCGTACGGAAAAAAGGCAATGATTGCGACGTATAAAAGAGGTGGATTTTTAGACCCGATCATTGATAACGTGGAATCCCTGTTAAGAGAAGCGGGAATTGAATTTGTGACGTTTACTGGAATCGAACCAAATCCACGAGCGCAGACAATCGATAAAGCGATTGAGATATTTAAGTCGGAGCAGTGTGACTTCGTCATTGCACTAGGCGGTGGAAGTGTAATCGATGGTTCAAAATATATCGCTGCTACAGGTTTTTCTGGCGGTAAGTCATGGGACTATGTTGTCTTAGGGGACAGAGTTCCGCGTGAGTACACAGGCGCTTATCCAATCATTGCGATTCCGACGATGTCGGCATCGGGTTCAGAGTGTAATGCTGGTGGTGTTTTAACAAATGCTGAAACGAATGAGAAAAGCTTTTCTAGATCAGCATATCGTTACCCGAAAGTTGCCATCGTAGATCCAGGGTTATTGACGTCTGTACCACTTTCGATCACTAAAGACAGCTGTGTCGACATTTTCTCTCATCTGATCGAACATTATTTATCAAGCCAGGCAGAATCGGAATTTGCAGATCGGGCAACAGAAGGAATGATTTTAACACTAAAAGAAAATTTTGATAAAATCATTAAAGATCCGACCGATATCGCTGTCAGAGGGCAAATCGCGTTATGTTCAATCTTTGGATGGTCTGGTTTCCAGGCGCTAGGGAGAATGGGATCAATTCCGATGCACTCAATTGAAATGCCTTTAAGTGCTGTTTATGATTTACCGCATGCAAGAGGGATGACAATCATTATTCCACCATATCTTAAAGTGATGGCAGAAGCGATGCCTGCTAGATGGGCAAAATTAGCTAGAAGATGTTTCGGTGTAACGGAAGAAGATGATTTGAAAGCAGCTAAGTTACTTTCAGTTAAAGTCGTGGAATGGTTGAAAGATACAGAATCTTATCTGACGCTTGAAGATGTTGACATCCCGTCTGACCAATTCGAAAGAATGGCCGAAGATGTAGTACGAATGTTCCCGGGAAGTGAACCGAGTACGACAACTGGACCACGACCGATTACGAAAGAGGAAATCATCAAAATTTACGAGATGTCTCAAAATAGTCATTTGACATATAGTTGAATAATGTACGGAACCCCCGAATGACGGACACTTGATACAAGTTCCGATTCGGGGGGTTTTTGAATGTCTTCATTATACGCTACGGCGATCAAGCGAGTAGAAGTACACATACAGTGCAAGGATTAAACGGTTTTTATCCAATAATTGTACTGTCTCGTTTTTTTGTATATAATGTAAAAAAAGAAACGGAGAATCCTGGATGACTACTGAACAATTTTACAAGACGTTACCAACACTTGAGACGGACCGCTTGCTCTTGCGGCCGATGCGCCAAGAGGACGTAGACGATTTGTTCGCCTATACCCAGGACGAGGAGACGGCGCGTTACGTGACGTGGAATGCAAATCAGACGATTGGTCAGGCGCAGCAGTTCCTGACGCACGTCCTGTCGAACTACGAACAGGGAAAACAGGCACCGTGGGCAATTGAATGGAAGGCGACGGGACAGATGATCGGCACGATTGATTTCATTCATCTGTTGCTTGATGAAAACAAACAGGCCGAGCTCGGGTACGCGTTATCGCGGCAATTCTGGGGCGAAGGCATCGTCACAGAAGCCGTGGAACGGGTGCTGGACTTCGGTTTTAAGGCGTTACAGCTGGAGCGGATTCAGGCGCGGTGCATGGAACCGAACGTCGGTTCAGCACGGGTGATGGAAAAGGTCGGGATGACGTACGAAGGCACGTTACGCCGCTTGATTTTCATCAAAGGGACGTTTCACGATGTCAAGATGTACTCCATTTTACGGGAGGAGTACGTGACGCAACGTCAGGCAGCGGAACAGAACGAAAAACAACATCAATGAACGAATGAAGCCCCCGACCACTTTGAGCGGTCGAGGGCTTTTTGATTATGTTCTGTTCTCAATCAACGAATCGATGACGGTAACCGTGTTCGTGACCGTATCGAGAATCCGTGTCTGTCGATCGTCTTTTGACAGGAAAATCGCTTCGCCGGTCGCGTCATACGCAAACGCCGTCGGAATCGAAAAGCCGCAGTTGCGGTAAGAACCGTCAGCATGACTCGTCCCGATGACGATGGCGGATTGCTGGCGGCTGATGCGTGCTGCTTCGCCGGACCACTCGGCATATTGTTCCGGACTGAACATCCCGACGCCAATTGGATTGAAAATTAACTCAACGGTATCGTTTTTCAGCCCGTCCAGTCCTAAGAAGATTTCGCGACAGAGCAGATACCCGTACCGTTGTCCATCATCGTCGACGGTCGACGGTTGATAGAGCGGACCGGCTTCCGGCGTTTTTGCCCGGTCGAGGATGACTTCCCCGTGTTCGTTAATGATCAAGGCCCGATCTAACCGGTCGGCGTCCCGGTACCCGGTGACGATCATCGTCGTGTACTGTTTTGCTAGTTGACAGAGCGTCGCGAGATCGGTCTGCCGGCAGTAGCCTTCCGGATACAACACGATGTCGATGTCAGGATAGGCGGCAATCTCTCGTCGTAACTGTTGTAAGTCTGTTTCTTGTTTCGGTTGTCCAATCAAAATGTGCATGTGGCATTCACTCCGTTCGTATTATGTCATTGATTATGTAGATGGGTTTAAGTTTAGCATAATTTGTCAATTTCAAAAGGAGAACGTCACGCCGTCTGATTTAGGAAATGTGTTTCGCCGGCAAATCTTCTTTAAAATATAGTTGTTTACCCGGCAGGAGGACAGCGATGCTTTGAAGCAGACTCAGTCCGACCAACAGACAGGCAGCCGTCAACACGGTGAAGCGGAGCGGGAACAGGTCACCCGTAAAACCGACGAATAAAATCAACACGATGTGGAGCATGCTTTGCCCAAGTCCATAAAGGCTCGTTACACGACCCATCAATTCATCGGGCACATTGTTTTGATAAAACGTCATAAAGCCGGTCCCGGAAAAGGCATTAAAAAAGCCGAGCAAGATGAAACCGGTCGCGACGAGTAAAAAAGAGGTGGCCGTCGCATAGATCAAGTAACCGATTGCGACGAACAGATAACCGCTGACGAGCAACGTTTTGAGCGGCAGGCGACGCGAGAAACGGGCAACGGTCAGTCCGCCGAGCACGGAACCGATGCCCGTCAAGCTGATCAACAGTCCATAATCGGTTACCGATAGTCCGACGACAGTCTGCAGAAAAACGACTTCCTGGGCGTCCATCGCCAGCGCAAGGCTCATCGTCAACAATCCGATGACGTAAATCACGATGATAAACCGGTTCGACCGACTGAATCGGGCGACGGTGCGCCAGTCCGCTGCGACGTCGGTGAATCGTAATTTCTCGACATCAGGGGGACGGGGAACGGAGGGCAGGAAAGCTAGTAGAACCCCGGAAACGACAAACGAGCCGGCATTGATCCAAATCGCGACATCGGTGGTCGCGACGAGTAACAGCAGGCCGGCTAACGCCGGACCAATCAAAAAAGCACTCGACGTGATCAGACCACGGTAGGCATTAAACGTTTTCCGACCGGTGTCCGGCACGAGTTGTGTCAGGTAGGTCGTCGCAGCAGGCTCAAAAAACGCTTTGACAAGGGCGAGCGCAAACAGCGTCAGATAAATCAACGGCAGTGTCGACAGGAACGGAATCAGCGCGACGAGCAACGCCCGGATGAAGTCCGTCCCGATCAACCACCTGCGTACATCGACCCGGTCAATCAGACTGCCGGCCCAAAATTTCGTGAACAGGGCGGCAAACGGACCGATGATCCAGAGTCCGGCGACAGCGGTGGCAGAGCCGGTCAATTGATAGAGGTAGACATTGATTGCGACAAGGTAAATAAAGTCACCGAATTGCGAAATGCCGAATGAAGCTAGGAGCGTCGTAGCACGAGACAAGGGGAATCCACCCGCTTTTTGTATACATATATTACCAATAGTATATCGGATGATTCCAGGGTTCACAATGCCTGAACCGTGCAGGTTGTTTGTACCGATCTGTCGTATTACTTAAGTAACAAATAAGCTTGAGGAGGGGTACGATGAGAGCCGTCATTTGTACTGCATATGGTCCGCCGGATGTACTTAAGCTGCGAGAAGTGAAACAGCCTGTCCCGAAAGCATCTGAGTTACTGATAAAAGTCCATGCCTCCGCCGTGCATTCAGGTGATCGTCGTCTGCGGGCACTCGATGTACCGGCAGCAGGGAAACTTCCGATGCGTGTCGTCATCGGGTTTAAAGCACCGAGACAGCCAATTTTAGGGGTTGTCTTAGCCGGTGAAGTCGTCGCGACAGGCAATCGCGTCCAGGATTTTAAAGTCGGCGACCGTGTCTATGCCCTGACCGGGATGCGCTTTAGTGGTTACGCTGAATATGCCTGTATCAAGGAAACGAGCTGTGTCGGGCAGATGCCGCGCAATGCAAGCTTCGCGGAAGCAGCCAGTCTTCCGTTTGGCGGAACGACCGTCCTCCATTTTTTCCGGAAGCTGAACCTTAAGCAGGCGAAAACGATCTTGATTTACGGAGCCTCGGGCGCCGTCGGTTCGCTTGCCGTCCAAATCGCCAAACAATACGGACTTCATGTGACGGCGGTCTGCAGCGGACGGCACGTTGAGTTGGTGGAAGGTCTTGGCGCGGATGGTGTCGTCGACTATACAGCAGAAGGATATGATGCGCACCTGACGACGTATGACGCAGTATTTGACGCGTCCGGAAAGGTGGAGAAACGAACGGCACGTAAGCACGTCGGAGCGAAAGGGGCGTTTCGTTCAGTCGCCGGACACGGCGTGGCGCGGGCGCTGAAAAAAGATTTGATACTACTGAATGAGTGGTTTGAAACTGGGAAGATCAAAGCGGTCATCGATACGGTATATTCGCTCGAAGAGATCGTCGCTGCCCACCGTTACGTCGATTCCGGGCGGAAATACGGCAATGTCATCGTGTCGGTCGTGGAGGATTCCGGTAAAACGGATTAGATGCCACTTCGTCAGGACGGACACCGTCAGACTGACGCAAAAAACACCTTTGCCTGCAGTAATCTGTACCCTATGTAAAGGACATTTGAAAAAAACTTATGCTGCTTCAAGTAGATGATTCCTGTATTGTACGGGAGTCATCTTTTTCATGTTCCATTGGTAACGATGATGATTGTAGTAGTTGATGGTCCTACGGACCTCACTACACAAAGATTCGAACGTTGTGCATTGATCTAACTCAATAATGTCCTTGAAATGTCCGAAAAAAGACTCCTGAACGGCATTGTCCCAACAGTTGCCCCTACGAGACATGGACTGAACTAACTTCATACGTTTTACTTGTTTCTGGTAAGTAGGACTCGTGTAGTGCCCACCTTGGTCTGAGTGGATGAAGGCATCCTTCGCCAAACGAACCCGACGGTTCTTCCGTAACTTCTTCAGTGTATCCAATACGATATCGAGTTTAATGTTTTCAGAAAGTTGGTGCGCTAGTACTTCGTTGGTTGAGCCGTCTATGATGGTTGAAAGATAAGCTCGCTTGCCGTTTCCATAAAATATATAAGTGATATCAGTGAGGAGGACTTTATAGGGCGTCTCCTGCTTGAATTCGCGCCGGAGATGATTCGGCACCACCCGGTGCTCGGATGTCGCCTTGATGAGCCGTTTATATGGTTTCGCCTTACGGATCGGACACACGATGTTGTATTTCCGCATGATACGCCGGATACATTTTAGATTCATGGATACACCAAAGTGACCAGACAGAACCATCTTAATCTGCCTAGCTCCTTTTTTACGTTTTTTGAAGTGGAATGCCTTCAAGACAAGGTCACGGCGAACGATGTCCTTCGTTTCACGCTCCTGTCTCATCTGTATTCTCCGTTTTGAAAAATAGGCGTGGTATCCTTGACGTGATACTCTGACTACTTGACAGAGGTGGCTAACCATCCCTTTCATTTCGTGCTTGATGACGATTCTTTGAATCAGCTCATACTTTTGCGATGCGCTTAAGCCTGCTTTTCTCTCCCTTCTGCCAAACGGATTTCCTTTAATAGTTCGACCTCCGCCTTCAACAGTTTGTTTTCTGCCTCGAGCTTCGCAAAACGTTCTTCCGCAGAGAGTGTTCCATCTTTCTTGTGACCTGAATTGCCTTTACGAGTATCACGTAAGCCCATTACCCCATCCCGTTTATAGGACGCTAACCATCGTTTTTTACAGGATTTTATACGATGTGTCCCTAACGCTTCGATATTAAAACCACAGTCTTGAAAAATTTCCACAGGAAATCTTCCATCAAAAGTCTGTGCTATAAAAAGTTCTTTGAATTCATCGGTATACGTGACCCCTTTCGGGCTTACGGACTTCACATATGGATTGATACGTAAAGCATTTATCTCTTTAGACGTAAATAACTTTGTCGACATCTCGATTCACTCCCGATCTGATTTAATCCAGTGTACACAAAAACCCTGAGCAATAGACTTTTTTTAAGTGTCTATTACTCAGGGTACAGTTTACAGCGTTTCAAAGGTGTTTTTTATCTGCGTAGAACGTCACTTCAAGACATCATACGTCGCCATGATGAACTGACCGGACGGACGACAGCTGGTCAGCCGGAACCGTGTCTCAAGCGTCCCTTCCGGAAACAGTGGAATCCCGCTGCCGAGGACGACCGGCGCGATCGCCAGTTCGAGCTGATCAATCAATTGTAACCGTAAGGCTTCTTGAATCAACTCGCCGCCGCCGACGAGCCAAATCTTGCCGTTGATGGTCGGACTAATCCGGTCAATCAACACATCGAGTGGCTCATTCGTGTAGGTCGCGTATTCGGACTGTTGATCGCTCTGCCGGGTCAACACGTAGTTCTCGAGTCCACTGTACGGATAGTCCTCACTGAGGACCAAGACTTCGTCAAAGGTTTTTCGACCCATGATGACGGCATCGACGTCTTCCATGAACGCCGCGTACCCATTATCACCGTCCCCTTCGACAGCGAACAGCCAATCGAGCGAGTCATTTGATTGGGCAATCTTTCCATCGAGACTACAGGCGATATATAAAACGGTTTTAGTCATCAATAACTCCTCCTTTTGTTCGAGCTATCTCTAGTCTACGCTATAATTATGACAAAAGATGTCGTAATTAGAGAGGGGATTTTGTATGAAAGGTCGCCATTTGAAACTGATGCGTCTGCTTAATCGGCAACAGCTGTTGACGGCGCGGGAACTGGCGGAAGCGTGCGGCGTCTCGTTACGGACGATTCAACGGGACGTACTCGAACTTGAAGCAAATGGATATCCGATTTACAGCGAGCGGGGAGCAGAGGGCGGATACCGGGTCCTGCCGAACCGTTTGCTGCCGCCACTTGCCTTACGGGAACAGGAAGCGATCACTTTATTTTTAATGCTCGACTGGGTCGGTCAAATTCCCGATCTGCCATTCGGTCCGTTACGGGGGGATCTTGCTGAATGGTATCTCCATGAACTGCCGCCGGACCTTGAAGCGAAGATGGACCGCCTGAAAGGACGGGTCCGTTTTGCCCGACCCGATACGCCGCCATCTCCGTTGACGCGAGACGTGTTGCGATTGTTGGAAGCGGAAGTCAAAGGGGAAATCACTTACCGGACGACAAGCGGACGACGGACGATTTTGATGGATCCGATCGGTTTAACGTTTGAACGCAATCGCTGGTATCTGCTCGCCCAGACTGACCGGGGACTGCGGCAGTACCGGGTCGACCGGATGGAGCAGGTCTTACCGACGACCATTTCGTCCGAACAGCTGACGTTCGAGGAGGCAGAACGTCAGGTGAAGTCAGGTGAACAGGTGACGATCCGACTGGAAATGACGTCACTCGGGGAACGGTTGCTTGAAGGGATTTTACCGCTGAACGCACAGCGGACGTGGTCTGTTCCGGTTACCGAGTTACCGTTTCTCGGACGGCAGTTGTTTGGACTGGGCGAAAACGTAAAAGTCCTTGAACCGTCAACACTAAAGGAAGAAATCCTGAAACAGGCAAGGGACCTGCTCGTGTCCTATGATGCCTGAAAAAAGGAGTGATTCTCCTATGCCAGCAAGAAATTATGGTACGATAAAACTAGAGAAAAGTGAAAGAATGGAAGTGATTTACTATGGAAACGTTATCATTGATTTTATTGTTACTGGCCTTAATTTTGTTGACGAACGTCATCGGACATTACATCCGTTTTATTCCGACGGCCCTGATTCAAATCATCGTCGGTACGCTCGTTGCTTTATCAATCAAAGAACTTTCGATTGAAGTCGAATCGGAATGGTTTTTACTGTTGTTCATCGCTCCCTTACTGTACAACGACAGCTCGCATTTTCCGCGGGAACAACTGTGGAAGATGCGCGGGGCGATTCTCGGCAACGCCATCGTGCTCGTCTTATTGACGACCGTGATCGGCGGATACTTCATCCACTGGATGTTGCCGGTCATTCCGCTCGCTGCCGCTTTTGCGTTAGCCGCGATTTTATCACCGACTGACCCGGTCGCGGTCAACGGGATCGCAAAACGTGTCCGGCTTCCGGAACCGATTTTAAATCTTGTCCGGGGAGAATCGTTGATTAACGATGCGTCGGGACTCGTCGCCTTTAGTTATGCCGTCACGGCCGTCATGACAGGCTATTTCTCTTTACGTGAAGCTTCGTTTGAATTCGTTTATATGTTTGCTGTCGGTGCCGTCGTCGGCCTTGTCATCATCGTCGTGATGAACTGGCTGAAGATCCGGCTCCGCCGGTCAGGAATTGATGACGTCGTCTTTTATGCCCTCCTGCAAATCTTGACGCCGTTCATCATCTTTTTCGTCTCGGAAGAACTGCTTCATGCGTCTGGCGTCATCGCCGTCGTCGCCGGTGGCTTACTTCATGCCTTAATTAAGGAACGGACAGAGACGTTCTTTGCCCAGGAACAAGTCTTGACGGATAACATTTGGACGATGATTGCCTATATCTTGAACGGGGTCATTTTCTTATTGCTTGGTTTGACGTTGCCCGGAGCGACGCAGGCCATCTTCATTGATGACGCCATCAACAACTGGCGCTTACTCGGGTACGTCAGCTTAATCGGTCTTGTCATTCTCGGGATCCGCTTAGTCTGGACACTGTTCTTTAATTGGTTTGATCATCGCTTTCTTCGTAAAGAGGAGCAACGGCCACCTTCGTTCAAGCGCGACTTAATCACGACGCTCGTCGGCGTGCGCGGGACAATCACGATGGTCGGTGTGTTATCGCTGCCGTTTTTGACGGATGCTGGTGTTGCGTTCCCGGAACGGTCGTTGATCATCTTCCTCGCGGCGGGCGTCATCATCTTTACGTTAGTGCTCGCGACGATTGCCTTACCGTTGCTGAGTCAAAAAGAGACGGTCAGTCAAACGGACTTCGGATTGAATGCCCAAAAGCAACGAATGATGTTACGGGCGATTCAGGAAGTCAAACAGGCGACGAATTCCGATAATTCACCGGTCGCGTTTGACCTGCTGAACGAATACCATGTCATGTTGCGGTTGTTGCGTGCAGAAGAGAAGAGCGAACAGGAACTCAACGTCTACAACGAACAGTTGAAGGAACTGCGCCTTGAAGCCGTCGCGTGGGAAACGGAATTCGTCAAAGCGTTCTTTAAGAACCATGACGTGCCGGATTTACTGAAAAAAGAAACGGTTGCCTCGATTGAACACCGGCGCCGGGCGATTCATTCCGAATCGACGGTCCGGCTCTATCAGCCGTTACGGAAGCTGATGCGAAAACGTAAACGGTTCACGTTGTCACCGGATGAATTGATTCGTCTGACGGAGATGGAACATGCCCTCTATGAACATGTCATCGGCGACATCATCGACCGGCTCGAGACGTGCCGTGACAAGTATCCGACGGAAGTCGTCCAAAGCGTCAAAGGACATTACTTCCGCCTCCGCGGTAAACATACGCAGTGGGCGTCACCGGTCGGCAGTAAGGGCGACATCGAACAGCAAAAAGAAGAACTGTGCTTACGGGCGATCGAAGTCCAGCGTCAAGAAATTGCCGAAATGTCGAAGGAAGGGGACCTTTCTTCGGAAAAAGAAAAAGAGTTACGTCGTTTCATCCACTACATCGAAAGCGTCGTGCTCTATGAATATGTCGATTAATTAAAAAAGTCCCGCCTCTGATGGTTCAGAAGCGGGATTTTTTGGTTTAACCGAGTGACAAGTATTTGACTTCGAGGTAATCCTCGATGCCGTAGACGCCGCCTTCACGGCCGAGTCCACTTTCTTTGTAGCCGCCGAATGGTGCTTGGGCAGCAGACGGTGCGCCGTCATTCAAGCCGACGATGCCGTACTCGAGTTTTTTACCGAGTAGGAGCGCTTCATCGATTCGTTCAGAAAACGCATACGCCGCAAGACCGTAGGGTGTGTTGTTCGCCCGTTCGATGACTTCGTCAAGTGTCTCGAAGACCGAGATCGGTGCGAGCGGACCAAATGTTTCTTCCTGCATACAAATCATGTCTTCCGTGACGTTCGCGAGAACTGTCGGTGTAACGAAGTAACCGACCGAGTCATCGATCGTACCGCCTGTTAAGATCGTTGCACCTTTCGCAACCGCGTCGTCGATGTGTGCTTTGACTTTCTCGACGGCTTTTGCGTTAATCAAGGGTCCGATCGTTGAATCGGCGTCAAGACCGTTCCCGACTTTTAGTTTGTTCACTTCCGCGACGAACTTCTCTGTGAACGCGTCGAGCACAGAGGCTTGGACGTAAAAGCGGTTCGTTGCGACGCAGGCCTGGCCGCCGTTGCGGAATTTCGAGCGGATTGCTTGTGTGACGGCTTTGTCGATGTCCGCGTTTTCCGTGACGATGAACGGTGCATGACCCCCGAGTTCAAGTGATAGTTTTTTCATCGTATCGGCTGCCTGGCGCATGATTAATTTACCGACGGCAGTAGAGCCGGTGAACGTGATTTTGCGAACACGGCGTTCGGCTTGCCAGACACCGCTGATTGTTGCGGCGTCACCTGTCAAGACGTTGATGACACCAGCCGGGATGCCTGCTTCTTCAGCAAGTTCGACGAGGCGAAGGGCTGTGAAAGGTGTTTCCTCCGACGGTTTTAAGACGACCGTACAACCGGCTGCAAGAGCCGGGGCGAGTTTTCGTGTGATCATCGCAGCGGGGAAGTTCCACGGCGTGATCGCGGCGACGACGCCGACCGGTTCTTTTTCGACGAACAGGCGTTTACCCGGAACCGATGCCGGAATCGTTTCCCCGTAAATCCGGCGTGCTTCTTCTGCATACCAGCGGACATATTGATTGCCGTAATCGACTTCGCCGAGTGCTTCGACAAACGGTTTTCCTTGTTCGCGTGTCATGATGTCAGCGACTTCGTCGCGGTGTTCATTGATCAAACGGTACCAGGCGTCGATTTTATCGGCACGCGCATCCGCCGTTAAGCTAGACCAGGTGACGAAGGCATCACTCGCTGCGTCGACTGCCCGTAGAGCGTCATCTGCTGAACTGCTTGGGACGTGCCCGAGTAATTCTTTTGTTGCCGGGTTAAAGACCGGAATCGTTTGTTCTGTTTCGTACCATTGTCCGTTCACTACATTTTTTTCAATCATGTGTTGCACCTCCATGTGTTTTCATTACGTCCCTAATTAAACACCTGGAAGGCCCATTTGTGTACTTCCGCTTTGGAGGGTGGACATAACGGAATGGAATGACCTGGGAAAACTACGATTTTCAATAATGGATTGATCCGAGTCAGATTTCGTGAGAAGACACTGAACATTCACTTTAAGCCGATTGCCGAATACCGCTTAAAAAAATCCAATATTGTCAGCCCGTTCCGTTTGTTGTAAAGAAACGAGTCCTGCGACTTGTTTCTTCAGACTGTAGGCAACGTGCTACCTGGGAAATCAAGCGTCTTTTTTCGTTGCTTTCCTCGGGCGAGGCGCAAGCCGTTGCTCCTTGGTCCTCACGGACAAGGAGCAGGGTCTTGCCTGCCTCTGAAAAGTGCGTTATAAACGCACTTTACCCCGTAGGAGTCAACGAAACGTGACGCTTTTTAGGGAATACCATCAGGGGAATCCGGGAACGCAGACAGTTTAGCGCGTAATCCGTCTTGCATCGCTTTGAAGACGAGACAGAGAAGCGAAAACGGATTGCCTCTCGATATCGCATGTTCAAAGTTTGTCTACACACTGAAGAAACAAGTCCTGTGACTTGTTTCTTTTTTAGCTTAGCAGACCGGTCAGTCGCTCACCCCGAAGACGATATGTCTCCAAGTGAAGTTGCAGCGGATTATCCTGTTCCGGATGTTGCCCGGCTTCTTGCAACAAATGTGTCGTCTGTTCGACGAAATGTAAATTGAAGCAGCCCGAGAGCCAAAGCAAGGAAGCCAGTCGCGGATCATCTTCCGGCACGAGAACGGTCTGGGAGTTGTAGTGGGCAAGTAAACTTTTCGCTAAATGACCGGACACATCATGCGACGCGATGCCTTCTGTCCGGGTATACCATTTGATCAGCCAGGCCAATTTTTGCACGCGGTCCGTTGCGCCGATATGTTCATGGTCGACAATTCCGACGATTTGTTGAGTGGTGTCCCATAAGACGTTGAGCGAATTCAAGTCGGTCGAGATGACCGATTGAGAAGAAGAATGATTGGTAGGTCTCGCGGTATCGATCTTTTGTTGGACAAGACTCAGATACTCCTGAAACGAATCCCGGACCGATTCCGGCATCGATGAAAACGAAAGCTCTTGCAAATCATGGAACCAACGCTGATAGGCCACCGTATGGTCGACGAATGGAAAGTGAAACCCTTGATAGTTGCGTGACAAATCATGCACTTGACGGGCTAATGTTCCAATTTGAGCAGCGGAATGCATCGTATTGACAGTCACGTGATGACCGTCAAGCCAGTGAAATAGGCAACATGTCCACTCCTTTCCGGTTGAATCGCGGATTGTCGTGAAAAGTCCCTCATGTATTGGTTGCACGCGTTTCATGAACGGGATGCCATTTGCCCGCAAATAATCGGTATATCGCAACTGTTCTGTAAGTAAATCCGGTGTAGAGTGGGACAGGGCAGATTCGGCATAACGCTGTTCTGGTAACAGACGAATCGAATAGGATTGACCATCAATCAAGATTTTGTAGTGTTTATCGCCATGTTTGCCGTGTGTCGTTAATGTGTTAGGGTGGACTTCCAGTGAGTGAAAAACGAGACCGAAACTTTTGACTGCTTGTTCGATCAAGGGGTAATCGTTTCTTGGATACATACATGCTTAGTCCTTTCTGCGGACAGTTGGTGCAGATGTGGAATGTTCATCTGAAAGCTGAAACGATGCCGGTTGCGTTCCATCCCGATCCGTAAAGCCGTAGTCACGGGCGAGGTCAGACACGATCAAGGCTTGCCCGGTCCGGTGCATCAAGGTCGAATCACTCATGAGTGCGGCGACGGCCCGGCCGACGTACGTGGTGGTCTCGGTTGCATCGTTGCCGAATCCTGCGTCCACGACCCGTTCCGTCCGCATGAAACCGGGACACAGTGCAATAGCAGCGATGTGACTCTCCCGAAGTTCCTGCCCCATGACACACGTCATTCGGTTGATCGACTGCATCGCCAAATCATAATACAGGTTGCCGGCGGCTTGATTCGGACTGAACGACGTCAAGTTGACAATCAATGCTGCCGGACTTTGCTGAAGCAACGGAACAGCGGCCCGCGTCGTCAGCAAATAGGCTTTTGGTCCAGCGACCATCATCGCGTCCCAGTGTTCCGGCGGACGTTCCCAAAACCGTTTGCCCTCTCCGGGAGGAAGCGAAGCTTCCGAACCGCCGAACACACTGTTGACGAGCAAATCAATCCGTCCGTGTCGCGCTTGGATATGTTGAAACAATCGGGCAACATCATCCGGATCCGTATGGTCACAGCGGACCGCAATTCCGTGGCCACCGCGAGCCGTGACACCGGCGGCCGTCTCTTCAATCGTTTCCGGACGATTGTCGGTCGTCCCGTTCTGTGTACTGCGCCCGGTCACATAAACTGTTGCCCCGGTTTGCCCGAGTTCGTAAGCAATCCCGCGTCCGGCGCCGCGTGACGCACCGGTGACGACTGCGATTTTTCCAATCCATGCTGTCATGAAGTCCTCCGATCAAATATGTAATACATCAAACAGGGACTTTCCATGACGCTCGGAAGTCCCTGTTGCTTCGTTGTACTTAAAACCCTTTAATCGTCATCCCGCCGTCGACGAACAGTGTCTGACCGGTGATGTACGATCCGGCATCGGACGCGAGGAAGACCGTCGGACCGACGAGTTCCGTCAGTTCACCGACCCGACCGAGCGGTGTCACGTCGACGATGTCTTTTAAGTACGCCGGATCGGCCAGTAACGGCTCCGTCAGCGGCGTCTTGAAATACCACGGACCAATCGCGTTGACGCGGATATTTTTCGGACCCCATTCGAGGGCGAGAACTTTCGTCATCTGAATCAAGGCCGCCTTCGTCGTCGCATAGACGACACCGGTCCGCAAAGCGACGTGACCTGCGACCGAGGCGATGTTGATGATGTTGCCACCCGTGTCCTGCATCCGGCGTCCGACTTCCTGCGAAAACAGGAAGGCCGACTTTAAGTTCGTCTGTTGAATCGTCTCCCATTCGTCTTCCGTGACGTCGAGCGCTTTCGAGCGGATGTTCATCCCGGCATTGTTGACGAGCGTATCGATCCGGTCGACGAGCGTATAGGCTTTTTCGATCGTCGCGACGACTTGCGTCCGGTCGGTCACGTCACACGTCAGGACGAACGCCTGTCGTCCGAGTGCTTCAATCCGGCTTGCCGTCTCCCGTAAATCAGCTTCCGTCCGGGCGACGAGAATGACGTCAGCACCAGCTTCTGCCATCCCGATGGCAAGCGCCCGTCCGATGCCGCGTCCGGCTCCGGTCACGAGGGCTGTTGTTTGATCAAGTCGAAACGTCGGTAAGTACATCTAGCCACATCCTATCTTAAAAAAGTCTGTCTTTACTGTACGTCTAAATTGACTGAAAAGAAAGAAAAATGCTGTAAGCACTTAATTTTAATGTTATTATTTGGGAAAAAAGGAGGGGTGAGATGAAACGGAAAGTAGGGATAGCTATTTTGGTCGTTTGTTTTTTAGCAGCCTCTTTTCAAGTCTTCGGGCAGTATCTCTACACGACATATATTCATGAACCGGCTGACTATGCGTTTAAGTACGACATCAAACCACGTAAGCCACTCGGCTCACCAGATTTGAGGGGGCAACCTTTTCCCGCTGGTCCGATGCCTCATTTTGTTGATGTGACATTTCCGAAAGCACTCGCTTCAGTCGGCGCCATCGTGACGATCGGGCTGTTGATTTTACTGGCGTCTATGTTGAAGAGGAAACGGAACAAACGAACGGTAAAACAAAGTGGTGATACCTCTTTTGAAGAGGAGCTGAACATCTTACAAAAACCGTCAACGTCGCCGAGTAATGATACACATTCTTACCAATCAAACAATGTCTCTGAAGTCCGTCGATTGATTCAGATATTTGACCAGCGCCTTCCCGCTTCATCTAGGCGTCGACCGGAAGAGACGATGAAGGAATGGTTAGAGCGGATCGGGCTGACAGTTGATCCGGTGCTCTATCATCTCGTACGGTACGGGGAACAGGATGAGACATTATTTAAACAGGCAGACGTCGATATACTACGGCAACAGTTGCGGCGTCATCCAGGAAATTAACGCACGGTACTGTGCATGGTGACAGCTTATTATGGTAGGAGGCAGACAAATGGTGAAGCAACGATGGGTAGGTCTTGTTTTGGTAGTCGTTCTTGTCGGATGTGGAAAAAGTTATCCGATTGAACAAGCAATCGAAAATGGTGATATTGTAACGATGCCAAGTCGTGAGAATGTGGAACGGTTCCAGACATTTTTGAACCAAGTCGATCAAAAAGGCAAGGACAGCATCCGGATTACTTCCTACACGACAGAAGGTGACCCGGTTTTTCAGGACGTCACGTATGACGGAAAACAGTTCAGTTATTCACTTGATTCGTCGCAAGATGAGTTCGGTAACCAAGCGGACGACCGGGACGGGGAAAGCTGTCAGGCGTTGAAAAAAGACCAAATAGGTGAAACGCACGTCTATCTGTTGACGGATTGTGCCGAAGGAGAAAATCATCCGTTACTCGAAGCGACGGCAGCAGAACTCGGAAAGTAAATCAGCCTTCCGGAATCGCTTCATACAAGTACGCTTGATTTTTTTCGAAAATGTAGATGACACCCGTCGTGTCGCCCCGGTACAGTTTCGTTCCTGCCGGCCAGTCTGTCGCCATCCCTTCCGCTAAGGGCTCGTTTGCGGTCAATTGTTTCGTGACGGTCGCAAACGATTTGACGTCTGCCTGTGTAAGCGTCACGGGTGCATCGGATAGCTGGTAAACACGGTCTTTGATTCGGATTAAGTCGGCATCTTTGTTTTGACGGGCTTCTGCGGCGATTGTATCAGTCGTCGAAACACGTGTCGTGTCGTCGGAACAGCCGCTTAACGGGATGAGACTGACTGCGAGGGCAAGTGAGAGAATACGTTTCATAAAGTGATACCTCGTTTCTTTAGTGTAGGTGATTGGTAAAATACTTTATATATGTCGTTAATTACGATATAATCGCCTCATGCGATATATATAAGGGGGATATTGATGACGATTCATGAAGATTTTGCTAGACTCTATTACCATCTTCATCCGCAATGGAAAGAAAATTTGTCACATCAAAGCGTGCGTATTTTGCAGATGATTCAGATGACGGCACCGATTACGGTTAAACAGGTCGCTGAAAAATTTGCCCTTTCACCGAATACGGCGTCGGAACATATTAAAAAGCTGGAACAACTCGGTTATATCGAAAAAAATCGTGCTTCAGACGATCAACGGGTGGTTCATGTGAGTCTAACGAATGAAGGGTTACGCGCAGTTCGGTCACATACAGAACTCGACGTCGATCGTGTCGCGCACGTACTCCGTCAGTTATCGGCTGACGAACAACAGTCGATTCAGCAGGCATTTCGGTTATTTCGGGAGACGGCAGATGACTGCTTTTCTGATTAAGGTGCTTTCAAGCGCAGTCGTCATCGGGATCGTGACAGAAGTGGCACGCCGTTCGGTGACATATGGTGGTGTGATCGCAGCACTTCCACTCGTCAGCCTGCTCAGTCTGATTTGGTTGGTTCAACAAGGACAGTCTAAAACGGAAGTGACGATGTTCGTTAAAAGTGTACTCTATGGATTGCCGGCAACATTTTTTCTGGTGCTGATCTTATACATATTACTCAATCAAGGGGTGTCCATATTCATCAGCGTGTTACTGGCTGGTGGATGTTGGTGGATTTTTTGGACGATTCAGCAGCAAGTCGGACTTTTTATTAGCCGGCTGTAAAATAAACGTAGCAGAACGATGTCTCAAAAAGAAGATGCTTTTTTTATCCCGCGCTATAAATTCAGTCACATCCGCATGCAAGAATTGCCGTTAAAACGCGTCACGTTTGAAAATCTGACTGCCCGGCAACTGGAGCGGATTCTTCGGACACAACTGTTTACCCGCTTCAGCGGTTCCGTGTTCATGACCGATTACACGACGTTTGAACAGGAAATTACGTCGGATGCGTTGCCTGACTTACATACGCTTCATCAGTCGATGTTGCCACTCGGCTGTTACACGGAAGACGGACTGCAATTTCTCTACAATCCTTACATGCGTTCGTATTGGACGACGGAGCCGGCGGGCGAACTGTTTGAAGAAGCGATGGGAAATAACAAGACTGTGACCGGGGACTTTTATTTCGATCAAGGTGCAGAATTCCTGAGTCCCGATGCGATTGATTTACAAGTGGAAGAAACATACGGAATCGATCCGGAGGCAAACTGGGTGACGATTGATTTGCCATATTCCGTCGATGGTGTGCCGTCCGCCTTACCGCAATTGGTGAAGGAACTGGCGATGCAGGAATTCGTCATCTCGTGCAGCAAAGCGAATCAGCGTCAGTATGAACAGTTCGTCCAAAGTTACGGCGTGTCCTATACACTCATTCCGCGTCCGACCAAACGTTGGTTTCGAAAAGGATACAAGCTGAAGCATCACGATATGGAAATCAATCTTCGTGACGCGTCAGAGCAGATGATTTCTGATTTTCTTCATTTGATTGAGTCGCCGTTTTTTCAGGAGCTGTGTCATTTCAAGAAAACGGTCGCGGGTCGGCGTGTTTTGCTGTTCTTCAACAACATGCGCGTCGAGTTCGAGCAGGCGTTACTGTGTGCAGATGCAAAGAGCGGAACTCAAGCGCCGTCACGCCTGATTAATTCACGTCATAGCGTCTTTCAGTATTGCTGTCAAAGATACGTTCAAAACAACTCAATCAATCGCTGCATCGTATCCGAAAACGAACGAACAGGTGTGTAGCCGAGCGTCCTAATTTTATCCGTTGTGTAGAGAGGGCATTCAACCGGTCGGTCCGGCATCTGATAGGGTTTACCGGACGCCTTTATCAGTTGCATCCGAAATTCGGTCTCCGGGATGTTGGCGTCAACCGCATGAAAGATATCTCCCGGTGTTGCGCGCCGGACGGCAAGGTGAACCATTTCCGCCAGATTATCGGCGTGGACCCAGTTGACCACATCATCCGGATGGACCCACGTGACAACTTTTGTTTCCTGCATCCGTTGGACTTGACGGTCGCCCCAGTAAGAGTTTTCTTCGGCGCAGATCGCACCGGGACGCAGGATGATGACGTCAAGCCCGTCAGCCGCATACTGCTGTAAAATCCGTTCGGACCGCACTTTCGTCAAGATGTACGGTGCCGGATGATCGTCGCTCAGTGGCGTCGCTTCCGTTATGAGACCGCCCGCCGGTTCGCCGTAAACGGAAGTCGTCGAGATGTGGAGGAATAAGGCGCGCGCGTCAAGCGTGGCAGCCGCGAGATATTCGACTCCGGTGACGTTCGCTGCTACGGCAAGTTCGATGTCGTCGCCGAGGTAAGCGGCACAGTGGACGACGATGTCGATGTCCTGCATCGCTGTTTCAAGCGACGCGGCGTCCATCAAGTCACCGAACGCGGGCGTAATCCCAAGTTGTTTGCAACGGTCGGCTTGTCCTTCGCTCCGGACGAGCCCCCGGACTTCGGTTGCTTCTTCTATAAAACGGCGGGCGACCCGTGGGCCAAGTGTTCCGCTGATCCCGGTGACGAGAATCCGTTTTCCTGTAATCTCCATAAGGATGACCTTCTTTCTATCGTTAATTGCCGTGCTCAATCGTTTCGACAAGCGGCTCCTGATCCGTCCGATAGTCGAACCGGATGACGTCATGTTTCTTTAAAACGGATCGGTTGTCCCGCTTGCCATAAATCCGTGTTTTCCGGTCAACCGTGACTTCTGTCAACGCATAGGAGGCGTCCGGGTCCTGTTCGTCCGGTCCTAAAAAGATCTGGTCTCCTTGTATGTCGACGATGACGTAGGCGTCGTCTGCCGAACAGGCACATAAAACGAATGACGTCAGGCAACTAACCAACAAGAACTGGATTTTGTATTTCGAGGATTCCACCTACACTTTCTTTAGCTAAGAAATGGCATCACGTTAAATTTTGCTCCGTATGGATAGGACGCTCACTACAGGAGGAGACAGATGAGTCGATTCGTAAAAGGTATGTTATTCGGTTTTGGATTAATTCTCGGAACTACTATAATACTCGGAGTCCTCTTCATCCGGTCGATGCAACCAGACGCGGAGCAGGAAAAAATCGTCAAACGCCAAGCAGAAGCTTATCTGGAACAACATTATGAAGAGGCCGAAGTTGTAGACGTCTACTTTGACAACATGGGGAATCATGTAGCATTTGATTACGCGGCACAAGTCATCGATCGCAAAACAGGCATTGAGTTTTTAGTCTATCTCGATCAGTCGACAAATAAAGTTGTGGATACCTATTACGTCGAACAGTGGACAGCCGACGTGGTCGCGGTCATCCAGCCGTCAGTTGGAGCGGTGTTCGGGAACGATGCGGATTATCTTGTCCATTTTGATGAAGAAAGCGTGATGGCGTTAAATCTTCAGCCGGGTGCCGAGGTGGATTATCGTGATATGAAACTTTCACCGACCATCAGTATCACCCTTCACCGCAAGCAACAAACGACTGACAAAAAGCGTTTAAACAACTTGAGTACAACACTGCAGTCAAACAACCACCTCCCGCATGGCACGATCCAAGTCGAATATGTGGATGAAGACGGTGAGGTATTTGAAGGTGGGGAAGAATTGAAAGCAGTGTTTTAAAACATTACTTCAAAACAGTCCAGGCATCATACGTTTCTGCTTCAATCCCTAACTGTGCCGACCGGATCCAGTCAAAGGCTTTGAGGACGAGCGGTGATGCATTGTCAGGCGTCACGTCCTGTTCCGAGACCCAGACAGCCCCGAGCGAATCCTGTCCGTCGAATTGCTCCGGAACAGTAATGGCACCGCCGATTGCCTTGACGGTGTAGTAGACGGCGATGTGGTGGACGTCGGTGAAACTTCGCCAAAGCCACGGCAGTTTAAAGTCAATCACGCCGATGTTTTGGAGGATTTCGATTTCGAGCCCCGTCTCTTCGCAGAACTCGCGACGCATCGCATCGGCTAACACTTCGCCCGCTTCGAGGCTGCCTCCCGGGAGGTCATAGCGATTAATGTACGGACCGCCATTTTTGTTGATGACTAATAATTGATGGTCTTTTACGAGTAAGCCATAGACGCCAAACGCGCGATGGCAGGTGGTTACTGACATATGTAACGACTCCTTTTCAGTTGATAGTATGCTGCAAGAGGGTGATTAGGGATTGGAACAGACCTATAAGATAGTCGGTTCCCGAGAACAGGATCCAGACGGCGAGTGGGATCTCAAGGCTCATCAATGCCTGCGTCCATCGGTACGTCGCTTGTCTTTTTCGTAAATAACAATCAACCGTAAAAAACAGGACGGCAGCAATCACGCTGAGGAAAGCGATAAGTGGGTTGAGGACAAGAAAAACGAGACCGAACGATACATGGAGTATGCCGGAAAGTACGACTTCTTTTGCATTCTTTTCTTGGTTTCGGTAGATGAATCGACTGAGTGTCTCACTCAAAATCGATGTCGTCCCACCATAAAGGAAGATGACCGGAAAGCTGTACATCAAATAGGCAGGAATACTGATGATCACGGTCGAGAGATAGCGCAGGATTGAATAACCGATATCAGCACTCGGATCCGGTACGAACAGTCCGAGTACGATCGCAAACAGTGAACCTGCAAGTGAGGCGACGATGATTTTGCGGTAAAAGACTAGAATCACGTCCATTTCTTGAGGCTGCGTGTATTCAAATGAATGAATGTCCGAGTATACTAGCGATATAGGAGGTTGATGCAAATTGAAGAAAAATTATACAGTCATATTTCTCCTGCTGTATGCTGCCGTCATCATGGGGGGACTTGGACTGAGTAACCTGTTTGACTCCGCGATGCTCGTCGGCGCTGGTTTAGGAACGCTCTTCCTGCTGTGTGCACTATTATTTCTCGGAAAAAAGCAAAAGGGACCGAAGACACAGTAATTTCTAGCGTTGTGTCTTTTTTTAGCAGACGGGATGTTTCAATCAGTCATGGAACGGATCTCACAACAGCAACCGGCATGATTGCTGGCTAAATCAATTGCTTTTCGTTTGATAAACATGAATGTTCCTGACTTGAGTGATGATGCAGAACGGTATTCTATATGATTATAATTATAAAATATAGGAAAAGGAAGGAATAATTGGATTTATTAACGAGGGATAATGTACTAAAAGAAAAAGTGAGATGATGCAGAACGGAGGACACTAGATGTTTGCGAGAATCAAAAATCAACAACAAGATCGCCTGTCGACAAACGTAACGATTACCGGAATGCTCCTTTTTATAGTCACGCAGTGGTTTTTTGTCCTGTACGTGACAATGTTCGTCCTGTACGTGTTCAGTTTCCGGGACACGTCGAAAAATCCGTTGTCTAAAACCATCGCTGTCAATACGACGGGCCTCCTGTTATTATGGCTGCTCGTGTTTTTGTTGCAACAATTCTTGAGATGAAGAGGGGATGACATGAACATCCAACTGACGAGCTGTACCGCGAAAGACACAGAAGCACTCTATGCCTTTGAAATCGAAAACCGTCTCTACTTCGAACAATCGATTCCTTCACGGGGCGACGCCTATTACTTGCCGGAGACGTTTAAGGAACGGCACGCGGCGCTCCTGCAGGAACAGCAAGACGGCAATTCGTTCTTTTACCTGATCAAGAATGAAGCCGGAACAATTCTCGGTCGGATCAATCTGGTCGACCGGAACCAAATCGAAAAAACTGCTCAACTCGGCTACCGGATCGGACAAGTACATGCGGGAAAAGGAATCGCAAAAGAAGCCGTCCGCTTGCTACTCGGACAATGTCGGGAACACGACACTGATGAAGTCCAGGCCAAAACGACGGATGCAAACATCGCTTCACAAAAAATCTTGGAGCACAACGGATTTGAGCCGATAGACAAGAAAGAAGAAGCGGTGTTAGACGGTCAACGGATACAATTGATGCATTACAGCTGGAGACGGTAAGGTGTTTTTAGCGAATTTTCCCGTTGAGCGGAGTCATTTTTTAGGGGGAGTAAGCGGTCGCTTTCGTTGCAACTGATAAGATGTCCAAAAATAACAGAAAGCCGATGACCCGGCGAGCAAAATGGCGAGCAACAAAAAATAGAGGTCGCTGAATACATAGTTGCCCTCATGGTTGAACAGCAGGAGGGCTAGGGCAATTAGACTGCCGGACAAACCATAGAGAACAGCTGATATGAAAAAAGTGTTCCGACTAGTCGGAAAGAACAAAAGGATTCGTTTCATAAGTAAGTCAACCATAAGTCCTGAAATTAAAATTATTGGAAACGAATAAACGGTGTAGATTAAAAAAAGATCAACGGCTGAAAAATAGACATCTTCGCCGAAATCTTGGAAAAATGCGTAGATGGACAAAATCAGAGTCAACAGACCCGATGTTACGATTGACGTCAGTCCGGCGGCAATCAGTTTGTTGAACATACGAAAACATCCTTTTCTTATGTAGAACGCCGCCCAGTTCGTTCGATTATCCAAGATACGATGAAGTAGAGCATAGCTGATGATCCAGCAATCGTCAGAGAACTCGGAATATCAAAATCACCTTTCGTGAACTGTAAAATCAGAATTATTCCGATGACGGCACCTGATAGTACATATAAAATATTTGTAAGATAAATGTAAATCGGACAGAAGAAAAACCTTTAAATCCGTTGAAAGATGAATAATTCGCTTGCTGATGTATACAACGTATCGTCTGCTCGTTCCGACATCGGTGTATAGGACCAATATGTCAAGACGCTAGAAACAAAAATTGATGTCAGAACGACAGCAATAATTTTTTGGCATGATGATTTTCCTTTCCTTTTAACGATTTCGAATCGAAAAATAATATTTTGTATTGCTGACGATTAAGATCAAGGTGATCACGAAAATACTGAATAACTGAGAGGTCGACGTCAACAAGGAATAAAAGAGCAGTAAGATGATTCCGACAATCAACATCATGTTAACAACAGAATGTGTTTTATAAAGTCCTTCGAGCATGATATGTTTCTCACCATCATCAGATGCCGCTAGGAGTTTCATTCCGTAATCCGTTTCACTGACGTCAGGAAGGTTCCGTTCCGGATACATCTGCTGAACAAGCGTTTGAAAATGGATTGAACCGACCAATCCGACAACAATCAAAGTGGTTCCAATCACAACTAGTGGGAGTTGTTGATCGAGTACTAAATTTACGCTGACTAGAGCAAGACTGATTGGGAGGGTTAAGTTTAAACTCAGCGTACCATCGCTGAACCAGCGATACATTTGTTGGTCTGCCACATCTTCAGCATCACCCGTCAGTGACTGGTTGAGAAGACGTTGAATTTGACGATAACGAATCAGCGAAAACAGAAGTAATCCTACCAGTATCACAAGCAGTAGACCGTTTACGATGAAACTGTAGTGTGAGAAGGCGAGTCCTTCAAGCGGACTATTCATAATCCAATACATTACGAAAAATCCAATGGTGCCACCAACAAGTATCCGTACGATCATTTGTAGAGTTTTTTTCACAGTAATTCCTCCTCGTCGAATTGAAAAATATTCTCGATTGTCGTCTCGAAAACTAGGGCAATTTTAGTAGCGATCAAGAGCGACGGCATGAATTCCTCCCGTTCAATCAAACTAACAGTCTGACGTGAGATGTTGGCGCGTTTTGCCAATTCTGTTTGATTCCATCCATGGCGTGCCCGTAGTTCCTTTAATCTTGATTTCATTTCCTTCACCTCACTTGAATTATAACCAATACTCGTCTTGATGACAATGATATTAGTCAAAAAGACAAAGGGATTAGTCGTTTTTTATTCCTTCTAGAGCAACTATATGCTTGGAAAAGCCATCATGCATGATTACTTAAAGCGTGATCTTTATCAAAATTAGGCGAGAATACGCCCACTTCTAAACGATCCGGGTGAAGCCCTAGTGAAAGTGGGAGATGAATCGCCACCCTCTCTTTCGGGTATATCCTTTGTAAGGATGTGAACATCATGTTGACACACAAGGCCTGCAAATTCAGAACATACCCGACAAAAGAGCAGGAAATCCTGATCGCGAAGACCGTCGGTTGTTCGCGCTTCGTCTTCAACCACTTCTTAGCGAAGCGTAGGTGGAGGTAGTTCAACAATCTATCAAGGATTGGATAAATATGAAGACGTAGGATATTAGAAAGACAGATCATTACAAAAATAAACCCTCACCTTCATGTAAGAAGTTGAGGGTTTCCTAGACCGTCATGAAGACATCTTCTAAAGACATAGCTTCGATGTTGACTTCGTAGACTTTAATACGCGCTGCCGTCAACTGTTCAATCAAGAGTGGAATACCTTCTTCCTCTTTCACTTCTACAACGGCAAAATCTTGTTCATGTTTGATGAACCGGATGTCGTTTATTTTGCAATGCTGTAAAATCGACGTGTCAAGTGACGGACTGGTCCGAAGGTGGACACGAATCGTCTCGTTCGCCACGCGTTTTAGTTGTGCGATTGTCCCGATTTTTGCAATCAAACCATTTGTCATGATGGCGACGGTATCACAAATCTTTTCGATTTCCGTTAAATTATGCGATGTCAGAAAAATTGTCTTGCCTTGGTCCTTTAACGAGACAATCAGCTGCTGAATTTCGATGGCGGATTCTGGATCAAGACCAGACGTCGGTTCATCGAGGAAAAGGAGTTCCGGGTTGCCGAGTAGAGCTTGGGCAATGCTGATTTTCTTTTTCATTCCGAATGAAAACGATTTAATTTTTTGTTTGGCAACATTCTGCAACCCGACTTGTTCAAGTAATTTTTTTAACTTGGTCGTATTTCTTCTATCACCTTTGAGTGCCGCCATGTACTTCAAAAAATCAAGTGCCTTCATGTGTTGGTAGAGGTTGGACGTATCCGGCATGACACCGATTTTCTGTTTAATCGCATCCATGTGGTGATGCGTTTCCCCTAAAATCGTAAACGAACCACGCGTCGGCTGGGTGATACCGGTCAAGATATGAATGAACGTCGACTTGCCGGCGCCATTTCGTCCTAAAAAACCAAAGATTTCCCCTTGCTTGACGCGGAGTTGAATTCCTTTCAAGACATCCTTTGTCGCATACTGCTTATGTAAGTCACGCACTTCAATTGCTACCATCGTTACAAATCCCTTCTGTTAAACATGAAATATGACGCTGCGAGAAACAGTAAACCAAGTAAAAACGGAACAACGAGATACCCGCCGGATGCGACGACATAATAATACGGTAAGAGATACTTGAAGGACAGCAAATACCAGGTGTTCGAAAAAGCGGCCCAAAACCCGAGGACGGGACAGAGAACACCCAATAGAATACCGACGAACATCGTCATGCCTGGCCGAGTAAGAACTGTCGACAACAAGACGTTTAAGCAAGTGATGAAGAACAGGACTGTGATGACAGTCAGGTAATCAAGAAAAAATGTGGACTTGGCATAGAGTGTTACAACAAAAAAACTGATGGAAATCGAACAAACCCAAAACAAAAATGATCCTAGAAACTTACCGGCGATGATGTTGAAACGGGACGTTTTGCTGACAAGCAGGCGAACCGTTTGATCATCGAGCTCACGATTCACGATGTCATGCGAGACAGCGAAGACGAACAGAAAACCTAAAAAGAAAATTGAAAACTTGATGCTTGATGTATAAGCCGAGTCATTGCCTCCATCTCCTAACAGTTCTGGATGGTTCGCGAGATAAGTGGCAGTCAAAAAGGAGGTTAACGTAAAAAATAGGACGATTGCGACGGACTTAAAACTTTTAAACGTCTGGAAAAATTCATTTCGAATGATTGGAATCATAGCTTGCTCCTTCTAAGTAAGAGTTAGTGGGTGCAGGATGTGATAAAAAATTAAAAATCAGCTCACCTTATTAGTCGTCCGTAATAAAACAGGAAGTTTGCACCAGTGTATTATCAGATAAGGCAACACCCTGATTTTAGATGGAATAAGTGTACCATAAGCATTATGTATTAGGGATAATTTACCTTTTATCGTTTTGTGATAACTCCTTGCTGTATTTGAAATGGAATATGTTATAGTAAGTAAGTTAAAAAATACCATCTGTCCATGGGGGGGGAGTAAGGAATGACTGTACGGAAAAATATCGTCTATAATGTCTTATTCAATGAGACGCGGGATCAGCTGTTGATGGTCAAAAACATCGGCCCGTCGTATTCGTACTACACGCTACCGGGCGGGACGGTCGAAGCAGGTGAAACCTTACCGGAAGCAGCGATTCGCGAAGCGAAGGAAGAGACCGGTTTTGACGTCGAAGTCGGAGACCTGTTACACGTCAGTGAAGCGTTTTTCCCGCAAGTCGACGAACACTGCCTGTTCTTCTTTTTCACATCGGAAATCGTCGGTGGTGTCATCGGCACCGTCTTCCCGGATGAAATCGAAGACATCACATGGGTTGCGATTCCGGACGCCGTCCGCTACATGCAGCTCGAGCCGGAGTATGAACACATCTTGACGAAACAACAAACGGTGCCGTATATCTTCAATGGGCAAATCACACATTAAGACGGGAGTGTAATCGATGCGAATCATCGAAACAACGGACGTCGACGTCCTGGCACGACTCAACCGGTACGTCCATGAGCCGCATGTGCGTCAGCAACCGCATCATTTTAAGCCGTACGACGTTGATGCCGTCCGTGCTTTTTTTACGAAAATCGCCGGGGAAGCGCTGTATCAGTTCCTGGTCCTCGAAGTGGAGGATGAAGCAATCGGTTACGCGTGGATTGAGTACGTCAGACGTGCTGAGAGTGCATTTAAGTTTGCTGACGCGAAAGTCCGTGTCCATCATCTCTGTATCATGGATACGAAACAGCAGAACGGCTACGGTCGCCTGTTGCTCGAAGACATTGAACGGCGGGCACGCGAGCAAGGAATACATAAGGTTGAACTCGATTACTGGATGAGCAACGACGGGGTCGATGTCTTTTACGAGCGAATCGGTTTTGAAAAAACGCGGCAAGTTGTCGCGAAGTCGCTCAACTAACGAAAGCAAGAACGATGTAGGTACGGATAATATAGAATTGAATTTCATTTTTGGACTGTTGCGTATTGCGGTGCTCGTCATGGCGATTCTGTCAATGGTGTACGCGCTGTATCTGTTACGCAAGATTACCATTAAATAAGAAACCCCTTGTTTCCGGTCTGAACTGAGCCCTAGAGTTTGGACAGTTTAATAAAAGCACCCTTAACGTATTAAGCTGCTATGAGATGGCTTCGGTATTGTACCGGAGTCATCTTTTGTAGTTTCCATTGTCTTCGTTCGCTATTGTAATAATCAATGTAAGCATCGACCATGGCACAGACCTCATCGAGGTCAGATGCTAATTTATAATCGACATAATCTTTCAAGTGCCCAAAGAACGATTCCATCGGGGCATTATCCAGGCAGTTTCCTCTACGGGACATGGATTGAAGCATTCCCATCTCACGGATGCGTGTTTGATAAGCAGGATGCGTATAATGGAATCCTTGATCGGAATGTATCATGGCTTCCGGGTGTATATTCCCTTAAAGTCGTTCTGCGAGTTTATTCGTTGTATGAAGGACTAGTTCCATATGGAGGCTTGTAGATAGATGATGTGCCATAATTTCACGTGTAGCGACATCCTTCACACAAGAGAGATAAACAGTTTGACCAGATCCAATACGGAGATAAGTGATGTCTGTGACGAATACCTTACCAGGCTCATCTTGATCGAACCGACGGTTCAAGTGGTTCGGTACAGTCTTATGTTCATATGTCGATTTAGCGATTTTACGATAAGCGTTCTGCCTACGGATTTTCGTCACGATTCCAAACTTCCTCATGATACGCAAAATACGTTTATGATTCATCGGTCCACCAATAAGATCAAGCATCTCCATGTAAAGACCACGATAGCCGATTTTTCCCTTGTGACGATCATGAACACGTTTTAGAAGTAGGTAGTCCGCATAGTCGCGTTCTTCCCGAAGGGAAACACTATCCGTACGTGCGAGCCAGGCGTAATAACCACTGCGGCTCACTTCAGCGAGCGTACATAGATACGTCACGAATCGGCCCGATGATTGCTTCCGTAAGACAATATTGATTGCCTGATAGCGCTCAGATGCGGTTAGTTTCGATACTTCGCCTCTCTTTCGAGAGCGTCGAGCTTTTTTAGTAATTCGTTCTCCGCTGTGAGGTACTTGATTCGTGCTTCAGCTTTCGCAAGGCGTCGTTCGACGGAATCATCTTTTTTCGGTCGACCTCCAAGATTTGATTTTCCACGTCTCTCATTCAAGAGTCCTTCTTCTCCATAAATGCGATAGGTCTTCCGCCATCGTTTCAACGCTTCATTCGTTGTTCGCTTACCGATCATGTCCAGGTCAAAGCCGCTTTCTTCAAAGATTTGTATCGGTCGCTTACCAGCTAAATTCTCACGTACAGCGTGAATCTTAAATTCTCCTTTATATTGAATCGTACGATCTGATACCGAGGCTACGTGAAGATTCGCTTCAAGTTGTCTGATTTGATCTGGATTGAAGGTACGTCTGTTCATGAATAATTCTCCCGTCTAAATTGAATAGATACAGTATATCGATATCTTTAAACACAAAAAACCCCGAATGGGGTCTTTTATCAAGTGTCCACCATTCAGGGTTCAGTTCAGTCAGGGAGACAAGGGGTTTTTCTGTTAAATAAGGGACTTGAGCGAGTAAGTCAACTGAAATCAGGGTATTTTTTTAAAGAGCGACGTGTCAGGAAAGCCTTAGAACTAGGAGGGATTGGATGTACTTTCTATTCATCGGCTATTACGATGCAGAAAAGATGAATCAGTCCTCGCAAGAAGAGCTCGATGCCGTCATGGAACGCTGCAATCCACCATTGGAACAGTTTTTTAAGCAGACGCGTGTCTTGCAGGAGTGGCACCCGGGAGCGGACACGAAACAAGCCAGATTGTCAGGTGGTCAGATTGAACGGCAGGATGGACCGGATACGCGTAAAGCGGAGCAAATCGGCAGCCTGATCCTTTTTGAAGCGGATGATTTGGAGCAGGCCGTCGACTTGGCGCTGCTCCATCCGACGACGCAACTTGCGGAAGCGGAACAGTACGGCTGGCGGATGGAAGTGCGGCCGCTGCTTGATGTCAAGGATGCTTAAGGTCAAATTAGCCACTTGCCGGGTTATATGTAAAAACAAAGCTCGACTTCCCGAAGCACAACGGGAACTCGAGCTTTGTTTTCGTATAGTGGATCATCCGTTTTAGTCATGACCAATCAAACCGAGCAATGTCTTGTGATGCGTCGCGTCACGCGTCAGAAGCGATAATTCACGTTTGACATCGAACCCTGTAATCGGCAATGTCCGGATTTCCGGGGGAAGCCCGTCCTGGAAAATCTCCGGTAAGATGGCAATCCCGAGCTTAGCACGGATGAAACCGAGCACGCTTGACCCGAACTCCATTTCGGAAGCAGCCGTATAAGTGGCACCGCGCTCCTGGAACGCCGCCTTTAAGATGTTCGTCGAGTCGCAGTCGGTCGGTAACGACAGAAACGAAGCAGCCTCAATCTGGTCGAACCGGACGTCGTCGCACCCCGTAAACCGTTCATCTTCACGGTGGAAATAGAGTAAAAACTGTTCCGTATAAAGATGCGTCGACGGATACGGATGGTCGATTTTCCGGTCGTCGAGCAGGACACCGTCGTAATGGTGTTGCTCGAGTCCTGCCATCAATTCGACATACGTATGGGCCGTCTTGATTTTGAGTTCCGGACCGTTTGCCGACGGATGGAGCGCCAAGTGTTGCGGCAAGTAGGACATCGCGACACTCGGCCATGACCCGAGTGTGAACGTAACCTGACCCTGCAATTGGTCGATTTGCCGTTGCATGTCGCTCAGTTGCGACAAAATCTGTAAGGCTTGAGCATAAACGATTTCGCCGGCTGGCGTCAAAGCGACCCCCGTCGCCGAGCGGTGAAAGACGTTTGTACCGAGATCGTGTTCTAAATTCTTAATCTGTTTACTGAGTGCCGGTTGTGTCAGATGTAACAGCTCACTCGCTTTCGTCAAACTTTTTGTTTCAGCCGTCATCTGAAATGCTTCCAACCATTCCGTTTTCATTGAAATCCCACGCTTTCTTCGTCGTTCACTGTGATTGACGATACAGCAGAACCGCTCGTGGCGACAATCAATTCGCTCAAATTTATATATTCCTCTTTTGGAATATTCCTTTTTGGGTATATAGAAGATATAGAAGAGGTGACAGCCATGACAGAACCGATGTTACAGATCATCGTCGCCTTAGCAGACGCAAACCGTCTTGCGATCGTCGACTTGTTGAAACGGGGACCGTTGACGGTCGGAGAGATTGCGGAGCGATTGAGTTTAAATCAACCGCAAGTCTCGAAGCACTTGCGGACGCTACATGATGCTGAGATCGTTCAGGTAAAACCGCTCGGTAATCGGCGGATCTATCATTTGCGTCCGGAAACTTTTTTTAAGCTGACGGCGTGGAGCCAATCATTCGAACAACAAGTCGAGGAACGGATGTTACGCCTTGAATCGTATCTTTTAGAGCTGCAGGAAAAACCAACTGAAGGAGTGACGGATGATGACTGAAAAGTTGAAAACGACGCTTGACGGATCAACCTTAATCATGGAGTGGACGTTTGATGCACCGCGTGACCTGGTCTTTTCTGCTTTCACAGAAAAAGATCACCTCGAGGCATGGTGGGGACCAGCCGGCTGGGAGACGGAAATCAAGCAGTTCGAGTTCGTCCCGAACGGCATTTGGCATTACTGCATGCGGTGTCAGGATCCGGCACAAGGAGACTTTTACGGGATGGAGTCATGGGGGAAAGCAATCTTCCGGAGTATCGACGCCCCGGTCCGTTATGCCCATGCCGATTATTTTTCCGACGAGGCAGGAACGATTTCTGAAACCTTACCAGGAAGCGAAAATGAGACGACATTCGAAGCGCTTGACGGAAAGACGCGGGTCATCTTCCGGTCTGATTTCGGGTCAGCGGAAGCCGTCCGTCAAGTTCTTGAGATGGGAATGAAAGAAGGGTTCACGTCACAATTAGAACGGCTTGACCACTGGTTAGCTGTCAACGTAAACACATGATAAGTCGAAGAAGGACGATCCTCGAGCGGGATGGTCCTTTTTTTACGGTCGTCACGCTTCGAAATCATGAGCTTCATAATACCGGACGGCTTCCCGCCAACTCGAAAACCGTTCAATCAATAATGTTAATGAAGGCGCATGGTGTTCGCGCGCCCACCGTGCATACGTCTGACTCGTCAAACGATCACCTAGTTCGTCCGCGGCTTGCCGTAATCCATTGAGACAGTCTTCGTTCGTAAAACAGCCGTTTGAGGACAAAGCAAACTGTTCCAACGCATTTTTCCACGTCCCGTAATGGCGGATGATCGTATTGCTGCTGACCATGCGACGCTCGGTCTCGCGTAAGTCGGAATAGCGTTTAATCGTCACGCGCGTTCCGTATGTTTCGACGTAATGAGCGATGCTTTGTTCCACCGTCCAGCGCTTTTTTGGTCCTGTTCCTGGTTTTGGTCGGTTCAATGTCGACAGTTCTGCCGGTGTCAGTTGTCCTTCCGTGATAACACCCGCTTCCTGCAATAAATTCGTCCAGGAGTCAAAACGCTGTTCGAGTTCTTCGAGTGGCGGGTAGGGAAGATAGGCAGCGAGCTTTTGATAATGTGCTGCTCTCATCGGCTCTGGGTGAATATGATGGAGTCCTTGAATCAAGCGGATAATTTTTTGATAGTCCGTCAAATCGGGTTGAAGTGCGTGAGTGGTCTTTCGCATAGCGGAGTCTCCCTTAAAGTGGTGAAAAACTTAAATCTAGTGTAGCAGTTCGTCACGGGTTCGTTAACTAACAAAACCGTAAGATAAGGAAATAATTAATCAACGACTACGATAAGCCGATCATCCATATGATTTTGTTCTAGAAAAGAAAAAAGTGTGTTGAAAGCGTTTAATATCTGGAAAATGAACCGATAGTAGGGAGGGAACGAATGACTGGGGGAATGGATGATGAAATGGTGGTCAGCGAACCGACAAGGAAACGACTTTGAGAAAGCGCGTGCGTCGGTCGCAAGCGAAGTCGAGCTCGAACTCGGGACAGAT
Organism: Exiguobacterium sp. N4-1P; assembly: GCF_002214325.1. Lineage (NCBI taxonomy): Bacteria > Bacillati > Bacillota > Bacilli > Caryophanales > Exiguobacterium > Exiguobacterium sp. N4-1P. The sequence continues at coordinate 205,116 of NZ_CP022238.1, forward strand.
TTAGTGAAACAACTCCGATTGATTGATTTAACGGTCGAGGATTTACAAAACGTCCGGGTCATCCGTGATGACGTTAAAGACTGGATGCCACAGATGGTCGATGCCTTTTATGCAGAACTCGTCCGTGTGCCGGAACTCAAGCAACTGATTGAACGGCACTCGACACTTGAGCGGTTAAAAGGGACGCTTGCGACGCACATTTTACAAATGTTCGAAGGTAAAGTGACGACAGATTATATTGCGGTACGGCAACGGATTGCCATGCGTCATGTTCAGATCGGCCTACATAATAAGTGGTACATCGCCGCTTTTCAGAATGTATTAAACGTCTTTAGCGGACACGTCGAACGAAGTACTTGGCCGGAGCTCGAAAAGATGAAAATGTTGCGTTCTGTCGGGAAGTTATTCAATCTCGAACAACAAATCGTTTTGACGATGTATGAAGCGACTGTCGACGAGGAACGTCAAGGTGTGCTGGAGACGAAACAGCGTGTCGGTGCCGCCGTCCAAAAATCAACCGAGGAACTGGCGGCGATGAGTGAAGAATCATCTGCAAGTTTCCAGGAGATGGAGCGGCATGCGAACAACGTTTCGATGACGACGGAGAAAATCTCAAGTCAGTTGGCAGAAGCCGTCAAAGAGGCGGAAGATGGTGTCAAGTTGGTCGAAGCAGAGACACAACGCTTCGAAGCCGTCGTCACGGACATGAAGGCGACGACGGAACAGGTCGCCCAGCTCGCCTTCTTGTCGCAAGAAATCGAGCGGATCGCCGCGATGGTAACAGCAATTTCCGATCAGACGAATTTATTGAGTCTGAATGCTTCCATCGAAGCGGCACGCGCCGGCGAGATGGGGCGCGGTTTTACCGTCGTTGCCCAGGAAATCCGCAAGTTAGCGGAAGAAAGCAAACGGTCAGCCGCGGAAGCGTCCGATATCGCGCAGGAAATCACGTCGAAAATGATGACGGTCTCGAGTCAGATGGCGGGAACGGAACAGTCAGTCACGCAGACGACGAATGAAATGGCGCGTGTCGTCTCGGCCTTCACGATGATTTCGAATCAGACGATCCATGTCTCAAAACAACTCGTCGACTTGTCGAGCGATACCCAGGATGTCGCCGGCACAATCGAAGGAATGCGGACCGTCGCAGAATCAATTGCCGAGACGGCGGATGACCTGCAGGAAGTCGCAACGACGTTATGACGGAAGTTGCGAACTAAAAGGCGTAGCTCCCGCTTCGGAACTACGCCTTACGTCTATAAAAGAGTAGCAATCAGGTGACTTCGGTATCGTGCCGGAGTCGCTTTTTTAGTGCGCTTGCATAGGTGTTTCACCACGATGCGGTGCTCAGCGAATCGTTTTTAAGGCCGTCGCCCACGGGATGACCTGGTCAAGCATTTGGTTCACGGAAGTTTCCTGGACGGATGCCGCCTTTAACACAGCTCCATTTTCAAAATCCGTGAACAATGATAAAGCGGGGTGGACCCGGACATCGGCAACCATCAATTCACCTAAGATGCCGCGCAAATGTTCTGCCGCACGCGCACCGCCGACTGAGCCGTAGGAGACGATCCCTGCCGCTTTGTTATGCCACTCGACCCGGAGGTAATCAAGGGCATTTTTTAAGGAAGCGGAGATTGAGTGGTTGTACTCCTGGGTGATGAAGACAAACCCATCTTGCGCCGCAATTGCTTCAGACCAGGCGGCTGCTCCTGTTGCGTCGCCGTCCTTTTCACCAAGCAGCGGTAATTTGTACTCGGCGATGTCGATGATCGTATAGTTGGCGTCGCCGCGTTGGTCGGCCAGTTGTTTGACCCAGCTGCCTACCTGCGGACTTAAACGGCCTTCCCGTGTTGAGCCTAAGATGATGCCGATGTTTAATTTTGTCATGATCGTTTCCTCCTCTTGAAGTAGTGTTTCCTTCTTAAAGATATTCTTTTTCAATCGTCCGTGTGCTTCGGACGGTATCAATCGGACGGACCATTTGTTCAATCTGTAGCCGTTGGGATTCGAGGAATGGTGGCAAGGATAACTTTTCTCCGACCGTTTCGTACGGCTCATCGCCTAGGAAGCCGGGACCGTCTGTCGCCCATTCGAACAAGACACCGCGGGCGACCCGTGCATACAGGGATTCGAAGAAGAACCGGTCGACGTAGCCGGATGTGTTGAATTGTAACTGTTGCATCCGCTCGATCCATTCAGTTAAGGCAGCCGTGTCTTCGACGCGGAACGCGACGTGGTGGACGGTGCCGAACCCTTGACGTCCACTCGGCAGTAACAGGTTATGCTCGACGATGACCTGGGCGCCGTTTCCGCCTTGACCCATTTCAAACAAATGCAGGGAACCGGCTTGATCGATTTCCCGCATCAGCATCGCTTTTTCCAAGACGTCTTTTAACCGGTCGAATTCCGCGATCCGGATGTGAATCGGACCTAAACCGGTAATCGCGAATTCTAATGGAACGGGCCCGTTTTGCCACGGGGTTCCGGAGGCGATGCCTTCGTTCAACTCGTCTGAAATCAGCATGTACTGCTGGTCGTCGAAATCGACGAACGAGAGCGTCTGTTTCCCGAACTGTTCCTTGATGCCGCGATGCTTGACGTCATATTTATCAAACCGTTTAATCCAGTAGTCAAGCGCTGCATCCGTCGGGACGCGAAAAGCAGTTTTAAAGATTTCATTTGTACCGTGTGTTCCTTTTGGGATGCCGGGGAAATCAAAGAATGTCATATCCGTCCCGGCTGACCCTTTGTCGTCGGCAAAAAATAGATGATAGGTCTGAATGTCATCCTGGTTGACGGTCTTCTTGACGAGACGCATCCCTAAGACATTTGTGAAGAACGCATAGTTTTTCTCGGCACTGCTTGTGATCGCCGTGACGTGGTGGATTCCTTTTAATTCATTCATGAAAATCGCTCCTTTGATTATTATCTCGAATTCGAGATATCTATTAAAAAAATTAATGGTTTTGTGCCTGATAGCCGACTTTTTTAGCGGTGTTAATCAACGCTTCGATGTCAGACGGGTCAATTCCTTCGAACACCTGATTGATTGTTTTCTCATGTTCCGGAAAAATCGTGTCCATTAATTCTCGGCCTTCTGTGGTCAGTTCGGCAAATGTCACGCGCCGATCAGTCGGACACGCCTGCCGGACGACGTAATTCTTTTTTTCAAGCTTATTGATGACATAGGTGATGCTGCTGCTCGTAATCAAGACTTTTTTACCGATCAGTTGAATCGGTTGCCTTCCTTTATGGTACAGCAACTCGAGTACGGAAAAATCGGTCGGATTCAAGCCAGACTTGGCTACATCCTTTTTGATGACTTCATGAAGCGCATCGACGGCCCGAACCATGACGGTCAATGCTTTTAAGTTCGGATTCGGCTGTTCCATGTCGTTCACCTCCATTTATCTTTAATTCGAATATCTGTAATTCTAATATCTTTAATTCGAGATAAATATAACATCTATTGATTACGTCGTCAATTAGTTTGATTCTCTGCATGCTGACGATATAAAAAGAGGCATCCTGTAGCGTACAGGATGCCTTAAAACAATTTGAACTTGCTTTTCCGTGCCTGTCTTCTACCACGTCAGCTCGTTTAAGAAGGTAAGAATCTCTTCATTGATGTCGTTTCTGTCCTGACCTAACGTCATCAAGTGTTTTGATTGGGCAAACCCCTTAATTGATTTTTGATCTGACGCCACGCGGTTAAAAATCTCCTCGGCACTTTCTTTGTACAGGGGCGTGTCTAATTCTCCGTACAGGATGCGAATCGGCGAATCGATTTGCACCAAGTTGTCCCGTGTTTGGTTGACGAGCTGTTCAAAATCGACCAATGAATCAACGGGGAGATGCCGGAGCGCTTCCATTTCTGACTCGATTTGCTGCTCCTCTTTCCCTTCAATCTGTTTATAGCGTCGGGCATAATATAGCAGCCGTTTTTGCAAGGAACCGGCTTTCTTGTACATCGGCACAGACAGTGTTACAACACCGTTGACCTGCAATTCCTGTCCCAGTTTTAACGCAAGGACACCGCCAAGCGAAATACCGACGACGGCGATTTTTTCAAATCCTTTGTCCTGCAACAGTTGATAAGCGTCGAGTGCATCCTGCCACCAGTCGGCTGGTCCATAGGTCAGAAGGTCTTCTGCCGGCAGACTATGACCACTAAGTACCGGGGTGTAACACGAATACTGATTTTGCTGCAAATAACGTCCGAGCGGTTTCATGTCGTTCGGACTACTTGTAAACGAGTGTAAGAGGAGAACGGCGCGTTCACCTCCTTCATAATAGACGGGTTTGAGCGGTGATAGTTTGATGACCATAAGATGCCTCACTTTCTAGGTGTCGATTTGATTTTACGGTAATCCAATCATGATTGCGCAGTACCGGCGAGTGGCGTCTAACAATAGAAAAATCCAAACGGTTCACTTTTTCAAGTGTATCCCATTTGGGCTCTGCGCGGTTTTCATTATAAGGAAAATTTGTTCGTTTGATCTTCCAGGTGACGGGATGTTGTGTTCAAGGTCTCGACAAGCGTATGCAGGCCCGTAATCGTCGCAATCATTTGTTCAGAAGCGGCTGCGACTTCCTCATTGCTTGCGGTATGTCCCTCTGCGACCGTGGCGATTTCGTGCAAGGCACTGCGGATGGTTTGTTCCGACCGGGTGACTTGTGTCATCTGATCGGTCATTTGTGCCATCGACGAGGCGACGCTTGTGACATGTTCAGCGAGGTGACGGAACGAAGCATCCGTCTCTTTAATATCCGTTTGTCCGGACACCGTTTCCTGCAGCGTCAAGGCAAAGGTGCTTTCCATCTGCTGCGTATTTTCCTGGACGCTTTGGACGATTGCCGCGATTTCGTTAACACTGCTTGCGACATGGTTCGACAGTTTTTTGACTTCGGACGCGACGACAGCAAAGCCTTTTCCTTGTTCTCCGGCACGTGCTGCCTCAATCGCGGCGTTCAGTGCAAGCAGATTCGTCTGCGCGGCGATGTCGCGAATGATTGTGACGAGCGCTTGGACTTCCGTCGATTGTCGTTTCAGGTGCTGGATTTGGTCTGTTGAAGCGTAAACTTGTTGATGGATCGTTTCCATCCGACTGACCGACCGTTCCATTTGGGAACGTCCGGCGTCTGTCATGTCACGCATCTCAGCTACCGTCATCTGGACCTGTTCACCTTCCGTCGAAGTCGCCCCGATTAATCGCGAGAATGCATCCATTTCATCCGTCAATGATAACGTGACGTGGGTCTGACTTTCGGTCCCGGTCGCGATTTCGGTCATCGTCTGTGCGATTTGTGTTGAACCGTCGAGGACTTCCGTTGTACTGTCGTCGATCGATTGACTCGTCTCATGGACGAGAAGTGACGTCTGCGAGATGTCGGTGATCATCGTCCGTAACATGTCGTTCATCTGTTTAATCGAGTGGGCGAGCGAATAAATCTCATCATGCGATTTGATTTCGAGCTGGGTCAGTTGTGTATCCGCCTGCCGAAGTTGCCCGGCCGCGATGTTTTCCGAGACGGCTTGGAGCGTCTCGAGCGGTTTCAGCTTCCGTCCGAGCATATAGTACAAGGCAGCTAAGGTGAGTGCAAGTAAAATCAGTAATAAACCGATGAAGAGCGGTAGGTTTTGTTTGAGTAAAGTTGTCGACAGCGCATCGACGTCTTTTGCAGCGATATCGACACCTAATATGCCGATGATTGTGTTCGAGGCATCTTTCAGCGGTACATAGACGCTGACGTATTGTCCGTATTCCGGATCATCAATCACGTCCGTCGTATGGGTCTCACCGTTCAAAACGTGTTTCATGTCCTGCGCGACGGCACCTGTCGCCGGGTCATTAATGGCTGCGGCTTCTGCTTTCGGTAGACCGTCAATCAACAAATTGACTTTATTTTGGTCGATCGTTGCCGTATAGGCATACAGTAAACCGTTTTGCTGACGTAACGTATCGAGCGATTCACGAAGCGTTTCATAATTCTCGGAAGCGGTCGGATTGCTCAAAAATTCAGCGTAGGCAGCCGTGTCGAATGTTTTTGCGATGCGAAGAGCGTCTTGTTCCGCTGTTTTTTTAAGCGTCGAAACCGCTGTTTGGTTCGTGTTGTAATAAAGGGCGGCACTACTAAAGAGGAAAAAAATGATGAGGATGGAGCTGATGATCAGTAACAAACGTGTACGAATGGAATGGGTTCTTGCTTCAGTCATAGATGGACCTCCTGGTGGATTTCTAGTTGGTGATATATATACTATCGGTCTGAAAATTATTTTTTCGATGTTTTAAAATAAAAGTTCAATTTTTTTGAATGGAGAAGTTGTGACGGTTTAAAATGCAGGACGGTCAGGTTTGACAAATCAAAAACAAAGGAATTATAAAAAAGTACGTGAATGCTAGACAATAAGGGAGTTGAGACTTATGACAAAAGCTTTATTTTTAAATTGTTCATTAAAATCGTCAGATGAATTATCGAATACGGAAGCCTTAATCAACGAAGTGATTGCTTATTATCAAGACTTTGACATCGAGTCGGAAATCGTTCGCGTCGTCGATTATAACGTCGCCTATGGCGTGACGACTGACGAGGGAGACGGGGACGAGTGGCCGGTAATTTTTGAAAAGGTAAAGGCTGCTGACATCGTCGTCATCGGGACACCACTTTGGCTCGGTGAGAAGAGCAGCATCGCGACGCAAGTCATTGAACGGTTGTATGGCGGCAGCGGGTTAACAAATGAGAAAGGGCAATACATGTATTACAACAAAGTCGGGGGAGTCATCGTCACGGGGAACGAGGACGGGGCGAAGCATGCATCGGCGTCGATCCTTTACGGATTATCACATATCGGCTTTACGATTCCGCCGAACGTCGATACGTACTGGGTTGGCGAAGCGGGACCGGGTCCGTCCTTCATTGAAGCAAATGGAAAAAACAACGCGTTCACGCAAGGGCATGCGAAAGTCATGGCCTACAACTTGATGCATTTCGCGAAGCTGCTGCAAGCTCACCCGATCCCGGCTGAAGGCAACGTCGTTGAATAATCTACTTTCATATTGAAAAACTAAACGATTAAAAGGAGCGGTTGATTGTGATCGAAAAAGTGACAGCAGTCTCAAAAGGGATGCACACGGAAGGTCAGGCAGGGATTCATACGATCCGGATTGATGAACCGGAAAGCATGGGTGGTGGAGATCAAGGCGCGAATCCTCTTGCGACGCTACTCGTCGCCCTCGTCGGTTGTGAAAATGCGGTCGCGAACTTCGTCGCAAAAGAGATTGAGTTTGATTTACAAGGAATCGACTTTGAAGTCGAAGGTTCGATTGACCCGCGCGGCATGATGGGTGACCCGTCTGTCCGGACACAATTCAAGCGGGTCACGGTCCATGCGAAGGTCACGACATCGGAAACGGAAGAACGGGTCCAGGAATTGCAAAAAATCGTCGATGCCCGTTGTCCGATTTCGACGACACTCGTCGCAGCGGACGTCACACTTGTCGCGAATTGGACGAAAGCGTAAAAAACACCTCCGAAATCTAGACCTGTACAAGGCTAAGATTCGGGGGTATTCTTATGACATCTAAGATAAGAGGGGGATAAACAATTGAACTTAACAGTCTTACCAGAAGAATTATCGGTCGTTCGCTATGCGGTTGAAGCCACACTACCAGAATGGATCTTTCAGAGTGGATCATTTTGGAACATCATGAAAACACGTGATGAGCTATCGGTCGTCTGCGAGACATCCAGTATTCCGACAGACGAGACATACTTAAAAATCGAGTCCGGATTTCGGGCAATCAAGGTCGAAGGTCCACTTGATTTTGCATTGACGGGTATTTTATCCAAGCTGATTCGTCCACTTGCAGCACATGAAATCAGTATCTTTGCTTTATCCACATATGATACGGACTATATTCTCGTAAAAGATGTCACGCTCGAGCGAACGGTTGAACTGTTCCGGGCAGATGGCCATCAGATTGTTTGAACTTGTGCTTAAACCTAAAAAACGGTCATTTCTCGAAAAAAGATTCGGGCAATGACCGTTTTTAGTTGGCGTAATTAGTAGGCCGTACTTAAAAAATTAAAATTGGTTGAGAAGCTCACTTGCACGATTGGCATCAATCGCGAAGTAGAGCTCTTTTTTGAGCACTTCCTCTTTTTTTAACTGATTCAGAATGAGGCTCGTTGTCTCTCTTGTGGAACCGATCATTTGTGCGATGTCAGTGTGGGTAAGTTTCAAATCGATTGATTGCCACTGTTTGTGTCGCGTGCCCGATTTTTCACTCAGCTTCAGCAACAAATAAACGATTCGGTATTTCACATCATTTAGCGCGAGGTGCTCACTGAAGGAGTAGACATCCTTTAGTCGATTTGACAAGACTTGAATCAATTTCATCGCAATTTTTGGATTACTTTCGATGAATGTTTCGAACTGATCAGTTGGCATGATACAAAGGCACGTATCTGTCATGGCTTCTGCATATATGTCGTCGTCCGTCAACGATAGTGTTGCCGTTTCTCCGAACGTGTTGCCACCAACTAAAACATCAACTGTGAATTGCTTGCCTTGTTTATTCATCCGATACAAACGAACTTGTCCTTCTTTTAGAAAAAATAGTGCGTCTTGCCGTTGATGCGGCGAGAGGATAACGTCGCCCCGTTTCAACTGGACCATTTCACTTGCGTCATTAATAAGTTGCAATTCGTTCGTCGGAAGTTCTTCAAACAAGCTGATTTGCGACAAAAGCTTAAGTTTATCCATGTTATTACTCCTTTTGGTCATCTCTTCATCAAGATGAGGATTGTCTTTTCACTATAACTGGTTTTCATAGATTTTCTAAACAGATAGTTTCGAATCAGCAGCAAACATGAACAGGTAATCGCCGAAAGTGTAAGCTGGCTTACACGCGTAAGCATTCGTCTTGGAGAGAGAAAAGACTGCGTGGTACGGTATGCGTGTGGTAAAGAAACCAACAAAAAAGTGTATGAGGAGAGATTACAAATGGTTGAAAAAATTACAGCAGTATCAAAAGGTATGTATACAGAAGGCGTTTCACACGGTCATAAAGTCATCATCGATGAGCCGGCGAAAATGGGCGGAACAGATGAAGGTGCAAATCCACTTGCAACACTGCTTGTTGCTTTGACAGGTTGCGAAAATGCGATTGCTAACTTCGTCGCAAAAGAAATCAACTTCGATCTGCAAGGAATTGAATTTGAAGTGGAAGGCACGCTGGATCCACGCGGTATGATGGGGGATGCATCAGTTCGTCCCTATTTCGAACGCATCACAGTCAATGCAAAAGTCTTAACAAGTGAATCCGAAGAACGTGTACAAGAATTGCAACACATTGTGGATTCACGTTGCCCAGTCTACACGACTATGGTCGCTGCAAATGTTGAAATGGTGCCAAACTGGACAAAAGCGTAAACGAATAAATGAACTATTCTTAACTGCAGCATCAATATAATATGTAATCTGTCACACGCAACGCGTTCACTTCCGAGTCGTCGGGAAATGGATGCGTTGCGTTTTTTTTAGAACATATCTTCAAGCGACTGGTAAGGTTCCGTTATTGACTTAATAGAGTCTAATGTCTGGTGTAAATGGCGTTGCAGGGCATCGGTAACAAGATCAACCTGACGGGATTCAATCGCTGTGATGATCTCGAGATGCTCCTTAAGGCTCTTGTTATTTCTTTTACTTTTATAATCAATGACATTGTACATCATTAAATAGACGTCGATTTGATCAATGATCCGACTTAAAAATTCAATGACATACCGGTTCTGACTTTTTTCGGCGAGTAGCATATGAAATTTTTTGTTGATGCTCGTATATTCGGTTAAATCTTCATGAGTGTAGGCGTCCAGTTCTTTTTCGATGAGTTGCTTTAAATAGTCAAGATCCTTCTGTTCGACATTCGCGAGACCAAATTTTACGGCGACACCTTCTAATTCAATCCGGAGTTCAAACGCCTGAATGATGTCATTTACGGTCGGTTGAATCACATAAGCTCCGCGATTCGGTTTCAAGACGATGTATCCATCAAGTTCGAGTTTCTTAAAAGCGTTCCGGACGGGCGTCCTGCTTGTCTCAAGTTTCTCGGCGATGACGGATTCAGTAAGTTGCATACCGGGAGCAAATTCCCGATTGAGGATAGCTCGTTTAATTTTTTCAATAATAATCGTTTCGATGGGTTTTACAGTTTTCATGAAAACGTTCCTCCGTCCATTGAATTGTCTCTTATTTTATTTTAGCATTTTTCCCGGTCGATTCTTTCTGAAAAATCGAATGGTTTTTATAACTGAAAAAAGCAATAGACAAAACAGGTTTTATGTAGTAGAACTAAATTGTACTACAATTTAGTTCTACTACAAAGGAGAGCAAAAAAATGCAAAAAAAACATGTACTGCAATTACATGCCGGGCTTTTGATGGTGGCCTTTAATATTCACTTTATCCTAGTACCAAATTCGGTCGCGGCCGGCGGGGTTTCAGGGCTTTCCGTTATCATCCACGAATTTCTGCCGAACTTGTCGTTAGGTGTGCTCATGATAGGATTGAACGTTTTTATTTTTTGTATCGGTTTTGCTTTCTTAGGGTTTACTTTCGGTTTTAAAACAGTCTATGCAAGTCTGGTATTATCTTTGTTTGTGTATATGCTCGATTTGTATGCACCAATCCGTCAACCGGTAGGAAATGATTTATTCATCCAGCTAGTATTTGGTTTTTCGATTAATGCATACGGGATGGCATTGATTTTTAGTCATAATGCTTCGACCGGCGGAACAGATATTTTAGCGATGATATTGAATAAATGGAGTGGTGTACGAATTGGAGTAGCTGTACTTTTATTTGATTTAAGCATTGCGCTTGTGTCCAGTATGCTATTTGGAATTGAGAAGGGAATGTATGCTGTATTTGGTGTATTTCTCAATGGGGTCCTAATCGATACTTTGCTACAGAAATTAAAGCAGCATAGTGAAGTTGTCATCATCAGTCATCAATTTGAACATATCCAGTCCTTTATTCTACAGGAATTAAAGGCACCGGCAACGGTTCATGTCGTTAATACGAATTCTTCGAAGGCGAAGCAACATGTAATCACGGTGCATTTGATGTCACCGGACGTCACGAAATTAAAGCGTTTTGTGTTGGCAACGGACTCCACTGCCTATTTAACGATTACGCAGACCAAGGAAATATACGGAAGTCATGAAGAGAAGGCATTCCAGCGTGCGTGAACGTTCATTAAAAGGAATTCGCTGAAACCGGTTAAAGGGTCTGTCCTTGAAGTGACTGTTGTTTTGACTCGAGCTTTTGTATACTGTTTAATTGGTAGACAATTAAACGGTTAAACGTTGCGGCAGGAGTGGGGTATATGTTGACTTTTAAGGAACGGATTCAAAAGTATGAATATCACCTGAACGATACAGACGATCAGATTATTTCATATATCAACGATCATTTTACGAACGTAACACGCATGTCGATTCAGGCGATTGCGGAAGAATCTTTTACAGTCCCGAATACAATCGTCCGGTTAGCTAAAAAATTAGGCTATGACGGTTTTTCGCACATGAAAAATGCAATCAAGCATGAACTTGAAGCAAATGAAGAAGATGTGCCGGGTGACGTATTAAAAAAGACGAAAGAACTCATCGATGAAGTACATGTCGAGCAAGTTCATCATTTACTCGAACAAGCCCGTCGCGTACTCGTATACGGTATTGGAGACTCTGTCACCTATTGCGAATACTTGGTGCAAGGGTATCGAGTCGTTAATAAAAAATGTGAGTTTTATCTTCACCGTCATACGACAATCACGGAACTAGAAGCGATGACACCGAAGGACTTACTTCTTTTGATATCCGTTTCTGGCGAGAGTGAAGCCGTCATTGAACTGGCAGGGCGGGCAAAAGAGAAAAACATTCCGATTGTCAGTATCACCCACTTTACGCATAACAGCCTCGTGAACTATGCCGATTACCGCCTCTATTTTTATTCGCCCCCTGAACGCTTATTACATCACAACATTACAAACCCGACTCCGATTTTTTACTTGTTGCGTCATCTGTTAGAACAGTATTGGAAAAATCACAAGTGATGTGTATTTATACACATGAAAACCCTTACAAAAGAAAAGGATGTGAAAGAAGAAGAAGAATCAAGCTTCTTCTTTTTTTGTTGATACACTACAGGTAATTCATTAAAAGTAAAAATGAAAGGGGTTACAAACATGTTGTTGCAAGCGAATACATCAACCTCACTTTTACATGTTCAACAGACATTTGATTCAAAAGATCAAGCGATTCGCTTTTTAATTCACGAACTCGCCGAAGCCGGTAAAATTTCATCGGAAGAAGCATTTTATGAAGCAGTCATCGCTCGGGAGGGACTGTCACCGACAGGATTTGAAGGGGGGCTTGCGATTCCCCATGGTAAGTCAGATAGTGTCAGAGAAGCATCATTTGCGATTGCGACGTTGACAAAACCGATAACGGACTGGGAAAGCATTGATCCGGCAAACAAGGTGGAGCTGGTCATCCTGCTGGCGATTCCTTCAGCGGAAGCGGGATCAACCCATTTGACACTATTGGCTGAATTTGTAACCCGTCTTTCAAACGAAGACTACAAAAACCGCCTCCTTCAATCGCGTTCAGCAGAAGACTTACTGGCAGCCTTAGACGCCTCTGTCGATGAAAAGACGGACTCAACAGCAGAAGTTCCTTCGTCTGGAAAGTTAGTACTGGCAGTTACAGCATGTCCGGCAGGGATTGCGCATACGTACATGGCAGCCGAAGCATTGATTAAGGCCGGTCGCGAACTTGGCATCGAAGTGAAGGTTGAAAAACAAGGCGCAAACGGAATCGAAGACCGACATGCAGCCAAAGATTTACAGCAGGCAGATGCCGTCATCTTTGCAGTTGACGTCGCGGTAAAGGACGAAGCACGTTTTAAAGGCATTCCGTCTATAAAAACATCAGTCGCTGCCCCGCTTCGTAGTGCAAAGGATCTCCTGGAAAAAGCTTTGACGAAAAGTGAAAATGTGAAGTCTGATGCTGACCGGATGGCGGATGAAGCGGATGAGGAGCCGACGAATTGGAAAAGCGAAGTGAAAGCGTCATTGCTGACAGGTATCTCGCATATCATTCCGGTTATCGTTGCCGGAGGGATGACGCTTGCCGTCGCCGTCTTCATCTCCCAACTGTTTGATTTACAGGCGCTCTATGCGGAAGAAGGTTCGTGGTTATGGTTACTGCGTCAATTAGGGGGAGCCCTGCTCGGTCAGTTAATGATTCCGATTTTAGCTGCATACATGGCGTATTCGATTGCTGATAAGCCTGCTCTAGGACCTGGATTTGCTGCCGGAGTCGCAGCCAACTTAATCGGTAGTGGCTTCTTAGGTGGAATGCTCGGAGGCTTACTTGCCGGATATTTCCTCAAATTCTTAAAGCAAAAAGTTAAACCGAAGGGTACATTTGCCGGGTTTATCAGTTTTTGGTTTTATCCGGTCGTCGGAACACTTGTCGTCGGGTCAATCATGTTATTTGTCGTCGGTCGTCCGTTAGCGTATTTAAATACAGGACTGATTTCTTGGCTGGATGGATTAGAGGGGGCTAATGCTTTATTACTCGGGGCAATCATTGGTGCGATGGTTTCGTTTGATCTCGGTGGACCAATCAATAAAGCGGCGTATACATTTTGTATCGGAGCGATGGCGAGCGGAAATTTAATCCCGTATGCCACATTTGCTTCAGTCAAGATGGTATCAGCGTTTGCCGTAACCGGTGCAACCCGCCTAGGCAAAGAGGCGTTCACTAAAGAAGAACGGGAAATTGGAAAACAAACCTGGTTACTCGGTTTAGCAGGGATTACGGAAGGGGCGATTCCTTTCATGATTAATGATCCCCTCCGTGTCATTCCCTCATTAGTCGCAGGATCCGCCGTGACGGGAGCGATTGTGGCCTATTTCGGAATCGGTCTGAACGTACCGGGAGCAGGTATCTTTTCGTTGGCATTACTTCAGGGACAACCCCTCGTACTTGCGGCATCAGTATGGCTTGGTGCGGCATTGGTTGGAGCGTTCATTTCGATGGTCCTTCTCCTTCTCACTCGAAAACATAAAAATAAAAAGCATCAGGATGCACTGAAAAATGTTGCTTAAAGGGAGCTGGAAACAATGAAAAATGTTCATGTCGTACCACATATGCACTGGGATCGGGAATGGTACTTCTCGACCGAAGAATCACGCATCTTATTAGTCAATAATTTAGAAGAAATCATGGAAAGGCTTGAAACGGATGAAAATTATCCATATTACGTTTTAGATGGACAAACATCAATCCTCGAAGATTATCTTGCGGTAAAGCCGGAGAACCGGTCACGGATAAAACAGCTAGTTCAATCAGGAAAATTGATTATTGGACCTTGGTATACCCAAACAGACGAAATGATTGTAGGCGGGGAGTCGATTGTCAGAAACTTATTGTACGGCATTAAAGATTCAGGTGAATTTGGTCCCCATATGAAGATTGGTTATTTACCGGATTCGTTCGGGCAGTCGGCACAAATGCCGATGATTTTGAACGGATTCGATATCGAACGCTCGATTTTCTGGCGAGGAACGTCGGAACGGCATGGAACGAACAAAACTGAATTCAACTGGAATTCAGCGGACGGTTCCAATGTACTCGTCCAGCTGATGCCGCTCGGCTATGCAATCGGTAAATATTTACCGACTGAAGAAACGGCACTAAGAAAGCGAATGGATAAATATTTGCCTGTCCTCGATAAGGGTGCGACCGGAGATCATCTGCTGTTACCGAATGGTCATGATCAAATGCCGCTCCAGCAAAACATTACGGAAGTCATCGAACAACTACATCGTCTGTATCCGGAACGCGAGTTTTTCTTGAGTCGATACGAAGATTTATTTGATCAACTGGAGCAACAACTTAATCTGCCGACCATTTCAGGAGAGTTTTTAGATGGGAAATATATGCGTGTTCACCGTAGCATCTATTCGACACGGATGGACATCAAAGCGATGAATACTCAAATCGAAAACAAGCTGACGAATACATTAGAACCGTTAATGAGCCTTGCCTATTCACTTGGGATTGAATACCATCACGGGCTAGTCGAATTGATTTGGAAAGAAATCATGAAAAATCATGCCCATGATAGCATCGGATGTTGCTGCTCCGATAAAGTCCATCAAGAAATTTACAACCGTTTTTTCATTGCAAACGAAAAAACCGATCAATTGATTTCATTCTATAAAAGAAAGATTGTCGATTCGATTGCGACGGAGCGAACGGAAGACCGGTTAACCTTCTTTAATTTGAATGCGAGTCAGGAAACGACCACAACGACGACGGAAATCATCAGTAAATTTGAAAATATCCGTCTGGAAACGGAAGCAGGGCAGCCTGTTCCTTATCAGTTGATGAAAAAAGCAGTCATCGATCCGGGGCTGATTGACCGCCAAATCGTCCACTATGGAAACTATGATCCGTTTTATCGTTACACAATTGAACTTGATATCACACTTCCGGCCTTGAGTTATGAAACACTTTTCGTTGTTGAAGAGAGTGCGACTCCGGACGCGTTGCCGCAGGCGGAAACAGGTATAACGGAATGTGACACAGCGCTGTATCACGTAGTAATTCAGTCGAACGGTACACTTGATGTGACAGATAAACAGTCGAATCGGACGTACCGCGATCTCTTCCTGCTTGAGGACAGTGGGGACGATGGAGATGAATATGATTATTCGCCCCTGCTTCATGATGTGAGTATTACGACAGAAACGGATCGCCCGACAATCGAAGTCACACAAACAAATTATCGGGTAATGATCCGAATTGATCACCGCTTCGCTGTACCGGCAGATTTAGAAGAGCGGAAGCAAGGCAAACGGACGAAAGAGATGACGGTCGCGCTTGAAATCGTCTTAAAGCATGACGATCCTGTTATTGCCTTTAATGTGACGATTACGAACAACGCGAAGGACCACCGTTTACGTTTGTTGATTCCGGCAGAAGTAAACACCCGGCAAACATTTTCAGATAATCAGTTTGGTGTAATACACCGCCCCTTCGTCGATGATGCGCTCCGTGTGTGGGAAGAGGAACAATGGAATGAACGACCAGACGGTATCTTCCCGATGTTATCGTATGTTGGGCTAAAGGATGATGAGACAGAGAACGGACTCGGTTTAATCACGAACAGCTCACGGGAATATGAGGTCATTGCAGGAGCTCGACCAACGCTTGCAGTTACGCTGTTCCGTAGCGTAGGTGTACTCGGAAAAGAAGAGCTCGTACGCCGCCCGGGTCGTCCGTCAGGAATCAAATTAGCGACACCGGATTCGCAGATGATCGGAACATACAGCTTTGATTTCGGTCTCGTTTCACTCCGCAAAGAAGAAGAACTGGCCGTTTGCGCTAAGCGTCACTTATCACCGACTGTTGCTTACAATAAAATCCCGCACGATGCGATGCGTTTAAATCCGACCGGACTCCATTTGCCGGTATCGTATTCGTTATTCGAACTCGAATCGACGGGGATTATCATGAGTACGTTGAAAAAAGCAGAGCAAGGGGAAGGACTCATTCTTCGTGTCTTCAATCCGACGACGACCAGCCGATCTGTTCGATTTAAATCAAACCAAACGGGAACGTTCCATGAAGTCAATTTAAACGAAGCACATCCAGTTGAAATCACGTCAGCGGTACAAGACAAATCTTATGAGGTCGCACCGAACCAGGTAAAAACAATTCTTATTAAAAGATAATTAACCGTCAGACCATGGTCGGATTTGAAGGTCTGTAAAACGACAGGAGGGCTGACGAATGCAAGAACGACAAACCATTTTAGTCGCAATGGACTCTTTTAAAGGAAGTTTAAGTTCAGCTCAGGCAAACGGGGCGGTCATGGAAGGAATTCGTCAAATCAATCCGAATCAATCCATACAATCGATCGAGGTGGCAGATGGCGGCGAAGGAACGGTCGCTGCCTTGACTGGCCCCTTTAATTTAACGAGACGGAAAGTTACTGTGCATGATGCAAACGGCCGTCCGACTGAAGCCGTATATGGTCATAACAAAAAGACAAAACGTGCCGTGATCGAAGTCGCATCTGCTTGTGGATTACCACAACTGAAAAAGGAAGAACGGAATCCGCTAACTGCGACATCGTTCGGGGTCGGACAATTAATTACAGATGCCCTGTCGTCAGGAGCACGGCGGATTTACTTAGGACTCGGCGGTTCGGCGACGACTGATGCAGGGGTCGGCATGCTTCAGGCATTGGGGTACCGATTTCTGGCACAGGACGGGACGGAAATTACAGAGATGCAAGAACTTACTTCTTTGGCGTCCATCGATGAGACACGGGTTCACCCTGCTCTCGAAGATTGTCAATTCACAATCATTTGTGATGTCGATAATGTTTTCTACGGTCCAACTGGAGCTGCATATGTATACGGTCCCCAAAAAGGGGCATCCGAGCGTGATGTTGTCGAGCTGAATGACCGTCTCATCCATGTAGCAAAAGTAATTACGGAACATACTGGAATAGATGTTCAATCTATTCAAGGAGCAGGTGCCGCCGGTGGATTAGGAGGTGCTTGTTCGTCGCTCTTACAGGCTGAATTAAAACGCGGTGCTGAACTGATTTTGGAGGAAACAGGGGTCATGGCGCAAGTAGCGGACTATGCGTTTATTTTTTCAGGTGAAGGAAAAATTGACGGACAGACGTTTCAAGGGAAATTGCCGCAAGCAATCGGGCAATTCGGACACCGGTTCGGCATCCCCGTTATTTTATTAGGCGGAAGTGTCGACGCACAGATTGAACACATAAGGACAGCAGGGATCACAGCTGCGTTTTCGATTACACAACAACCGGTCGCGCTAGAGGAGATGATGCAGCCTAAAAAAGCATATGACACTCTGAAGTACACGGCGGCCAATCTATATGCACTATGGATGACGATGAGATGAAAGGATGAAGCCGAAAATGATTTTAAAATGTACACCTGTATTTCAAGAACGGATATGGGGGGGACGAAAGCTCGCCTCACGTTTTAACTATGAAATTCCTGACGGTCCAATCGGCGAATGTTGGGGGATTTCGGGTCATCCCAATGGAATGAGCATCATTGAAACAGGACACTATGCCGGCTACTCAATAGAACGGTTATGGTCTGAGGAACGGGAATTGTTCGGCGACTACACATTAGCGGAATTCCCACTATTAGTGAAGATTCTCGATGCAGAAAAAGATCTGTCGGTTCAGGTCCATCCGAGTGATGAACAAGCTTTTGAGCTGGAGGGTGAAGCATACGGAAAAACGGAATGCTGGTATGTCATCGAAGCAGAAAAAGATGCGGAAATCATTTTAGGTCATACTGCCCGAACGAAAGAAGCGTTGCGAGAGTCAATCGAACAAGCTGAATGGAGTACCTTGTTGCGGACACAACGTGTCAAAGCGGGCGATTTTATTTTTGTACCGAGCGGAACGATCCATGCGATTGGAAAAGGCATTGTGGTTCTCGAGACACAACAATCTTCTGATACGACCTACCGGCTGTATGATTTCGACCGTATTGATGATGTTGGAGAAAAAAGAGTTTTGCACCTTGAACAAGCGTTTAATGTCATTACAACACCCGATGTTACGTTTTACGGACGAACAGAGACGAAGCAAGTGACAAACGCAGAGATCACGACGCTTATTAAAGTTCCGGAATTCAACGTATATCACGTCAAAGTAAAAGACGGGTTTGTCCTTAAGCCACTTGAACGTTTCCGTACGATCACAATTTTAAACGGGCACGGAGAGATTGAAAATGTACCGGTTCAAGCGGGAGATCATTTCATTATTCCGCAGGGACAAGCTCCCCGCAATTGTATGGGAACGTTTGAATTCATCATGAGTGATGTGGAAGTTCGATGAATATAACTGGAGTCTTTCAAGATAATAACGTGAATAATTGACTGAATATTCAGACTTTAATGTCGGTTAGTTTCACACATTACAGGATTTGTGAACGAGAAAGTCCACTCCTTAGGGGGAGGATGAACGTGAGTTTAATTTCGGAGTCCAGCTAGTCGGAGTTTTAGAAATCAACAAGTTAATCAGGCTGCCCTTACACAGTATTTTATCCGTGTAAGGGCAGCCTGGTTTTTGTTGGATACATTTTTCATTGGAGTGAATGAAATAAGCGTTCACCCATTTATTTTTTTATCATTTTAAGTTCTTCTTAATGTACGTAATGATTTTACGAAGTTCAGTAGCAGTAGGACGACCAAACGGGCTAGTTTGCCGTTGCTGATAAAGAAGAGATCCTGTTTCATCAACAAGGAAATAAGCCGGCTCACCATGTAATCCATGATCCTCATAAGGTGAATCTTCACCGTGGTAATAGACGTCAAAGTCTTTAAGGACCTTCAGCTCTTCATCGGAGAGCACAGGGAAGGACAGTTGCTCTTTTGAAGTCATTTCCGACAAATTTTTTAATTGATCCGTCGCAATCGTAATGAGATCGACGCCATGTTTATCAAAAAAGCCTTTATTTTCTTCAAGTTCCTTTAAATCTGCGACACAAACAGGACACCATGCCCCTCTAAAGAAGATGATTAGCTGCCAATTGTTGTCTTGTTTTTTCGATGAAGGATAGTGATAATCTTCACCTGTTGTAGAAGGGAGCGTAAATGATGGAATATGTGTACCTAGTTGAAATGCACTCATTGTATTCTATTCCTCCTTAATGTTAAATCTACTTATTACCTTACACCATCTGTAGCAGAAAGGCTGTAACTCTGCTTACAAAACGTCTTTTAAATTTAAATCATGATTTAATTCGGAAAAAAGTTTAAAACCTGATAAATCAGGATATAATTACTTAATACGTATAGTATATGAGGATAAAGAATTTTATGTAAAAATGACCCAAATCTTTTTTTTACCATTTATCTTTAATTCTTACTATTAATATTTAGAATTAATTGTCAATCATTCCATTATGTACATTATTAAAAAACTTCTCCATGTATAAAACTGACGGTTGTACACGGGAGAAGATTTAAGCTAAGGAGACCACCCACTTGACTACATTTCTTTCAAACGAAAAAACACTCTCATCCACCCATGTCCTGGAAGCCTTAAAAACAAATGTCGCCATGATCCGGTTTGACGTACAACGCCGTGTCGTCGACGTCAATGATCTGTTCGCGAAGACGATGAAATACCGACGCGACGAAATGATTGGGATGCACCATCATCTGTTTTGTCCACCGGAATTCGTCAACAGCCCTGCTTACCAGGAACTTTGGAATAAGTTACTGAGCGGTTTCAGTGCCGCCGACAAAATCAAGCGGATTGATTCGCGGGGCAATGCGATTTGGCTCGAAGCGACGTATATGCCGATTTACGAAAATGATCAGGTCGTCGGCGTCGTCAAGATTGCGTCAGACATTACGGCGCGACAGGAAACGATTGCAGAATATGCGACATCCTTCGAAGAAATTGCGACACATCTCGATGAGCGTTCGCTTCAAGGAAAGCAGGAAAGTGAAGAATTGAAGCGAACGATTGAAAAAATGGCGACGGATGCCAAAAACAATTTGCAGACGTTAGCGAACTTACAGGCACAATCGTCGGAAATCACAAAAATCGCGGGGACGATTAAAGAGATTGCCGCCCAAACGAACTTGTTGTCTTTGAACGCCTCGATTGAAGCAGCACGCGCGGGTGAACACGGGAGTGGATTTAACGTCGTTGCGATGGAAGTCAGAAATCTTTCGAAACTCGTCGAACTCGCCGTCGTCAACGTCCGGACGACGACCGATGACATGAACAAGGAATTAAGCCGGATTGAAACCGGGATTACCCGGGCGAACGAAGATGCCTCGTCAAGCGTCCGCGTCATGGAAGAGACGTTAAGCCGGTTTGATACAGTCAGTCATGCGGCCGAGACCTTGAATCAAACTTCGAAAAAATTCACGACCGTTATCTAAACGATTCGTCAGGAGCGAGGAAGCGGCTTCTGATTTTTTTTAGGAGACCGTTCTGAAAATCAAGTATAATGAAAAGAAGAGACGAAACGATTGCACGTCAGATCGTTTTTTAAAGGACGTGAAGCTTGTGAAAAATCGTTACATCCTCCTCTTGTTTCTCTTGCTAGGAGGGGCTTTTCTTTATACCGTCTGGATCAATCCGAGTCTCAGGGCGAATGAAATTCATGTCGCACTGGACGGTGACGATGTACAAGACGGATCCCGGAAAAACCCGGTCCGGACGCTAAAACAGGCAGCTGCGTTAGCGAAACCAGGGACGACCGTATATGTCCATGCCGGCGTCTACACGGAACCGCTCGTCGTCAAAAACAGCGGGACGAAGGCGAAACCGGTCGTCTTTCGACCGTACCGGAATGATGAAGTCATCTTAAGCGGGAAAAAACTCAAGTCGCAAGATGGAACAACGGCGCTCATCACGATGGACGGGAAGGCCTACGTGACGATTCGCGGCTTCATCATCGAGGACATCAAAACGAAGCGTGCCGATGAAACGATTATCGGCATTTACCTGACGGGACCGAGCCACGACGTGACGCTCGAGCAAAACACCGTCCGCCGGATCGAAACGTCATCGAAAGACGGAAACGGGCACGGGATTGCCGTCTACGGGACAGAACCGATGCATGACATCACGCTTACAAAAAATCGTGTCGAAGATTGCCGGCTCGGTTCGAGTGAATCAATTGTTTTAAACGGGGACATCCGACGTTTCACTGTCAAAGAGAACCGGGTCAGCCGAAATGATAACATCGGAATCGA
This sequence comes from Exiguobacterium sp. N4-1P, assembly GCF_002214325.1. Taxonomy (NCBI): domain Bacteria; kingdom Bacillati; phylum Bacillota; class Bacilli; order Caryophanales; genus Exiguobacterium; species Exiguobacterium sp. N4-1P. The sequence continues at coordinate 226,973 of NZ_CP022238.1, forward strand.
TTTGATCGGGCACGAGGGCGTCGCGACGAGCGGAACAGATTACGTTCGGGACGGAATCGTCACCGGCAATATCGTCCACGACATCTCGTCCTACGGGAACCCGGCTTACGGGAACGCGTATGCTGCCGGCGGGATATACGTCGACGGCGGGAAAAATATCGACATCATCAACAATACCGTCTATCGAAGTGATATCGGAATCGAAGTGACATCCGAGCATCACGGAAAATATGCTGAACAGATTAACGTCGTCGGGAATACAGTGTATGAAAACAACTACACGGGCATCGCGATTGGCGGCTACGACAGCAAGCGGGGCGGGACACGACAGACGGTGATTCAACAAAATGTCCTTTACCGGAACGATACGAAGGGCGAAGACGGCGGACAACTGTTGGTCCAGCACTATGTGGAAACGACACGCTTCGAGGAAAATACTGTGACGGCGGGTCCGTCACGCATCATGATCGCCAATTACGTGTCGAGCGGTTCGACGAATCAGTTCGCACGCAACGTCTATGAAAAAGAGTCCGGCAAGACGAGTGACTGGATATGGGAAGAGGACACCTTGTCGTTTGCTGCATTTAATAAACAAGTCATTGATGCGACGTCACTGTATACAGCTCCGTTATATGTCAATGCCGCGGATTATGACTTCCGGTTAAAAGAAAATTCACCCGTCTTGAAACTCCGTAAATGATCGCATCCATCATTTAATCACTTAAATCGATGCGGAAGAAGGAAACGAAGCGATTGTGTATAAATAGAAAGAAGTGAACGGTCAACTATTTGCGATAAGAAGTACGTTTCACAGGAAAGACGAATCGCTTGGCCGAGGAGGAACATTGTGAAAAAGTCCATCTTAGCATTCTTTTTACTGACACTGATTGGTTGCGTCGGCTATGTCGTCCTCAACCGGGGACCGGACGTCGCCTATGAAAAAATGGTTCAAGCAAAAGTGACGCAATATGTCCAAAAACAATATGGAAAAGCACAAATCGTCGAGGTCCGTCCGGCATATGCCGATACGGACGAAAGTAAGGAGCGGCGCCACCAAATCGCCGTCAAGCTGAAGGCATACAAGCAGGATCAATACATGTTGTACCGCTTAAAGAAAAATAAAGTGATTGAACTCGGACTGACAGAGACGTTGCCGATTCCAAAGCAATGAATCACGAAACAGGCATGATGGCCGCGAGCCATCATGCCTGTTTTGTGTATGGATGCGGTTAGCCTGCATCTTTCAACTCTTGATACGGATTGACCCGTGCCGCGATTTGCGCCGGCAGCAGTGAAGCGATTGTCCCGAACAGGATTGGCAAAGCAAGCGAGACACCGATCAAGAGCGGTTCGTCCCACGGGACTAAATCATACAGGACGTAAATCGTCAGATAGGAAATGCTGAGACCGACCAGCCCTGCGACGAATCCGATCAGCATCCCTTCGAGCAGAATCAATTGGCGGATCGAACGATTCGTCCAACCGACAGCTTTGAGGATGGCGAGGGAGGCGCGGCGGTCGGTGACGTTTTGCCACATGATTTCACCGGTCGTCAAGATGGCGATCGTGATCGCGACGCCCATCGTCATGTAATGCATCGGGCCGACTTGAAGCGCGACGAACTGGCCGAGCCAGGACGTATAGAGGACACCTTGCAAGTGGAACGTCACGAACAGGAAGAACGTCAACAGCGCTGTCGGTAACGCAATCGACAGAATCGACAACGCATTACGTTTCCATTTACCGAAGATTTCCTTTAACGCCAGTGTAAAGGTCGAACGCAGACCCAGTTTGATGTGTGAGGATGCGGCGTATTCACCGGTCTTGATCGCTTCGTACGGCGAAATCTGACGAATCGTCCAGGCGGACCAGGCAGCACCGGTCAGGTAGATGAGTAAGCTGAATCCGGCGATCAAGACGAGACTCAGTACGTTCATCGTTTCATTGCGGACATACGAGAAAATACTTTCGACGAGCAGGGCGACGAGCGAGACGAAGCCTGCGAGCAGTACGGCTTCAATCATGACGATCCGGTAAAGATCTTTCGTCCGCCAGCCGAGTGCGAGCAAGACAGCGAACTCTTTCCGGCGGGCAAGCATCGAGACGTAGCTCGTCGCGAGGACATACACGATGGCGACGGCAAGCATCGCGAAGATGACACCGGAGAAGCCGACGCTCGTCTCACGGAAAATCGTCATCGCGGCACCGATGTGGATCCACGGCTGTTCAATCCAGCCGAGTGTCTTCCCGTCATCAACGACTTTCGTCACGACCGGTTGCGGGGAGGAGCCTTTCGTGATCGTCGCGACGAGACCGGTCTCTTGTTCAATTTGTTTCTTCACGTCTTGCAGCAGTTGTTCCGACTGTTCGCTGACGGTCGCTGCTCCTTTGACTTTTAAACGAATGGATGAAATCGCTTGTTTCCCGTTAACTGCTAAGGCGCTGTCAAGCGTCGTCAGGATATTTGGTGAACTGGTCAATAGACCGACCGGGTTTCCTGACGTATCAATCGGTTTAGCCGGATTGATCGGTTTTCCTTCGGCGTCAAGGACGAGATCAGCTGACGACGGACGATATGTTTCCATCGGTAATTCGTTGAGTGGATCTTTTGAGACGTTGATTTTGTTCGGATCATATAAACCGACGACATTAAATGATAAGTATGGGAACGCAGTGTCTACTTCACCTGGCTTTGGCTTGTTTATTTTTCGACCACTCGATTCAAGTGACCGGAATCCATGCTCAGGGAAATAATTTTTCCCATATGTCCAATTTTTAATTTGGATGGGAGCGGAATTTATCTCATAAGCCGTAGTCCAACGGGTTGGATAAGGACTGTTGATTGTTTTGAACTGGAGCGGACCTGATGTGTAGAGCAATTGTGCCCCCTCTAACTCATCCGTGCCTAAGGCAGTAGCGTTCGTTTTTTCTAGCAATTGTTGTAAATACGTTTTTTCTACTTTAGACATCGGGATTGTGAGATGTTGAATGACTTTAGCAGAATACGTAGTAAGGGCAGAGTTAGTAATGGAACGTTTTGGTTGTTTTTTAATCAATTCATCAATCAGCTTTTGTTGATCTTGTTCCGTTACAAAAGGAGCATCCAATCGTTCAATCGTGTATTCATAATTGCCCTGATTAAAGGAATTCGGATTAATGAGGACGGGAATGATATGTTCACCCGGGTTGTTTCCAGGTTTATGGTGATCAAGGTTAGAGAAATAACGCGATTTATTTTTCGAACTGACACTTTCATCCAGTCCGACCAGTCGCGCTTCTTCGACCGGATCGATGGCGACGACAAGGGCAGGATTTCTTGCGTTGGCATCTTGAAAATATTCAACTGGATTCGTCGTAAAGGAGGCATTTTGAGGAACAGGGACTTTTGTGCCTTGTGCAATATGGATGATTTCTTGCGATTGCTGTTCTTTCGTAAAACCATTTTGAATGTAATTCGTCGTCGTCAAACGATATATGCCTGGCTTTGTCGGAAACTTTAACGCTTTTTTGTAAGAAACACTCGAATTCGCGTACCCCATCACAGCAATCGGTGCGGCAATATCAACTTCCTTCATCTGTTTGATGTCCTCATACTGTTGAAAGGAAATCCCGCCGTTGATGCCGTTCAAATAGTTCGGCTCAAGCAGGTCACTCGCTTCGGTCGCCATCTGGCTGCCTTTCGGTCGGACGACGATGTCGTAAGCGGACGACCATTTTTTCTGTAATGTCTGTTCGACCGTTCCTTGACTTGAATCGGTCAGGTTGAACATCAAACTGAGTCCGGCACTGATAATCAGGGCACCGACAAGCGTCAAGATGAATTTAAAGCGTTGCCGGCGCCAGTGGTTCAAAACGAAACGTAGCATCTGGATCCTCCTTGATGTTGTAATGAGTAGCGAGGTGAGCCGTGGAGCATTTGGTAAAGGCCGATAAGAAGAGCTGTGATGTCTCGTTTACCCGCTTTGGATGGTCTTCTTACGACGATCTTCAATGATTTGTCCGTCCTGCATGAACAGAATCCGGTCCGCCCGTTCAGCAAGTGCCAGGTCATGGGTGACGAACAAAATGCCGCACTGCTCTTCCCTGTGCAGGTCAAGCAACAATTGAAAAATTGTCTCGCCGGTGACGGAATCAAGATTTCCGGTCGGTTCATCGGCAAGGATCCAGCGCGGGCGACTGATCAGCGCCCGTGCGATTGCGACCCGTTGCTGTTGACCCCCGGACAGTTGGGCCGGTAACGCGTGTTGTTTTTCAAGTAAGCCGACTTTCTCGAGGATCTGGGCAATCCGCTCTTCTTTATTGAAGTCCGTTTTTTGTTTTAAGAGCGGGACGAGCACGTTTTCTTTGACCGTCAACGCAGGCAGAAGGTGAAATTGTTGAAAGACGAAGCCGATTTCCTGTGCCCGGAAGGCGGAGAGGCGGCGATTTTTCCAACGGCTGATGTCTTGGCCGTCGTATTCGATTTGTCCGGACGTCGGACGGTCGAGTGAACCGATCATACTGAGAAAGGTCGACTTGCCGGAACCCGAGGCACCGACGATTGCCGTCACTTCGGTGGCTGAGAACTGGCACGTGAGGTCGTTTAAGACGAGTAATGGACTCCCGGCTAATTGAAACGCATGGGAGAGGTGATTAACGGAAATATCCATTCGAACGCTCCTTTTACAAAATAAGGTAACTCAACTATAAAATTATTTGAAAATTTTGTCTATTTTTCTTTTTATTATCGGGTTAAAAACTGAGACAGCCTTGGCTCGTCAGTGCCTGCTGATTATGCGTAGTATCCTTTTAGATACTTAACCACATTAATGTGCCTACTTCTCAGTTCACAAACAGGACTTTATGATAAGAGAGTAAGAGACAGAAAAAACAGGTGGTTGTAAAAATGAAGTGGAGTGTACGAATTATTCAAGGGGTGTTAGTAGTTGGCTTTTTATTATTTGGATTTATGAAACTGAGTGCAGATCCGACAATGGTCGACTCGTTTGAAAACGTGTACGGCTATGGAACAGGGTTCATGTATTTTGTTGGAACAATTGAAGTGGTAGCAGCCATCGGCTTATTGATTGGTTACTGGAAAAAGAAACTTATTCCAGTCTTCAGCGGGCTACTTGTACTCGTCTTGGCAGCATTTGTATTCGTCGGTCAAAAGAAAGTCAATAACGGAGCGAATCAATCGGCTGAACAAATTTCATAAAGTATAGGAGAGTGACACGGCTAGCACCGTGCACTCTCTATTTGTTTAGTGAGAAATAACAAGAAACTATGTTGACGTTCAATAACGTCAACAGTGTGTTTCGCGGGATGCAACAGGTGTTTCCGCCTGGTCATGTCGAGAATGCGGAAGAGATCGCGCATGCTGTCCTGTTCCTCGCGACGGATGAAGCGAGCCATATCTCAAGGCGTCTGTCTTCCGGTCGACAGTGGGGTCACGGCAAGATAACTGAGGATAAATCAAGGCACTGTCCATCCGGCAGTGTCTTTTCTTAATGAAATATTTGGTCAATAAGTAACAGAGGATGTGATCAAAAGAATTTTTTTACAAAAAAAGCGTTACAATGGAAGGGGAAAATGACAAACGAAATGAGTGGATAATTTTGCTGCAATCATGGAAAAAACGATTGATTTACGGAACGGCTGGACTAGCAGCAGCTGGATGTGCGAGTGCATTCTATATCGGCGCGCATCCCGAAGAACCAAAAGCCAGTTCTTACCCGATCATATCAAAAGATGTCACGACGATGACGTTTAAGCCGAACGACGGTCAGGTTATCCTGCTGTATGGAAGCGATATTAACCGTTCTAAAGAAACACAGGATGATCCGCAAGAGCCGGCACTGATGACGACATTATCAAAAACGGGAACAGCATTAAAGACGGAGGCGATTGCTGATCCGGATTTGTATCGGATGGCATTTTCACAAAAAGGAACTGACCCGCGGCATATTTATATCCATCACCCGGACGGTATCGAAGCGGACCACTTTTTTACGTATGACTTAAAACGAGGGACGTTCAAGAAACACGAGGTGCCGAATACATCGATAACATCCATTGCCCATTACGGGAAAGATGCCTGGGTCACATCAAACGCTGCAAAGCCGTCGGAAAATCACACGTCATTCGAAAAGCGGTTGAACCATATGCTTATACTGCTTTATACGGCGCTAAGGACACAGCGTATTTTGCAACGACCGACGGCATGATGATCAAGCTAAAGACGGACGGAACGATGCAGCAAAAGTCATTTACAGTATTGGATGATGTCAACTACTGGGCGACGGAACCGATGCGGATGATCAACAAACAGACGGGTTATCAAATCATCGGCACCGGTGAAAACGATACGGATCAACGGTTCGTTAAGTGGACGTTCGGACAAGCGTTCCGGGTTGAACCGGTCCGACCTGATTTTTGGAAGCCGGGTAACTATTACCGTTACCTGTACCGGAATCCGTATAAGAAGACTTCCTACTTCACGGAAACGGACATGTCATCTTCTGGTGAATACCGATTGATCGTCACGGATGACCAGTTAAAAACGTTACGGACGATACCGATTGATGGAGAAAAAGGTGTGGACTTTGTGATCGATTAACAGCAGAAGGAGTGAGGGAAATGGCTATTGAAGAGGTGTATTTAACGGCAATTCAAGCACGGTTCCGCGCAGTCCGCGAACCGGCCGAGCAGGCACTCGCTTGGCTGAACGAAGAACAGTTCCATCAGATACTGGCACCGGACACGAACAGCGTCGCGTTGTTGATTCAGCATATGACGAACAATATGACGTCACGCTGGACCGATTTTTTGACGACGGACGGGGAAAAGCCGGACCGCAACCGGGACGCCGAGTTTATCGACCAGGGACATGACAAAGCGACGTTACTGAAACTGTGGGATGACGGCTGGCAGCTTGTCGAAGCGACGCTCGCGTCCCTGACACCGGACGATCTGGAACGGACCGTTTTGATTCGCGAGGAACCGCATCTTGTCGTTGACGCAATCGAACGGCAACTCGCGCATTATGCCTATCACACCGGACAGCTGATTTTTTTAATGAAGATCCTGCTCGGACCGGACTTCAAGCCGTTGACGATTCCCTTACCGCATCAACGGAAGTGAATACAACAGACCTGCCTCTTTGACTTAAGGGGCAGGTCTGTTTTCATAATGTATCGTCACTCGAACTGCCGACAGGAGTTGTCGATAAAGAAATCGTAAAAGCGCGCTCGCCTTTTTTGAGTTGGATATCTTCAGGAGAATGGATGGCGTCGATTGAGTCTGTTCCCATCGACTCCTGAACGGTTGATTTCTCAAACATCAACACCTCGTATTCAGATGGGCGAAATGACGTATCACGAAACTCGACGCCACTCATCATGACTTTCTTTAAAACATCTGACTCCTCGGATTTTTCCTGCATGAGACCATCTAAGTCAAACATGTATGAACGGTAGCCTTTTGTCGTATCGAACACTTGCCCGAGTGTCAGTTTTTCCCCATCATAGTGACCGGGTTTGATGGTTTCGGTAAACCAATTTTTTTGTTCGCCGGATGCAAAATACTCAATTCCGGTCAGGTAAAGGAGGTTGTCGGTTTTCCCAGTCATGATATAAACAGCCTCATTTTTATCCGAATCTGATGGAGTTTTAGTCGTATCGAGTGTGAGTGTCAACGGCAACTCCATCGGTTTGACGACTTTTTTCGGCACGGTCTCTTCCGAACTGCAACCGGTAAGTAAAAGTGCCGATAATGAACAGACGAGCATTTGTTTCAACATCCACTTCACGTCCTTCGTATGTAAATAAAGTAAGTATAAAAGGATTGGATGTTATTTACAATCAGAAAAGTGTTCACGGAAAGGGGGGATTTGCGTGAAAAAACGATTTATTCTTTTCCTGTCGCTTGGACTGTTCGGTTGTTTAGCGACATGGAACCAGGAACAGGCAGAGGCGACCGCTTCCAAAAAAGTCATGTATGTCGCGCCAGCCGGCAAAGATACGAATTCCGGTTCGTTGAAACGACCGCTCAAAACACTGAAACGGGCGAGTCAGCTTGCGAAAGCCGGGACGACGGTCTATCTGCGTCAAGGAACATACACGGAAGCGTTGACAGTCCGGTACAGCGGAACGAAACAGGCACCGGTCGTCTTCCGGAATTACCAAACGGAAAAAGTCGTCTTAAGTGGGAAGGCGTTGAAGAAACAGGACGGGGAGACGACGCTCATCCGAATCGAAAACCTGCAGTACGTGACGATTCAAGGACTGGTTGTCGCAGACATTGCGACGACACGAAACGATGAGACACCGATTGGGATATGTATCACCGGGACAGGACGGAACATTCAACTGATCGATAATCAGGTCCGCCGCATCAAGACGAATGCGAAAGGCGGCAATGCCCATGGGATTGCGATTTACGGAACCGGTCGCTTGAAGCAAATCACCGTCCGTGGGAATCGTGTCGAAGACAACCGGCTCGGTGCGAGCGAAGCGCTTGTTTTAAACGGCAACATTGACGGGTTTTCCGTCACGGACAACATCGTCCGTCGTAACGATAATATCGGCATCGACTTGATTGGTTATGAGGGAGTCGCGACAAACAACTCGGAGGATTATGTCCGTAATGGAGTCATTTCCGGGAATCACGTCTCCGACAGTTCGAGTTACGGCAATCCGGTCTACGGCAAGGACTACAATGCAGCGGGGATTTACGTCGACGGCGGGAAACAGCTGACAATCGAACACAATACCGTCGAGCGAAATGATATCGGGATTGAAGTAACAAGTGAACATGCGAAGAAGTATGCAGAAGACATTACGGTCCGCGGCAATCTCGTCCAACAAAACCGGTTTACCGGCATTTCGATCGGCGGATACGATAAAAAGCGCGGTGGAACGAAACGGGTTCGGATTACGGACAATCAGGTCACCGGTAATGATACGAAGGGACTTGAAGGCGGTCAGCTGCTCGTCCAACATGATGTCCGCGATAATCGGATTGACCATAATGCATTTACGACAGGGCGGGATAACCTGTTTGTCGCGAACTTCTTCAAAACGAGTTCCGGCAATCAGTTTGACCACAATACTTATCAATTAAAAAAAGGAACAGCGAAACGGTGGATTTGGTTGGATTACGAGTACCGCACTCAGTCCGCTTTTGAACGGGCAGTCGCTCAATGAATGAACAACAGACGTCATTTTCCCTAAAGGGAGAGAATGACGTCTGTTTGATTAACGGAATCACATTTGTTTCACGTATTGTAACCGACGAATAGTGTGAAAAGCATCAAACCGGTCGAACCGGTGATACAGGTCAGGCAGATCACGGTCGTAAAAATACGCAACGGCAACGGTAAGCTGACCTGTCTTTTCCAGACGACATACACGACGACGGCACTGGCCATCATCAGTAAAGCTAAAATCGAGAACGGTAACGTCCGTTCCTGGATCAAATAAAAAATATCCAACGTCTCACGTCCTTTCTGTCAGATTTCGATTCAAATGGGCTGTACTCTGCAAAATCGGACTCTGTTACGTTATACTAATTATTGTAATATATGGATTAATAATCCAAAATGGAATCGAAGAAAGAAGGGGAGACGATTGGCACAATCATTACGCAGATCAGCAACAGATCGATCGATTCAAGGGGTGTGCGGCGGACTCGCGGAACACTTCGGTATTTCATCATTGGCCGTCTGCCTGATTTTCATTGTCATTCCGCTTCCGATTAATTTAATCATTTACATGATTCTCGCTAATGCTATGGCGGATGCACCAAGAACGTTGTAAAACAAATGAACAAAAGGAGGTTATGTCGATGACAAACGGAAAGATTGCACTTCGTGTGTTAGGCATTTTGATTGGCGCAATCGTCGGCTTACTTATTGTTTACGAAGCGAAATGAATCTTTGACGTCAGTATCCTGCTAGGATTCGTGCCGGTGCCGCTATTTTCGCTCTGATCAACATCATTTGGGTGCGTGTGAGAAAATCTTGAACAGCTAAGGGGGAACTGTGACGACTTACTTGATAAGTACAACATGTGACGTTCAGATGGACCCAAGCACGACATCAGACGAAATCTGACCGATTTGTACAGACGAGCGTCAATATGTCAATCCGAACGGGCAATCATGAACAACACTTGGAGAGATGAGGTCGTCCGAAACATACAAGACGACGCTTACTGAAGAACAATCGGGGCTTATGAGTCTGGTCACAACGCCGAAGTTAGGTATCGGACAGGCGGCATATCTCGTCTCGGTGACGAAACGAGTTCTTTCGGATTGTGTAACCTATCTCAATCAGGCGGAAACATTTGATATATATTGTGCTCGAGAATGACGTGAAATTGTATGAATTGGTTGAAGGTGTGCTGCGAGATTACGCAAGAAGGCAAAAATAATTAAACGGTACAAGAGGTGGTCACATGAAATGGATTGAGGATGTCCGGCTTCGAGAAACAGTCTATTTTATTTTGTTTGACACCGCGCTATTTTTATTTCTTTTTTACCTTGATCGAGAAGATGGTACTGGTAGAGCCGGAGGACTTTTGATTGCCGCGTTCGTTTCTTTATTTGGAATGTTGCTTCTGTTTCTTTGGACAAATCGCCAAAATGTTTGGCTAATAACAGGTGCGATTTTGTTTTATCTTTTTCTTGGATTGTACTGGATCTGACCTAGAAAACCATCAGTTTGCGTGAAATGACGAATCTTGTTCGATGTCCTGCAACAGTTCACGGAACTATTTCGTAAACGGCAAAAATTGTTCGGATGAAAGTTGGAGTTCTTGTTGGAACGACAGGATTTCTTAGTCCTACACGTCAGAGGAACAGGGATGTAAGTTTTGTCTCGACAAGATTCAGGAGATACTCAGCAGGGATGAACCCACGGACGACAGCCTGAAAAATTCAATACTTTTCCACCTCGGGCTTTCTCCTTGACGCGTTCAAATCTAATGGTATAATCGGTTAACTTTTATTAGCTGTAAGGCTAGTACGGCTGAAAGATTGACAAAATAAACCACCTTTAAAAAAGAAGGATTTGTTCGGTTAAAGCAGAACGTTAAGCAAAGAACAGATTCTGAACTTACAGAGGAGTGATTCATTTGAACCAAGCTCAAGAAATTCAGATCCAGACGGTCATCCGACGACCCGTCACCGAAGTCTGGACGTAATGGACGGAACCGGAGCACATCAAGGCATGGAATGCGGCATCGGACGATTGGCATACGACGGAAGCGACGAATGATGTCCAGGCAGGCGGTCATTTTTTCAGTCACATGGCGGCAAAGGACGGCAGCATGGGGTTTGATTTTTCCGGTGTTTATGACGATGTCGTCGTGAACGAAAAATTAGCCTATACACTGGACGACGGTCGCCACGTGACGGTCTTGTTCGAAGCAAATGGAGACGAAACGAACGTCGTCGAAACATTTGAAGCGGAGTCGGCGAATCCGCCCGAGATGCAACAAGCGGGCTGGCAGGCGATCCTTGACCGCTTCAAAGAATATGCGGAACAACAGTGAAGCAGACAAAAAAGCCCGTTCCTAAGCAGGAGGGCTTTTTCTTTAGAGAAAAAATCGATTTACTGCCGTACTTGAATCAATGTTTCCCCGCAATTTTGACAAATGGAATCGAGTGTCTTCGTACAATCTGCGCAATATGTACAGTTGTGCGAACAATGATACGTCACTTGGTTGTCTTTGAACGCCTCTGCGCAGCGGGTACACGTCGTTGCCTGCATCGGTCTCACCTCACTTTTCTTGTTTACCTATCTTTATTTTACAAAATGGAGTCACGGTCCGACAGATGGTTTTCCTCGTTTTCAAGTAGCTTCGCCTAAGAAACAATGGTAATTTAAAGATATGTCTTCATAATATTAGGAGGGTGAAAAATTGGACGAAATTGATTACGCCATTATCCGGGCGTTGCAGGCGGACGGGCGAATGTCCTGGACGGAACTCGGTAAAACGGTGGGCCTGTCAACGCCCGCCGTCAACGAACGGGTCAAGAAGTTGGAAGATCGGGGAGTGATTAAAGGATACCGCGCCGTCATCAATCCCGTCGCAATCGAAAAAACAATCATGGCGATTTTGATGTTCGAGCAGACACGCTGTGCGGCGTTCATCGCGTTTTGTAAAGACCATCCGGATGTCGTCGAGTGCCACCGGCTTGCCGGGACGTTTAACTTCATGGTCAAACTATACACGCCGTCAGTCGAGACACTCGAAGCGTTCATCGATGCCTCGATGGAATACGGAAAACCGTCGACCTGGATCCGTTTGTCGTCGCCGGTCGCCTTTAAGGCGTTTACGGTCGGGGATGGGATTTTGATATGAACGTTTCTATCAAACAACGAATTGAACAACAAGTCGGTTTGATCCATTCGATCCATCCCGTTGTCGAGCAGGGGGGAACAGCCATCGTCTACTATGTGAAAACGTTAGGCGGCACATATATCCTCAAGCAGGCAAGCTTACCCCTATACCGCGAATGGTTGGCGCAGGAAGCGACAGTGATGCAGACGTTCAAGTCGCAACACATCATTATCCCGACTTATATTGATTATATGGAAGACGCGCAACAGGATTATTTACTGATGTCCTACATAGCCGGTGAGACGTTGACAGCGGCACTGGCGGATGCTTCCGAACTGCAGCGTCTTGAGCTGATCCGTGCATTTGGAAAGTTTCTCAGACAGCTTCATACGGGCGGGATTAGCTCTACCCAATCTTCAAAAGACTGGCTGGACAAACAGCTGCTTCAAGCCAATCGCTACATTGAACAGGGCTGGACAAATGGATCACGCGAGTTGCTTAACGCATTATCCACCAAGCAGCCGGAACCTGTTCCAGCGACGCGGATACACGGGGATTGTACGACGGACAATCTGGTGGTCCGAGACAACGCAATCGTTGCGTTTATTGATGTAGCCGGAATGACGGTCGGCGATCCCCGCTACGATGAAGCCTTGGCGACGCGATCTTTTCGGACGGATATCAAGATGCTCGATGCGTTCTATTCCGGATATGGATTTTCACTAATCTCAGAAGAAACATTCCGCTATTTTGATGACGGATTGTATGAATTTTATTGAAAAAAATCATAGAATCAGGTCAGGATAAAGAAATGTAATTTATACATTGCATATGGAATGTATATATGACATACTAAAAAAGGAAAATCTTTGAAGTAGGTGAGTAACATGAGTCCAAGCATGAGTCCGATGAAATCAAAACGAATGGAACAAGGGTGGACGCAGCAACAATTGGCCGACCGTGTAAAAGTGACACGTCAAACCATCGCCCTGATTGAAGCCCGAAAATTTAATCCGAGTCTGAAACTATGTCTTGAGATTGCCCATGCGTTGCACACCGATTTAAATACGCTATTTTGGGAGGAAGCCGATGAATAAGTTAAAACAATGGTTAGGGATTGAAACTGTAGAGGATGAACGGACACAACTGAAGGAGTTACGGTCATTCCATAATGCCGGACTGTTTATCGTCGTCCTGGCGATGCTTGACCTGATTGTCCGGGGATTCATTTTGGACCGTCCGGCTTCACATTGGGGAGCCAGTCTCGTCTATGTCATCGTCTATGTTTTTTATGCGTTAGCGAAGATGGCACTGGAAGGTATTTATGATACGGAAGTCGATGACGAACGCAGTTTCAAGAAGAAAATGAAACAACATTTTTGGACACACCTTACCGGCGGTCTCTTTTTTGCAATCGTCATGCTTTTCCTGCGCGGGATGCCGGAGACGTTGCGTGACTGGCTGAGAGTCCTGGTGACATTCGTTGTCGTAATCGCATTTTTGCAACTGTACGAATGGGTCTTCACAAAAATCTCATTACGCCGGACACAAAAAGAACTGGATCAGTCCGATTCTTAAATCAATACAAAATAGCGGCTGGTTCCTGAATTGTCTAGGATTGGCCGCTATATCTTTTGCATCAGGTAAAACACTTTGTCGCTTGATCGACCTGATCTTGCGGGATCAGCAATTGGTCGCCTTCAACTGTAAAATCAATGTCGTTGGACTGTAGTCGTTCCATTTGAGCCGGTGTATTTTCACCCCACGGAACGGTTTTTGGTTCCTCGGAAGAAGCACATCCGGCGAGCAGTAGACTGCTTGCGAACAGCAATGGTTTTAACATGAACTCAACTCCTATCAGGATATCCGTTGATTTTTGTTGAAAAACAGTTGCTGCAACTGCAGTCCGTCGCTTGGAACACCAACTTGTCAACCGAATCGGAAACAGATTTAACTAGACGAAAATGACTGACATCTGAATGAAGGGCAGTTCCAACAGATGCATGATTGGACTTGGGAAGTGCTGACTCAGAATAAAGACGAATACACCACTGATAAAGTTGGCACCAACTCCACCGAGTAACATCGCTGCTCTTTGTCCGCGACGGAGCGGAATCTCTGACGGGTGAGATTGGTAGAGTCCCTCCCGAAATTGCTTTCGGGCGACGGAAAAATGACCAATTCGTAAGAAGGGTTCGCCTTTACCAATGGAAATGGATTATAGTCGTAGCCCAACCGAGCGACCAACGATCGTATGGCCGTATTCGTGCAGAATCAGGCTGGGGAAGTAAAAGCAAAACATGATCAGATTGAACCAGAGTAAGTGCATGTTTCTCCTCCTCTCGTTCACAAAAATAATAAAAAACGGGAAAATTATGCAACTCACATAGTTGTAATTTATTTACATCTAAATTGAAAGGGGGACAGACCGATGCATACAGTAAATGATTCCGTTCTGTCGATCCGGACATATCCGGCCGAACATCAAAAACACCGTAAAACGATTTGTTTGTATCATGGCTGGGGATCGAGTGTGACCAAATATGATGAATTCGCGCGGATGCTTTCCGATAAAGGATTTACCGTCATCGTGCCGGAGCTGATTCTGCATGACAGCCGCAATGCGCTAGGTGCGTATTTTGATCGGGGCATCGTCGAACAGCACTTTTGGGAAGTGGTGTTTCAAAGCATTGAAGAATCGGGCACGCTCGCAAAACAGCTGAACGTTCCAAGAGGGGACATCATCTGGCTCGGCGTCTCGATGGGAGGATTCATCGCGAGCGGTGTAGCGGCTAAACAACAGGGAAGCGCGGGATTGATTAACATCAACGGCTCAGGCTCCTTCCTCTTTGCGGAACAGCTTTTACGAAGCCGCGATAAAAGAACGACGTTGTCGACTTCAGAAGAACAACGCCTGAGAAAGTATGATCCCTTGTCGCAAGAGCAGGTGACGCCGACATTATTGTTACATGGAGAGGACGATGAGGTCATTCCGATTGCGACACAACAGCATTTTGTGGAACAATCTGCTTCAACTAACAGTGATGTCACGTTCCTCAAATATCCATTGATCAACCATACTGTCTCAGATGACATGATTGCCGACATCTTGAACTGGTTGGATGAGCGTTTTTAACAGTTCAGAAAAACCGGACTCCTCTTTAGGGGCCCGGTTTTTCTTTAGAAGCGTTTGGTTATAAGGGATGTTGCACCGAAGATGGAAGCGAGAGTCGCCAACATGAGGCATTCCCCACGGTCACCGTAAAATCTTTTCGAGCGCTTTTCCTTTTGCCAGCTCGTCAATCAGTTTGTCGAGATAGCGGATTTCGCGCATCAACGGCTCCTCGACGTTTTCGACCCGGACGCCGCATACGACACCTTTGATTAACAATCGGCGCTCCTGCATGTCTGGTGCTTCCGCAAAAAAGGTTTCGAAGGTCGTCGCATCTTGCGATAACGTCGAGAGCTGTTGTTCCGAGTACCCGGTCAACCAACGGATGATTGTATCGACTTCCTGTTTCGTCCGACCTTTCCGTTCCACTTTTTTGACGTAAAGCGGATAGACGCTTGAGAACGCTGTCGTGTACAGCCGGTGTTGCCCCATTTTTCTCACTCCTTATGATTCGTATATTTTATATCAAAAAAAAAGCGGGCACTACGTTGTCGGACACAGCTCGTGATACAGCTGTTTGATTTGTTGATACATCTGGTCCGTCGATTGTGCGGCATCGATCCGGATGACAGGTGACCTTGAAAGGATCATCTGGAGCTGATGTTCTGCCAATGTCCCGATCTTGGCAGGATCCGTCTCCGTCAAATACGTCCTGCACCAATCGAGGAAATCGTTTGACCCTGAAAAATCGGGATAGCGTGCCTGTTCCCGTTTGATTAACCGGTTCATCCGTGTTTCTTCGTCCAACGTTAAAAATACGAGCAGCTCGCGGTCCGGGAAGCCGTATGGATTCCATGAAAAGACGGAACCAGAAACAATGTACTGTTGATGGCGTTCGATGTCCTGTCTATATAAGGCATACCGGTCGTCGACCGACCGTTTTTCAGTGAATGTTTGATCCGTCCACAAGTAGTGATCGCTATCGATCCATGGTATGCCTTCTTGTTGCCCGATCCACTCGCCGAGCGTGCTTTTGCCGGTGCCGGATCCACCGATGATTTGAATGCGCATGTTAGAAGTCCTCCAAAAAAATATAAATCTTGTTTTAAATTAAAACAGAGAGGCTGTCAATGATTGAGCGGTCAGGAAATGACAAATGTATCGCGAAGCTCGACAATCGTCCCTTCCGGTGCTTTTAATTTACTGAGGTGCCCGTCGACGACGAAATAGATGTTCCCGCCGTTTTTCGGCAGGAAGGTGACACCGCGTTGTTCGAGCCGTGCGACTTCCGCCGCTAAATCGTCGACGTATAAAGCGAAATGAACGGGACCAGACGTATGTTTCGTATAAGGCGTCAAAGTCTCGTCGACTTTGTTCGTCTGGAGTTCGATATAAAAGTCGCCGAGCTTGAGCCAACTGTTGAACGCACGGGTGTGAAAGTCAGGTGATTCCTGGACGAGTTCGAACCCGAGTGCTTCATAAAAGGATTTAGAGGCCGCGTAATCAGCCGTTTGGATACAGAGGTGATGGATTTGTTTCAACTTATGGACGTCCTTTCGAAAACGGGCCGCAGTCGGCACTCCGTTGTTTAGTCTATATGTCAGTTTAGCATATTTTAAACCGTTTCAATGCAGACGAAAAACTCCACCCGTTCAAGAAAAGATCAAGGTGGAGTAGCGGTTACGGCGTGACGTCGATGACATGAAACGTAACATCCTGACCGTCCGAAACGGCATAGGCAATTGTCCCATTGACGTAAATCGGTTTAGACATCGTGTCTTCCATTTCGGTCAACGGGGCGACGGTTCCGCGCGTTAAGTCGGCATAGAGGAGCTGCGACGTGTTTTCACGGAAGATTACCCGGTCGCGGGACAAGAAACGAAACGCATCAGCGGTCGAATGCCGATCGGATAATTCATAAGTGAAGTCGGATTGTTTTGAATCAAGCGGTAAAAAAGCAGCGTGTCCTTCTTCACCGGTTGCGACGTAATCGGCACCGTACTCGAAATCAATCAACCCATCAATCGGTCGTTGGAACCTGCCGTCATCACTCGCAAGGCGCGAGGTTTTAGTCCCGTCCTTGAACGTGCGGGTATGAATCAAGCGTCCGGCGTCGCCCGACCGGAAATCAAACGGTAAGATGCCGTCCTGTTTTCTTTTGTTTAGGTCGTACTGTTCGTGGACGATGATTGTATCGGCGGCTACATCAAAGGACTTTATCAGCGTTGTCGTCTTCTTCGCGGTCGCGTCATGGATCAGCCAGGAGAGGCGGGTCGTTGAAGCGTCAAGCACCGGGATGGAGGCGTCGAAGCGGCTGATCCCTCGGTCAAGCAGATCCTGTTTTCCGTTTTTAAGATTGAAGCTATGAATCGTCCAGGCAATCCCGTTTTCTGCCGGCGCTGACGCGACCCAGAACAGGTAATGGGACACACCGGTCAATGAGCCGATCGTCTGATCGACCGTCTGGATGACTTCGTTCGTGTTCGACCCCGGGGTATAGCGGTAGATCGTACTGCTGACCTTGTTTTCGTTCGTCTGGATGAAGTGCGTGTAATAAATATCGTGTTCATACAGATACTCCGTGGCAACCTGAACCGTCTGCCCGACAAGAAAAGGCGACAGGTTGTATGAATGCTTCGTACCGACCGAGACCAGTGCCTCCTTTTTTGATAATGCCACCGGCTTATGTTTACTTGAAACCGGTTTCGCGGCAAACTTTGAAACAGCTTCCATTTTAACGGCGGATGAGTTTTGCGTAACCGATGCGGTGTCATTCATGCATCCGCTTGTGACGACGAGTGCAAGTGCGGCGATGGCGAAAGCAGTTTTGGTGTACATGAGGGATTCTCCTTTTTTAAGTAGAGTGAAAATCGTCAATCAGATGAAAAACGATACCAAAACGTGTAGACTGGTGAAGTACCTAATTATTGTAACAGATGGACGGATTCTCCATTTTTTCTGGAGGTTCAGGTAAATCGAATATTTACATTCAGCAAGGGGTGTATCGAAATGGCAAGAACATTACGGAAATCAGCGACGGACAAATCAATCCAGGGTGTCTGCGGCGGACTTGCGGAACAGCTTGGGTTGTCGTCATTCGCCGTCCGCTTGATTTTTATCTTTATTCCACTGCCCGTCAACGTCATCATCTACATGATTCTTGCGAATGCGATGGCGAGTCCACCACGGACGTTATGACACGAGTTTTAACTAAAAGGGAGGCAACCAAGATGAACAAACAGAACCGCGCGTCATCCTTAGCAGCGCGACTGATCGCGATCACAATCGGCGCCTTGATTGGAGTAACAATCATGTACAGCGTACAAGGAGAGTTCAACTGGAGTGTTTTTCTCGGATTCGTCGGCGGAGCACTCCTGTTAGGGGGCATCAGTGCCGTAGTGGCCCGTAAGAAGCGGCACGCGTAACTGGTTAAAATAAGGGGGAAAAGAAATGAGTTATTGGATTTGTACGACCTGCGGGGTGCAGACGGATGAGGAGGCGGTTCAACCAACGACCTGCCGGATTTGCAGTGATGAACGGCAATACGTCAATCCGGACGGACAATCGTGGACGACGCGTGAGGCGATGGTCGCGTCCAAGAACTACCGGACGACGGTGACACCGGAGCAGCCGGGTCTGATGAGCCTCGTGACATCACCACAATTCGGAATCGGACAAACGGCGTATCTGGTCGCCGGGGCAAAACGGCTGTTGTGGGACTGCATTACTTATCTCGATCAGACCGTGATTGATGAAATCAACCAACAGGGGGGACTCGACGCAATCGCCTTGTCGCATCCGCACTACTATGCGACACAAGTCGACTGGGCGGAAGCGTTTGACGTTCCGATTTATATCCACCAGGCGGACGAACAGTGGGTGACGCGACCGAGCGACCGGATTATTTTCTGGTCCGGCGACCGGCTGGAACTGGCAGAAGACCTCGTCCTGCAGCGGGTCGGTGGTCATTTTGACGGAGCGACGGTCCTTGAGTGGACGCAGGGAGACGCGGGACGGGGTGTCCTGTTGACGGGCGATATCGTCCGTGTCGTCGCTGACCGGGCATGGGTCAGCTTCATGTACAGTTACCCGAACCTGATTCCGCTGCCGGCAACGACGGTAGCGCAGATGGCAAGACAACTTAGCCCGCTTTCGTTCAACCAGTTGTATGATGCCTTTCACCGCATCGTCGAGACCGACGCGGCAGGTGCGGTCGCGCGGTCGGCCGCGCGCTACATCGACGCGTTAGGCGGCACGGATGATTAACGGCCTGTACGAAGCCCATCTCCCGGTCCGGAATTTAAAACAATCGATTGCCTTTTACGAAGGGCTCGGGCTGACGCTCGATCATATCGTCGACGACCGGTTGGCGTTCCTCTGGATTGTCAAAGAAGAAAGTTGGCTTGGCCTCTGGGTCGCGGATCAAGTCGAACTCGACTACCACCCGTCGATCCGGCATATCGCCTTTCATGTCGAACTGGAGGCATTGACGGATGCCGTCGATTGGCTGACGGCGCGCGGTTACACGCCACGAAAAGCGTTCGGGTTCGAACCGACGGAACCATTCGTCATGGCACTGGCGCACCACGCGCACGCGAAGATTCATTTCAATGATCCGGACGGGAACAGCCTCGAGTTCATCTGCCCGGTCGACAATCCGCACCGGATCACGGGTACGATGTACTGGAGCGACTGGTTATATATGAACGCTCAAGCAGAGGAGGAGACCGATGAAACAAGCAATCATCTTTGATATGGACGGAACGTTATTTCAGACGCACCGGATTTTAGGACCGGCTTTAGACGTGGCGTTCACCCGGTTACGGCAAGCAGGGAAATGGCATGACGCAACACCGCTTGATACATACGAAGCGATCATGGGTGTCCCGTTACCGCAAGTCTGGGCGACGCTCTTGCCGAACCATCCGGAGGCGGACCGAAAGCTGATGGACGACTGGTTTCAACAGGCCTTGATCGAGAGGATTCAAGCAGGGCAAGGCGCCTTGTATCCGAAAGCGGTGACGGTATTGCAAACACTCCACGCGGCCGGACACGACCTGTATGTCGCGAGTAATGGACTTTCGGCATATCTAGCGGCGATCGTCGAGCAGTTTGCGTTAGACCGTTACCTGACCGGCGTCTATAGCATCGAAGACGTTGATTCGCTCAACAAATCCGAACTCGTCCGGATGATTCGCACGAAACACGGATTACAGTCGGGTGTCGTCGTCGGCGACCGGCAATCGGACTTTACGGCAGCGAAAGAAAACGGCTGGTCGGCGATCGGCTGCCGGTTTGATTTTGCACAGGAAGCAGAGCTCGCGACGGCCGAGTATATCGTCGATGACCTGATGGCGATCACGCAGCTCGTTTAAGGAACAGAGAGGTGCCTCTCATCATGAGTTCGTTTGAACATATAGGCAGAGGAATCGCCTTTTCGCAAACAGTTGCCGTATGATGAGACGGAATCTGTTTGTAGTTAGAGGAGGCACGTCATGTTAGCAATTATCATTGGTTTAGCGATCGGCATCATCGTTCCGGTGCAGACGAGCGTCAACACGCGGCTGCGTGGAGTTGTCGGATCACCGTTTACGGCATCCTTCATCTCGTTTAGTATCGGGACGGTCTTTTTAGTCCTCTTGACCCTGATCGTCGAAGGGGACTTCACATTGAACGAAGCCCTCTGGACGACGGAACCCCGCTGGATTTGGTTCGGTGGTGTTCTCGGGGTCATCTTCTTAACGGGAAACATCTTACTCTTTCCAAAACTGGGCGGGGTCCAGACGGTCATCATGCCCATCTTCGGACAAGTCATCATGGGGCTGTTGATTGACCATTTCGGATGGTTTGATTCAGCGGTCAACCGGTTGTCGCCGACCCGGTTAATCGGGGCCGTGCTCGTCCTGCTTGGTGTCGTCGGTACGGTCGCCTTAGGGGATTGGTTAGCGAAACGCCGGCAACGCGGACAACAGGAAACGAAGAACCTTGCGGAAGTCAACCTGACCGGTTGGCGTTTACTCGGCATCGCGACCGGGATGATGAGTGCGATGCAAGAAGCGATTAACGGGCATCTCGGAAGTGTCCTCGATTCGGCGATTAAAGGGGCATTGATTTCCTTCGTCATCGGGACGCTGACGTTACTGTTCGTGTTGTTGCTCGTGCGACCGAAGCTCGAAGTGGACCGGACGGCACCAAAACCGTGGTGGATGTTCATCGGCGGTCTGATTGGTGCGACGTTCATTGCCGGAAATGCGTTCATCGTCCCGCTCGTCGGCACCGGCGTCGCCATCATCATCGTGACGATCGGTCTGTTGACGGGGAGTCTCTTGATTGACCGGTTCGGTTGGTTCGGGGCAGCCCGGACGCCGGTTACCGGTGTTCAAATTCTCAGTTTGCTCGTGATGATCGGCGGAATTGTCCTGATCCGGCTATAAAGTAAACGCCTTTCGAGATTCTTTTGAATCCCGAAAGGCGTTTTTTGTTACTTCCTTACACAGACACCTGCATTAAAACCGTGACGCAAAACTTCAACAAGACCGATTTTTTCATAAGTTACCCGATTCATGACATTTGGGAATTAAACAGCTGGTCGCGTGTCCCGAAGCGCAACGCGAGTTTTAACAGGAAAATGTTTAGAATCAGTAAACCGATCGATAACAGAATCAGGAACAGCGTATCGATAAAGAATAATCCGCTGATTTGACCGATGATTAATCCGATGAACGGTAAGATGATGATACCGCTCAAGTTTTGTGCTTCCTGGTACGTACTGACCCGTGTCGAGATCAATAAATTAATTAACGCCGTCGTCAATAAAAGAATCGGTAACAGCAGAAAGAGTAACACCCACCACTGGGTCGAGGGAAAGCTGACTGAAAAGCCGTTGACGGAAATCAAAGTGTTGATGACGAGCAGATTTATCAAAAAGCAGACGGCGGAAATCAGGTAGGATGAGGCAATCGAGATCAGCAGCTTGCCATAAAACAAATCACGGATGGTGATTGGCGAAAACAATAGGCTTTCTAATGTGTGCTGTTCCTTTTCACTGACGAAACTATTGGCAGCGATGACGGAACATGTAATGACCGGAACTAACAAAAATAACGTCACGAGCGGATAGTTTAGGAACAAATAAAGCAATTGTTCATTAAACGTCAGTGTCAGAACATCCGGACTGGCCGTAGTCGCCAAAAAACGATTCAGTAAATCGAGCACTTCCGGGTCGGTTAACGTGGACGGATCAAGCTCGATGATGAACCAGGAGAATCCGATCGGAAGAACGAGCCCCATCAAGACCGGGATGATAATCAACGTAAACAGCAAGATCTTTTTTCGAAAGAGTTGGATGCTGTCTTTTTTAATCACGGCAAGCACGAGTGGTAAATTCATTTCGTTTCACCCCTTAACTTAAAATAGACACCTTCTAAATCACGGTCGATTACTTGACACTCATACACCGCGTAGCCCTGATCAATGATTTGTTTCAAAAAAGGACTGATGCACGTTTCGTCTTTAAACGATACTTCAATCACGTCAGAAGCAACAGGTGCAACAGCTGTTTCGAACATCGTGTGGACGGAACCTGGTGGAAGGTTTGTCCGGATTCTGACGCGAATCGCCGTTTGGTGACGCTTCAGTAAGTCCGCGAGTGTCCCTTGATCGATGAAGCGGCCTTGTTCGATGAAGATGTAGGCGTCACAGACACTCTCCAATTGGTAGAGGAGGTGCGACGTGATGATGACGGTCGTTCCCTTCGTTTGATTCACGGACCGAATCATATCCAGGACCTGGCGAATGCCGTCGGGGTCCAGTCCATTCGTCGGTTCATCCAAAAATAAAATTTCCGGGTCATGCAGCATTGCTTTAGCGAGCGCGAGTCTTTTTTTCATACCGGTACTAAACGTATGGACATAGACATCGCGGACATGGGTCAAATCAAACTGGTTCAACAGTTCAAGCAGATGATTTTTATTTCTGACACCGTATAAAGACGCGTAAAAAGTTAAATTTTCAAGGGCCGTCATGTCAGGGTACAATCCCGCACTTTCGGTGACGATGCCAGCTTTCGTACGAAGGGCTTCAATTGGCTGATCATCATAACGGACCGTGCCATGCGTCGGGGAGATCACACCGTTCATGATTCGAATCAGTGTTGTTTTCCCGGCACCGTTCGGACCAATCAAGCCGACTACTTTTCCACGCGGAATCGTAAGCGACATGTCTGATAAGACAAGCCGATCACCAAACGTCTTCGAAATGTTTTGTAATGTTAGCATCTATTGTATCCTCTCATGTTCTGAATTACTAAAATGTATGGGCATTGCCGAATGAATTATTGTCCTATGTTTCTATTTCTAATTTTATCCAATTCAAGCGGTTTTTTCAACTGAAATCATTAATTCGTACATATAGTTCAATATGTAGCCAAAGTCATATTGAGTGATAAAAGCATCTGTCCTTATTTAGAAGATGCCAAAAAAAGATGCGTCATCTAAACGTATTAAAGCGTATTCCGTCTCGACAAAACGGCATCTGTACGTAAAATCTTTAAGCTTCATCAATCTTTTTTCATTGAACGGATGAAGAAAAAACAGGAAGTGGTCACGATCATGATGCCGCAATACAAGAGAATCCATGTGATGGTGAAATGGAAGTAGAGCGAAAGTGAGATTAACGCATACGACAGCGGGACTAAGCCGTTCGACGCCGCATTCACTAAACTCATGACACGTCCCATCATCGGCTGTTGGCTCTTCGCTTGAATGGTCGTCAAGAGTAAGACGTTGATGACAGCGGACATCAGCCCCATGACAAGCAACAGGACGACACCTTGAAAGACCGTTGAGATTTGACCCAGTGCGGCTAACCCGATGCCTAATCCGCCAATCAGTAGAAGCAGTAAGCGGATCGACTGACTTTTGATATTGCGTAGTCCTATCAAGGCAGCACCGAGCAACATGCCGATTTGATACGCTCCTTGCAGATAACTTAAATCGAGGGCTTGTCCGTGCAGCACACCATCGACTAATAACGGGATTCCCATTAAGAGTGGACCGAAAAAGAAAAAGTTGATGATGATTAAGATGAACAGGATCTTTCGTAAATAAGGTTCAGAAAAAACATAACGGACGCCTTCGATAAGTTCAGCCGTTGCAGACGTTGAACGTCGGTGTTCAACACGGCGTTCGCTAATGAATAAGGAACAAAGGAACGTCACGGACAAAAAACAGCCGACGACAACAAATAAAAGAGTGAACGAGTAGGTCGTTAAAAGAATCCCGCCGAGAAGCGGTCCGGAAAATAAGGCGAGTTGGTTCGACGTTTGGACAACGGCATTTGCCCGTGTGAAGTCTTCGGATGACAGGAGTAACGGAAGGAGTGCTGAGCTGGCGGGTGAAAAAAACGCATCGATGCAACCGAATAGAAACGCGAACAGTGACAACTGGACGATTCCTAAGGCATCATTTTGATAGACAAACAAAAGGGCGATGACGAAGCCTAACCGGAATAGACTGGAAAAGCGCATGATCATCGCCTTTTTGAAGCGGTCCGCGATCACGCCGCCGATCAACATGAGAAAAATTCGCGGAAGAAGCGTCAACATCAGGACGATACCGAGGTAAGCCTCTTGCTGCAGCACACGTAAGATATACCATTGTTCAGCAAAGAGGTAACTCGATAGTGCAAGAAAAGAGCTTGTACTCGCTAGCCAAAGGCTAAGAAAGGAGCGGTTTCGAAAAAAGGAGAGATTTTCTTTCACCGTGCGTTCATACATTAGCGTTCCTCCTTCCGTTATTTTTCCTCGAATAATGCCTCGTCGATTTCAAACCCGGTCGCCATGATATAAAAAAGTTTTTTTTCGTCTTTCGTTTCAAGTTGATCTTCTAACTCAGCCAGGAGCTGACGGTATTTTTTCGTGAATTCTAAAAATTGTTGCGGGGTCGTCGCGACTTCTTTTTGGACGGACAAACTGGTCCACGCTTCGACATCGGAAGAACGCGGTTGAAAGGAGTCGTCCGGCGCAGTGAGGACACGTGTTTTCGCGCGGTCGAGGACTTCAAGATAAGACTGACGTGTCGCTTGTTGTGTCTCGACTAAATTAAGCAAATGATCCGCCGGAATAAAGCCGCGTGCGACGGATTGATAATATTTCAAGACGTTTCCGCCCTGAATCTCTTCTTTCACCAACGTTATCAGCTGGTACTTTTCGAGTTCACGTAAGTGGTACAGGATTTTTGCCCGGGAGACATCCAGTTTTTGAGCTAACTGGTGACCCGTATGCGGTTGTTCAATCAAGTGCATCAACATCTTTGTCCGCATCGGGTCACTGATGACCTTCAGCTGTTCATAGTGTTCTAAAATCAAAATCGACTTTTGCATCATTTCCAACACCTCTTCTCATAAAATAAACCGGTTAATAAAAGTTAACCGTTAAACAAATCATAGCGGTAACAGCAAAAAATAGCTAGTGAAACTTACAAAAAAATCCAGGTGTAGTAGTTACCGATACAAAAAAAGATTGCAGAGGAGAACCCTCTACAATCCACGCGTAAACATCTGTTGGTGATGATGCACGATCAATTCGGTCAATTCTTCAAGCGTCCCGCTGCAGGGGATGATTTCCGGCAAATGATAGAACGTACTCGTCGTCTCGAACCGGTCGTATGTCTGATCAACACAATGGAGAAAAATCGGCTTGTCTTGTCCTAAGGCGATTCCGAGCTCGATGTGGCTTCCTTTCCCTGCCGGCAGTAAAATGATGACGCAGTCCGAGAGCGTGATGGCCTGTTTTTCAGCATGACCAATCGTTTGCAGTGCCGCTTTACTCGTCGCCCGTTCATTTTGGGTCCAATCATACGTCAGCGTAAATCCGCGATCGATCAGTTTGTGTTGTAATATCCGGACGTTCGTGATATTGGCAAAGCTTGATCCGATATAAAACTGCATCCGTCTGCTCCTTTCAGCATGGGTTGTCAAAAACATTTAATTCGCTTACTTCACCTTCAAGATGACTTTCCCTTTCGCATGACCGGATTCTGAATAGGCGAGCGCCTCCTGTGCCGCTTCAAACGGATAGACGCGATCGATGACCGGTTTGATTTGCCCAGTCTCAATCCATTCCGTGATGTGCTGCAGTTGTCGTCCGCTCGGTTTCATGAACAAAAACGTGTATGTGACGCGGTATTTCCGCTCGAGAAAGGCCTCGCGGACCGTCAAGAGACGAAATAACATCGTTTTTAAAACCCCGGACCCGTACGCTTTGCCGAACCGACCATTCGGCAATCCGGAAATCGAGACGATTTGTCCACCGGGCCGGACGATTTTAAAGGCCCGTCTGAGCGTCTCGTCGCCAATCGTATCGTAGACGCCGTCGAAGTCATGTAAGACCTCATCGAACGCAACGGTCCGGTAGTCGATGATTTCGTCGGCACCGAGTGCTTTGACCAAATCATGACCGGCAGGACTGGCAGTCGTCGCAACATACAGTCCCATCGCCTTCGCCAGTTGGATGGCGAACGTCCCGACACCCCCGGCACCGGCCTGGATCAAGATTTTTTGACCCGGTGTCGCTTGTAAGACGTCGTGAAGTGCCTGATAGGACGTCAAACCGACGAGCGGGATCGACGCCGCCTCTTCAAACGATAACGCCTCCGGTTTTCGTGCGAGTAGGTCTTCATGAATCGCGATGAATTCCGCGAACGTCCCGATCCGCTGTTTTTCGGCGCGTCCGTAAACGGCGTCGCCGACTTGAAACTGTGTTACCGCGGAACCGACCCTCGTGACGATGCCGGCAAAATCGTTGCCGAGAATCAACGGGAACTGGAAGGGAATCAACAGTTTGACCTTGCCGTCCCGAATCTTAAAATCAACCGGATTGATGCTCGCGGCATGAATTTCGACTAAGACATCATGCGCGGAGACAACGGGAAGGGGCTGTTCCGTTAGTTCGAGTGGTACGTTTCCATATTTTTCAATCGTCATTGCTTTCACCGAACATCCACCCTCTCTGACAAGTCTTTTTAACCAGTGTATCACGCCTTCCGATAATGCTATACTGAAATTGGATAGGGAAAATATGGGATTAACCAATCGTGAAAGGTGGGGACGTGTTGAAGAAATGGGGAGCACGGTTATTACGGGAATGGATTCGCATACCCCGCTGGATGAAACGGACCGTTCCTTTAGCAATCACGCTCGTTCTCGTCTGGCAGCTTATCAGGACGATGCTTGATTTTGATGTAGCGTCGGTTACGTTCAGTGATGTCATCATGTGTTTGATTGGTGCAGGTATCATCGTCTTCTTACCGAAGTTTGATTCGAAACGATAGGGAGGTTACATCTTGTCAAAGAAAAGCGAACAGGAACAACCGTTAACAGGGGGAAACGTTTCTGCCGTCAGTCGCGCAGGCGATACGGTCCGGCGGGAACAAACGCCGGACAGCCCGCGGATTCACCGGCTGCTCGTGCACCTCGAGAAAAAAGAGTATCCGGCAAGTCCACGATTTCTCGGAATCGATCCACAAAATCGGGAAATCCTGTCGTATCTTGACGGGGAGGCGGGAAACTATCCCCTCAAGGCCTACATGTGGTCGGAGGCCGTGTTAGAAGAGACGGCACGGTTACTCCGTCAGTTTCATGATGCCACGGCAGACTTCGAAGTACCCGCGTCATGGGAGCCGCTCGACAATACGCCGCTGCCGTATGCAGTCATCTGTCACAATGATTTTGCCGTCTACAATGTCATTTTTAAGGACAAAAAACCAATCGGCGTCATCGACTTTGATTTAGCGGCACCCGGACCACGGATTTGGGACATCGCCTACACGTTGTATACGTTCGTCCCGCTCAGCCGCCATCATCACGATGAACACGGGCGACAAGTCGACTATGACCCCGTTACGGGACCGGACCGGATCAAACGCCGCATCGACATCTTTTTAGCGGCTTACGGGATGCCGGAATTAAAAGAGCAATTGTTTGATACGTTACTGCTGCGGATTGAAGCCCTCCTGTTGACGATTCATCGTAAAGCAGCCGACGGGGAGGAGGCGTTTCAGCGGATGATTGAGGAGGGGCATGCGACGCATTATGAGCAAGAACTTGCCTTCATCAAGCAGCATGGCGTGACGTGGTTCGATTAAAAAGGAGCGATGGTGCAAATGAAGACGGAAACAGATATCGTCCAGATGTTTGAACGGGACCGGGAGACAAGAATACTTCTTGAGGCGGTCGCGACACTCGACTTACCGGACTGGTGGATTTGTGCCGGGTATGTCCGGGCGAAAATTTGGGATTTTTTAGAGCAAAAGGAAGCGACAGCGGTGGCGGACATCGACGTCATCTATTTTGACGCATCCGACACGACGGAAGCGACTGACCAAATGCTGGAAGCCCGACTGAACGAACAGTTGCCGGACTACCCCTGGTCCGTCAAAAATCAGGCACGGATGCATACCAAAAATGACTTACCGCCATACCGGTCGTCCCGCGACGCGATGGCACAGTTTCCGGAGACGGTGACGGCGATCGGTCTGACGCTACAAGCGGACCAGCTCGAATTTTTCACGGCCTACGGTGTTGGTGATTTGTTGCAGCAACGGCTGCAGCCGACGCCGCTGTTCCAGGCGACGGCACGGCAAGTGATTTACCGGCAACGGCTGACGGAAAAACAGTGGGGAAAGAACTGGCCGGGTGTCCATGAAGCGGAGAATGAAGCAACTTGAGTGAAAAAAATTTAAATCGTTGAAACGAAATCCGTCGGTTACGCGGTCTAACAGGTAGTGACAGACAGAAAGGGGAGAACGGGCGATGATCGGTCGGCGAAACAAGCGGCAACCCGCGTTTGACGATGACACGTTTCTGATGTTTTTGACGCGTCATGATACCTATCTTTACAAGATGTCCTACCTGTACTTAAAAAATGACCAGGATGCGCTCGAAAATGTGCAGGAAGTTGCCTATCGCGCCTGGAAACACCGCCGTACGTTATTGGACGCGACGATCGCCAAAACCTGGTTGACGCGGATCGCGATCAATTGTGCGCTCGACATGCTAAAGAAAACCCAAGGAATCCGGGTCGATTATGCGACGGCGGCAACGGATGTCGCCGAACCAGTTATTTTCGAGGAGCGACTCGTCAATGATCTTTACTTGCAGGAGCTGCTCGAAGTGCTCACCGTAGCGGAACGGACGATCCTGTTCTTACGGTATTACGAGGACTACACACTGCAGCACGTCGCCGATCTCCTGCAAATACCGGTCAGTACGGTCAAAAGTACACTCTACCGGGCCATTCAAAAGGTTCAGGCCAAACAGGTGAAAGGGGGCGGGGCAAAATGAAAGAGCAGGTCAAACGCGCAGTGGATTCAATCGATGTGCCCCGCGGACAGGTCCGCAGTCATTTGCTCGCCGGCGTTCAGCAGGCACGCCGTCCGCGCTTCGTCGGACGTAAGACCGCGACAGGACTGGTTGCAGCGGCACTCCTGTTGACGGTCGGTGGCGGCATGCTACTGGAAGAGACACCGCCTGCGGCAGAAATCGTACGGACAGACGGTGCCGTCGTCGTCCCGAACTGGGCGCAGGACGAACAAGTGGAGGGCAGTTCGACCGCAGGCAGTATGCTCCCCGGGCTCGTCTATCAAAATGAGCTTTATCTTGCGATGGAGACACCGCTGACGGATGACGTCCGTGCCCTGCAAGGGAAGAAACTGGGGCGCGTGACGGCAACACTTGAGGAAACGGGTGATACTACCCCTGAAACACTGGAAAGTGGCTCGAACCTCGGACCGGTCACTTTGTATCGGGTCGACGGCTATAAGCCGTCCGTGCGCCTGTTCGCTGTAGGGGAGGAAGAAGGCATAAAAAAAGTCTGGCTACTCGAGCGCCAGACGGGCTTCGTGCTGAAAACAGGCAACGATTTTTTCCGGGATTTAAACCTCGACGCGCCGGTCAGACGCCTCGCCTATCAAACATTTGACCAGTGGAACGACGACGAAACGGCACAACCGATGACAGCGGACAGTCGGTACCGGGCTTTCATTGATGCCTTGTACGAGGCCCGTGCGATGACACGCGAAGAAGTACCGCCAGAAGTCACGGATTACAAAACAATGAAGGTCTTACGCGTGACGCAAGCGGACGGGATCACAGTTTCGCTGCGGCTGATTGCAGGCGGCTACGTCGTCTATCACCAACTGGGTGTCTTCTTTAAGGTCGACCCGGTCGTCTTCAAAGCGATGTGGGAGGCGTTGTGACGGTGGCATCGATCGTCTTTCGAAAACCATAAAACGGACGATAGCCGAGTTGTTCGTAAAACGAGTGGGAGGAAGCGCTCGCGAGAATCTCGAGCCGTGTCGCCGGATAGAGGGCGTGGACGTGTCCGAGCAAAGCTTGTCCGAGTCCCTGCCCGCGGGCACTGTCCGCGATCAACAGCTCACAGATGTAGAGCGTGATCGCCGTATCCGTCATGCCACGGATGTAGCCGGAAACGGTGCCGTCGATGACGACAACGTAAGCAACGTTAGACGCCGCAAAGGCGCGTTTTGTTTCGTCAGCACGGGCGACGAGATTACTCCAGCCTTCAGCCGCATTCAACCGTTGAATCGCCTCGAAATCGTGGTCCGCGTAGGGGCGGATTTGGTATTGCAGTTCTGACATGGTAAAAACTCCTTTTTGTTGGTCATTCTGAAGCAATGTGCCTAATTCGGACCAGTCGTCGATCCAGTCCGTACACGGGGGCCGACGCGTGGAGCCGTTTCTTTTCCAAATCACGTTCATCCCGACTTGCTGCGCACCGTAAACGTCGTTTACGGGATGGTCGCCGATGTAGACGGTCGCATGTGCGTCAAGGGCACACTTTTCTAAAAAGTAGTTAAAAATAAGCGGGTCCGGCTTTTTGATTCCAATGTCTTCCGAAATGAGGATGTGATTGAAATAATGTACAATCCCTAAAGCTTCTAAATTGGCGCGCTGGAAGTCAGATGCGCCGTTTGAAATGAGGCCAATCAGATAACCTTGTTTATTTAAGTTGTTTAACATGACCGTCGTATCAGGATACGCGATGCAATGGTCTGGAAAGAAAACGAGGTAATCGTCGAATAATTGACGCCACGTTACCGTCGTGATCTCGAACTCTTGAAGTAATTGTTGATAGACAACATCTTTTGAAACGTAACCATCATTGTCTAATGTGATGAAGCGACGCGAATAGTCCGGCAGTGAAACAGGCTGTAAGTCGTTAAAAAAACGCTGGTATTGTCCCGTGATGAATCTTTGTAAGGACAACTGACGATTCAGAAGGGTACCGTCTAAATCAAAGATAACAGCTTGAATATTTTTAATTTCAATTACCGCCATTCTTATAATAAAATCAAAACATAATTTCATTATAATGGAAAAATGACGACTATAGGAAAAAATGTTTATACTGTAGAAAACGGAGGATATACATGTCCCATTTCGATACGAAAACGCCGGGACGACCACTCGTCATTCTGCCCGGTCTTGGCTGCACCTATCATGAATGGTATCCAGTCATTGAATCATTAAAACAAACATTTCGCGTGATTTCATTTCACCGCCATGAACTGATGAACACAACTCAAACCGGGACAGTTGCGGTCGCTTTGCAATTGCAGGAATTACTGAAAACTTTAGACGTCACGGAGCCGGTCCTGCTTGTCGGACACTCTTACGGCGGGCTGTGTGCCCAACAGATGGCGCATGATTACCCGGAAACCGTCCGTGGACTCGTTCTCGTCGACTCGACATCCGTTCGCTTACGGCAACTCGATTCCTTGACGTTACCGGTCCTCGATGAACTGTCGACGGATCAGGTCTGGCTTGACAAGTGCCGAAGTTACGCGGAAATGACACGTCACGCCTTATGCGAGGCCATTCGACCAGAACTGACACACGAGCAACGGCAGTTACCGGTAAGCGTCCAACGAGAGCTGCTCGATTTCCAAACCGATCCGTTGCTGTACGGCGAAATGGCCACCGCCATCGAACAGTGGCAGAACGACGCTGTTACGTTGGAACGGCGCGGTCGACTCGCTGATCTTCCACTTATTGTGCTCGGACGCGACAAGGAACTGGCCGTGAACAGCGGAATCGAAGAGGGGTTGCCGGAAGCGGAGCTACGCTTGCTTGAGGACACATGGAAACGATTGATTTGCGAACAGGCCGACTTATCGACTCAAAGCGAACTACTTTTTGTGGAGCAGGCAAGTCATGCGATTCATCTGGACCGACCAAACGCCGTCCTTGATGCCGTCCGCCGAATCGATGAACGCGCGAACGATTAAACTAAAAGGAGCGAAGACATATGGGATCGCGGATCATGCATTATTGTATTGCGTCATTGCTCGCGGACAAGCTGAAACCGGAGCCCCGGAGTGATTTTCTGTTAGGCGGGATTGCACCGGATATCCACGGTCTGATGGGCGTGCCGAAAGGGAAAACCCATTTCAAGGACCTAGATGAGAACGGGAAGAACCGGATTAACCTGGACCGCTTTTTGCATACATATGAAACACGATTAGCGGAACCGTTTTACCTCGGTTACCTCTGTCATTTGATATCCGATCAGGTATGGTTAGCGTTTTACCTCGAGAAGGTCGCGTACGTCTCACGCGAGCAATGGCAGGCGGATTTAGAAAAATCTTACAGGGATTTCAACCGTTTAAATGGTCGGATTATTAAATTATATGAACTCAAACTCTCTCCGCTAACGGTTCCTTTGTTTGAAATCGAAGGCTATGATCAGACTTATCTGCCTACTTTAATTGACGAGTTGGCATTGGATTTTCAACTTGATGCCTCATTAGAAACCGAGAAGCTGGAATTTTATAAAAATCACAATCAAGAAATTACTAGCTACATCAATCAAGCTGTAAACAGTTGTTTAAAAATCCTTTCGAATCATGTTGGTATTACCATCAATCAGCATTTTCCTAGTTTCTTTCATTCAAAAAGCATAAACTCAAAAAGGGAATGATAGAAAGGAGATTAAGATGGTGAATCAAAACAAGAAGCACTTTTATTGTAATGTTGAACTTTCTTTAGATGTCATGGGCGGTAAATGGAAGCCTTTGATTATTTATCATATCGGCGGAGCAAAAATCCTCCGGTTCGGCGAATTGAAACGAAAAATACCGAATGTGAATGAACGTGTCCTTTCAAGACAACTAAAAGAGCTGGTAGATGCGGGGCTTGTAAAAAGAACAGTATATGACGAATTGCCATTGAAAGTCGAATATGCGTTAGAGGACTTGGGACAAGCATTACTGCCGATTTTGAAAGAGTTGGGCACTTGGGGAAAAACCTACCACGAAACGTATGAGTATGGTGAAATTTCTTTTAGCGAGGAATACGAGTAAAAAACATAAAAACGTGAACTGTGCGCCTTTTACTAAGGGGTGAACGGTTCACGTTTTTTGTACTTTAATGTCCGTACGGATAAAAATGTCAGTACTTGTTTGCCGATTTTCCGGGATATATACTGACGAAGTACTTTACACATTAAACATACAAAGGACGTGGCAATATGACATTGATCAACACATTACAAACACGCTACTCTACAAAAGAGTTTGATCAGGAAAAACAAATTTCACAGGAAGATATGGCAACAATTAAATCACTCCTTCAACTAGCACCTTCGTCAACAAATGTCCAACCGTGGCACTTTGTCATCGCATCAAGTGAAGCAGGGAAAGAACGGATTGCAAAGGCGGCACAAGGCTTTTTCGGATTCAACGAATCAAAAATCACCGGTGCAGCAGCTGTCGTGATCTTTGCCGCGAAAAGCGACATTTCAGACGAATATTTACTTCATCTGACGGAAAAAGAAGATGCGGATGGCCGGTTTGCTGAAGAAGAATTTAAGCAGGCAAATCATGGGGGGCGAAAAATTTTCGTTGATTTACACAAATACGACTTTAAAGATCTTCAACACTGGACGGAAAAGCAGGTGTACTTGAACTTAGGGTCATTCCTTCTCGGCGTCGCGGATTTAGGAATCGATGCTGTCCCAATGGAAGGACTAGACATGAAAGTATTAGATGAAGAATTTAACTTACGCGAGCAAGGCTTCACTTCAAGTGTCGTCGTTTCATTAGGCTATCGGGCTGCTTCTGATTTTAATGCATCCTTACCAAAATCGCGACTCGAGCAATCTGAAATCATCGAAGAATTCTGATGAATATCCTAATCACCGGTGCTACAGACGGAATCGGACTTGAGACAGCAAAGATACTAGCCGAACAAGGTCATACGATATTGTTACACGGACGGAACGAAAAGAAGTTAACCGCTGTGTGTAAAACTTTGAAAAACTCGACAATCGTACCTTTTGTAGCAGATTTGTCTAGGTTAATCGAGGTTAAGCGATTGGCGGAGCAACTCTCTCATGAGGTTTCCGGAATCGATGTGCTCATTAACAATGCCGGCGTCTACGGTGCACCCGAAACGGTTACTGCTGAAGGTTTAGACATTCGGTTTGCCGTAAATACAATTGCTCCTTATACGCTGACAAAAGCGCTTCTGCCATTGATGTCTTCAAGTAGTCGCGTCATTAACGTTTCGTCAGCAGCTCAACAAGAAGTAGAGGTCGATGCCCTTCTCGGAAAAAAAGTATTGCCTGACGGGGATGCATACGCTCAAAGCAAGTTAGCACTTACAATGTGGACCATCGAAATGGCGAAACAGCAAGCACCTGCCTTTATCGCTATTAACCCTAAATCACTATTAGGAAGTAAAATGGTCAAGTCTGCATTTGGCATTGAAGGTCATATTGAAGGTCATGATGTGAAAATTGGCGCAAAAATTTTAGTGGACGCCGCACTTTCAGACGAGTTCAAAAATGCTTCTGGAAAATATTACGATAACGATAGTTGCCAGTTCGTAAATCCGCATCAAGATGCATCCAGTCAGGTCAAACGTTCAAGGCTTGTTCAGATTCTAGAGAAATTGATTCGTTCAGACGGTGCTCCTGAGCATGACGAAATCAGTCGGTAAGGCGAAGCACCATTCATTCGCTTATATAAAAAATCCGTACATCTTCCGCGTTTTAAAGTGTGGAAGATGTACGGATTTTTTTTGTTGATTTATCAATGTACATGGCAGCATCAGCTTGCATGATGAGCTGCTCGACATCTTGTGCCATTCCGTTCGCGAAGCCCGAAGCGAGAGCGATATGCATCTTGTCCATTTCAGCATGAATGCCTGCTCTTAGTGTTTCGATTTCTTCAAGCGTCAAGTGTGATTCGATAATGGCAAACTCGTCACCGCCAATGCGGTAAACGTTTTGGCTATGCTGCTTTAGAGCGAACGCGGTCAATTTGAGCAATTCATCTCCGGCAGCATGACCGTGATGATCATTTTGAATCTTTAAGTCGTTTAAATCAAATAATAAGATAGCGAGTGGAACGTTTTGACACGGCATAAGTTCCGATATCATATTATCAAATTGATAACGGTTATAAAGTCCTGTCAAAGCATCAGTCCTGCACCGTTTCTCTAATTCATTTTTTTCAGTTATCGCTTGTTCAACATTACGTATGATTCCTTGGATTGCGACAAGTTCATCATTTTCATAAATCGGAGTTGTATACTCCTCAAACCAGACATATCGTCCATCATTCGTCCGCCACCGTTGTAAAAAGGCGGTATCATAATTTCCCGTACCTGATATCTTTGCAATCAAAACATCAAAGTCATCCGGATGAATACGGTCAAAACAGACAGCCGGATCGGCGTAGCTCGCGTCGACGACGCCATCACCAATATGTTCATCAAGCGACGGGCTGATGTACCGAAAGCGTTGGATCGGTTTCACTTCGTAAACATAAATAACATCTTTCGTATGATGTCCGATCAGTTCAACTGATAATTGAGAAGCTTCATCGGGTTTTTGAAGTTTGGTAAAGATTAATGCCATGATAATACCAATACTCATTCCTAAAACAAGCATGCGGATTCACCTTCTTGTATTCTATATAACCTATATAATACCATGTTTTTTGAATTATTTTACTTTTTTATACGACGATTTTTTAGGTTTCCGTTCTGCTTCCATCCAGAACTGTAATTCCTTTTTTTGAACCGGATGAATTGTTCCTGTCTTTTTCGGGTATCGAGTGGATAGGAACTACTTGCAATATACGAGGAATTGAACGGGTTGCGATCTGCTTTAAACAAGAAGCTGCTTCATCCTTTCCGCGTGCATCTACGGACGATCGACTGTCCGAATTGCAGACAACACTTAAAGGAGAGAATGAAATGGGACATGACCACGGGCACGACCATGCACACACTGGAAACAAACGTGTATTATTGATTGCTTTTTCCATCATCACACTATTTATGATCGTTGAAGTGATTGGCGGATACTTGACGAATAGTTTGGCACTTCTCGCTGACGCCGGACATATGTTAAGTGACTCGGCGTCACTCGCGATTTCGCTCGTCGCGTTTAAGCTCGGGGAACGGGCAGCGAGCGGCAGTAAGACATTCGGTTACAGACGTTTCGAAATCCTGGCTGCCGTCATCAACGGTGTCGCTTTAATCGCGATTTCGCTCTATATCTTTTATGAAGCGATTCGTCGTTTTACAGAGCCGACGTCGATTGCCTCGACAGGGATGCTGATCGTCAGTGTCATCGGTCTTCTCGTCAATCTGCTTGTCGCTTGGATCATGCTACGCGGAGGCGACGTCAAAGAAAACCTGAACATGAAAGGTGCCTATCTCCATGTCTTGAGTGACACACTCGGCTCGATTGGTGCGATTGCAGCAGCCTTGCTCATCATGTTTTTCGGTTGGAACTGGGCCGATCCGCTCGCAAGTATCATCGTAGCGCTGCTCGTCTTACGAAGTGGTTACTTCGTGACGAAATCAGCCGTCAATATTTTGATGGAAGGTGTCCCTGAGAACGTCAATCTCGAAGAAATCACCGCGACGATTCAAGGGACAGAGGGTGTCAACGACGTCCATGACTTACATGTCTGGGCGATCACGAGTGGATTGAATGCCCTGTCGTGTCACGTCGTCACGGACGGGGACATGTCGATTGCTGAAGGGGAGGCGTTACTTCAGGAAATCAAGCATAAGCTTGAAGATCAACATATCCATCATGCGACGATACAAATCGAGACTGCGAATCACGAGCATAGTGATGCCTTACTTTGTGAACTCGAGGGGCGTGCCGCACCTCATTCGCATCACCATTAATTAAATGGATCAACATCATGCATCGTTCACGACAGCTGTCCTTTTGTTTTAAAGGAGTTGATTAAATAATGGATCATCATTATTCGCCAAGTGAATTTAAAGATAAGATGTATGCCGATTTAAAAGTAACACCGAGCGACTCCGTTATTCTCATGTGTTCAATCTTCATTGCCTCAATCGGTCTGAACATGAACTCCATTCCAATCATCATCGGCGCGATGCTCGTCTCGCCGTTGATGACCCCTATTTTAGGTGTCGGATTTGCATTATCCGTATCCGATTTAACACTCCTCAAACGTGCGACGAAATTATTGATTGTCCAAGTGTCCGTCAGTCTGATTGTGGCAACGTTATACTTTTCCATTTCACCCATCACGTATGCAAGTAATGAGATCATTGCAAGAACGTCACCGACGATTTGGGATGTCGTGATTGCGTTTGCCGGCGGGACGGCAGGCATCATCGGTGCGCGAAAAAAAGTCAGCAATAACATCGTACCCGGTGTCGCGATTGCGACCGCTTTAATGCCGCCTCTTTGTACGGTCGGCTATTCGATTGCGACGATGAATTTGGACTATTTTTTAGGATCGAGTTATTTATTCGTCATCAATTGCGGCTTCATCACGATTGCGACGTTCATCGGTATTCGGTTCATGGGCATTGCTTCTGCAGTGAATGCTAATAAACGTCAAAACCCTCGCATTAACATTGCACTTGCCGTCCTGTCCATCCTGATTACGATCCCCAGTATTTTTTCTGCCGTGACATTAGTCCAGGAAAGTGTCATCAGTACCGGGATCACGTCGTTAATCGATGAGCAGTTCGCGGAAAACGTGGTGATTGACCAGTCCTATGATGAACAAAAAGAACAATTGACGGTGACGGTCACCGGGAAACGCCTGTCTCAAGAAGAGGTGACGGCAATCGAATCGAGCTTACCGGACTATGGATTAGCGGATACAGACTTGGTAATCAATCAGGTCCCGGACATCAACGCCTTGACGGGCGAACAAGCAGCAGCCGTCCTGAACCGTTATCTCGAAGAACGGTTGCGTCAATCCAGCTGGTTCAGCAACCGGTCATTCAATCTTGATGAACTTCCATTCCAATTAAAGGACTGATTCGATGATTGCCTTTTTCATATTGATGCGAAACATGTTTCATGTCGTCCGAATCCTGTTTCGCCAAGAAGAACAGAAAGCGGTCATGTTTTCCGTCGTCTTCTTACTCGCGGTCGGAATGTTCTTCTATCATAGCGTCGAAAAATTGACGTATCTCGATTCCGTCTACTTAGCGGTCATGACATTGACGACGGTCGGCTATGGTGACGTTCATCCGATCACGCCACTCGGAAAAATCTTTTCGATGGTCTACGTGTTGCTTGGCATCGGGGTCCTCAGTGCCGTCATTGCCAACTTCAATCGGGCGTTAAAAGAATTTCATCAAACGAAACGGAAGCCGAAATGAGGTCTAAAGGAGGAGGGGAATGATGTGAAGTTCAATCTGGTTTTTATCTTCTACAGTTGCTTACTCGGGATTCTCGTCGGTGTAGTCGCGTCACTTTTTTTAGGCGTCGTCAACGCATTGATTCATCTTGTGTGGACGACATTACCGGAAACGTTTGACAGCACCTGGTACCCGATTTGGATGGGAGCGACGGGTGGGGTGTTGATTGGACTGTTTCAGAAATACATCGGGGATTATCCGAAGACGATGCACGAAACGTTACGTGAATTTCAGGAAACCGGACGGGTTACGTATGAAGGGGCGATTATCAAAAACAGTAGCGCGGCATTACTTGTCTTAACGTTCGGGGCAAGTCTTGGTCCGGAAGCGGCACTCGTCAGTATTTTGGGAGGATTGATGACGTGGATCGGCGACCGGATGACGTGGACGATTCATAAAAAGGAACAATTGCTTGAACTCGGGATCGGGGCGATGTTAGCGACGATATTTTATGCACCGTTCGTCGGTGTCAGTGAAGCGATCGAAGAGGGAATCGCAGAACGTCGTTTTCAATCAAAACTGACGAAAGCCCTCTTGTACGGGATTACGACAGCGTGCGGGATTTTAGCGTTTACGTTGTTGAACCGCCTCTTCCCGAGTGCTTCCGTATTCGGTATCAGTACCCCCGAAGTCAATTGGACGCGGGAAGTCTTTTACTTCTTAGTCCCGGCAATCCTCATCGGGGCAGGTTTCGGAGCAGTGTTTCTTCTTCTTGGTCGATGGACGGACCAGCTTGCAATCAAATATCCATCACCGCTCGGACTCGCAATCAGCGCCGGACTCGCCATCGGTTTGTTTGGTATCTGGTCACCGTATTTTTTATTTTCCGGTGAACATGAACTATTAGACTTTTCAAAAGAAGCGCTCGATCAATCCATTCTCTTTTTAGTCTTGCTTGCGCTCGGAAAAGCTTTGCTGACGAATATCTGTTTTTCATTCGGATGGCGGGGCGGGAAAATCTTTCCGGCGATTTTCTCAAGTACCTCCATCGGCTTCGCGTTTGCCGTCTTGTTTCCATATACACCCGGGTTACTCGTCGCCGTCGCCGTTGCTGCGAGCTGTACCGTCATTTTGAAACAACCTTTCGTCACGGCGACGTTGTTATTATTTTTGTTCCCACTTCAATTCTTCCCGTTCATCTTATTCGTCGCAATCTTGATTAAACAAATCTCGATTCGAATCGAAGGAAGTATCAAGTAAAGTCAGACGAGTCATGCGGTCCTTGATTTCTTCAATCAATCTCTTTTCCTGCTCCAGCAACGAATCACGAGCACAGAAAGCACGACGAACAAGACCATCCAGGAGACGTGTTTCATGGCAAATGTGGCAACGAGATCCCAGCGTTCCTTTAGATAGTAACCGCTCGTCATGAAGAGCAAGGACCAGACCGTAAAGGACAGTGCCGTTGAAAGTAAAAATGTCGTCAAGCGAATCCGGACCGTCCCGGCACCAAACGCAAAAACCGTTTTCCAGAGCGGGGACAAGAGCAGGTACCAGCCACCATACTGGCGTAAGTTGTGTTCGGCGCGTTGCAAACGGTCCGGACGTACGTGAAGCCACTTCGTCAGCACATGCAGCAGCCGTTCACCGCCGAAGTAGCCGAGACCATACAAAACGAGTTGCGACAGGACGAATCCGATGACGCCCGTCGCAAGCATCAAAACGTAGGAGAGCTGATTCGTCGCCACTAAAAAGCCGGCATAACTCATGATCAGTTCGGTCGGGATAAAGTGGGCGAACAGGGCGAGAAAGACACCGAGATACCCATAATGGTCCATCCAGATTTGCCAGTTTGTCATGTCATTTCTCCTTTCGAAGTCGTGTAGCGGCAGCCCGCACCAGAAGTTTACCGAATCGTTACACGCCCTTCATAAATGAAACGGTCGACATCTCCGATAGACTCGACGAGGAGATGATACGCCATGAGACCTAGAAAAAGAAAACCATTGCTGAGTGAACAATTGAACGGGTGGTTAATTCCGTTAGTCGGAATCGGCTTACTGACGATTAGTTTACTGAGCGTCTATGAAGTATATCAGACATCGACGAAGTCAGTGACGGAACGGCTCGAACGGGAGTTGACGATGCTCGATACAAGCGTCAAAGCGATTGCGCTGACCTATCCGGAAGCGAATAAAGCGCGGGATCAAGCGGTGAAACGGACGAAAAATCAACAGTTGGCGGATCTTGCGCAAGATGATTATGAAGCTGCGTTCGAAACGTTCCGTACGAAAGATCAGGTTTTCCCGGCAATTGCATTAACGAACACCGAGCAAACCACCGTCCGGCGCGACTTAAACACGAAAACCGTCACGACGGTAACACATGGAGACCGGTTCATCCTGGCAAAAGCGATTCAGGAACTCGATACGATCGTCTTCTTATCGGTCGACCGGGATCAACTGATCGGTCCGGCCAAGGCACTGGCATTCGA
This sequence comes from Exiguobacterium sp. N4-1P, assembly GCF_002214325.1. Taxonomy (NCBI): domain Bacteria; kingdom Bacillati; phylum Bacillota; class Bacilli; order Caryophanales; genus Exiguobacterium; species Exiguobacterium sp. N4-1P. The sequence continues at coordinate 268,581 of NZ_CP022238.1, forward strand.
ACTCGGGACCTTAAGCCTCGCGGTCCTGTTTTTCGTCAGTCTGCTGATCCGCTTCCGGATTAAACAACAGCTGGCCCCGTTATCCGTCCTCTCGCTGAAGATTGAAGAGGCCCACGCGAAACGGAACTATCGGCCGCTTTCACTTAAGACCACCACGTTTGAAGTCGAACAGTTAGTGTTCCAGTACAATCAATTGATGAACCAAATCACAAGCTTGACGGATGAACTGGGCAACACGAGTAACCAGCTCAAACGGATGCAACCGGAATTCATGAGCCAGCTATCGGCAACCGAGGAGTCGGTGACGGCGATCTCAGAAGTCGCCACTTCCTTGACCACCCATTCACGGGAAGTGGAATCTGTCGTCGAAGAAACGGATCAACTCCTGCACACCTCCTCGTTAGCGTTAGAACGGATGAATCAATCACTACAAGAGAGTCAACGGACGCTCGTCCAGTTCCAGTCGGAGATCGCACAGGAAGAAACCATTCTTGATGCGTTGAAAATCAGAACGCAGACGTTACATACGTCGTCCGACGTCGTCTTGCGGTCACTACACAGCACACGTGAGAAAAATGATTCGATGAACCACTCCATTCAGCAGATTCAACGCGTCGCTGAGGCGACACGACGGTTATCGCTTAATGCCTTGATAGAAGCCTCGCGCGCCGGTGAAGCGGGGCGTGGTTTCGCAATCGTCGCAAAAGAAGTCGAACTGCTATCGCTTGACGTGACGCACTTGATTCGGAGCATCAATCAAGCCAACGACGAATTGACAGCGAGTGTCACGACGATGGAAGGCGATTTAAGCCAGATGACGACCCACATCAATGACACGTTCCAACAGTTAGGTCAAGCGACGGACGGGATGACCCAGCTATTTTCCGGTTCATCTCGGATTGAAGAAGCATTACGACACGTCGAGCTGGAACGCCATGCGGTCAATACGGTGAATCCAGCAGTCGCCTCGCACCTCAAGACCATCCAGCACACCTTACTGACGTTACAAACGTACGGCAAGACGCTGGGTGATCAAATGAATGTGAACATCGCGCGGCAGGAACAGTTAAAACGTCATGGAGATACGATGCATCAACAGGTCCAACTCCTTGAACGAGCGATTGATGCAAGTGACCACACCTTGACTAGACGGTAAACAAAAAACCAAGACACACTCCAACGTAAGCACGGAGTAACTCTTGGTTTATCTCTGTTTCACGTCACAGCGTCAAGCAGCCGCGAAAGCCACGACTCGCATAATAGGAATCCGCTCCATTGTGATAAACGAATACCGTATCATACCGGCGATCGCAATAAAGCGCACCACCTTGGTCACGAATCGATGATGGCGTTGCAACCCAACTCGACGTTTTGAGGTCCATTGGTTCGAGTGCTTGCAGCATTCGGTATTGCGCTTCTGTCAATAAGCTGACCCCCATCTCCGTTGCCTGTTCGAGCGCACTCGTCGCAGGTGAATTTTTTTTACGCTTCTCGCGGGCAGCCTGGTCATAACAGCAACTGCGGCGACCCGTAGGACTTTCCTTGACGCAATCAAAAAAGGTTAAGTCATCGGGTGCGTCCGGGTCCGTGACGAGATCCGGTTCACCACCGGTCTGTTCCATTCGTTTGATAACCGCTAACGCATCAGGCTGTTGCTGTAAGCGTCTTTCGACATTAGCCCAGTCGACATTCGGGTGCCGGTGCATCTGTTCCTTGAAGCGGGTTTCGAGTTGTTTCAGTACTGTCTGTTCTTCTTCCGTTGCAGTCATGGGGAGTACCTCCATTCTTCATCTATTCGTTACAGTCAGTATACCCACTTTCACTGTAAAATATGAAAAATCCGTGTTTCCTGTCACTTCGGAAGGAAACACGGATTTGATTAACAGGTCTCGCATCATTGCTCCAAATAGCGGTAGAGCGTACTTTTGCTAATCCCCGTTTCCTGACGGATTTCAGCGAGGTTGTACTGTTTGCTTTGATACATTTCGATTGCCCGTTTGACATTGGCATCTGCTTTACGCGGGCGGCCCGTCTGTTTCCCGTCCGCCTTCGCTTTCGTCAACCCTTGGCGTGTCGTCATACTGACGACATCGCTTTGGAGGGCGACAAGATGTTCGACGAGTTCTCGAAACGAGTGCGTGAGCGGTTCGCGGGTATCGATTTGTTCCCGGATCGTCACGAGGTATGCTTGCTTTTGTTCGATTTGTTCAAGCAATTCAATCAAATGGCGCGATGAGTCAGCCAAGACATAAAGTTGCGAGACGACAACCACATCCCCCGTCGCCAGTGAAGCGATTAACTGTTCGAGCGCTTCCCGTCGTTTGGACGAAGCGTGTTCTTCGATGACTTGGCGTTCGGGTTTGAAGGCTTGAACGGCTTCCATTTGAAGGATACATTCCGGATCTTCATAAAACGGACGCATATAACTGATAATCATAAAATTCTCCTCACATCGTACACTAGTCGTAAAATCAATCGTCCCAAAACAGTTCCATTATGATACTTTAAGTGGTACGCTTAACGGACATTCAACGAAACCATCCATTCGGGTCCCCCTTAGTATACGGGAAACCCTGTAGGGGTGGAAGGAAAGGTGGAACGAAATTGATGAATTTGACACTCCGGGAACAGTGGTTCTCAAACATCCGCGGTGATATTTTAGCGGGAATCGTCGTCGCCCTCGCATTGATTCCGGAAGCGATCGCCTTCTCGATCATTGCCGGTGTCGATCCGATGGTTGGCTTGTATGCCTCGTTCTGTATCGCCGTCATCATCGCTTTCGTCGGCGGACGTCCGGGAATGATATCGGCAGCGACCGGTGCGATGGCACTCCTGATGGTCCCGCTCGTCAAGGAACACGGACTGGATTATCTATTAGCGGCAACGATTTTAACCGGTGTCATTCAACTCGTATTCGGTATCTTGAAGGTTGCCCGCTTCATGCGGTTCATCCCGAGAGCCGTCATGATTGGTTTCGTCAACGCACTGGCAATCTTGATTTTTATGGCACAAGTCCCGCACTTCGTCGGGATTTCAACGTTGACGTATGTCATTGTCGGCATCACACTCGCCATCATCTATTTGTTGCCGCGCTTGTTCAACGCGGTTCCGGCACCGCTCGTTGCCATCATCGTCTTGACGGGACTGACGATTTACTTCGGCTTCGACTTACGGACGGTCGGAGATCTTGGAACGATTGAGCGGTCATTGCCATCGTTCTTCTTACCGGACGTCCCGCTCACATTCGAGACGCTCGGCATCATCTTCCCGTACGCACTCGCCTTGTCGATCGTCGGATTGCTCGAATCGTTGCTGACAGCAACGATTGTCGACGACATGACGGGAACGGAGAGCGAAAAGAACCGCGAAGCACGGGGGCAGGGGATCGCGAACTTCGTCACCGGATTTTTCGGAGGGATGGCTGGATGTGCGATGATCGGACAATCCGTCATCAATGTTAAATCCGGGGGACGTGGTCGACTTTCGACGCTCGTCGCGGGACTGTTCTTAATGTTCTTAATCATCGTCCTTGGCAACTGGGTCATTCAAATTCCGATGCCGGTTCTTGTCGGGATTATGATCATGGTTTCAATCGGAACATTTGATTGGTCGTCCTTCACCTATATCCGAAAGGCGCCGAAAGCCGATGCAATCGTTATGTTGACGACGGTCATCACGGTCGTCGCAACACATGATTTGTCAATCGGAGTCATCACTGGAGTCATCTTGAGCGCCTTGTTCTTTGTCGCGAAAGTCTCAAAAATCAACGTCATCAAGCGACAGGAGAAGGATCAGACGATTTATACCGTCCAGGGACCACTCTTCTTCGCTTCCGTCGATCACTTCATCGCATCTTTTGATTATGAGGTCCATGATACTGCGATCATCATCGATTTCTCATCGACACAAATCTGGGATGATTCAGGAGTCGGTGCCATCGACAAGGTAATGTTACGCTTGATGTCGAATCAGAATAGTATCACGATCCTTGGATTGAATCCGGAAAGTAAACGTCTCGTCGATCGCTTGGCGATTCATAACCGACCGGATTCGAAGTCCTCACCCCATTAACCTGAAGGAGTGATTTGTATGTACAATCATATTCTATTAGCCGTCGACGGTTCTGACCATTCTGTCCGTGCAGCGGAAGAGGCGATTAAACTCGCACGTTTGAACGAATCGAGCAAGATTGAGGTCGTCTTCGTCGCGGACTTCGCGAAAGCACGCGAAGAAGTCTTGCATTCGGAGGGGAGCGAAGCGCTAGAAGTCGCACGGCGACGAAAGCTCGGACCGGTCGAAGAAAAGCTCGAAGCGGCAGGGGTGTCCTATTACGTTACAATCCTCCGCGGGGAACCGGGGCCGGCCATTGTCGAGCATGCGAATCAGCAGCCGACGGATATGACGATCATCGGTAGCCGCGGGTTGAACTCGCTTCAGGAAATGGTCCTCGGCAGCGTCAGCCATAAAGTCGCGAAACGCGTTAAAAGCCCCGTCATGATCGTCAAATGACCGGACGAGGGGATATTCTCTATACAAAAAACAGACCACTTTGTTGCCGTTGCACACAAAGTGGTCTGTTTTTTGATTTTAAAGGCGCATGCCCGGAGACAGTTTGACGACGCGGTAAAGTATGAAGGCACCGACCAACAGAATCGGATACGTCGTCTCGATGTGTTTGACGAATACAATGAGAATCGGGACGGCAATCAATAGGCCGAGCAGGACATAACTGATTTTGAGTAATCTGCGCTCTTGTTGCCGCAACATGGGAAACCAACCTTCAAACAGCAGCAAAAGCAGTTGTCCGCCGTCGAGCATGATCAGCGGAAGACAGTTCGTCAATCCGAGAAAGAGACTCGTCGCAGCGAGTAACTGAAGCAGGACCGTCACGGTGTAAGGACCGTCCGGCAAAAGAGACGGCAGACTATCAAACAGGAAGTGAACCGGATACGTGACCCACGGTGTTATCAGGTGATACCACCCGGCCACTAGAGATTGTGCCGGATTCATGATTTGCAGGACCGAGAGACAAGCAAGCGGGACGAGGACGATGCTCATGATTAGTCCCGAAGCGACGAAGACGATCCGTCTACCGCGATTGACAGCAGCGTCAGCCGGTAAGACATACCCTCCGAGTAACAGCAAACAAAGCTGGTAGGTGACGCCACGGTATGTCGCCCGCGCGAGAACGGGACCGAACCCAACTGACAGGGTGCGGACCTGTATCCGGACGAGCTTGGCACCTGCGACGTGTCCGAGTTCATGGAGGAGCGTCGCCAGCAAAAAAGTCCCCAATAATACGAAATACGACATGATCTGCTCCTTTTAACGCGTTAATTGTTCTTGAAAGATGAGACGAAACTTCGGACGAACGTCGATTTCGATGGTTTGGACGACTTCGTCTTGTTCCAAGGTCAGTAAAATCCGTGCAGCTTCCCGGTCGTCTTGAATGATTTCAAATGACGATAATGCCTGTAAGGACATACTCGACAGCAGTCGACCGTCGGAACGCTGATTGACTTGAAGGGAAAACTGACCGCTTGCCGGTGTCAGACGAACGATGAACTGTTCGACGGCATTTTGAAAGCGGTACGTCGATTCGTCGTAATAGAAGAGTGGAACCGGTTCATCCGGTTTTACTGAAAATAAGGACAACAGGTCTAGTTCTTCAGGAAACGACTTCACTAAAATCCACTCCTTTGGTAAAATGAACTAACTTTCATATCATACAGTATTTTACAAAAGAGGGTACAGTGAAATTGGAAGCAATTGTAACGAAGGAGGACAACTAATGGGATACATAACAGAATTAAGAAAATTCATCGGCAGTCGACCGATTATCAGCGTCGGTGCGACAATCCTCGTCATCAATGAACAAGGACAACTTTTGTTCCAACACCGTTCCGATACAAACGATTGGGGATTACCGGGCGGCTCGATGGAACTCGGGGAAACATTAGAAGAAGTCGCAATCCGGGAATTATATGAAGAAACGGGACTTGTGACGGACAAGGTCAAACTCATTGGTGTCTTTTCCGGACCACGCTACCAGTTCACATATCCGAACGGAGACGAGACGGATAGTGTGATCAACCTGTTCCACGCGCACGAAGTCACGGGGACATTACAAATCAATGATGACGAAAGTTTTGACTTGGCATACTTCAGTCAAGATGCGCTCCCGGAAAAAATCGAAAAACGGGCACATGCCTTACTGGAGGAGTTAGGTACCACGATTTGGGCATTACGTAACTCCTTTGAAGTAAAGAATTAAACCAAGCATGACAGAAAAAGCGCCCGACGTCCTTTTGAACAGGACATCGGGCGTTATCTGTTACTTCGAGACAACTGAAATGCGCTCTTTATCATGGCGATTGTGTTCGACCTCATCCGCAATGGCGACGGCATAATCGGCGTAACTGATGTAACTGTCACCTGCTGCATTAACGGTCAAGACGTCTGAAGCGAGTTGGTACGTTCCTGTCCGTTCACCTTCCGGATCGAAGAAGGCTGCCGGACTGACGAACGTCCAATGTAAGTCGGTCGCCTGTTCCAAATCAATCAGGTTAAGCGTCTGACTTTTCGCCGTCGGAAGGTATGCTTCCGGGAAATCCGGTGTATCTGCCAAACGTGTCGTTTGTTCCTGGTCGACGAACAGGCTGCCGGCGCCACCGACGACGATTAAACGCGTTGCCGTTCCTGACAATGCCTCCATCAAATGGCGACCGAGTTCGACGTGCTGAATCTCATCTCCAGGCGCCGCGCCAAAGGCATTGATGACGACATCGAATCCCGACAGGTCGTCCTTCGTCAATGCAAACGCATCTTTTTCGAGGACGGAGTCGTGCGTCGTCCGGGTTACATTTCGGACGATTGCCGTCAAGGCATGTCCCCGTTCTGCCAGTTCCCGTAAAATAGTTCGTCCTGCTTTCCCACTTGCACCGATGATCGCAACTTTCATCTCACATCTCCTCCTTTTAAGTTTATGTAGCATGACACTTGTAATCATTTTAGTTACAAAAATTTATTCTGTCAAGGAAATTGACAAAAAAACATCCCCTCACTAAACTGAAGATATTGGTGGTGAAAACAATGATCAATAGTCGACTAGCGGTCGCAGTGCATATACTCGCTTTAATCAGTTCAAGTGAAGAACAACCGATGTCTTCCGAAATCATTGCCGGGAGTGTCAATACGAACCCTGTCGTCATCCGTCGCCTGACCGGTCTCCTGCGAAAAGCAGGACTGCTCAAGACACAGGCGGGACGGACCGGTGCAATCCTGACACTAAAGCCGGAAGACATCACATTGCTGATGGTCTATCGTGCTGTTGAGCCGAAAGAAGACTTATTCATGATGCATGAGTCCCCGAATCCGAATTGTCCGATCGGCCGCGAGATTCAAGGCGCGCTCGAGACGACGTTCAGCCGGGCTCAACAGGCGTTAGAAGCAGAACTCGCAGCAGAAACGTTAGCTGATGTCGTCCATCGTCTCATTCCGAGATGATGGTGGTCGTGTCTGGATTTGTAAACGGATTCAAAGGAGGATAAACGATGCGCTTAGTCAGTTACTCTGCTGTGAGTGTCCTTTTATCGTTTTTATGTTTTACGGGTTATGCGCTGTTAAACAACTTAGAAAATGAATTTCTTTATCAATTTGGAACGTTTGCCGTGACACTTTTTTCATTTTTGTTCGGGATTCCCATGTTATGGATTGCCGGGCGGTACCCTTTACCGTTACGTCTCCTGATTTATCTGACGACGTTGACCTTCGCCATTCTCTTGTTTATCGGTGGTTATCAAGCGTTTGGTCAATCATCCATCGATATCCAACTGAACGTGCTCGGAATCGTTCGCTTTGCCGTCATCGCCTGTCTGTTTTATGTGATTCCGTATGAAGTCTGTGCAAAACGGGTTAAACGTCCCTCTGTCTCGACGTAAAACGATCTTTTTTTAAAGGTCGTTTTTGTTTTGCAGGATTTTCCAAATATATCACGAATTCCATTCAGGACAAGATGAATTTAAGGAGGAAATCAGATGAAGGATACATTTCAGTGTCAGGACATCGGTAAATCATTTTCAGGGGACGGTATCGAAACGAAGGCACTTGACGCCGTCAATCTGACGCTCGACGCAGGTGATTTCATCTCAATCATCGGACCGTCTGGATCAGGGAAATCGACGTTACTCAGTCTGATCGGGACACTTGATCGACCGACGACAGGGCAGCTATTGTATGGCGACCGCCCGATCAATCAGTTGAAGAGCAAAGAACTGTCTGATTTCCGGTTCGAGAACGTCGGATTTATCTTCCAACAGTTTCATTTGATTCCGACGTTGACGGCACTTGAAAATGTGATGGCTCCATTGTTCGGACGCAAAGTTTCCTATGATAAGAAGGAGCGGGCACTTGCCTTACTCGACCAAGTCGGTCTTGCAGAAAAAGCCAGCTCGTTGCCGTCCCAGCTCTCCGGCGGACAACAGCAGCGTGTCGCCGTCGCCCGGGCACTCGTCCATGAGCCGAAGTGGCTCCTCGCGGATGAACCGACGGGGAACCTCGATACGGAAACCGGGGAAATCATCTTTCAACTTTTAAAACGGTTGAACGCTGAAAAAGGATGTGGCGTTTTGTTCGTCACCCATGACCCGGAGCTTGCTGACCGCGCCAATCGAAAAATCGAGATGAAGGACGGACTTGTCATCGAAGATTCGCGACTCGTCACGGTCTGACGGAGCACCGATTTTGTTTTCGGACGGCTGACCCTTTACACTTATCAGTAAAGGAGGCGACGCATGATGCGACTTGGCATACTCGATCAAGTCCCGCTCCACGAAGGGGATACGATCGAACACACGATGATTCGAACGAAACGACTCGTCGAAGCAGCAGAACAGCTTGGTTATGAGCGTTACTGGTTCGCCGAACACCATAATACGAACGGTTTACTTAGCGCAGCGCCTGAATTATTCATTGCCCGGATGGGGAGTGATACAAAAACGATTAAGCTCGGGACGGGTGGCGTCCTGTTACCGCAGTACCGCCCGTTAAAAGTCGCGGAAAATTTTTCGACGCTCGAAGCCTTTTATCCGGGACGGATTGAACTTGGTATCGGAAGCTCTCCAGGCGGAAGTGAGCGGACACGAAGTGCCTTGACGGACGGGGAAGCGAATAAGTATTCTGAGTTCCCACGCTTGATGGATGAATTGTCCGGTTTTTTAACTGATTCGTTGTCCGCAAAGCATCCGTTTCGGATCGTCAAGACGACGCCGCGCCTCACGCAAACGGCTCCCCTCTATTTGCTCGGCCTGTCACCGAACAGCGCAAGGCTCGCGGCAGAGCGGGGGATGGGGCTTGTCTTCGGTCATTTCATCAATCCGGACCGCTGGGAAGAGACATTACGGACATACCGCGAGCAGTTCATTCCGAGTGCGCAGTTCAAGGAGCCGACGGTCATCGTCTGTGTGTTTGCGATCTGTGCCGAAACGACAACAGAAGCAGAACAGTTGGCGACGACACAAGATGCCTGGATTCAAGGGATCCGGCTCGGAAACTCGATCGTCCCGTCGTTTGATACCGTCGGGACGAAGGACTGGAACCCGGAACAATTAAAACGGATCCAACACGACCGGCGCCGGACTATCGTCGGAACGGCGACGGAAGTTGAAGCAGCACTCGAACAGTTGGCAACCCGGTACGGGACGAATCAATTTTTGTTAATCAACAATGCTTACGACCAAGACAAACGGCTCAAATCGTACCGGTTGATCGCCGAACAGATGATACAGCACTAAAAAACGGCCGACGATGTGTCGGCCGTTCTTGTATACTCCTTATTTTTGTGATGTCGGACGGATCAGGATTTCATTGATCGAAACATCATCCGGTTCACTGACCGCATAGTTGATTGCCCGAGCAATCGCGTCGGCATCAATCGCCTGCATGTTGCCGATCCCTTGTTTGATGTCTTCATCCGTAATGTGGTCTTTTAGCTCCGTATCGACGGCTCCCGGTGAAATGATTGTCGCGCGAATGTTATTATCGACCGACTCTTCCTTCCGGAGACCTTCCGTAATCGCACGCACGGCAAACTTCGTTCCACTGTAGACAGCGCTTGACGGCATGACTTCGTGACCTGCGACGGACGAGATGTTGATGATATGCCCTGATTTTTGTTTTCGCATGTACGGAAGGACAGCCCCGATTCCGTAAAGAACGCCTTTGATGTTGACGTCAACCATCGTATCCCATTCATCCTGCTTGTTTTTATGGAGTTGCGACAACGGCATCAGACCGGCATTGTTGACGAGGACGTCGACTGATCCGTACGTCTCCTGTGCCAGTTTCGCGAGTTGTTCGAGTTGCTCCGTCTTTGTCACGTCCGTCACTTGATAGACCGCTTGACCACCGAGCTGCTCGATTTCTTCTTTTAATGCTTGCAACCGATCTTCACGACGTGCTGCGAGGACAAGTTTTGCACCGTTCTTCGCAAGTAACTTCGCTGTTGCTTCCCCGATACCGCTTGATGCACCTGTAATGATGACGACTTTGTTTTCAGCCATGATTGATAACCTCCTGTAGTAGTTGCTTCACTGATTTATGCTCACTGTTGAGTTATTGCCTGTTTTGCTGCAGGACAAACCTACGGAAGACACTTATGAAAAAAAGGAGCTGGTTCGTATGAAACGACGGACGATTCGTTTAATCGTCATCTTACTTGTGATTGGATTGATTTTCATCATCGAACCATTCCGAAATCAACCGCCGCTTCCTGACGTGTCGGTCGGAAACCAAACGATCCCGACGCAGCAAGGGTCCTATTGCTGGCATGGTCTCATACGGGGACAATGTGTCGACTATATCTACACGAACCCGCTCGAAATGACAGAAAAATTGAAGCCGACCGTGGTCCGACCGGAGTCACCGATTACGATTGCCTTTCATGACGGTCCTACGCCGGACGATTTAAAAATCGAACAGTGGCAAGATGCAGAGACAAGACAGACAGTTACGCTGCAAGACGAACAACTCAAAGCACCTGATGCGCGCGGAATCTATGTGTATCATGTCCTTGCTGATTGGGAGCAAGGGGACGGGAACTCGGCTTTCGTGATTGAAGTGAAATGACACGTCGAAACGGGTAAAGACGAGTAAGATCGTCGTGTTTAAGCAGAGAGGATGAAAAAACATGAGACTCGAAAACAAAGTTGCCATCGTGACGGGGGCGGCGTCCGGAATGGGCAAGAGCATCGTGGAGCGGTTTGAGCAGAAGGAGCACGTGTCATCGTGTCTGACATTCAGCTGGACGGGGCAAACGCAGTAGTCGCGGCGATTGAAGCAGCCGGCGGGACGGCGACCGCCATCAAAACGGATGTCACGTCTGCTGAAGCGATTAAACAACTGTTTGACGAGACGTTAGCGGCTTACGGACAACTCGATATCCTTGTCAACAATGCCGGAATCATGGACGGGATGGAAGGGGTCGACGAGCTGACCGATGAACGCTGGGACCGCGTTCTCGCCATCAATACGACTGCCGTCATGCAGACGATGCGGCTCGCGATTCCCTTATTTCGTGCACAAGGTTCCGGAAACATCATCAACAACATCTCAATCGGTGGACTAAACGGAGCGCGTGCCGGTGCTGCGTACGCCGCCTCCAAACACGCCGTCGTCGGTCTGACAAAAAACACGGCGTTCATGTATGCACAAGAAGGGATTCGCTGTAACGGAATCGCGCCCGGTGCCGTCGAGACGAACATCGGACAATCGATGACGAACATCAGTGAGTTCGGGATGGGACGGACGATGCTCGGGATGGGCTTGAACCCCAGAACCGGACAACCTGACGAAATCGCACAGCTCGCTTTGTTTCTTGCATCAGACGACGCGAGTTTCATCAATGGGGCAATCGTCGTTGCAGACGGGGGATGGAGTGCCTATTAGGCCGATAAGACGAGAGCATATACTATAATAGGGCAATAGGCTGTAGCGTAATCAAGATGACGGACATCCCCGTCATCTTTTAATTTGTCCGAAAGCAAATAACGCTTGTTCAATCCGATTTTTTAATAAAATACATAAGAAAAACGAATCTCACTGTTAACGATCAACAGTAAAAATCCGTTCGCGGACAGTCGTTGTTTTCAATTGTTTCCGGGCATCAATCGAGTCACGGATATGTATAATGTATTGTCGTCCTTTCCGATACCCAGAGCGAGGCGGTTTAATCCGCAACTCTTTCCCATCGATGACAACGAGTTCATTTTGCATCCGTTCCCCCGTCGAATCCGTGACGGTAACGGTTCGGTTCGAAACTTGATCAGCGCGGAGTCCATGTGAAAATTCAATAGCGAATGTATGATACGTCGAAATCGAACGTGTCCGTGATTTGAAGTGCGGGTCGTCTGTTCGTGCTTCAAGGGAACAGTAACACCCTGTGAAGACTAAACAAACAGTCAGGATAATGGAAAATAACGGTTTCAAAACAAGGCTCCTTTCGTCATTTACTTCATTTTAATACAAAATATGGTAGTATTCAATCCGTCTCAGGACGGAATACTAAAATTTTTTCTTCAAGGAAGGTGGAGTGGGGTGGTATACTCGAAAGCGAGAGAAAGGCAGTGAGAGCGTATGACAGAAAGCATGAGAGAAATTATCGTCTCCATCCGGACAAGTTATGATTTTAAAGCAGACCAGGGACGTGCCGTCCGCGTCGTCGAGTTTCACGGGCGTCGGACGACGACGATCGACACCATCAAACAATCGACACCGAAGCGGATGATTCTGCTCGAGATGATTCGGGCCGTCAATTCATTTAAAGAACCATTCCATATCATTTTTAATGTCGAATGTAATTTCGGCTTTAAATATTTGAATGATGAACGCAAGTGGGAAAACCGCGATCTTGGTGATACGTTTAACGAAGCAATCAAGCAAGGCGGGCACACGTTCGAATTACGTGACAGCTCTTTTTACGAAGGTGGAAAAGACCTGCAAAAATGGTTACTCAACATCTTAAAGAAAGCAGACTGAGTCGGTCTGAAGAGGGGTTCTATCGTTACCGATAGGATTCCTTTTTTCTTTAGGACTCCCGTGACTTACTAATATGTGGTAAATTTGTTGGAAGAAAGATTCTTTTTAAGAGGAGGTACGCTCTTGAATCATGTATTGCGTCGGTCGAGCCCTGTCGTCGTCAGCTCTTCGATCCTCTATTTGATTGTCTCGAGTATCGTCCTGAGCGGCTATTTCCGAATCGCCGTCGCCGATCCGTTCAGTTGGCTGTTTTACTTGGGAATTTTGCTGTCGGCCTGTTCGATCGTACTACTCAGTCAAATGCGACACGTGTATACCGGCATCCTGCAAATCGTGTTAGTGTGTCTGCTGCTCGCGATGACCGGACTCATGACGGTGATGTATGGACTGGAAATCATCTTGAACTGACTTAAAACTTACATGAAGAGGTGTGTACAGATGAACAAAGAAGACCATCAACTTGCGAGAAAACTTTTAACGACCTACTTAACCGGAACACAGCTCTCGACGATTCACTTGGCTAGTTTCGTCAGCCTGGATTTCATTAATCTCTACGATACGATGAACCCGGAAATTTCGTTACGGATTGAAACCGATCGCCTCTATTACGGGGACGTCGAATCGTCAAAAGATTGGGTCGTCCGTCATATGACGAAAGAAGAGATGTTACACTTGATCGTCACCTTACATACTGAACGAATCACTGGTGTACGCATCGGAAAAACGATTCCGCACCTTTTTCTGACGTTCAGTTCCGGGAAGACACTCGTCGTCAACGGCTCGGACACGTATTACGAATCCTGGACGGTCGATTTACGGTTGAACGCCGAAGCGACGGCCTCAATCGTCGCTGTACCGGGAGATGAACTGGCCGTTTTCGCCAGTGATAACGCCTTATTCCAAGATCGGGTCATGGAGTGACATGAATCCAGAAATTCTTACACTGACGAATGAACTGGTGGCTGAACGATTCCCTGAATCCTTAGCTGCAATGATTGCCGGCAGTCATGTCCGTGGACGGGCGACAGCGACGTCTGACATCGACCTGATCGTCCTCATGCCAACAGGAGCACGCACCTACCGGGAGTCGTTTCTGTATGAAGGATACCCCGTCGAAGCGTTCATTTACACGGAAGCGACGATTGCCGACTTTTTCGAAGCGGATCGCGCACGTCGACGCCCCTCGCTGCAACGGATGGTCGCGGAAGCGGTGCCGGTCCGGGTGCATCCACTCGTCGACCGGTTGAAAACGGAAGCGTCGCGCCAATTGCTTGCCGGACCAACGCGATGGACGGTTGAACAATTAAATCAGAATCGCTATTTTTTGACGGATCTGCTCGATGACTTCATCGGGGTAGAGGACCGGACGGAAGGACTCGCCATCGCAACACGTCTTTTCGATCAAGCAGCTGCCTTTCACTTAACGGCATCCGGACGCTGGCTCGGTCAAGGAAAATGGTTGCCGCGTGAACTCGCCGCCCTCAGTCAAGCAGATGCTGACCGATTCACGGATGCTTTCGAACGTTATTTCCGTCATGATGAGAAACAATCGGTCATTCAGTTGATCGAGACGTGGCTAACACAACATGGCGGACGACACTTTGATGGATTTTCCATCGGGACATAAGACCTGCTCTTGTTGCGACGAGCAGGTCTTTGTTATGCTAAAGAACTAGACGAAACCATCAATCGGTTGAACGGACCGTCGCTTACACAAGGAGAGAATCGCATGAAGAAACAACTTGTATGGCTCATCAGCAGTTTCCTCGTCGGGATCGGTTGTTTCTTATTTTTACAACACGACAACCATTCCGCAGCGTTCCATGATCCGGCCCCTGAGTTAACACCGCAAGCGGTCGTCGCCGGTTTCAACAAAGATGCGACCATTCAGCTTACGACGAAAGAGGTCTACTGGACAGAAACATTAAGCGATACACAGGCAATCGCTTATGCTGAGACGAAGACGACGCGCTATTTGATTGTGTTACGGCGCAACGAGGCAACGTACGTCGTCACTCACGTCACACGCCGTACCGTACACGACGGACAAGAGTGGGCGGAAGCGGATGTCATCGATACGGACGCCGGCCGTTTCCTGATTGTCGTCGGTGAAAATCACCATCGCCTGATTGATCATTTGACGGTAGCACCATTCAAGGTTGCAGTCACGAACGGCGCAGAAGAGATCCGTGCCATCGAAGCGATGACGCGTACATTTGACGTCGCAACGAAGGAACGGTTCCATACGGTGCAAAAGCTCCCACAAGCTTTTCCGAAATCACTGTTCTTTGATCTCCACGCGGTCGACGCCTCAGGCGCAGAACGGTTTCGCTTCCTATCGAACACCATCGACTGAAGCATCAAGAGTGGGCACTCGTCTTCCCATTCGGTATACTAGTTGCAGTGAACAAGGGAGGAATCGGTATGTGGATTGTAATGAATCAACTACGCGTTGTCAAAGGGAAGTCCGATCAAGTTGCGGCGCGCTTTAAGACGACAAAAGGGATTGAGCAGATGGAAGGATTCATCCGGATGCAAGTGCTCGTCGATATTAGTCAGGACGAACACGATGTCGTGACGATCATGACGACATGGGGAAAACAAGCAGATTTCCACGCTTGGCAAGCGAGCCAAGCATATAAAGGCGTCCATAAAAAACGAGACGCTGGGACTTCTGAAGTCAAACCACTTGTCCTCTCGAATGCCGTGACGGAATATGCCGTCGTCGCCGATCATCCGCATCTCTAAAAAATGCCTGACACCCGTTCTTCGGATGTCAGGCATTTCAGCGTGTAGACAAACTAGATGGAAGGTCACTTGAATGTGATCTCCCATCTTTTTTTGCTCTCTCTTTCCTCCCTAATCGTCTTCCTGTGGCAAACATCGCGCCGCTTCGCTTCGCTGCAGAGTCGCTCCTGTTTGCTTTCCACTAGGAAGCGATTAGATCGGAAATCGAGGCTTTTTTAGCTTTCTTTCATATTATAAAGTAAAAAAATATACCACGAAGGAGGGTTTCCCATGATGGGAAAACGAAATCAACCCCATCGTTCTGAAAACATCACGGTCACACTCGAACAATTGGTTCCTGCGGACCACTTGGTCCGCAAGGTCGATCAGGTGATGGACTTTCAATTCATCTATCCATTGGTTGAAAAGTTATACTGTGAAAATAACGGAAGACCTAGCGTGGATTCTGTTCTCTTAATCAAGATGGCTCTCCTTCAATATTTATTCGGTATTCCTTCTATGCGGAAGACGAAGAAATCGAAACGAACGTCGCCTATCGTTGGTTTCTAGGACTTGGATTGGATGAAAAGGTTCCTCATTTTTCAACCTTCGGAAAAAACTATGTCCGACGCTTCCAAGACACGACGATTTTTGAAGATATCTTCTACAAAATTCTGACCCAAGGCGTCGATGCTGGATTCGTGGACCCAGTGGTCCTGATTATCGATTCGACACACGTCAAAGCAAATGCGAATAAGCGGAAATATAAAAAGAAACATGTTCGTCGTGCAGCACGTTTTTATCAAGATGAACTGGAACAAGAAATCAATGATGATCGTGAGGCGCACGGATAAAAGCGTTTTACCCCCAAGAAGAAGGACGAGAATGATCGACGTTTGACGAAGGAGAGTACCACGGATTCTGAGTCAGGATATTACGTGAAGGGGGAGCGTGAAAAGCAATTCGCCTATTCCTTTCATACAGCATGTGATCGGAATGGTTTTGTCCTCGGGACAATTGTCACACCAGGTAATATTCACGATAGTATCATTTTAAATCCCTTGCTCGAGCTCATCATCCACCGTTTTACCGTCCCGTTTGCAGTCGTCGCAGACTCCGCCTATAAAACCGCCCCCATCGTACATTTACTTCTCAGACAGCGTATTTTGCCAGTCTTCCCCTACACTCGCCCCAAAGGGGTGAAAGGTATGTTCAAAACGAATGCCTTTTATAATGATGCGTATTACGACTGCTATCTCTGTGAAAATAATCAGCAGCTTGTCTATCGAACAACTACACGGGAAGGGAGACGGGAGTACGTATCAGATCCAAAAATCTGTGAAACTTGTCCATTTCTAGAACGGTGTACGAAAAGTCAGACGATGCAGAAAGTGATTCATCGGCATGTCTGGCAAGATGCAATCGACGAAGTCGAGCGCCTTCGCCACACACCGGTTAATAGGCAGCTGTATGCCCGACGAAAAGAGACAATCGAACGTGTCTTTGCGGACGCGAAAGAAAAGCATGGCATGCGTTGGACTCGCTACCGCGGGTTAAAAAAAGTAACGATGCAGACCATGCTCACTTTTGCTGCCCTGAACCTCAAAAAATTGGCCAATTGGTCATGGGATTCCAGTCGGAATCCTAATGGAGTGTCATATTTTTTACGCATACATAAGACAAACCCTCATTTCCAAGTGGATATGAGGGTTTGTCTACAGTCTGAAATGCCTGACACCCGTTCTTCGGATGTCAGGCATTTTACATGTTCTTTCGCAGAAATGGGTAAAAGAGTTAAAACGGACAACAGAGGTGAGACAGCATGACGCGACGGAAACTGATTGTATCCGGTATGACCGTAGTATTCGGCATGGTATTGATTCTCGGTTTTTTACTGTCAGGTGGATTCGTCTATCTTTATTTCTTTGCCATCCTGATCGGTTGTGCCTCGTTTTTGCGGGAACCGCTGTCCCGTGCAGAATGGTTGCAAGAAGGCATTGTCTTCATCCTCGTATGTTGTCTCATTTATGTCACCCAGCATTTTTTATTCTAATCAGTTGATCTGATAGGAATCGAGCAGTAAGTCCCGTGCTTCCGGCGTCAATTTAAAGCTGATTTTCCGCGTCCGGTCTTCAAGGTAGATATCCGTCTTTTTGACACGTCGATCGAGATAAATCCGATACTGTTGTGCTTGATCTCCGTTGAAGAGCGTCAAATAGGACCGCTCTGCGAGTTTTCCCTTTTTCTCCGCGACCTGACTTTGCTTGATCAATCCTGTCAACGTCTTCATTTCCTCGACGGATGTCATCAGGAATTCCTGCTCGCTCAATTCGTCATATGGCGTTTTTTGTGTGTAGTCGACCTTTGGAAACGGACGGTCATGAAAAACGGCATGGCGGGGGGACTCCGAACTGTCGTCGTCATCCGGTAGCAGCTTGATGCCTGGCGGTAGCTCGGACTCCTGTCTGACGGTCAACGTATAGCGCGACCGTTCTCCTGATGTCGTTGTTACCTGTAGCAATCCATACTCACCCCGACTGTTCGGTTCTGCCGGTGTAAAGCGTACCTTGACTGGTTTTTCCGCCTCGATAATCGGCGCTTCAAAAAGAAGATTGATCCCATCCGTCAGCAGGTGCGGACGAATCTGATGTCGGTCGTCCATGTACGTCTTATCAATAAATACGAAGTGCGGTATCCCGTGAGCAAACGGCGTCAATTCCATCACATTCGTGACGGTTGTTTCTTTCGTCTGATCATTCGTCGCCCGGATGACGAGGTATCCCGTCGTCGGAAGTGTCAACTGCATTTGCGACTTGCGAACGTGATCGACCAGATGGCTGTACAGTTGACGATTTTTCGGATCAATGGTCTTGATTTCGATCTTTTTCACCGGTTTCGTCAAGGCTGAAGTTGAAAACGAATTTTGTTTTTTCGTTAGCGAATGGAACGTCGGCAGATGCCGCATATCTTCACAATAAAGGTATGGTTGACCGTCCGACTCGATGTACGTCGCCCGCATGCCTTCGATGAACAGTCCGATGTTGACGAGCGAGACGTAATAATGGTCACCCACCGTATACTGTTTTGGTGGCTTGACCTTTTTCTGATGACAGACTTCTTGAATCAGGCTCCCCAGTTTCGGATCGGCACTTTTAAAGTCGCTGACGTTTAACGTATCGTAAAGGTCCGGTACATAGCTGAACTGAACCGGTTCCGGATCTTCAGCACAGCCACTTAAGAATACGAGGCAGAGGGCCAACACGAACCGTATGCGCATATCTCATTCCCCCTCAATCTGTTCCGCGAGCTGTGCAGCCAGCTCACCTGACAATTTTGTACCTTTTTTCGAGGTTGTGTCTTGCAGGTAGACATCTGTTTTCTGGGCACGCTTTTTTAAATACACGGTGAACGTTTGTGTTTTCCCCTTGTCGACGAGTGTAAAATACTGAAGCGACGGTTTATTTCCTTGCGGTTGCTCGAGGGTGACCTGTTTCAGTTCGTTCGCGAGGGCAAGTGATAATTCATCCGGCATGATCCCAATTTTGCGGATGTTGCCTTCTTGCAGGGACTCGATCGTCGGGTGGAGGAAACCTTTGATTCCGTCATTGCGTTCTTCATCATCCATTTCAAATAACTTCACCTTCTGATAGACCGGCTGATACCGTAAGGACAACGTTTTTTCTTCCATATCATCCAGGTCATTTTTTGCGCGTAACGTGACATACGGAATCGTTTGGTTCGCCGTAAGTGTCTCCGGTAAGGGATGATACGTCATGTCGACTTTTTCCTGATCATATGTCGTCATTACGATCCGGTCCTGCAGGTACCAACCGGGACTTTCGAAAGTAATCGAATGATATGTCGCATTTGCTCCGTTCCCGCTCGGACGCGTCGTCAAATAAAAGTCTGTCGTCTGGTTGATGAACGAAGTCGGGACATCGACGAGCACGTGCTCTTTGTTGTTCTCTGTCAGGATGACGAGTATTTGTCCTGCAATCGGCATATGTAAGTTATGGAAGGGTGCGAGACGACGGCTGAAATCACCCTCTGTTTTCGCTTCACGATTTTGATCCGCATGGCGTGTCCGTTGTTTTTCCGTCACCGGGAAAAATGTCGGCGTCTGCAAGGGCGTTTTGTCCGTTCCTTGTTCTACCTTCACCCACGGATGGTCTTTCGCTTCGACCGGATGAATTTTTAATTGATGCGTATCCCGCGACCGGCAGGCGAGGTACAGGTTTTCTTTTTCAGCGAGATAAAAGACCTCGGTTTGAGCTCCATACATTTCAAGCGTTTTTAAGGAAAAGTACATCTCATATGTATTAAGGATCCGGTAGGATGAGGGCAGTGCCGTCGTCTTTTTATTCTTGCACGTTTTTAACAATTGTTTTTTCTCTTTCGTCGATACATCGTCTACGAATTGATGATCGGTAAAACGTTCGACTGACCAGTACGCCGGTACGGACTCAAGCTTCAATAAACGTTCTTGACCGCACCCGGTCAAGACGAGACTGCAGGCCAGTCCTAATGCCAGTGACCATGATTTAATGACAATCCCTCCCCGTCGTTTTCTACTTATTTTACCATATATTTTTCCATATTTTATCTATTTTTCATTTCACTTTAACCTTAAGATGTTAATAATCTATCAGAACGGGTAATACTCAATCATCATGAATTTCACTACTACACGGGGGTTATTCAAATGGGTACATTCATTCAAGCAGTTGACGGAACTAAAATTTATGTCGAAGATGTCGGTTCAGGACAACCGGTCGTCATGTTACACGGATGGCCAGCGAATAACAACATGTTCGAATATCAAAAGAATGCCTTGCTCGACGCCGGCTACCGTTACATCGGAGTTGATTACCGCGGCTATGGCAAATCGGATGCTCCAGCCAGCGGATATGATTATGCAACGATGGCATCTGACATCGATCAAGTCATCACGCAGCTCGAACTGAAAGACGCAGCGTTACTCGGCTTTTCAATGGGGGGCGGGATTGCGTTACGCTATCTGCTCAACCACGGATCGAGCAAAATCTCGAAATTGATTCTTGCGGGTGCTGCAGCTCCGGTCTTCACGCAACGGGAAGGGTACCCGTACGGGATGACAAAAGACGAAGTCGATGACTTGATTGCCGATACGAGAAAAGACCGTCCGGCGATGCTTGAAGGATTCGGAAAAATCTTCTTTGAACAAGACCATTCAGAACCGCTGACACAATGGTTCCACAACTTAAGTGTCGCAGCCTCTTCTCACGGCACGATTTTATCGGCAATCGCCTTGCGCGACGAAGACTTACGGAATGAATTGCCGCAGATTGACGTCGAGACGTTAATCATTCATGGCAAAAAAGATAAAGTCTGTCCGTTTGAATTTGCGGAAGAGATGCAAAAAGGAATCCCGAACTCACGCATCGAACCATTTGAAGAGAGTGGGCACGGGACGGTACTCGATGAACGCGAAAAATTCAACGACACGTTACTTGCTTTCTTAAAATAATCAAAGACACGAAACAGCCATCGTAAGTATGCGATGGCTGTTAAAGCTGTAGCTAAACGGTTATGAAGCCTGAAAATGCTATATCGAGATGCGCTTTCCTGTCTCACCTCGTATTCAAAGCGGCAATCGTTCGCAGTTCTAAGCGATTCAAGACAGATTACGCTCTAAACCGTCTGCATATTTGGATTTATCTCACGGTATTCCCTAAAAAGCGTCACGTTTCGTTGACTCCTACGGGAAAAAGTGCGTTTTTAACGCACTTTCAGAGGCAGGCAAGACCCTGCTCGTTGTCCGTTAGGATCAAGGAGCAACGGCTTGCGCCTCGCCCGAGGAAAGTAACGAAAAAAGACGCTTGATTTCCTGATAGCACGTTGTCTACAGTCTGAAACAGCCATCGCAAGTATGTGATGGCTGTTTTTGTGTCTAGATTGAGGAATGAATACCTCTCTGTTTTAGGAGGTTCCACATGCAGACACCTTAGTGCACGTTCCGCCTTGAACCGAACACCCAGTTCATTCGAAATTCGAGTTCTTATGTTGTATAACTTTTGATGAACCGGCGATCGATCCATTGTTTCAAACGCCAGCTCAAATGATTCGTCTGATAGTGTCGTCCGTAAAGCAAGGTCCCTTGCTGATGTCCCATCGAAAGAATCGTCAAGTAACGCGCTTGCGGCCGGAACGTCCGCAAACGTTCCTGATTGATGAAACGAAGAAGGTTCTCATGCAAGACCGGTGCTTGCCGGACGGCGGTTACACCGTTCTTCGGTGTGTTCGGATATGCGGCGAGCGTCGCACAGTCGCCGACGGCAAACAGAGAAGGGTCCTCTAGCGACTGGAACGTCTCGTGGACGAGCAAAAATCCGCGGTCGTCACAATAGAGGCCGGATGCCTTGAACAGATCCAGTGCTGACGCGCCACCTAAAAACAGGACGGCATCCGCTTTGAATGATTGACCCGACTGGAGCCGGACGGTTTGCTCATCAAGAGAGAGGAACCGGTCGACGATGCGTGTCACGCCCAGCGTATCCAACCGGTCAAGGATGCTTGCTTCTGCCGGGTGTCCTGCGAGGAGCGGTTCATCATGGACGAGTGTGACCGAACAACCGTCCGATTGGAATGAGGCGGCCATCTCGATTGCAGCAGCACCGCTCCCGACGATGACGGGCGACGATGCCTCTTTAAACTGACGGAGCGCCTGATCGATTTGATAATTCGGCTTGATCGTGACGCGTGACGTCGCATCTGAGACATTCCAGTCATTCGAACCGATGTTACACGATACAACATCATAGGGAATGATTTGACCCGATTGACAGAAAACTTGTTTCGTTTGCGGATCGATTCGCGTGACACGGTCCTCCATCAATGTCTTTCCGTGAAGAGAACAGAGTGCTTTGACATCGACCCGGGTCTCCTCGAGTCGATACGTGCCGTCCGCAAGACCGGAGAACATTCCTGAATAATACTGGTAACGGGACGGGTTGATGACGATCCATTCAACATCCGGATGCGTTCCTTCCTTGATACATTCTAAATGGGCATGACCTGCCCCGACTAATACGATTCGTTTCAAACCTTCACCTACTTCTTTAAATTAACTGCTTCCGAAACTATGATTCCCTGAATCCGTCTGCGTTAATCTAATGAATGTCATAGGACAATCCGAAGCAAGCTCGCCACGAGACAAACGAGACAAAAAAACACTTGATCGTGACGCGTCACGACAGGACGGACATAATACGTCCGCTCGGCCTGAAACCGACGCGCTTCCATCGCAATCGCGATTTGTTCCGAACGGATGATACTGTTCGTAAAAAGCGGTAAACTGATGGCGAAAAACGTCTGCCATGGCCAAATCGAGTGCTGTTGCCGGACACGCCGTGCTTGACGGATTGTTCTTATTTCCTGCTGAAAGATCGGAATAAAACGAATCCCTGCTAAAAAGCCGTATGCGAGACGGTCCGGAAGGCGGCACTGATGAATCAGGCTCATGACGAACCGGGTTTGGTCGGTCGTCGCGATGAACGTCAAACTGAGGAAGACGAAGGCGAGCATCCGCAGTGCAATCAACCAGGCATGACCGATACTTTCTTCCGTGACGCGAAACCAACCGAATGACCAAACTTCCGTACTGCCTTTTCCGAAGGCTGCCATCATCCAAAATGTCAGCAAGAACAAGACGAGGTAGGGGGAGACCCGTTTGGCGAGCGTCAACAGTGACCAACCGGAGCAGCCCAATCCGACCGCAGCGAGTAAAAGTAAGGCTATCGTTTCGCGTAACGTCGGTGCCGCAATCAAGAGCACCATCACGTACAGGAGGGCACCGAGCTTGAGTGCCGGATTAATACGTGCGAGCGGGGAGTCGTTTTCCTGCACGACGTTTCACCTCCTCGAGTTGCTGATACAAATACGATAACGGACGAGAGAGTTGGTTATGCTCGAGTAACGTCTCGTCTTTAAACAAAGTGTCCGGTGTGCCGTCGAACTGAAGTCGCCCGTCACCAAGGACGAGGACCCGGTCGGCATACTGGTGGACCAGCTCCATGTCATGCGTCACCATGATCAGCGTCGTCCCGTTTAATCGCGCCTGCTCGAACATCTCGATGAGTTGACTTGTCGTCTCGGCATCTTGACCGAACGTCGGTTCATCGAGTAACAGGACGTCTTTTGGTTCTAACAACATCGTTGCGACGCTGAGCCGTCGCTTTTGACCCATGCTCAGGGCGAGGGGCGACTGACGGGCGACATGGGTTAACCGGTAGGATTGCAACGCCGTTTCAATCCGCTCCGGCGTCGGTGCATCCATGCTGATTACGAGCTCGTCTTCGACCGTCTGCTTGAGAAATTGGAGCTCTGGCTGTTGAAAGACGAATCCGACGTGTCGGTAATAGCTCCGACTTTTCCATGTCCGCAGTTCTTTTTCGAACAAGCGGACCGTACCGCCTTGCGCCGGAATCAATTTCGCCAGTGTTTCGAGCAACGTGCTTTTCCCGGCACCGTTCGATCCGACGACCATGATCCATTCTCCGGCGTGTGTTGCAAGCGACAGGTTATCGACAATCACTTGCTTACGGCGTCCTAACGCGGTGCGCGTCAGCGCGAACGTCGTGTCGTGCCGAACCGGAGGACGGTTGTTAGTCACTTTTCGTAACCGCCCCGCCTGGGAAGAAGCGGGGGGCACGGTTTCCAGTTCATACGGGTAGAGGAGCGGTGTTGCAATGCCGCGTCGTTCGAGTTCAGCGCGATGCTGACCGAAGACATCAAGCGGCGGACCATCACGTAAAATCGTTCCACCGTGATCGAAGACGAGCACCCGGTCACTGAACGTCACACAGCGGTCAAGCTGATGTTCAATCAGAACGAGCGTCAACGTCCGGTCGTGATGGAGTTCCTCAATCAGCTGCATCAAAACCCGATGTCCTGCCGGATCGAGTTGCGCCGTCGGTTCGTCAAGCAATAGAATATCCGGCTCAAGGGCTAGGACGCAGGCGAGGGCGAGTCGTTGTTTCATCCCTCCTGACAGTTGCATAATCGGTGTCGTCAGCGGCACATCAAGGCCGACACGTGCCAGTACGGCGTCAACCCGGTCATCCATCTGACTGCGGTCGACTGAGCGATTTTCAAGACTAAAGGCAACTTCCGCTCCGACGGTCTGCATGCAGAACTGGTCGTCCGGATTTTGAAAAAGGATTCCGACCGTCCCATTCGTTTTGCAGTGGCCGCTGACATCGGCTTCGATCGCGTCAGGTAATAAACCGGCGAGAACATGTAAAAACGTCGTTTTCCCACTGCCGCTCGGTCCGACGAGCAACGTCGTTTCCCCTTCGTGTAGCGTCACCGTCACCTTGTGCAGGACGTTGTCATGTTGCCCCGGATAGCGGACAGACAAGTCGTTACAATGAATCATGCTGCATCCGGCTTCCGCCGCTTACGCCCGATCGCATAACCGTTCAACGTCCCTGTCTTGACGAGCGCATCGACGATGACTTTCGCAAGTAATCCACCGAGCAATGCACCGCTGACGAGTTGAAGGGAAAACGTCAACAGAAGTGTCGTCGTCGTATAGTAGGCGAAACCATTGACGACAAGACTATAGACCATACTACCGATTGCGGCGAACATTCCGGATAGAACTAACGTCATTGTGTTGAACTTCCGGTATCCGAAGAGGGCAAAAGCGATTTCGGCACCGATTCCTTGAGCGAAACCAATCAATAAGGCCGATAATCCGAAGTGACTCCCCGTGAATAATTCGACAGCCGCGGCGACGACTTCTGCAATCAGTGCTGCCCCGGGCTTTTGAATGATGTAGGCGACAAGCGGACTCGCGATGACCCAAATCCCGAACATCCAGTTCGATCCGACCGGTCCGAAGATCGCGGAAATCGGTAACCACAATGTCGACCACCCTAAGTAGAGTACCCCGCAAGCAACCGACAACATCATCATGACAATGATTTCTTTCATTTTCCAACTGTTCATGTTCCTATCTCCCTTTGGCACAACCACCAGACAAACAAAAAGACCGCCCTCTATGAAAGAGAGCGGTCGCTGAATCTGCAAACATGCAGAAAAATTGAACGAATTACCGCTCCACTTTCCTACGCTAGTATGAACTAGATCAGGTTCAAAGGGTCCGAAGTGAATCGTCTCAGCCAATGGGCTCCCCTAGTGGATGTGCATATAGTGTGTACGCTATTTACTGTACCGACTCTACCGACAGTTGTCAATACAGATAAAAACCCTCCGCGAGGGGAGGGTAAGAAAAATTATTCTTTTTCTTCCGTTTGTTCTTCAGTAGAAACTTCTTCTGTCGCTTCAGCTGGTTCTTCAGCATCTGCTTCTTCGAGATCCGCTTCAAGTGTCGATTCGACGACGGCAACGACTTGAATGTCACCTTCCGTAACGATACGGTATTCTTTTTCTTCCGGCAAATCCGAAACCGATAGAGAATCACCGAGGTTAAGATTTGTCACATCGACTTCGACGCGTTCCGGTAATTTATCTGGTGTAGCTGCAACTGTTACTTTAAAGAGTGTTTGTGAAAGATATCCACCAAGTTTTGCACCAGCCGCTTCGCCGACGAGGACGATATCTGTTTCGACTTCTGTTTCTTCATCCATTTTAACAGCGATGAATTCAACGTGCTTGATTGTTGGTGTGAAGATATCCATATCGAGTTTGTTGATCAGTGTGTTGACTTTTTTACCACCGATTTGAAGTGCAACAAGTGCATTCTCACCATGTTCGCGAACGACTTTGATCAATGCTTTTTCGTCAAAGGCAATCGGTGTACTTTCCACTTTGTAACCATACACGACACCAAGAGCTTTTCCTTCATGACGTAATTGCTTTCTAAGTGAGCGTGGGCGTACTTCGCGTTCTTCTACTTTTAATGTTACTGACATGTTCATTTCCCCCTTGAATTTGGTATAGCCCTCAAAAGGTAATGAAGAAAGGAGTGGAACGAATCGTTCCGGATCAAGACGGTGCATCGAATGCTATTTCAAATTGATTTCATAAAAATGAAGATCGAAGTGAGTGGTTAGCATTTCTCTCCCAGGTCATTACGCTGATATTGAGAAACATGTGGTTGTAAAAGCAACTCGCTGATGCGGTGCTATGATAGTTATACCCCCGTAACATTAAAAGCTAAACATCAACCGGCGAAAAAACGATAGCCAGAAACCTGTTCTCCCTAGAGCAGCAACGGTTTACATCCTATTAAGAAATCGGTGCCTTTCCTCTTATTCAAGCAATTGAACCATCTCATCGACCGATAACGCAAGTGACGCCGGTTGTTCAAGTATGTCCGTCACGAGTGTCGCTTTCCGTTCCTGCAGCTCGATGATTTTTTCTTCGATCGTGCCTTTCGTGATTAATTTAATGACTTCGACCGTCTGTGTTTGTCCCATCCGGTGTGCCCGGTCAGCCGCTTGCTGTTCGACAGCCGGATTCCACCAACTGTCATATAAGATGACAGTATCCGCCGTCGCCAGGTTCAGTCCGGTGCCGCCCGCCTTCAGTGAAATCAAAAACAGATCGACTTCGCCTGCATTAAAACGGTCGCAGCGTTCGAGACGCTCCGCAATCGGTGTATCCCCGCGCAGTTCGAAATGAGGGAGGTGCAACTCATGCAGGTCGTTCCGAATCAAATCGAGCATTTTTGTAAACTGTGAAAAAATTAAGATCCGTTTGTCTGCTGCCCGTTTTTCTTGAATCAAGGCGAGCAACCGGTCCCGTTTCGCCGACCGGCCGCGGTAGTTTTCGACGAACAACCGGGGGTCGCAACAGATTTGCCGGAGCCGGGTCAATCCGGCGAGTAACTTCATCCGTTCTTCCGGTTTTGACTGATCGAGATGCTGTAACGTCTCGAGCTGTAACTTTGCCAAGTGGGCGGCATAGAGTTTTTTCTGTGCCGCCGTCAGTTCCGTGTACTGATGGACGACTTGTTTCGCCGGCAACTGTTGCAAAACATCTTTTTTCGTCCGGCGCAGCAAAAACGGTTCGACGAATTGTTGGACGTCCCGTGCTGACCAGTCGAGAAACCGTTGCCGGTCCGGCAAGAGTGCCGGGAAGACGACGTCAAAGATTGACCAGAGATCAAGCGTCTTGTTTTCGAGCGGCGTCCCCGTCAAGGCAAACCGCCGCGTCGCCCACAGTTGTTTTAAGCTGACCGTCGTCTGCGACCGTGGATTCTTCAGATGTTGTGCTTCATCAAAAAAGATACAATCGTAATGGATCGTTTGATGATTTTTGATGTCGAGCCGGAGCGACGGGTAGGAGATGATGAGAATGACGTCGTCCGGCAAGTCTTCGAGCTGTCGTAAGCGCGACGCACGACTCCCGCTGAGCACACGGACGGTGCGTGTCGGAGCAAAGCGGTGCAGCTCTGCTGCCCAATTGTAGAGGAGTGACGCCGGGGCGACGATCAAGACACGTGCACTCGGGAGCGTTTCGATATAACCGATGGCTTGGATCGTTTTGCCGAGTCCCATCTCGTCCGCTAAGATGCCATGACAGTCGTGTGCCGCAAGACTCTTGAAGAAGCGGACGCCGTCTTGCTGATACGGCAAAAGTTGTGTCGCGAGCGGTTCCGGTAACGCCAGTCGCTCTGTTTTTCCGGCTTTCATCTCGAGCAATCGTTCCTTCAGTTGACTGTGGACCGTCAAGAAGGCAGCCGGGGTCAACAGGGCCAAGTTCGGCACGGCAGGAACGGTCAATTCCGCTTCAAGTAACGTCTGTTCCGTCGCTTCGACTTCCTGTAACAGCCGTTTGATTTGCGTGAAGGCACGGTCTTCAAGCGACAGCAATTGTCCCGAACGTAAACGGTGGTACGTCTTTTGCGTCACGAGTGACGCGAGGACCGCCGACAGTTCTTGTTCTGAAATCCCGTCCATCGAAAACTTGAACGTCAACCAATCGAGTCGCTTCGTCACGTTGACTTCAATTTTCGGATGGAATGGACCGGGGAGCAATGCCGTTTTGATGCTCGCCGTCGCGTATAACTCGAGTTGACCGAGGGCAACCATCGGGTCAAGTAAACCTTTTAAGACAACGTAGTGATTACTTTCTCCTTCTACTACATAACGGGCTTGATCCGCGCAGAGTCCTGTCGCTTCCAAATAACGCGTCACCGCCCGCTCCGTCGACAAGTCACGCCCGATCCAGCGTGTCGGAGTCAACGGGTTGACGGTTTTGCCGTCGTAATCAAACGTGACGACGACTTCCAGGCGGGTATTGATCCGGTCGAGAGCCAGTTTGACGCGAGGGGATCCGCTGACGAGTCGGCCCCGGACAGCGGCGCTCATCCAGATGTCCGCCCGTTCCCGTAACCAGTCGCGGTCGTTCAGTAAACGGTCGAAGTAGGGCAGGGACAAGAGATAACTGCGCTGTGTCGTCAGGCTTTCGAGTGCAATCCCGCCGTCGCGGACGTCAAACCGGAGCTGCGCTTTATTTTCGCGTGTCAATGTCGCAAGATAGGTTGCAGCTGCGGCATCTTCAATTGTCGGTTGCGCTGAAAACGGTGTGATGGCCGGACGATTCGGTCCGGGCGTCCCGTAGGCTTGAATTTGTTGTAAGGCTAACAGCACTGCGACGATATGCCCACAAAACGAGGCATCCATGGCGAGCGAGGGACAGTTGCATCCGGCGTCAACACCCGTTTCCCGGAGATGAACGTGGACGTGAAAACGTGTTTCACCGGCAACTTCCGCCTCGACGAAGAGGTCACCCGGTGTGTAGTTGTGTAAGGTCACTTTTTTTGCCGTCACATACCGTTTTCCGCGGCGAAAGGCATAGGTATCTGACATTTGTTTGATTTTTCGTTCACTTAATCCAAAATTCATCTGTGGTCTCCTTTACTATAAAGTTACTATAAGGTGACATAATACTATTATCGTTCACCATCAAATAATTCAATCGCCCGTTTTTTCTCCTGATCGCCGATATGGGCATAGACTTGAGTCGTCGCGACGGACTCGTGCCCAAGGAGTTGCTGAATCGTCAAGACATCGACGCCACCTGTCGCGAGACGCGTCGCAAACGTATGCCGTAACTTGTGTGGTGTGATTTGTTTCCGTTCCAAAAACGGTAAGACCGGTCGTAACCGATCGGTATGCCGCTTTAATATATGTTGGACCGCCCGCGGGCTGAGCGGTTTCCCTTGTTTTTCGAATACAGCATCTTTCCCACGCATCGACAACTGATAATGGGCGGCGTACTTTCTGAGGGCGACGCGTGCCGGTTGCGCAAGTGGGATGACCCGCTCCTTGTTGCCTTTACCAATCACGCGAATCGTTCCTTCATGAAAATCGAGATCGTTCCACGTCAATTGTGTCATCTCGCTGAGACGCATCCCGCTATAGCCGAGCAACTGGAATAACGTCACATCACGGACGCGGTCACGCTCATAATGCGCCGCCTCCCGCGGATTCATTTCAATGTTCGACGGCAACAATTGAATCAATTCATCCCATTCACGTTTCGTTAAGTAGACCGGATCGCGTTTCGCTTGTTTCGGACGGTTGATTTTTGCGACCGGGTTTTCCGACAGGACGCCGATGTCGATCAAATGGCGAAATAACGATTGTAACGCCGACAACTTCCGGTTGATGACGCTCGGCGCATTGCCCTTCGTCAAGGCTAAGTATTCGGCGTAAGCCGCAATTCCCGCACCGTCAATCTCAAGAAATGCCTCTTGCGTGATATCAATCGCCCGGACATCCTGCCCTGACGCGGCAGCGACAAAACTAAAAAACGAATCAAAGTCATACACATACCGACGCATTGTTGCTTTTGAGAAGTTTTTTGAAGCTAAGTGGTCGATGTAATCGCGAATAAATTCCGGCATTCGGTGATAGCCTGGTAGATCAACGGTATGGGCCGGAATTTGGACGGTTTTAACGGTTTTTCCTAGATTTTTAAATAAACTCATCAGTCTATTCCCCCTCTGACCTTACTATACCAAACGTTGGTAGACGGTACACTAGTTTGCGTGAAATAGTTATTTCACGCAATGTTAAATTGTCAGACAGGGAGCCCTCAGTTGCATCGACTTTCCGACTAACGGGTGACTGGTCAACTCGATGCAAATCAACGAAAGGTGTATTTTCTTATGTCAAACAGAACAATAATTGTATTATGTCACCTTGATAGAATGAATTCAGAAAAATATTCTTGAAAACCAATTTCGCTCTCAGTTGCATCGAACATGACTTCGACAGGTGGTTGGTCGTCTCATTTTCGTACAGATCGTTTTTCGTTTTTTCTCGGAATTGTTGCAAACTTTTAGAAACACGGCTTAACCGAAAGTGATTCGGGTATAGACAAGAAGATTGACTCAATTACGTATAGGGGGAGAAATGAATGATTTCTGATCAACAAGCACGCCAATTACTAAAAGAAGCGAAACGGATTGCCGTCGTCGGGATTTCAAGTGATTCCGGGAAAACTGCGAACTGGATCGCCGATTATCTTGTGCAGCACGGGTACGAGGTCGTTCCCGTCAATCCGACGCTTGACGAATGGAACGGATTAAAAGTTTATCCGACGGTCGATAGCATCCCGGGTCATATCGATATCGTCGACGTGTTCCGTCGCTCCGAGTTTTTAGCGGACGCTGCAAAAGAAGCGGTTGCCCATGGCGACGTCGGGATGATTTGGAACCAGCTCGGTCTGTCGAGCGTCGAAGCGGAAAGTTTAGCGCTCGGGGCAGGAATCCCGTATATCGAAAATCGATGCATCAAAATCGAACACCAATACTTATGATTTCGAGTCAAATCAAGACACTTACTCAAACGCGAGTGAGTGTCTTTTTTACGTTCCCCCTTGTCAGATAGCAAGAAGATGCCTACAATTAGATACAGACTACTAGAAAAACGAACGAATGTTTGGAAAATCGGCGTTTTTCTATATGAGGTGAAAACTATGGCGACAGATTTAAACAATTATAATGACGATGCCATCCAGGTGCTCGAAGGACTCGAAGCTGTCCGGAAGCGCCCAGGTATGTATATCGGATCGACCGATCATCGTGGACTCCACCACTTGGTGTATGAGATCGTCGATAACGCAATCGATGAAGCCCTTGCCGGGTTCGGGGAACAGATCGATGTCACGATCCATAAAGATAACGCCATCACGGTCCGTGACCACGGGCGCGGGATGCCGACGGGAATGCACGCGTCGGGGAAACCGACGGCAGAAGTCATCTTCACCGTTCTCCACGCCGGCGGAAAATTCGGTCAAGGCGGTTATAAGACGTCTGGTGGATTGCATGGTGTCGGTGCCTCCGTCGTCAATGCCTTATCCACAGACTTGAAGGTGACGATTTATCGTGACGGAAAACAGTTCGAGCAAACGTTTGAAAATGGCGGAATGCCTAAAACGACGTTACTTGAGACGGGAGCGACGCGTCAAAAAGGAACGGCTGTCTATTTTAAGCCGGATGCGAAAATTTTCAGTACCTTGACATACAACTACGAAACGCTCGCTGAACGTCTTCGTGAATCCGCTTTCCTCTTAAAAGGCTTGAAAATCACCTTGACGGATGAACGGTCCGACAAAGCAGATGTCTTCCAATACGAAGAAGGGGTCAGCGAGTTCGTCGGTTATTTGAACGACGATAAAGATGTCCTGCATCCGACGGTCGCGTTTGAAGGCGTCGAAAACGAAATCGAAGTCGATATCGCGTTCCAATTCACGGACGCCTACTCGGAAAACGTCCTGTCGTTCGTCAATAACGTCCGGACGCGTGACGGCGGAACCCATGAAGTCGGTTCGAAAACGGCAATGACCCGCGTTATGAACGAATATGCCCGTAAAAATAGTTTATTAAAAGAAAAAGATAAAAATCTCGACGGCAATGATATCCGGGAAGGCTTGACGATGATCGTCTCGATTCGGATTCCGGAAGAATTCCTCCAGTTCGAAGGACAAACGAAGTCAAAACTCGGTTCTCCTGAAGCACGGACGAGTTGTGACGCCGTCATCAGCCGCCGTCTGTCGACGTACCTCGAAGAAAACCCGCAAACGGCGACTTTGCTCATTAAAAAAGCCATTCGTGCGGCACAAGCTCGCGAAGCAGCCCGCAAAGCCCGGGAAGAAGCGCGCAACGGCAAGAAAAAGAAACGTTCCAGCATCTTAAACGGGAAATTGACACCGGCCGCTTCAAAAAACGCCGACAAAAATGAATTGTTCCTCGTCGAGGGAGATTCTGCCGGCGGTTCTGCGAAACAAGGACGGAACCGGACGTTCCAAGCGATTTTACCGTTACGCGGGAAAGTCCTCAATACGGAAAAAGCGAAACTCGCCGACATCATGAAGAATGAAGAAATCAACATGATCATCCATGCGATCGGAGCCGGGGTCGGGGCAGATTTCGACCTGTCCGACTGTAATTTCGACAAGGTCATCATCATGACCGATGCCGATACCGATGGCGCCCACATTCAAGTCCTCCTGCTGACGTTCTTCTTCCGGTACATGCGTCCGTTGATTGACGCCGGGAAAGTCTTCGTCGCTTTACCGCCGCTGTATCGTGTCTCGAAAGGTAAGGGAAAAACGGAGAAGTTTGAGTATGTCTGGGATGAAGACACACTGGCGAAAACAACAAAAAAGTATGGTAAAGGCTATATGATCCAACGCTACAAAGGACTTGGTGAGATGAATGCTCCTCAACTTTGGGAAACGACGATGGATCCTGAGACCCGGACATTGATTCGCGTCACGATCGACGACGCCGCCGTTGCTGAAAAACGTGTTTCCGTCTTGATGGGCGATAACGTCGGCCACCGCCGGTCATGGATTGAAGATAACGTCGCGTTCGGACTCGCGGAAGACATCTCAATCATTGAAAACGAACACGTGACGAAAGCGAGTGTGACAAAGCATGTCTAATTTACAAAACATCTTAAATTTATCGCTCGAACAGGTCGTCGGTGACCGGTTCGGACGTTATTCGAAATACATCATTCAAGACCGGGCTTTACCGGATGCGCGCGACGGGCTCAAACCCGTCCAGCGGCGTATTCTCTATGCAATGCATACGGAAGGGAATCTGTATGACCGTGCGTACCGGAAGTCTGCCAAGACGGTCGGGGTCGTCATCGGCAATTACCACCCGCACGGCGACTCGTCTGTCTATGAGGCGATGGTCCGCTTGAGTCAGGAGTGGAAGTTACGGTACCCGCTCGTCGACATGCAAGGGAATAATGGATCGATCGACGGCGATAGCGCGGCCGCGATGCGGTATACGGAAGCGCGTCTCTCGAAAGTCTCAAGCTTGATTCTAGACGGCATCAATAAACAGACGGTCGACTATACACTCAACTTCGATGATACGACGGAAGAACCACTCGTTTTACCGTCGTTGTTACCGAACTTGTTGATGAACGGCTCGACCGGGATTTCTGCCGGATACGCGACAGAGATTCCTCCGCACCACGCGGGCGAAGTCCTCGACGCGGCAATCGGTCGCATCTCAGGCACGGTCAATGACGTCAACGACCTGCTGACACACATGCAAGGACCTGATTTCCCGACTGGTGGCGTCGTGCAAGGGCTCGACGGGATCAAAAAAGCGTTCGAAACAGGACGCGGGAAAGTCATCATCCGGTCGCGGGCGACAATCGAGACACTCCGCGGGGGACGTCAGCAAATCGTCATCACGGAACTGCCGTACGAAGTCAACAAAGCAAATCTCGTCAAACGGATGGAAGAATTACGCCTCGACCGTAAAGTCGAAGGAGTGGCTGAAGTCCGCGATGAAACGGACCGCGACGGACTGCGTGTCGTCATCGAACTGAAAAAAGAGGCAGATGCAGAGGGGATTTTACATTTTTACCTCAAACAAACCGACCTCCAAGTCGCCTATAACTACAATATGGTCGCCATCCATGAGCGGACACCGCGTCAAATGGGTGTGCTCGCCTTACTGGATGCTTATTTAAGCCACGTCAAGGAAGTCGTCATCCGCCGGACAACGTTTGATCTCGATCAAGCGAAACGCCGCCAGGAAGTCGTCTCTGCCTTAATGACTGCGATTTCCGTCCTCGATGAGACACTCCGTCTGATTCGGGCTGCGACGAACAAAGCGGAAGCAAAAGAGAATCTGATTGAACGCTTCGCCTTCTCGGACCGCCAAGCAGAAGCTGTCGTCATGCTCCAACTGTATCGCCTGACAAATACGGACATCGTCGAATTGCAGGAAGAGGCTGAAAAACTCGAGAAGGAAGTCACGCGTCTCGAGAAAATCTTGAACGATGAGAAGACGCGGAACCGCCTCATCATTAAAGAATTGAGCATCTTAAAGGATCAAGTCGCGGATGAACGCCGTTCAACCGTCGAAGCCGAAGTCGAAGAACTGAAGCTGAAGACGGAAGTCATGATCGCCGTCGAAGAAACGATGGTCTTCATGTCGAAAAACGGCTACATCAAACGCTCGTCGCTCCGTTCATTCGGTGCCTCGAACGACCTCCCGGAGATGAAGGAACAAGATCGTCTGCTCTATCAAGGGCAAGCGATGACGACCGATCACGTCATCGTCTGGACGATACGCGGTAATTACTTATTGATTCCGGTCCATCAGCTCCCAGATACGAAATGGAAGGATGGCGGACAACACGTCGCCAATCTCGTACCACTCGAACCGGGTGACCGTGTCCTCTCGATCGATCTCGTCCGGACGTTCGACGAAACGTCACATTGTCTGTTCGTCACTCGCCAAGGAATGGTCAAACGATCGAAACTGAGCGATTACAATGCCCAGCGGAAGTCGAAACCATTGCAAGGCGTCCGCTTAAAAGCAGATGACGAGGTCCTCTATGCTGCGGTCTCGACTGGCGAGAAACAATTGTTCCTCGCAACGCAAAACGGCTTTGGTCTGTGGTTCACGGAAGACGATGTGCCGGTCGTCGGCGTTCGGGCAGCAGGTGTCAAAGCCATCAACCTGAAGGATGATGATGTCGTCGCAGGGGCGATTGCCTTTATGCAAGCACCGAATATCGTCTTACTGACACAGCGGGGTGCCTTGAAGAAGATGCGCCTTTCGGATCAGTTCCAAATCACGAATCGTGCCTTACGTGGTCAGCAATTGTTGCGTGATTTAAAATCAAAACCGCATCAGGTAGCGGCGTTACTTGATGTCACGAATCAAAAAGAACTCCTTTTAATCGGAAAAGAGCAGGCAAAATCGATTCAAATCGGTTCCTTGTCTTATCTCGATCGGTTATCGAATGGTTCGTTTGCGTATGATGAAGAAAAATTCGGTCCACTCGTTGACTGGTATACCGTTTGACGGTCAGACGTCCCTCACGATGAAGCGTGGGGGACGTCTTTTTTTCTGTCTTTTTGTAGGAAATGTCGTCTTTTTAATCATTTTTTTAGATTATTTCCACAAATTATCGGTGAATCTTTAGTTTACAAATTGAAAGAGTGACCAATAACCGCTACAATAAAAGAAAATGGTCAGGTCAAGCATGTCACATCAGACGCGAAGCGGTTCGAAGCGTAGCTTATATGTATTTCTCAAGCAGCTACGGATCCGTCCTTAGCTGCTTTTGTGCCATCTGCCTAACTGGAGAGGTGATGAAGATGAAATTCAGACGACGCGAAAAAGTAGCAATCTATATCACACGGGAACAACCAGAGGGATGGGAACTACTTGTTTTTCATCCACAATCAGCTCCAGATAGTGACTGGCAGATTCCTGCCGGGACGATTGAAGACGCAGAAATCGCCAAGGAAGCAGCCGTCCGCGAGACGTTGGAAGAAAGTGGTCTATCACTTGCGACCGTTCAATACGTTGGCGAAGAAGAGATGCGTTACCCAGAGCGGATGCGGGTCCATTACACGTATTTCTATCATGCCCATATCGAATGCCAAGAAAACAGATGGACGCATTGTGTTGCGGGTGACGGTCAAGATTGCGGTGATTTTTTCCATTTCGCCTGGTTGCCGCTTGATCGC
Organism: Exiguobacterium sp. N4-1P; assembly: GCF_002214325.1. Taxonomy (NCBI): domain Bacteria; kingdom Bacillati; phylum Bacillota; class Bacilli; order Caryophanales; genus Exiguobacterium; species Exiguobacterium sp. N4-1P. Next base: position 305,316 of record NZ_CP022238.1, read on the forward strand.
ATCACACAGCTCGAACGCCGGCATCATATTTTTCTTGATCGGCTCATTCATCGGTTGGAACGTAATCAACCATATGATTGTCGCAAACACGGCTAATGTCGTGTTTTTTGTTTTGTCTCACTATATTGAGTTTACCTTACTTATGAGACAAGATTATTTAACTATTGATAATATATGTTATGTTAACTAGCAAAGAAAAATAATTTTTTTGCATGTCCCCCATAAAAAATAGTCAGTTTGCCCCTTTGTTTTTTACATCCAGCCCTGTTACTCTAAATACAGTAACAAATCACTTGTTACCTTTATGTCGGTAACATTACGGTTGTAACCGGATTATCAGTAACAAAGGAGGAATTTGATGCAAGCCGTCGCCATTTCATTTGACGTCAAAAACTCACGCACTTTTCCGCACAAAGAAGAATTATTGCAGACACTCCGGACGTTAGCGGAGCAATTAAATGATCAGTTTAAAGACGCACTCGTCCCATTTCAAATCAAGTCTGGAGACAGCTTACTCGGTGTTTTCCAAAGCTACCCAATCTGTTATCCTGTTTTACTCGAACTCGTTAATAGTCCGCTCGACGGTTATGTCGGAGTCGGATTTGGTCAATATGAAACGCTTTCGACGACAGAAGCCGACGAAGCGAACGGTAGCGCCATCATTTTTGCCTTCGAAGCGCAAGAGGCGGCCAAAAAATCAGACAATCAAATCGTTTTCGCCGGCCCCCCTTATTTCCCGGCTGCTTTACTAACAGGCTATGTCGATATGCTGTATCCCGCTTATTTTGGTAAAACAGATCGTCAAGTCGAGCTCCATACACTGATGGACCGATTCCCGGACGCAACGTATGAAGAAATCGGACTAAAAATGGGTTTTCAAGAAAAAGATGCCCGAATTAACGTCGCGAAACTTGTTGCCCGCTCGCAACGTAAACAACGGAAGCAACTCGAAACGGCTTTTATACAAGCGCTCGAGCAACTCCAAGTCTGGGAGGCGATTGGATGAATTTACTGTTGAGCCTTCTGATTGCCCATCTCATTGCCGATTTCTCGCTGCAAGGTAAACGGATCGCGGAGCACAAGCACCGGAAGCTTCGCCCCCTGCTCGTCCACCTCGGGATACATAGCCTCTGTACAGCGGCTGTCTTAAGTTATTTTTACCTGACCGGACAAATCGAGCTCGTAAGTGCCCTGTATCTCTTCAGTGCGATTATCGGATCACACGCCGTCATTGACCGCTCGCAACTTAAGCGGATCATCAAACCGGCACCGGCTTTTTGGATTGATCAACTGTTACATATCGGCATCATCATTGGTCTGATTGCGGTGATGTTCCCGATCAGTTGGCCAAGTGCCATCACCCTCTCCTTCCAAGTGCTTTGGATCATCATGTGGAGCCTGGTTGCGACGGAACTGGTCGGACGGGGCATCGCCCCCTTGCTGCTACCGTTCGCTCCCCGATTGATTGAATCCCATTTCGAGCGGAAAGTGACTCGTAAGGAACAATTGAACGGGATCAGCCGTTCCGTCACCCACGAGGTTGAGGATTCGGCCCGCAGTTACACGACAGAGATTAATGGCGTTGGTCGCTATATCGGTCTCGTCGAGCGGGCAATCATCGTTATTCTCGTCGCCGTCAATGCGGTTGGTGCAATCGGCTTCATCATCGCTCTCAAAGCATTGGCGCGGTTCAAGCAGTTTGAAGACCGCCGTTTTGCGGAATATTATATCATCGGCAGTTTACTTAGTATTTTGAGCGCACTCCTCTGCGGAATCGCCATTCGCTTCGTATTATAGAACGAGAAAGAAAGTGAGGTGAGACGGCTTCCTGGCTTTACCAGAAAGACCGTCGAACAAAAATGAAAACGATTGGATTAGTCAGACACCACCGGGTCACAGAAGGATATCCGACGAAAGGTTGGATTAGCGCTTCCGATATCGAAGCTTGGATTGAACGGTACGATAGCTCGGCGATCGATGTCAAACCGGTCGAACTCGGACAGACGGACTGGACGATCTGTTATGCGAGCAGTATGCCGCGGGCGATCCAGACAGCGGAGAGTGTCTATGAGGATGAGATCATCGTGACCGACCTTTTACGGGAAGTGCCGTTCCCGACAATCAATTCCCGGATTCGCCTCCCCTTCCTCGCCTGGGCGATCATCGGTCGGCTCGTCGCTCCGTTCAGCAAACGGATTCAGGCGCAGATTAAAGATGCCAACCAACGCATTGAAGTGTTGTTGAATCAATTGGCGTTCGAGAATAATGAACGCGTTCTCCTCGTCGGTCACGGCGGAATGATGTTATTGATGCGCACGGCACTGAAAAAACGTGGTTACACCGGCCCCCGCTTCCGTCACCCGCGCAACGGGATGCTCTATCAATTTGAAAAGAGTGAGGTTAGACGATGAAATGGGCTTCGACGATTCTGCTCGCCCTCGGTCTCATCATCATTTTCTATATGACGCGGGAAGACGAAGCGCTACGCACCGACCGTGCCGAAACGACGGTCTCGGTATACGGATTTGATGTCGGACAAGGTGACAGCACCTTCATCAGGACGAAGACGGACGCGATTTTGATTGATGGTGGCAACAATGGGAAAGGAGATGACGTTGTCCGCTACTTAAAAGCGCTTGGGGTGAGACGCATAACAGCCGTCATCGCGACCCACCCTGACGCCGATCACATCGGCGGACTCGACACCGTCCTTGAAGCATTTGATGTCGACCAAGTCTACGCCCCGCGTGTCAATCACACGACCGATACCTATCGTGACTTTTTGCTTGCTGTTAAAAATGAAGGGGTGACAATCAAAACGGCGAAAGCCGGCGTCGTCATTCCGAGTGAATCAGCCGATTTTGAGATCATCGCTCCTTTGACGGACGGGACCCGTGATTTAAACAGTTGGAGTGCCGTCCTGAAGATGACGCACGAGGAGAATACGTTCCTCTTCATGGGGGACGCGCCGACTCGGACGGAGCAACAATTACTAACAGCCGGAATTGACGTCAAGGCAGATGTCTTAAAGATTGGTCATCACGGTGCCGATACATCGTCGTCGATTCCATTTCTGCAAGCGGTCCACCCTGAACGTGCCTTAATTTCAGCGGGAGAAGGAAATGCCTACAACCATCCCCGGCCGATAGTCATGAATGCCTTAGCAGCAGAGAGCATCACAATCGACCGGACGGACCGGATGGGGACGATTGAATACACATCGGATGGGACGGCGATTACCGTCACAAGTCGCAAAGACTTCCGTCCGAACTAAGGAGGCATGACGATGAAGATGACGGTCACAGCTTTTGAGGAGGCATTCGCCTTGTGTGAGACGGAAGCACGGGAAACGATTCAACTCCCGCGAGAACGACTGCCGGTCGCAGCAGAAGTCGGCGATCGGCTGGAATGGCAAGGGCGCTCGATCCGGATTTTACGTACCGAGACGGTGGCGCGTCGCCAGGAAATCGACCAGTTGATGGATGAACTGTTTGAGGATTGACGCAGGAAGCAGACACAGCGTGTCTGCTTTTTTACGGATTAATGGAATTATTTAGAAGGAATATCGAGAATTACTGGCGGTTTTATCTGAATTTTCGTACACTTTAGTGAGAAGAAGAAAACAAGGGGGAATTATTTTATGTTTCAACAACTACGTACATCCTTAAAACAATCCGTCCTCGGGCAGGACCATGTCATCGATCATCTGTTGATCGGCATGCTCGTCGAAGGACATGTCTTACTGGAAGATCGACCGGGTACCGGCAAGACGACACTCGCTAAGGCATTGGCGCAGTCGCTCGATGCGAAGTTTTCCCGTGTCCAGTGTACAGCCGACACGCTACCGACCGATTTACTCGGAATGGAGTTGTTCAATCCGTTGACCGGCTCATTCGAACAACGATTCGGTCCTCTGTTCGCCAACATCGTCCTCGTCGATGAAATCAACCGGACGACCCCGCGCACCCAGTCAGCGCTCCTTGAAGCGATGGCGGAAGCACAAGTCACAATCGGTGACACGTCCTATACGTTACCGCAACACTTTTTTGTCATCGCGACACAAAACCCGTTCGATGGACAAGGAACGTTCCCGTTGCCTCAAGCTCAGCTCGATCGTTTTCTGTTCAAACTTTCGTTCACGCCGCTCGACCGGACTGCTGAAAAAGCACTTTTGCGGGGCGCGCATCTCGAGGCGATGGATCTTCATCTCCCACTCGAGCAATTGAACGCCTGGAAACAGGAAGTCGCAGCCGTAACCATCGAAGATACGGTCGAGGACTACCTCCTTGATGTATGTGACGCCCTACGAGCGCACCGTGACATCGAAATCGGTCCAAGTCCGCGGGCGACGCTCGCCTTGCTGAAAGCGGCAAAAGCACGCGCCTGGATGCATGAGCGGAATTACGTGACGCCGGAAGATATCAAGAGCTTGGCCACCCCCTTGCTCGCCCACCGTCTCGTCTTGACCCTTGAAGCGACGTTAAAGATGACGAATGAACGACTCGTCAAACAAACCCTTGAATCTTTGACTGTACCGACTGAGGTGTAACCATGCAATTGATTACACCTAAAGCATTCCATCCCATCTTCTTATTTCTAGTCGGGGTAAGTGGTGTCTTTTGCGCCCTATATGGTTCACTCGTCCTCGCCAGTCTATTCGTCGCCTATGTCCTCTACGGCTGGTATATGCCGAAGTGTCTCGAATACTTAGCTAATCAGATCGACGTCCGACTGGTCGAAACGACACGTGCCTTTCGTGACGATGAACTCGCCATCCCGTTTGCTTTAGAAAACCGGGCAAGGTTTCCGCTCGGTAAAGTCACTGTATCCGGCTTGCTCGGGGATCAGGTCCGAATCGATGGTGCAGGCAGTCAATTTTGGCGGCATCATCTGTTCGTCGGTAAAAATCAAATCGTTCCGTTCGAAATTGACGTCATCGCCGCACATCGCGGAACGATTCGGATTCAGTCGTTCGATGTGATGATTTCAGATCCGTTCCATACGATGACGGTCTACTTGACATTACCGATTCAACAACTCGGGCATGTCTTCCCGGACTTCGCCCCTGCTTCCGTCGAATGGAACGAACGGCAAATCCCCGGTGAGACGGTTGATCGGTCGAGCCCGTTCACGGACCGATCGAGCTTTCATTCCGTCGTCCCTTATGCGGGAGACGCCAAGACAATTTACTGGTCAGCATATGCGAAGACGAGCGAACTCTATTCCTATCAATACGACCGTGTCCGGAATCATGATTATGCCGTCATCATCGACGGTCTGTCCGGTGACGGATTGTCCTTACGGAGTGACTTTGAAAAACTGCTGTCCCGTGGTGCGACAATCATCCGGGAACTTGAAAAACAAGGTGCCTCTTACAGTCTTTGGATTTCGATGGTCAATCGGGATGGTCAGTGGTATCATGTTCCGTCCGGAAAAGGAAAGGAACAGTTTTTACGGACGATGGAGTGTTTGGCGCGCCTGTCAGAGTACGACTTACCGCTTGAGCGCCGCTACTTCATGAAACGTCTCCAACGGGCCGTCCCGTCGACGACTGCCGCGATCCACCTCGGTCATCGGCAAAAGGAGGTGAGCGCATGATGTTGCTCTGGTGGTTACTCATCATCAGTCTCTTACAGACGATGGCACTCCCGTTGCTTGCCTTTGCGCTGCTTGCCGTCCTACCCGTTCGGAAAGTCCGGATTCTTCTGCAAGTGATTGCTGCGCTCGCCCTGTTTTATGTATCACCATTGATCAGCATCTTCTTATTGTTAGCGACTGCGATCGGTGCCTTCCTCGAGACGATCGAACTCGAGTACCGCTTTGCTTTGACGGGTGCTGTCTTCGTCGGGATTTGTTTCTTGTACCCCGGACTGACACCACCGCTCCTCGCCTATGTCTTGCTTGGTCTACTCGTCCTGACGCCATTCTTAAAGCGACATTTCGTCGAGTGGCGCCGGATTTTGACGAGCGTCACGCTCGCCTTCGGACTTAGCTTTTTGCTCGTTTTCCTTCTTCGCCTGATGAAGGAAGCATTGTTCGGATCCGTCGCAAATTTAATGCGCCCCGCCTTCGAGGCATTCGGTTCACTCTTTACGTGGACGATTCCGCTTTCGGAAAAGGTCGATGAAAAAACGCAGACTGGTGCAACCCTCGGCAACATGGAAGCGGTCGAACCCATCAAACAAGGGGCAATGAACGCCGCGACGATCCAGGTGTTTAATTATGCCGCCCTCGGACTGGCTCTCCTCGTCGTCGGACTGATGTTCTATTTCCTCCGCAAACGACGCGTCGTCACGGTGGAGCAGGACGAGATCGTCCGACCAACCGCCAAAAAGCGGACGAAGGCCGCGAAAAAGCACAGTCAGCATCCGTTGCTCCAACTCGCCTCGCAATTGGAGCAAGCCTTTCCACGCAAACGCGATGAGACGACATACGAATGGCTTGAGCGAATCACCTTCCCGGAAGTCGAACGCAATGCCCGCTTGATCGACGGAATCGAGTTTAGTCAAAGTGAACCCGCCTATGATTTACAAGTTTTCCGTCGTCAGGTTCGGGAACGTATTGAACAATAAAAAAAATCTCCATCTCTGTAACAGAGAATGGAGATTTTTCATTTAGTTGAATCAATTTTCGATGCTTTACGTGCGATGACGACGATAAAGACGATTGCACCGACAGGAAGCACTAACGGCATCCAGTCGAGGATATACTGTGTGTTCATGGTATCCCCCCTTATTGGCATGAGCTATAAGCGTAGCATATTCCAAATAACGGGATGATGCAAGTCTCGTTACAGCCGTGGTAAGACCGAATAAGCGATTGAATAATACAGTAAAATACTCGTTGCAAGCGAATAGACGACAAGAATTACCGGGATATGTTTGAGTTGACCACGACGTTTAAAGAGACGAATCGAAAAGACTGTAATGGCTAGTGCAAAGAGTGGACTAAAACCAAAAATAACGATATCCATCGTTTCTAATAGTTCTTCCGCAAAAAGTAAGTTAAAAGCGAAAATAAACAATAAGTACCAGGAAGTATAGGATAGACAGACGAAGAATAGATACAATAGTCCATCCATCCAGCCCCGTGTACGGCGATTTTCCATCTGTTGCATGACGTTCCTCCTACATAAGTATCAGATACCCTTAATAGTAGACGGAAAAGATACGCGAAAATATTCAAATATGAATATACGACAAAAAACGACAAAAAGTGTCCTTTCACTTGCAAGGACACTTTTCGCAGCATTAGTTTACAACAGAACTTTCCTGATAGATTCGCGCCAACTGAAGGACCTTCTCTTTAAAGGTTTCACGACGGATGCTCGGTTCGATGATTTCAGCTAAGTTAGCAAATTGAATCAACCATATCATGAAGCCTTCCGAGAAGAGGGCACTGACTTTAACCTCGAACCATTCCTCGTCGATTCGTCGACAGCGGATATCCGTCCCGAATCGATCGACGACCGTCGGCATGACGCTTTCGTGAAATTTTAACGTCAGTTGCTCATCTTCCCCTCCGTACATGTTGAACATGTTACTCAAGTAGGAAGGATCCACCTCGACCGGAGTCTCTGCCGGTTCGAATACACTGCACTGGACGATCCGGTCGACACGATATGTCCGAATCTGCTGGACACGTTCATCACGACCGATTAAGTAATAGTTCCCGTTATCGACAATTAGGTGCGCTGGTGTGACGAGATAAAAATCACCATCTCGGCGGAGCTCGAACTTCCGCGTCCGTTCATTAAACTTCCCTTGGTACTGAAAGCTGATGATTTCTTGTTCCGTAATCGCCTTTTGAATCGTATCGATCGAGAACGGAATCATTCCTTTTGGTTTTTTTACCGTATGGATGACGGGGTTCAACGTCTTCGCCAACCGCTCGCTCGTCAATGATTGAATCGTTCGAACAAGCGCCTTCGTCTCACTTTCCGAAATGAATTTCGCACTTGCAATCGCGTCGACGAGTAAACGCAACTGGTGATGCTCAAACCGCCGGCTGACGAGATGATATGGCGTCGCCAGTCCATTTTTCGTCTCTTCTTTGACGACATCAAACCCTGCTTTCGCGAGGGCCTCAATATCGTCCTTCAGCGATTTTCTTGATAATTTTTCAATCAATCCTCGTTTTGATAAAGCGATACTCAAGTCTTCTAACGTCAAGGTCTCCTCTTCGTCCGAGTATTTTTCAAAAATATCCCGAACAGCCAGTAAGCGATCACGGTTTGATAATTTTTCAGTAGGCACGGTACATCCTCATTTCCTATCGTTACGGTATTTGATTATACTTCGAGTATACCGTAAATAAATAATAATATTAACAATAAATTGGTAAAATTTATATCGTTAGGAGAATTTGGATGCATTTGATTGGTGAATGGAAGGAACAACAATTTGATTACCGGGATAGCGGAACAGGTCCCATCATTCTGTTAATCCACGGTACACAGTCCGATTACCGGGAAATCTATCATGTCGAAAAATTAATTCAAGCCGGGTACCGCGTGATTGTCCCGTCACGTCCCGGATACGGAAAAACCCCGCTGCGGTTAGCGGAGTCTCCTGTCGAGCTAGCTGCGTTTTATAAAGGTTGGATGCAAGCACGTGGTTTTACGCGCTATACCATCTACGGCATCTCAGCAGGCGGTCCGACAGCAATCGCCCTAGCGAGCCAAAACGATGCTGCTTGCTCACTCGTTTTAGCGTGTGCGATGTCTCATCAAATTTCACTTCCATACCAGAACGTATTGATTCAACCGCTCTTGCAACGTCCACTCCACTTCATTCAGTGGGTATTATGGACATATGTTAAAGATAAGTTAAAAAAATTTCCTGAAGAGGCGTCCGTCCGGATGGTCGAAATGACGAGCCTATTGCAACGTAGTGACATTCGGTCACTCTTGACGCATGAGGATGAACGCTTATTGTATGCCGTCGGACTACAGAACGGTCCCGGGCGCGGCGTCTTGTTCGACATCACTCAGCAGCTTGAGCGACAGACACTCGAAACGGTCAGCTGCCCAGTCCTAATCGTCCATTCACAAGCCGATCGCGCTGTCCCGTTCGAGCATGCCCGCTATACGCAGCGTCTGATCCCCCATGCCCAGTTCATCGAATCGAAAAGTCCGGGTCATTTGATTTGGATTGGTCCTTCAGCACGACGAGATGAACGAATGATTGAACGCTTCATCACATTAAATCACCTGTAAACGAACATGTAGCTTCATTTTTTCATTTTCCTCGACAATCGAGATGATTCCCCGGGCCGTCAATTCGTCGATCGCCTGCTCCGTCCGTTCTTCGTTCAAGCGGGCACAGCGGGCGATTTCTGCGATGCCCATTCGACAGGACAGTTGATTCGCTTTGATTTTCGACGAAGGTTTGGCAACGGACCGTTGCAACAAACGCCAAAAGACATGACGGGCGTCGTCCGATAATGCATAGGCGTTCTTTTCAATGACAGGGGGTACATACCGAATGTCTTCACGGATTCGACGAATTAAGTACAGGCTGAGCCATTCCTCGAGTTCAGCTTGAATCCGGAAAAATTCAAACCACCAAAGTTGATCAAGTGCTAGTTCCTCATCACGGCTGAGCATCCAGCTCGGTGGGATTTGATCAAACTCCTCTTCAAGCCAGTCCTCATAATCAAGTGCCGTCTCATAGAGGACTTGCGGCGAAATTTGAGCCAACGATTCCCGTGATTTATAGATATCAAAGCTCATCCGACGAAAATGTTCGACGGACGCTGCGACTTGACTGAGATGAACGAACTTTTTCGTGATAAGACGAGCGAGACCGTCTAAATCATGGTGCATCACATAAAGGTGTTTTTCTAAAGCAATCAAAATACTTCTTTCCATCAGACGTATCCTCCTCTTTTCCTGGTGTGCTGATAGTCTTTTTCCGCAATCCCGGTTTTCAAAACCATTCTTAGAAGCAAATCAGTTTATTTCAACGTTTCCTTTGTCTTACAATGGACAAATAGCGATTAATAAAGGAGATGAAACGAAGATGTATACGATTTACGGCAGTTCTAGAAAAGGGAACAGTGAATGGCTCGGTGTCCGCGCATTCGAGGGCATTCCTCATGTGTCGGTCGATTTAGCCAACACGATGATTCAACCTGTGGAAGACCGGCGGCATCATGGTGGGTTCTTACCGATTGGCGATGATTACCGGCGGATCGTGGAAGAAATGCTCGAGCATGACGACATCGTGTTCATTACGCCGATCTACTGGTATTCGATGTCCACGAAGATGAAGCTCTTCATCGACCGCTTCAGTGAATCGTTGCGTGATGAAGACTTACGTTTCCGTGAGCGGATGCAAGGCAAGCGATTCCACCTGATTGCTGTCGGCGGCGATGATCCGAAAGAAAAAGGACGCGCCCTTGTGACACAGTTCGAGCATATCGCGACCTTTTTAGGAGCCCATTTTGAAACGGCGATCCTCGCGGAAGGGAATGCACCGGGGGACGTCGAACGCGATACGGTCGCCCTTGCAGAGATTGATGCGTTCCGAGAAAAAATGTCAAAAGCGTACGTTTAAGGAAAGTTATGTAAGGGAATCTTTTGATTAGTTCCATTCTGTAGTCAGACTAATCGGAGGTGGTGCTAGATGTTACAGTCGAAAAAACGCAATGAACGCAAGTGGAAACAACTTAAGACACGCAATCATATCGTTTTACTAGAACAGCTATTTCAAACGGATGAAGAAATACGGGTCGTGCGACCACGACTTGATTCTCACTCCACTCCCTTAAATCCGATCGAGCCTTCTCGTTAAGTCGTATAGGACAAAAAAAGACGCATTTGCAATCGCAAATGCGTCTTTTGACTGTTTAGTCGTTTTTGAGCTTCACATTTTGGTCGGCAGGCAAGGTTGTCGTCGTTTCCTCTTCTTCAAGCTTCGGTACACCCGCTCCATAATCTTTCGATTCATCTGCGACGTAAGATGCGGCATAGGCCGGGTTGATTAAGTCTGACTTTGATCCGACAATGACGATATGGCCATGGCGGACTTCATCTTCCAAACTTTCTGCAACATCTTTCGTCATGCCAAGTTCAGATAGTTGGGCGATACGATCTTTTCGATTACTACGGACGGTCGCCATCAATGTTTCAAAAAAAGATTTTTTCGTGACGCGGTAAGCAAGCGTCTGTGTATCGTTCGCAATCCGTTCTGCCAGTTCCTCGTCTTTTGCAAAAATATAAATTTGTTTATTTGAATACCCGCCTGACTTTAAACTCGTTATTTCTGCATCGACGCCAGTCATGTCACGGACAATACGTGTTTCAATCATGTTCGTTCATCTCCTTCATACTAAGCCTCAGTTGGCTGTCTCAATATAAAGTTATTCCCGAAACATAATGAATAAAACATGGATTTCAAAAACTGCTTATGAAACTTTCTTTAGTGACGTGCCGCGTCGTTGTTTACGAAGTACCGTCAGGATGATGATGAGACCTACCAGCACTTGCGGCACCACGGTTTCAATCGTCGGATAAAATCCGATCCAGGCGATGGGCGGCAGCGCAAGTGGATGGACAGGCAATACACCTGTCAGTTGGAGCGCATGTAGACTTACACCGAGTATCTTAAAGGCCATCATATAGATTAAGATGGTCGCGCCTAAGAATAGACGGCGAATCGGCAAACGGACACCGAAATAGATGACTGCAATTGACACGAGTCCGATGAAGAGAACGGCTGCCAAAATGCCTCCACCTAAGGCGAGTGGCGTCATCGCCGGTGCCATCCCGACGTAAAAGAGTAATGTCTCCGCACCTTCCCGGAAAATCGTCAAGAAACTGACGATGAAGAGTGAAGTCCGCGATAGGTCGGACACGAGTTGCGTCTGACGGGAAGTAATGGCCGTTTTCGAATGTAACCAATTTCCGACCAGTAACATCACGAGAACGGCGAACAAGCCGGTCCATCCTTCAATTTGCTCTCGTCCGACACTTGCGAGCGCGGTCGAGAAGAAAAATTGAATGATTAGCGCAAGCAGACCACTCGCTAAAAGCCCGAGGACGGCTCCGAACCAGATGTGCCGTTCCCCCCGTAAATTCGCTTTACGTGTTAAGGCGACGAGCGCACTGATAATCAGCAACGCTTCAAGTCCTTCCCGGACCATGACGAGCATCGCGTCGACGAACGTATAGCTCGTCTGGTCGGTCAGTTGTCCGAGCGATGCGCTTAATTCCTGTAACGAAGTGATTGTCGCGTTCCGCGTCTCCCCGTTTAAGCGGGCGAGCAATAAGGGGACGTCCGTCTCGACTTGCGTATATAAAGCACTGTCTCGTGTCCGGACCGCCCCTTCTCCGCTCGGCCACTGGGCGATGAACGTCGTCAAAGTCGACCGCGCCCCGTCGAGGTCTTTTGCAACGAGCGCATCCGACGCCTGATCGAGTAAACGGATCAAATCGGTCAATTCGACTGATGCCGTCTTGACGATGTCCCCTTCGACGAATGAGTCGATGCTTGTATCAAACTGGTCGAGGGCCTCGTTCCATTCCGTCTGGTCGAATGTCTGGCGCGCTTGTGCGATGCGAATCGCAGATAACGCCATCTCGACTTTTCCGTAGTGACCGATGCTTTCTTCCCGGACGACGCTCTCACGGGCCGTCCATTCCTTTAACAAGGTCTGTTCGAGTTTCTTTCGCTCACCCGCATCCGCTTGCCGCATTTGCTTGGTCACTTCATGCAAATCAAGCAGACGGGTCCGGGCCGTCGCATCCTGCGCGGGACGCATTGTGTCTTCGAGCGTCCGGACGGCCGTCGACAGTGCCGTCAAGTCCGCACTGATCGTCGCGAACGACGCATCCTGATGTTGTTTCAGCGTCGATAAACGCTTTAAGATGACGGCTTTTTCATCTGAGTCAGCCAGTTCCTTTGATTGTTTAGCTAACGTCGCGATTCGTTTTGAAAGTGCATCGCGATCTTCCGCCTTCACGGCTGAGATGGCTTGACCAATCGACACGTAAAGGGCATCGGTTTTCGCCTCTGCACCCGCATGGGGGATGAGCGTGCTACATATAAGGAACACGAGTAAGGCAGCTTTAAGCAAAGAGCGCATCACCGATGTAACCTCCTTTTTGAATGCCGCCGAAACACGCGAACAGCGCGCTTCCACGATGAGTAATGTATTCATTCATCCGGTCAGAAGTTGCGAGCCGTTCTTGGATCGTGATGAACTGCTCCGGCGATCGCTGATACGAGAGGAACAACAGACCGGCGTCTAATGCGCCTGTCGTCTCATCAACGCCATCCTGGTAGGAGTAGGAGCGTCGGAGCAGTTGCACCTTTCCTTCACCATGCGCGACCGCTGTATGCGAGTCTGCCGGTAGTTCTGCTTCCCCCCGTGCGATCCGTTTCGTCGGTGTAACGGACGCGAACTCATCTTTTGAACCGAGTGGTGCCCCGGACGCCCGTTCACGCCCGAATGTCCGCTCCTGCTCCTTCAAAATCGTCCGGTCCCAGACTTCAAGGTGCATCTGAATCCGGCGAACGACGAGAAACGTCCCGTTCGTCAGCCAAGGTGAACCATCACGCCATTGATAAAACAGCGTATTCTCCCGCGTCGCTGCTTTCGTCACGTCAGGATTGCCTGTCCCATCTTTGAATCCGAACAAGTTCCGCGGTGTCCCGCCTGTCGCATCTGCCACTTTCGACCGCTGGAAACCGGCTTGCGTCCAACGAATCTTGACGACACCCCGTCCGATTCGGGTCAAGTTGCGTAACGCGTGGAAGACGACTTGCTGGTCGTCCGCACAAATTTGGACAATCAAGTCACCGCCGGACCATTTCTCATCGAGCTGGTCCAAATCAAATGTCGGTAAATCTCGTAAGAGTGCCGGGCGTTTATGGCCGATGCCGAAACGATCCCCTTCAAATAAACTAATTCCGCAACCGAACGTGAACGTCAAGTGACTTGCAGATAACCCCTCTGCTTCACCGGTGTCGTCCGGTGGGATGTAGGCGCTATCTGTTTCGCCGAGCGATAGTCCTGCTGATAAGCGCGCGCAAGCCCGCGTCCAGCGCTTCAATAAATCAATCAGCTCGTCGCGGCGATCCGTCTTGACGTCAAAAGCGACGAGTTGGACATGATTTTGGGCCGGCGTCATGATGCCCGCTTGATAGGTGCCGTAAAACGGGACTTGATCGGACGCCTTAGCCGTCAAGGCGCGCGGTAAGAAGCGTTCGACACCACTTGCATAAAAAGCTGCACCGAGACCGGTCAGGCCGGCGACTTTTAAGACATCACGCCGCGTCATGCCAGCCTCTAATGTTGGTCGTGTCATGATTATCCCTCCAGTACGATGCCCATCTTCGACAGCGGTTCTGCCAGTTCGTTAATGGCTTGACTCAACTGTTTAACGTCGGTTTTTGATAAGTCCGTATAGAGGACGTACCCCTTTTCCGTTTTCTTCGCTTCTAACAAGGCATTGACGTCTTCAAAGCGCGCTGCGATCTCTTTTGACAATGCGTCGTCTTGTTTCATCAGGCTCGGGTTCAATAACTGATAAATTTTTTCCGCCCCTTGGACGTTCGCTGCAAAATCATAAAGATCGGTATGTGAATAGCGGTCTTCTTCGCCTGTCACTTTCGAAGTCGAGACTTCATTCAATAAATCCGTTGCCCCCGTCACGAGAAGCTCCGGTGTCACGTCGACTGTTTCGACTTTTGCACGCAAGAGGTGGACGTCCTGCATCAATTGCTCCGCGTATTGCTCATACCCTTTTGTTGTTCCCTTTTCGAACAAGCCTTGTTCGATCCGGTGATAACCGCCCCACTCGGATTCCTTGACGTCACCTGCACGGGCATCGATTTTCGGATCGAGGTCACCGAAAACTTCCGCGATCGGTTCCGCCCGTTCATAGTGCATCCGCGCCGGTGCATAGAGCGCTTTCGCTTTTTCAAGGTCCCCTTCCTTGACGGCCGTCGTGAAGGCTTCTGTTTTATTCGTGAAGGCATCGAGTTCATTGATCGCATAATCGCGGTAATCGGCGACGACCTGATCGAATTGGCCGTCCGCTGTTTTCGGTGTCGCTTTTGTCGTTGTTTCTTGTTCCCCGCAAGCAGCTAACAAGGTCGCGAGTGACAAGACGCTCGCCGTAAGGATTTTCTTATGTGACATGATTCATTTCCCCCAAATCGTTAAGTAAGTTCAGTTGTTAGTATAGACGATAATGATAATCGTTATCAATATAAATTTAGAGCTAACATGAAAAACCCGTCCTGACGAGCGTCATCAGGACGGGTTTTTGCTCATTTAGTTGTTTTTTCGCTTTTTAAAATACGTCCGTGAAATGATGAACGCTACGATTGCAAACCCGATAAAGACAAACGCTTTTTGGACGAGCGTCAAGAACGATAAATCAAACACTAACAGCTTAATCGCACTGACGCTAAGTAGCAGCAGACCGGATAATCGCCAGACGGACAAATTACGGATCCGACCAATCGTGACGAGAAGCAAGGCAAGTAAAATGTAGGCAACCGATAATGTCGTACTGCGATTCGTTTCGTCGAGTCCGTCATAAAACGGCAGTTCCATGACGAGTAACGTATACGTCGTCAGGACGCCGACGGCTGCGACAACTAGACTGATCTGGAACGTCCCGTCCTCGACCATCGCGCGGTGTTGTTGCACGAGTAAATAAATTAAACCACTCGTCGCAAGTACTAAGGCGACGACCGAAAGACGAAACGAGTCGTTCATTGCCGCGTACATACCCGACTGCGTAATCTGGTCGAAGATGAAGTAGACATACAAAGCGAGAGCGATCATCCGTTGGTACGGCATGTGCTGGCGTTTGACGAACCAAAGGCCGATCAGGATGCAGGCGAACAACAGGGTTTCGAACTGCTCGCTCAGTCGAAGTATGTCATAGGGAATTTGCGTGATCGCATAGAACACCGTCGCGTGACCGACTGCATTGTGCCAGGCATCTTTTGAGTAGTTAGCGATGCTATAGGCAAGCCCTGCCAGCGCGAGGGCAATCAGTGTCCCCCACTGCCAATCGATGACGGCTAGACTCGCAATCACAATAAGACCGGCCCCGTAACTCGGATAATTCCACTTCATCCGGAGACGTTGCCCAGTGAAGGCGGTCCCGATGTAGCTGACGAGCGACGCAGCAAGCAGTGAGATTTCGTCAGACGTGGACGGTGGTGAAAAGCCGACCATGCTCATCGCTGTAACAAGAGCGATCGTCAGGAATCCCCAGCTGACGACGAAACCGAGAATCGTTTTTAAGCGAACCGCGGCATAGAACAAGGCGGCGAACAATATCACTTCATACAGTAAAAACAACGAAACGTTCGCTTCGTCCGCCAGTTGCAGAAACGGGAGTAAAAATCCGGTGATTGAGACGAGAATCAGGAGGACACGTGACGCCATCCATAACATTAATCCGAACGTAATGAATAAAATGACGAGTTCGAGCGAGAAGGCAAGACCCGGCGAATAGAATTGATACAACGCCATGCCAGCGAACAAGGCGGCTAAAGAAACGATGGTCCCCGTCGCGACGAGCCCGACGCCGAGTTCTCGTCGCTTTTTCTCATACTGATACTCGCCTACTCCGATTAAGAGCAATCCGATGAGCACTCCGCTGCCGACTCGGACCGCTGGATTGACCCAGCCGGAGATCGAGGCGTAAGAAAATAAGAAAATTGCCCCAATCGCGGCAAAAATTGCGGCGATGCGCGGTAACCAGATGGTCGCAATCATGTGTTCCCACTCATCGCGCGTCCGGATTTGTTTGATTTTTGGTGAAAACGTGTCGTCTTTTTTGACGAAGGCGGGTCTTTTTTTCGGTGTCGCGACCGTACTTTGCTCCGGAGTCGACGTTGGATGCGGAACAGGATGCAGCTGTTCGAGTTGCGCGACACGTAACTTCAACGCCTCGAGTTCCTGTTCCAGTTGGGTGATTCGTTGTTCTTCCATCATTCCACCCTTTCTTTATTTTAGATGGTACTAGTGTACCTGTTTCTTCTGCCTTTTTCTTATTTTTTCAAAAATAAGGAAACGTCAGGTGACGATTCAACGAAAAAAAACGACTTCCGCCCTTTTGGAAAAGGTGAAAGTCGTTTGTCAGGAGACCGGTTAACGAACGGATAACGCATATTGTCCCGTCGTGTTATAAACAGATGTGAACTGTGCGCGACTGACGGCGTATTTCCCACGGTACGGATCAGACACGTAGAACGAACTGCTTGAAACACCCGTCACGAGCATGACGTGATAGTTCCGGTACCCGGTGAACGTTTTGCCGTCCGGCTTGATCCAAGAGAAGTAGCCATATGGATTTTTGAAATCAACGGTCGCCCAGACGATGACGGGATTCCCGCTCCGGATTTCACGTTCAATCTTACTGACACCTTGTTTGGAGATATCGACGGCGCCACTCCGGTATTTTTTAGCGAGCGGGAGAATGCCTTTTGGATAGACGCCCCAGTTTTTGTAGTAAGAGAGCGTCCCGGCCGGATCACCCGTAAACATTTTTTCTGGATCGGCCCAGTAGTATTTCCCATTTTTGTAGGTCGCATTGCTGATGCTTTTCGGTAGTTGTTTATAGAGCGACGCAGCCGAAACAGACTTTTTCTTGTAGGCGAGCGCCATCTTCAACGAGACGAACTCGCAACCTGACGGGTAGCCTAACGTGTATTGATTGTAGTACGGGACATTTAATTTTTTAGTCGTACTGCTCGTTGGCTTCGTTTTCGTTAAGTACTGTGTCGAGACATAGCGGTAGCTCCCGCTATACAAAATACGTGTAAAGCTCCCTGACGTGCCATACGTTGCGACTTTGACCCCTTTACCGAGCTGGGTGACGGATTTGTATTTTGTGCTCGGGCCCGTTCTGACGTTTAACGTCCCGACCGTCGTATACTTCGTGCCGGTCGATGTGTATTTCGAGGACGTCGTCGATGTCTTCACATAATCTTTGTGTATGTACCCCGTCCGTGATTTATAGGTGATTTTGTACCAACTTCCCGATGTTCCTTTTAACGTATAGACGTTTCCTTTGACGACATTCCCGAGAATCTTGCTTGAGGTCGTCGGCTTTTCACGGACACGTAAGACTGCGGTCGTGATGGTCAGCTTCGTGGCGGCATGTGCGACGAGCGACGGACTGAATACGCCAAACAGAACACCAGCGACGATGACACTTGAAAAAAACTTCTTCATGATAGACCCCCTTAACAGAATGACAATACGATGATATACACCATTTTTCCCAAGTTATTGAAATAATAATCATGATTTCAAAAGAAAATTCTGAAAAAATAGAAATATCTTCATTCTTTGTAACAAAAAAAATCCTCCTGTTGTATATGCACAACAAGAAGATTCAGACTGTAGACAAAGTTCTATCGGGAGATCAAGCGTCTTTGTTCGTTGCGTTCCTCGGGCGAGGCGCAAGCCGTTGCTCCTTGGATCCTAGCGGCCAACGCGCAGGGTCTTGCCTGCCTCTGAACGTGCGTTAAAAACGCACTTTTTCCCGTAGGAGTCAACGAAACATGACGCTTTTTAGCTAATACCGTGACCAAAAAGCCGGGCATGGAGACGTTTTAAAGCGCAATCCGTCTTGAATCGCTTTTAAAGCACGAAAAGTAATCGGTCGCGACCCTGTAGCTTTTTAAATGAAATTCAATTTTTAATATTGACGATAAACGGTGACGGTTGAGTGAACGCCTGCTCGAGCACATGGGCGACGAACGTCGTCTCTTCTTCCGTCACTGGAAGAGGGGCATCTTCAACGATACTCCGGTAAAATGCCCGATATAATTTACCGTAGTCACCAATCGGACTCGGAATCCGGACATTTTGAAGATGATTGTGGTTATCATGATAGAGTAACCGACCGAAATCATCTTCCGAATCTTCCCCGAATCCTTCTTCCCCTGGGAAGTAGTCTGCTTTTAAGTCAAGCTCTTGCCGATCGACATGCTGTTTGATGAACGTCCCGTTCGTCCCATGAATCATCCAGCGCGGAGCGGGTGCCAGTGCGACATGACTCGTTCGGACACTCGCCTTGAAATCGTCATAATAAAAATCAAGCGCAAACGTATCGTCCGGAATCGCAGTACCCCGGACGGTTCGGATGTCATAAGCGACTTGGTTCGGTCTTCCGAACAAGGCAATGATTTGATCAATCGTATGGACGCCGAGACTATAGAGCGCACCGTTCTCATTCGCCGTATTCGCCGGCTTCGCATCCGGGCGATACAAGTCGAAATGCGAGACGACTTCGACGATGCGACCGAGCTTTCCGGACGCAATGACTTGGGCGACGGCTTGAAAGTCGCTATCGAAACGCCGATTTTGATAGGCGAGTAGCTTGACGCCTTGCTTACGTGCTTCCTCAAACAGTTGCACCGCTTCTTGTTCTGTGACGGTAAAAGGTTTTTCGACGAGGACGTGCTTCTGCTGTTGCAACGCCTTCAAGGCATAGGCAAAATGCGTCGCAGGCGGTGTGTTGATGACGACGACTTGAAGCTTCTCGTCCGACAACATCTTGTCGAGGTCCGTCGTGAACTGGACTGCGGGAAGCTTGTCCATATATTTTTCCTCTAACTCCGGTTTTGCCGTCCGATTATAAATCCACGTCACCTCGAAATGGGGATCAATCATGACATAAGGCAGATGATAACGGGTCGTGCTCTTACCGAAGCCGATGAAGCCAATCTGAAGTCGCATTCTATCACTCCTCGCAATTACTTTTCTTTTACCTTAACAAAGCGGCTACGACTTGTCTTGAACAAATGACCGATTATGCCGTCGCTTCGATTCGTTCGTACTCATATGTCGAAAATCCGTCATATGTTCCTTGGTACGTAAAACCGACCGACGTATAATAGTCGTTTAAAAATGCATTTGACGCCACGCAGTCGAGGCGAAGTGTTTCCCCTTCGTAATCCGTCAACTCGATTACATAATCAAGAAGTTGTTTTCCGACGCGGCGTCCTTTCGCCAAATCACTGACGACAATCCGGTGGATATAAAGACCTTCTGTATCTGCCCATAACGAGCGATCCCATTCCATCGAAGGAAGCAGGGCAACGGAACCGAGCAACTGGTCGTTTTCTTCAAAAACAAACAGTCTTCCGGCATCAAGATCCTCTTGGACGAGTGTTTCGATGTCTTGTTCAAGGTAAGCAGACCACTGTGTGCTGCCCGTCGCTTGGAGTGCGAGCGCCTTGTGCTCGAGTAGTGTTGCGATGTTTCGAACGTCTTGTGATGTAGCTAGTCGTATCATGTTGTACCTCCTGTAAGCAAAAATTCTTCTTTATCCTAACGAAAACTGCACCAGAAGAAAACCGTTTTGCTCGCATCGCTAAAAAAAAATCATAAAAACGCATCATTTTGTGATTTTTTTCATATTCTACAATTTTATTTTTAAATATCGTATTCTAAAAGTGTGATCAGACCCCCAGTCTTCACAACGTGGATCTACCGGCTTCCCACGAGCCGGTAGGCCTTTTTTTGTCTTCAGTCGAGTCCGACCCATTTTTTCGATAGACGGCGCGCATCTTCACGGTAGCGCGTATCCTCGACGACCGGGTTACTGAGACGTGGTGCGGAATCGGCGTAATAGCCGCCATTGTCGAGCCGGTCATTCGTCGTCGCGAGGTACAGTGCGGTTTTCGCCCCGTACTCCGGCGTATACAGTTTCCCGGTCCAGTAACCGATTTGAGCGATCGGCTTTAAAAGCACCTTCATCGCTTTGCCGTACTTGCCACGATAGAACAAGTCGGTATTGACGATGCCGGGATGGACGCTGACGAATGTCACATCGTCCCCATACTTGTCCGCGAGTTCACGCATGTGGACCATCTGTAGCAATTTCGATTCGCGGTACGACCGCATCGGGTTGTATTGTTCTTTTTTAACATGGGCAATCGATTCCAGTTCGATATCTGTTCGGACGAGTCCACCTTCCCCGGCGAGCGATGAAATCGAGATGACCCGTGGATCGTTTCCGTGTTGAAGGAGCGGCAGCAAGCGTTCAATCAAATAGAAGTGACTCAGGTAGTTGACTTGGAACTGGGATTCGAAGCCGTCTTTCGTCAAATGATACGGCGGGACCATGACCCCGGCATTTAAAATCAGGCGATCGATGCGACCAATCTGCTCAAACAAGTGGTCTGCAAACCGGCGGACGGATTCCAGTTGGTCAAGTTGAACGATTTCGATTTCAAGATTCGTATGCGACACCCCATGTTCACGTAACATTTGGACGAGCAGTGTTGCTTTCTTCTCTGAGCGGACGGTCGCAATGACGCGGTCCCCCCGTTCAAGCAACGCTTGGATTGTCACCATTCCCATCCCCGAGTTTGCGCCTGTCACGATACATATGTTCATTTCCATTTTCCTCCTCTAATTACGCTTTCTTCGTTTACATGCATATATATTGAGTGTTTTCCTTTTTCCGTCGATTTATACACATCATTTCAAAAAAAGACTTCTCCGCCTGCAAAAGAGGTGAATAGCGTATACTAAACGTAACAGAAGAGAACCCTGCCCCGATTCGAGGAGGTATGCATGTGCATGAAGGAACCGTCTTACTACTTGCCGGTATTTTGTTACTACTCGCAATCATCACGACCAAGTTCTCCTTTCGTCTCAACGTCCCGACCTTGATTTTATTCGTGTTCGTCGGCATTCTTGCAGGAACGGATGTCGCAGGATGGATTGCTTTTTCTGACTTTGAACAAGCGCGTCTATTCGGAACAATCGCCCTCGTCATCATTTTGTTCGATGGCGGTCTCAACACGAAATGGGGCGATTTCAGGCAAGTCCTCCCTGCTGCCCTTTCGCTTGCGACGGTCGGCGTCGTCATCACGACTGGCTTGATTGCACTCGTCGCCCACTTCATTCTTGATTTCAGCTGGCCGATGGCGTTACTCGTCGGCGCCCTCGTCGGCTCGACCGATGCAGCGGCTGTCTTTTCCTTACTGAGCGGACGTCCTGTCGATGAGAAGGTCAAACATACACTGGAAGCGGAGTCCGGAACAAATGATCCGATGGCTGTCTTTTTGACGATTCTCTTTACAGAACTTGCGCTCGATCCGGAAAGTTTCTCGATTATCAGTGGCGTCCTGTCTTTATTCTACGAAATGGGAATCGGTTTACTCGTCGGTCTCTGTATCGGCTGGTTCTTGACACAATTGATGAACCGGATTCAGCTTCAAGCATCGGCCCTGTATCCGACACTCTTGATCAGCGGCGCCTTACTGTCTTACGGGATCGCGACGAGTATCCATGCGAGTGGCTTCCTCGCCGTCTACGTGACAGGCATTTGGATCAGTAACCACGACATGATTTACCGCGACATCTTGATTCGTTTCAGCGGCAGCTTGTCGCATCTGGCAGAAGTCGGGATGTTCATCATGCTCGGACTGCTCGTCTTCCCGCGCCAACTGCTCGATCCGCAGATGCTGCTCATTTCAGGCATCATCGTCGTGACGCTGATTCTCGTCGCACGACCACTCGCTGTTTTCATCTCACTTCTTCCCTTTCACTACAATTACCGGGAGCAAAGTGTCATCACGGCTGCCGGACTACGCGGCGCCGTACCAATCATCCTTGCGACCTATCCGCTTTCGAGCGGACTTGCGAACTCCTATCTCTTGTTCAACATCGTCTTCTTCACTGTCATGACATCGGCTTTACTGCAGGGAACGGCCTTACCGTGGATTGTCCGTGTCATGAAGCTCGAAGTGAAACCAACGATCGGGATTGAGCCGTTGATTCAATTCATGACGGTCGCAAATCCGAATGCTGAAATCGTCGAGGTCAGTGTCCCGTCGTTCTGTCGGATTGACGGGAAAACATTGCAAGAGATTGAGATGCCGCAGGATCTGCTCGTCGTCGCCGTCATTCGTGACGATGCCATCATTACCCCCCGCGGTCAGACACGATTGATTGGTGGCGATCAACTCCTGATTCTGACGCCGAAACAATCGGAAGAACGGATTCGAAAGCTGATTGCCTCGCTTGGTCTTTAAAGTTAAAAAGGACCGATGATTCCGTGAAAAAAGCGGGATCATCGGTCCTGTGATGGATGTTGGACGGGATGTCCGGTACTTTGTTCAGACGTAAGAGTCCTATCCCAGATGGATGTTGTTGCGACGTTTAAGTCAGCCAGCCTTTCAGCGTCTCCATCCGGTCCGTGTGGCGTTTTAAGTCGAGGATCGTCTGTTTCACCTGTTCTGTACCGATTCGTCGCTCCGTTTTATCCGCACTGAATGTCCGGCTGATATTATAAGCGAGCCAATCAAGTTTGCTCGAATAGCTACAGGCGATTACAGCCGACCATTTCGCATCCCCTAGGTTATTTTTCGTTGTGTAACCACTAAAAAATGCTTGAAACTTCTGCTTGTTCAGATGCCCCGTCTCATCCTCTGACCAGTAAAGCGCCGTCTCAAGGACATCAAGGACAGGATGAATCGGACCCGCCGATTCCCAGTCAATGACGACCAGGTCGTTTTTCGTCCATAAGACATTTTTAGGATCCAAGTCGCGGTGACTCATGACGCAAGCGTTGGATAGGAACGCTTCTGCTCGCACTGCTCGCTCGTTCCACACTTTTAACGCCTCGGTGATTTCGCTTAGGGCAACACTCCACTCGGCGTCGATTGCTTGGCCTCTTTTGAGATGAGTTGTCCAGTCGTGGCTAATCGTTCCAACCACTGCGGGGACCATGCCAGCATCAAGTTGGTGTAAGCCTGCGAGATAGGTCCCGATGGTATTACAATGGGATGGCTGGATCTCCTTCAAGGAAAGCAGGTTGCCGTCGACCCAGTCAAAAATAAGAAAGTACTCGTCAGCTATCTGTTGCACCGCTTCCCCCCGTATCCGTTTTGCCGGAAGAGCGGAAAGGTGCCGACCTGCAAGCAATGCAAAATCTTCCGCGTTTTTGAAGTTCGCAAACGCGTCAGGTCGTCTCATAATCTGCGGATTCAAGCATTTTACAGCATAATGTCCTTTTGTCGTCCTCAGTCCATACATGTCATGGATGAAACCGCCGGAAAGGGGGCGTGGGTCTTCTGTCCGTTCGCCTAAATCAAACAATACACAAATCTGATCAAATCGGTATGATTCCATATGTTTCTCCTGTTATCTCCGTTATTTTTTACGAACTTTTTCGCCTTGAGAGGCGCCAGAATCGATTGAACCGTTAACTTATGCGAAAAAACCCCCGACGTTTTTTCGCAGGGCGAAGACATCGGGGGTTCGATCCTCATTCAATAGAATTTACTTGTTTTCTACCAGCGTTTGTTACTGCTGACGAATGTACCGGACATCGAAGTGGTCAGTCAACTGTCTGATGCGTGAAGTCGTATCAGACAGATTCGCGAGTGTAGCTGACGTTCATCGTTGTTCCTCTTCTCGTCTAATCTCGATCGTTCCGGGTGGGCGGTGCGGTAATGTAATGGATAGTCCTGCGAACTGGAAGTGGTCACGTCCGTTTTGTGCACGTTCAATCCAATTGACTGCCTCTTGGCGCGCTAAGCCATGCCGGATCCGGTTCTCCGCCTGTGTCCGTGAAATCCCGGTACAGACGACCTCTGTCAAGTAGGTCCGTTCATCGGACTCAAACTGTTGCCAAATCCCGAGGATGAGTTGTCCGACAGCACTGACGGGTGTCCCGTCCGGTTCACCGGCGCTGACGGCCTCGTCAAGCGCATGAATCGCTTCGGTACACGTGTCGCCGAGTGCTAAAATCCGTTGGGATGCTTTTTGCATGATCCGGAACCGTTTTTGTCCGTCTTCCAGCCATAACCGCTGTGCAAAAGGGTCGACGGGAATGCCATGAAAGAATGTGACCGTCCCGCGCCAAGCGAAGCCGAACGACGGATCGTAGTCACGAATCGTCTCCATCGCTTGTCTGTGGAATCGTTTGATTTCTGACCGTTCCTCATGCAATTGGTCGCGCAATCCTGCCGTATCATCAATCGCAACCGCAAGCGGCGTCATCGTGAACAGTTCATTATCGGCAATCCGGTGCGGCATCAGGACTGCTCCATCGAACCGGTAATCGTTCGCCGGGCGTCCCGTCCGCCCGACGAACATGTGCCACCTGCCTTCCGCTGCGGCGAATGCGTACGCTTGGTGTGCGAACGGTGGTGCCACGAACAGTCCAGGAAATTCCTCGAACGTTTCAATCCGGATCGTTTCTCCGTCATACCACTCCCGTTCGATTGCCGCGAGCAACTGCCCCGTCGGAGATTGACGGTCCGTCAAATAACGACCGGTATTGCTATAGAAGCCGAGTAAAAACTCACGCTCTTCTTCTTCGAATGTCACCATCGTCAGTTGGAACAACGATTCGATTTGTGCTTCGGCGAACGCATCCTCGACCGTATCCGGATGGTGCGATTCAATCGCAATCATTTTCCAGCCCATCCGTTCATATAAGTTGATCGTCACGGGGAAGAACAAAAAGGCTCCGTGGGTCGCCTCGAGCTTAATGATGTCTTGCATGGCAAGGCGTTCAATCCGTAAGTTAAAGCCCATTCGTTCGAAGTGATCCTGTAAGCGTCTTTTCCAGTGCGTAAATTCCATGATCCGTCCACTCCTCTCTCGATTCGTTTAGGCGCGTTTTCGTAGCGGGTTCTTCGACCAGTAGAGGTATAACGCAATCAGACCACCGACTCCGATGATGTAAGAAGGTGTCCCGCTGACTTGGAAGATGACATCGGGATTCGGGACGAACGTAATCAAGACCGCTTTATACGTTGCAAATAAAACGAAACTGATGATGAACTGTCTCCAGACACGTCCTTTGACGTCACGTATTTTCGGTGACGTGATTAAGATCGACATCGCGTCAATCAAGAACAAGGCGATGATTGAGAACAACAAATAGTCGGCGAGTGCGAACTGAAAGACGCCATCGATTCCCTCGATGAAAATATACATCAAGATGCTTGAGACATAGTTCCGTGTCCAGCGTTTTTGTGTCTCAGCACGACGCTGTTCCGGAATCGCTGCAATCATCATGTCGAGTCGCGCTTCCGGTGTTTGCCCATGGACTTCTTCGAACGGTCGTTGTTGCCGCTGCGCTTCATACAAATCAGCCTGCAGTTGACGTTCGATGTCCGTTCGCTCCGGTTCTTCCGCGTTAACGTTCAAACGGGGTAACAATGATTCAAAAATGCGTGTGTTAGCTTTCGTTAATTTCAAGCGACATCCCTCTTTTCCATGTTTAAGTATAACGGTTTATCGGGAAAAATACTTAGGTGAAGATGACGATTACTTGACGAATCCCACTTAAATGTTCAGAATAATCAAAAAGTGTAACTTTTCTTTTTTCAATTTCGTAGGATAACAAAAGAAGGAGTGAGCAACGATGCGCCAAACACTAACGAATGCCGCACTCATCACGCTATTGACCAGTGCCGGGATCGCGTTTCCTTTGACGAACGAAGCAGATGAACTGGATTCACCTGTCGAAACGGAACAAATCGAACCGCTTGATGAGCAAACACCCTAAACGGGACTGCCTTAACCGTAAGGACGTCTCTCGATTAACTAAAAACAAGGAAGACGGTTCTCCGGTGTTCGCCCCGGAAATCCATCTCCCTTTTTTTAATGTGGTCTTGCGAGATACACGGCAAAGATGACCAGGAGGATCCCCGGGACGAGTAACAATAGGTAGGAACGCTTCCGTTTCCTGCGCGAAACGCTGAGAATCGTCAAGTAGATTCCTAGTATGAATGACAGCAACATGATGTAAAAACCCATTTGTATTCATTCCTTTCGAACGTAATTGTTCATGCCTAAGCATTACTCGGTTGTGTCACGTCACCTGTAACATCAATCGACCACGTCAAGATCGTCGTACTGTCCCGGACAGCATGGTGCTTGATTGTCGTCAACAAGGTCAAAACGGCCTCCTGCGCCTCCGTACCACGAAACGCGCGACCGATGTCCGTCGCATCGCTGAACGGTTCACCGGGACATTCGACGAGTCCGTCCGTCGTCAAAAAGAGCCGGTTGTGTCCCTGACGCAGTTCACGGATGCCGCGGGTATAACACGGGACAGGTAACGCAAACGTATTGACTTGTCCAATCCATTCAAAGAATTGCCGTTGATTGAGACTGTGTTGACCTAACCCGGCAAGCTCCGGATGAAACAGATGCGCGATGCAATCTCCAACCGACAGCCAAAAAACATAGTTTCCTTTCCGGACGACGACTAAACAAGCCGTCTCCCCCCGACACGTCTCGCATCGTGCGCGAAATGTGTCTTCCGTCAATAGTTCGAGGATGATCTGTTCGAACGTCGGAAGGACTGACTCGGCTGCTTGTTCGAGTTGCTGATGCAACCGCTCTTGATACATCAAAAATTGCTCCGCCACGAGTTCGGCACTTTCTGCCGAATTATGGGCATCGAGTAAGACGGTCAACTCCCAGTCCGTCCCCGTCATGACGAGACAACCATCTTCGTTTTTTGTTTGACCCGCCGTCGAGCAGCCACCGAACCGTCCGAGAACGACCGGACCCACCTGCCGTATGTCGATTTGATCGACATACGCTTCTTCACTTCCGACCCAGCTAAACATGCCTGACTCCCCCTATTCTGTCTGTTCTATCGAGAATACCACACCTGCTGTCATTTGGAACATTTTCCCTTTCATTAATCCAAAAAAAGTCCCCCACTTCGACTACGGCTGTAGTGACGTGAGGGATGCGGCTTAATTCGTTGTCATGAATGGCTGGATGAATAATTTTAAGCGTTTTTGATAGTTGACTTGATCTTCGAGATACGTTTGACCATGACCCGCTCCTCGGACCGGATATAACTGCTTCAATCCAGGTTTTGCTTGATACAGTTCATAAACCATCCGCGATGGCATGAGTTGATCGTCCGTCCCATGGATGAACAGTGTCGGAATCATGATTTTGCTCGTTTGTCGTGTCACTGACACGTCACCGTAAAAGAAGTCCTGTTCGAATTTATTGAACGTGCTCGCCATCGCGAGTGACGGTCCTGCGGGATAACTGATCTGTCGATCCGCTAAATGATTGAGCCAGTCATCAAATCGGGCGTAGGCACCTTCAGAGATGACGACTTTGACTTGTGTCGGTAACATTTCTTCTCCAGCTGCGAGTAATGCGGTCGACCCGCCGACACCAAGCCCGTGATAGGCGATGTGACTCTCGTCCCCTGTTTCTTCGAGAAGTCGTTTCGTCCATTCAATCAAATCAAGCCGATCGAGCCAGCCGTAATTCTTTTTCCCACCGTTTTCAGGCTGCCCCCGTCGTTCGGCGACTAAGACATTGTAGCCGAATTGTTCATGATACAGCTGCACGAGTGGTGCAACTCCGTCCGGCGTCGCTTGTTCCTCGTCCGGGACGAGAATGACCGATTTGTTTGTTGACTCTGTTGCAGGTAGATAGTCTGCGTGATGAACGCGTCCATCCGTCTCGAACGTCTTCTGTTCGAACGGTTGGGCAGCAGACCATTCAGTTGCCTTGGTCACGGCGTCACTTGATTCATCAGCCGGTTTACCCGCAAGAATCGGTGACGCTTCCGACTCGCCGACTAATGTTTTTTGAATGCGGTATCCATCAAAACTGATTAATCCGATGAATACGAGTAGTATCGCGAGTACGATTGCTAGTCCTTTTCGCACAACATGAACTCCTCTCTTTTCCTATATAACGCGTTATTCGTTATCATACCGTATGTCCCCTGCTTCTGCACGGTCTGTTTTCAGAAAAGAGCGTTGGTACCAGGTCCGGACGTCCTCAAATTGCTTATGTGTAAAATAACCCGCGTTCAAATGTCCTTTACCACGCAGATTGATTTCAAACTTCAGCAAGTCCTTTTGTTCGAGAAAACGGGAGACGTGCCCCGACAAAGCCTCGATTTTCAAACGCGGTGCATAAATCGTTTCCCGGTTAACGAGTTGGCGACGTAAGACGAACAACTCCTGTTCGAACCCGTAACACGTATTGCGGTACCCGGTCCGGGCAACAACGTAATAGAGCGGTAAAACCAGGTACAACAGCATGCCGATCCATTTAAGCGGGCTCGTCAAAAAATAGACGAGTCCGGCATTGACTGCTGAAAACAAGATGATATACCGGACGAGCCGCCAACGGATGACATAGAAGAAGCCGCGGTCGGTCGCATGATGCATCGGTTTGACACGTTTGAAGCGCGGCAGAAACCGGTCGAGGAAGGCGTCGATTTCCGATTCCCGGATGAAGGGGTGGAACAACATCTGCTCTTCCTTCCCGTTCGCCGATATGACGTTGAGTGACAGGTGGGCACGCTTGAACCGTCGTTTAATCCAGTTTTCCTCGATGAATAAGGCTTGGACCTTATCCTGGTGAAAGATGACTTCCGTCCGGTTCAGTAATCCGTAACGGATGGTCAGCCGTTCATCTTTAAGTGTCGCTTCGAACGAACCGTAACGAACGACGTAGACGACAATCGATCCGATATAGGCGAGGAGTAAGACAAGCAATCCGATTCCAATCAGGAGGACGAGTGATAAATGCGCCAATTCATTAAAGACACGATCGACATACTTTTCGATATATTGATCAATCAGTTGATACCCTGCAAAGAAACCGACTAGCGCCAGTCCGAGACGACCGGACAAGGCGCCGGCAAAAAACAGGTCGGACAAGCTGACACGAAACGAGTCCGTCGTTTCTATTTGTTCTATCTGTTCGTCCTCTTCTTTAATCGTCGACTTCAAGGAAGTAGCGAACGCGAGCCGGACACCTTTTAATTCGACTTCCGGTTCACCGCCTTCAGAAGACGTTTCGACGGACAGCGTCGCTAAACCGAGCAGACGCTCGAGCAGGTTTTGGTTGATGCCGACGGATTCAATCCGCCGCCGTTGTGTCGTCCGTTCACTTTTACGGAAGACGCCTTTGTTGACACGAATCGCTTGGTCATCAATCGTAAACGTATAAAAATACCAAGAAGTGATTCCAGAAATGAGAAGAACGAGACAAAAAACACTAAAGCCGATGATTGTATACCAACCGAATCCATCGTTCTTTAAATCATTGAACAATAAAAAAGCGAGCGGGATGACCGTCGACCGGAGATGCGTCAGCGTCGACATCAAGATGAATAACGGGTGGACGCGACGTGTCATAGGGATTCCTCCTCTTGCTCCTCGAGTTTCGCGAAGCGTTCGATATGGCGTCTTAATTCGAGTGTGCGTCGTTCTTCGAGACGCTGGATTTCCGCAAATCCGGATGCCGTATTGACTTTGATGTTCATCAAGCCGGCGCGACGTAACAAGGGACCGGTCGATGTATCAATGAACTGAACTTTGACGAGTGGTATGATTTCAATTTTACGGAAGATGACGCCTGACTTGACGCCTAAAAATTCTTCATCGACCTGATAACGGAAATAGTCGTAACGCAGACGCGGTATGTAATAAAACTTTAAGATGAATAACGCGGCCACGAGTCCTGTCACGATCCACATCCACCACGGAGATAAGTCGAGCCACACAATTTGGACGGTTGTCATGACGGCAATCAAAAGCGCATACAAACTAAACCGTATCGCCACATATTGCCGTTCGACTTTGACGGAGTCGAGTGATAACCGTTGCCAGCCACTTTCTAAGGTTGAAGATTGCATCTGTTCCCACTTCCTTTCTCTTAAAACTACGGAGTCCATCGTCAATAAGTTTCACTCGGCTTAAATCGAACATTGACATTTGACCCGAAATCATCGCATATATAGAAGAGTAGAAATGTAATTCTAGGAGGTACCATGCTAACATTTGAAGAAAAATTAAACATCATTGAGTCGTTTCCACAACTCGTCCGAAAAGATGTTTCACTGAACCGTGTCAATTTCCACTTTCCTGAAAGTCAGTTTGAGAAAAAAATCGTCGTCTATCACCTTCATCCGAACGGGAACGGATTCGTCTATGCCGCCGGATTACCGGGCTACGAAGTCGATAACAAAGGACTCGTCAACATCCGTGAGTTTTCTGCTCCTGCCTTGATTCTTTTGCTTGAAGATGCAATCAAATCGTTATCGACGGTCGAGACGGTCGAAACGCTCGAAGAAACGTGGGTCAACGATAACCAGTTCGAACTCACACTTTTGAATGAAGACCTCGATACATGGCTCGTCTATGCAGGCGACTTGCTCGATGGTGCCTTCAATTCATACAAAGAAGCGGCAAACTATCTTGAAGAAGAAGGTTTCCGCCGTAAATAACGAACATGAACGGAACTGAATCATTCAGTTCCGTTCATGTTTATAACCAATTGATTTAACGTTTGTTTGACACGTTCTAAATCCTCTTCCGACACGCCGAGTGTCTCTTTTAAGGCGAGCGGAACTTGTTCCGCTTGCTCGCGCAACATATGCCCTTTGTCTGTCAACGTGATTTGGATATGTCGTTCATCTTTCTTATTGCGGACGCGTCGAATTAACTCTGATGCTTCGAGCTTTTTCAATAACGGGGTTAGCGTCCCCGAATCCAAATGCAACCGTTCACCGACGGCTTTCAAGGATTGTTGATCTTCTTCCCATAAAACGAGCATGACTAAATATTGCGGATACGTCAGTCCAAGTGGTTCGAGC
This sequence comes from Exiguobacterium sp. N4-1P, assembly GCF_002214325.1. NCBI lineage: Bacteria > Bacillati > Bacillota > Bacilli > Caryophanales > Exiguobacterium > Exiguobacterium sp. N4-1P. The sequence continues at coordinate 336,931 of NZ_CP022238.1, forward strand.
AACGGACGATAACGTTTCGTGATTTCCCGCGAAATCGAATAAAAGGGAAAACAAAGTTGTTCATCTAACGATAATGGGTTTGACATGATAGTCCTCCTCGGAAGCAAAGTACTTGCTTTCTTTTTTAAATTGTATACAATCTAATTGTAAGCTACTTAATAATAAGGAATCAACGAAAGGGAGTTATTGATTATGAAACCAATGTTCACATCATCAGCTACAGCAGTCGGAGGACGCGACGGACGCGTCGTTTCAGAAGATGGCGTTTTAGACGTCGCTCTCGCCATGCCAGTCCCAGGATCTAAAAAATCAGCGACAAATCCGGAGCAATTGTTTGCTGCTGGATACTCTGCTTGCTTTGATTCTGCATTAAATCTTGTTGCACGTAAACAAGGCATCAAACATGATGGAAGCGAAGTAACGGCGCACGTTACGTTGAACGAAGCAGCAGACGGATTCGCTTTATCTGTTGAACTTGATGTTCTCGTCCGTGGTGTATCGGAAGAACAAGCTGCCGAACTTGCAAAAATCGCACACACAGTTTGCCCGTACTCACGCGCGACAGCTGGAAACATCCAAGTCGATGTTTTCACACGTACGACTGACGCAGCATAAGCATAACATTGTCTGCCCTTTTCTAGTGATATCTACTAGAAAGGGGTATTTTTTTATTGTCAATGCGATGTATTTTGAGGTATTATGTGTCTTTTGCGTTAAAAATTTAATAATTAATTACGGTAAATGAAATAAATAGTCCGTTATTTTAGAAAACACACTTCTATTAACAGTGTGTTTTCTTCGTTTGTTCGCTTTACAGTTGGTTGACGGATAAAATGACCAACTCGCCGGAGACGATCATGTAATAGGCATCATCGAACCGGTGCCGAACATACCGATCGGCGTCAAAAATCGTCACCATCGGCTCGGCATCTTCTCCGATCGTTTCATGTACATAAAAGCGATCACGCAAGACGCGTTCGAACGGATCCCGGTCTAAAAAACGGGCTCCCGTTCGTAAATTAATCACTTCATGGTGTTGCTCCGACCGGTCGTTGACGATAAAGATCGTCGATTCGACGTCATCATACGTAAAATCAAATGCTTCATAATCACTCCAGCGGATCCGTTCAAGCTCCGTCACGTCCGTTTCGTCACGGATTTGATAAAACACTTCTTCGTTAAAACGGTCCGTATAGGCACTGAAAATCAAAAATCCGGCTTGTTCCCCGAGGTACTGCACCGTATCCCCTTCCCCGTCAAGGCGTAAGAGTGTCTTGAAGGACAGGACTTCTGTCCCTAGTTCGATTTCCGAAACGATCGTCTCAAGTGAAGCGATTAATAACCCTTCCGAGTGATCAATTGGATCTTCCGGAGAAATCAAGCCGCTTTCGAGGGCATCATAAAAGGAAAATTCGTCGAGGCGCGTGTTGCAGACGATATAATCGACGTCTTGGAGTGTGACGAGGAAAAAGTACAGTTCCCGGTAATTTTCCGTCATCCCGTACAGCCGCTTGTCATGGATCAAGTGTTGCTGCTTCGTCTTCGTGTCATATAAAAAGGCAGACGTCACACGGTCGACGTGGAGCAGTACCATGTAGCGTTCATTGAGGACCCAGTACAGTGACAAATCACCCGGGACGTTGAACGTCGCGACCTGTTCCGTCTTCCCGGATAAGAGATCAATCGTCAATAACTCCGTCGCTCCCCCGTTCGCCCGGTCGTGTTCGTTCAAGCAATAGACTTTCTGGTGTTTGACGAACGGACGGGTCGGTCCGTGATCCGTCAAAACGTCTTGCGACAAATCAACTTGTTCTTGATCCTCGAGGTCGAACCGGCTGATATGGTACTGTTCGGCATTGACTTTTCGTCTGAAGTAAATCGAAGATGGCGTGACATGAAGTATGTCCGAGTGATCCGCTGGTAACGCACGCGCGTCTAGTATTTCCATCTTGTGCACCCCTCCTAAGCATGTTCTACTGTTCTTTTCCCACGATTGGTCCCGCTTGAAACAAGGTCATTTCGTGCGTCTACGGAATACGAATGATACAATACAGCTAGATAATACCACGATGAGGAAGGTGATTCGCTTGCACGCACAAGACTTGAATACGATGATGCTCGAATACGTCAATGATAAGGAAGATTATGACGCGTTCGCAGATAAACTAAAAATTTTATTATCCGAGCTGCTCGACGCGGCCGGAATCAAATACCATTCGATCGTCTCACGGACGAAGGATTCGGAAAGCCTCTACCAAAAAGTCTTACGGCAACCGAACAAATACCGATCGCTCAAGGACGTCCACGATTTGACGGGAATCCGGATCGTCACCTATTTCCACGACGACGTCCGGGAAGCTGCCCGTATCATTGAAAATGAATTTTCGATCGACCGCGATCAATCCGTCGATAAATCGACGTTGCTCGATACGACGGAGTTCGGCTACTTGTCTGTCCACTTTGTCGCCGCCCTGAGTGAACAACGCCTGGCCTTAAGTGAATACGGTCGCTTCAAGTCACATACGGCAGAAATTCAAATCCGTTCGATTTTGCAACACGCCTGGGCAGAGATTGAACATGACTTAGGGTATAAAAATCCGAACAGCGTCCCGGCAGAAGTCCGGCGCAGTTTCAGCCGCGTCGCCGGACTGCTTGAGATCGCCGATCAAGAATTCGTCAACATCAAAAAGCAACTCAAACAATTCGAGGATGAGACCGTCCAACAGATCTTATCGGACCCGTATAAAGTCCGGATCACGTCCGATAACTTAAACTATTTCATTGACCACTCCCCTGTCATCAGCGAGCTCGACAAGCGACTCGTCACGTCACAAATGATGCTCGATTCCGACCAGCAACTGATTAATGAGTTGATCCGGATGTTCCATTACGTCGACATCCGCAATTACGGTGAACTAATCGATGCCGTCTCGAGTCATAGCACACTCGCCTTAAAATGCGCTCAAGTCATGCCGAATCCTTTTTTGCCGCGCCAAGGCATCGGTATCGCCTACATCTGTATGGCCGTGACGATCGCCGGGAACGACACGCACCGGATCGATTACTTTTTCCGTCGTTTCTATCCGGAACTTCGGAACGTCACGGAAATCATTACAAAAGTTCAGCCGTCGCATGATGAGATGATTCAAGAGAAAAATATTGATTAAACTAAAATTTTTCACTATACTAAATGGCGGGTAACGAAACTATCGTATGGAAAGAGTGAAGCTAAACATGGCAACGACAATCGAAGTAGCACAACGCGATCAATTGATCGTCGATACAGAAAAAGGACTCCGCATGAACTACCGCGCCATCAAAAAAGATGTTCGCAGCATGTTCACGACCTATTTGACACGGAATGAATTCTTCATTTTGAAGTCGCTTTGCGGGCAAAGTCCACAAATCGCATCCGCCCTGTCGAATGAATTCCAGTTCTCTGCAAGTATGATTACCGCACTTGCTGACGAATTGACAAAAAAAGGCTTGATTTCACGCGAACGCAGTGAACTCGACCGCCGTGTCGTCGAGCTCCGGGCAACACCGGACGGAATTGAACTGTACGGGAAACTTGAAGCAATGAAGATGGAGTACCTGTCGGACGTTTTCTCCGCGTTTTCAGATGCAGAACTTGATACGTTCCGGACACTCTTGACGAAACTCGAGCAACAGGATTAACATTTCCCCCTCTAGCTGACCGAGCTGGAGGGGTTTTTGTACTAGCAACCGAATTGGAGGATGATGAGATGACGCATGCTACTTTAGAGCAGGTGACGACGCTCCGTCAGTCGAAACAGTACGAGCAAGCAAAACAGATGATGCGCGAGCTGTTAGAGACCGATCGTACGAACCCTTACTACCATTTCCAGATGGCCTGGTGCTTCGATAACCTCGGCGAGGAGCAGGCTGCCGTTCCGCATTATGAGTTTGCGATCGCAAACGGCCTCGACACAAGGTTTTTGACGGACGCCTTCATCGGGCTCGGCAGTACATACCGGGCGCTCGGACAATACGCTGCTGCGCATGACACCTTTACGGAAGGCTTAGTACGTTTCCCCGACAGCACGGGACTGAAGACGTTTTTAGCCTTGACGCTGTTTAATCTCAAGCAGCATGAGGAAGCGATGCAACAGTTACTTGACGTCATTACGACGATGACGCCGGACTCCGACGTCCATACTTACAGACAAGCCCTCCGTTATTACCGCGACCATTTACATGACGTCTCAAAGACGTAACCGACTGCCCGCTTAACCGTTCAATGATTCCTTCTCTTCCTCTATTAGCGCGAAAGGAGCTTGTTCATGAAACGACCAGCAGAGGCACAACCGTCAGTCCTGACGATCATTGCCTATAAGTATCCCGACCGCCCCCATTACGAGTGGACTGGCAACATGCTGATAAAAACAGACGACTACGTGCTCGTCCATGGACAAGCAGGCAGAAGACTGGTCCATCACACACGGGGACAGACCTTTACCTACGCGACACAGTCGCTTGAGTTTTATCCCCTGAATGCGCCGTTTACGGTCAATATCGACTTCGATGCACACGGTGCCTCCTATCACTGCAACGTCTGCCTGCCCCCACGGCTCGACGGGGATACCCTTTCCTTTCGACCTCGACCTCGATTATGTCCGCAATCAAGCAGGTACCTGGCAGGTCGTCGACCGAGACGAGTTCCTCGTCAATCAACGGACGTTCGCCTATCCTGCCCGACTGATTGAACAAGCGGAAGCTGCCTTGACGGACTTGATTAAACACGTGACCGAGGGACGGTTTCCGTTCGACGGGTTTCTTCAACAGCATCTGTTCCGGCTAGCGCATCGCGTCAACTGATTCAAGCGCTTCTCGATTCATCTTACGTGCTCCCCTTCGCTTTTCACGGGAATCACTAATTTCCACCAACTGTAAAATAATGACACAAAAAAGACGATCGATGTAGATGGTTAATCCAATCCATCGCTCGTCTATTAATTTTGGTGTTGACACTTTTATCTTTACCTCAAAACAAAAGCAGGGAAGAATGTGTCTTCCCTGCTTTTTTTACGATGATGGCTGTCCTGGGATATACTCCGAGATGATCCCAAGTAACTCCGCGTAGGCCTGTTCAAAATCAATGTTTTCAATCATATAATCATAGTGGTCCCGGTCTTTCCAAGCTTCCGAGTAATCGATGAGCCGTGCTTCGAACTCCGGTGTATCCCCGCGCATCAACAGACGTTCTTTCATCAGATCAGGTGGAACGGACACGAAAATCGTGATGACACGGTCTTCGAACAATTCCTTGAATGCTGCCGCACCTTTCGGATCGATGTCTTTGATGACGATGCCGTTCGTCGTCAGGACGTCCTCATACGCTTGTCGGGGTGTTCCGTACCACGCCCGGTGGACATGGGCGTACTCGATGAACCCCGTCTCTTGAATCAATTGCTGGAACGTTTTTACGTCGACGAAATGATAACTTTCCCCATCTTGTTCGGTCGGGCGTTTCGGTCGTGTCGTCACGGAGGGAATGAACCGGACATGTTCATACTCGTGTCGTAATCGTTTGATTAAGGACGACTTCCCGCTGCCCGATCCACCAATCAATAGAATGATTTTACCTGACATCGTCATCCTCCTTTTGTTGTTGCCTAGTCATGAAATACCCCGAAACACGCAGCGCGAATTGTTCGAGTTCGCTATCGTCGACGACCCCGTAAATCGAACGGATGACGACGAGATACCGATCGTATTCAATGATGCGCGCGACATCATTTCGGGTCATCTGGACACGTTGTTCCGGATAGCTTGCGACGTAGTACCAGTCGACGGCAATACGTTCCGGTGTCGGTGTCGCATAAATCCATGTCTCGCTTTTCAGGTCATGTTCAATCGTACTTTTTAAAGAAAAACGTTGTACGGTCTCTAATTCGGTTTTTGCGTCTTGAAGTCCTGCTTGGAAGTCATCCGGTCGTGTCGCTGACTGTGCAACTTGTTTCGGTTGCGGTTGTGGTATTTTTTGAAAACCAATCTCGAGACCGATGCCAAGCGCAATCAGTGAAGCTATGATAGTCAACACATACCCCTTCCGCATGACGCTTCCTCCTTAGTCAATCGACAGGCGCGCTTTGAATCCTTTTGGATCATTGACGATGACGGCATCAATGCCGATTGCCTCCATCTGTTCGACATCCTCTGCCGATTTCGGAGTATAGACGCGGACGGAGATTCCTGCTGCGTGAGCCAGTGCGACGTCTTCTGCCGTCACGCGACGATAATCCGGATGAATGCCCTTCGCCCCGAGCTGCTTCGCTTGTTGCTCCGGGTGAAACAAGGGATACGGATAGAGCAGTGCTGTCTCGAGCGACGGATCAAGCTGACGAATCGTATCAATCGAGTAATGATTGAAGGAACTGAAGATTAATCGATCTGGTGCAAGCTGATGGGCACGGCACCGTTCGACGACGTAGGCCTCGAGACCTTCATAACGGATTGTATCCGTCTTCAGTTCGATGTTGAGGACGATTTGCGTTGGCGCCACGAGCTCTAAGACTTCGTCAAGTGTCGGAATCATCGCACGCTGCGGTCCCGTACCTTTAAAGCGCGCTCCCGCATTCAATTGTTTGAGTTCTGCAAGCGTAAGATCAACGACGCGCCCTGTTCCGTCCGTCGTCCGGTCGACGGTCTCGTCATGGATGACGATTCCGACGCCGTCTTTTGAGAAATGGACATCGAATTCGATGCCATCGACGTCCGGTAAGGCTGCTTTGAACGCCTCGAGCGTATTTTCCGGAAACGCGTCACTTGCGCCGCGGTGGGCAAACCATTGCATCACAGCGTTTCGACGACGCGTGTATATTTCTTCGTCAAGTAATCAATCAACGGTTGGACCGTAATCGATTGCCCGGTCGCTGCTTCAATCAATTCGGCCGGCGTCTTCGCTTTTCCGTGTTGGTGGATATTTTCCTTTAACCAATTTTTGATCGGTGTAAACGAACCGCTTGCAATCAGTTCGTCGATGTCTTTAACATCCCGACGCATCGCTTCGTTCAACTGGGCACTGTAGACGAGTCCGAGCGCATAGCTCGGGAAGTAACCGAACGAACCACCTGACCAGTGAACGTCTTGTAAGACACCTTGTGCGTTCGATGGGACATCGACTCCAAGGTATTCTTTATAAAGGCGGTTCCATTCCTTTGGCAGTGCCTTGACTTCGAGTTCACCCGTGATGAGACGTTTTTCAAGTTCGTAGCGGATAATGATATGCATCGCGTATGTCAGTTCATCCGCCTCAATCCGGATCAACGATGGTTTGACTTCGTTAACGGCAGCATAAAATGTTTCGAATGGAACGTCCGTCAATGAAGGAATCGCAGCTTGCAACCCTGTATAACGTGCTTCGAGGAAACCACGGTTGCGTCCGATGAAGTTCTCAAAAAACAATGATTGTGATTCATGAATCCCCATCGATGCCCCTTCACCGAGACCAAGGGAGTCGAGTTCCGGATCGATGCCCTGTTCGTACGTCGCGTGACCGGCTTCGTGCATCGTCCCGAAAACAGAGTTCCGGTAATCCGCTTCATCATATTTCGTCGTGACACGGGCATCTTTGCGATTGATTGTCGTTTGGAACGGGTGGACCGTCTCGTCCAAGCGACCGGCTGTAAAATCATAACCGATATCGTTCAACCACTCGTGATTGAGCTTAATTTGTGTCTCCCGGTCTGCTGACCAATCGAGTTTCGGGAATGTTTTCCCATCAAGATCGGTGAGCAACGTGATGATTGCTTGACGGAGCTCCGCGAACAATGGATCGAGCTGAGCGACCGTCATTCCTGGCTCATAGTCATGGAGCAATGCGTCGTATGGGTGATTTTCGTATCCCCAGTACTCGACGAATTTACGTTCTGTCGCGACGATTTTTTCTAAGAATGGTTCGAACATCGCCCAGTCATTCGCATCCTTCGCTTTTTCCCAAACACTTTCCGCTTCCGAAATCAATGTCACAAAGGCTTGATATTCCGCTTCCGGAATTTTTGAGTCCCGATCAAATGCCTGTTTCGCTTTCTCGTACGAGATCGCATCGAGTCCCGTCAACGATTCTTGCCCCATCGCGCCTAACAAGGACTGGTACTGTTCCCCTGTCCGGCGACGGAAACTTTCTGTCGATAAGAAACCGAGTGATTTCGAGCGGTTCGGCGCTGATTGTTCCGGCATGTATGTCCGCATGTCCCAGTAGAGTAAAGCGACTGCTTCCTCATAGGCACCAAGTGCGTCGAAATGGTCGCGCCACTGTTGTAACGTATTCATTCTAAAATCCCCCTTAAAATATGTAATGGTCTACGTTTTTTAGCATATCACAAAATGTTCAAAACATTCATACAGGAACATCTCCTGAAACCTTTGTGGTCATTTGAACGTATAAATTATATAATCAATGTAACGGAGAAAGGATGGACCACACGTGAAAACAGATCAAGAACTGGCGACAGCCATCACCATCGAGTCAAACGGACAAACGCAACTGATTACCGGTCAACCACCTGAGTTAGACTGGATTGGTACGGGACGAAGTGCCTTCGTCTTTCGGATTCAAGGAACGGACCGCGTCATCAAAAAATTTTTCCCTAGCCATCGTCATCTTGCCGTCCTTGAAGGAGCGATTTATGAGCAATTGTCGTCGTTTTCGACGTACGCCAAACAATACGCCTACGGGGCGGATTACCTCGTCATCGAATACATCGAGGGACAGACGTTGTTCGACTGTCTCGTCAACGGGACGTTGATTCCCCGGGACGTCATCCGCTCTGTCGATCAAGCTTTAGCGGACGCACGCTCCGTCGGCTTAAACCCGTCCGACATCCACTTGCGCAACATCATGCTGACGAAAGACGGGACACGGATCATCGACGTCGCACGGTTCCGTCAGACAGAACCGTGCTCACAGTGGGACGACTTAAAGCGCGGGTATGATTACTTTTATTGCAAATCGTATTTTCCGAAAAAGCTGCCGGAGGCTTTTCTGAACACAGTCGCCGATATTTATAAACGCCGGATGTTCGAGTCACACCGTAATACCGGGTGACGCAGATAGATGAAGCGGTAACGTATCTTATGAACGATGAGATACGGTAACGTTTTTCCTGATTCACTTCATAACTCGACTACTGAAACAGGAGAATTCATCCGTTTTCGTCATACATTTTTTGGTATAATCAGGATAGATGAAAAGCAATTCATACCCTGTTTGAAAGTAGGTCGACAGATGAAAGAAATGATTCAAACGCACGATGATTTACTTGACATGCTTGACGATTTACTGCGTGAACCGACCGCATTTTGGAATGATTTTTACGCCGACCGTGACAAACGGATTCCTTTTTTCGTCAACAAGCCGGACGAAAATCTCGTCCGTTATTTTGAACGCGGTATCATCGCACCGGGTCACGTTTTGAAGCTCGGTTGCGGCCCGGGGCGTAACGCGCTGTATTTTGCAAGACAGGGATGTACCGTGACCGCTGTCGATTTATCACGTCAGTCGCTTGCCTGGGCGCGCGAACGGGCGCAGGAGGAGCAGCTCGACGTCGACTTCATCGAACGGAACATCTTTGATTTCCCCCTTGCTAAAGAGGCGTATGACATCGTTTACGATTCCGGTTGCTTCCACCATATCGCTCCGCACCGCCGACGCGATTATCTTACGCTCGTCACCGATTCCTTAAAGCATGGCGGACATTTCGCCCTGACTTGTTTTATCGAAGGCGGTGAGCTCGGCGGATCCGACATCTCCGACTGGGAAGTGTACCGGACACGCAGCTTAAACGGTGGATTAGGATTCACGGAAGAGAAGTTACGGTTGATTTTTGCTGACTTCGACGTGATTGAAATCAGACCGATGCCGATGATGCCGGCGTCCGCGACGACTTTCGGTCGTACTGGACTGTGGACGGCAGTGTTTCAAAAAAAGCACGATAATGGACCTCTGCTATATAAAAAGAACGTAGCAACGTGAGCCCTGATGTGCACCTGACAAAAAACCATGGAGGACGACCTCCATGGTTTTTTGTCACTTTGCTTTTTTTCCGCTCACGCGTTTCGGTTTAGCGAATAACCCGAAATACAATCCGACCAATACGCTGACGATGATCCAGCCATCTGTTTTATCCATCTCGATGCCTCCCGTCTTTCACTGAAGTGTTCCTAAATCATACACCAATGAATGATTACGCGCTTCATGAACACTCATTTCTTTCGACTTACGATTGAAAATGATAATGGAACAATACGAGCACCGACAAGATCAGGGACTGATTTTGCTGCTCCTTGACTTTAAACGTTACGTCGGACCGCAAGTTCGCTTTACTCGTCGCAATCACCTCAGTCCCTCGCCAGACTTTAATCTTCGAGGATAACGTCGAGGACGTGACTTCGTACTCGACGTCTTGATAGGACAGGAGCATGACTTCTTTAAACGTACTCATCCGTTTCAGTGACGCGTCGGTCCGGACCGTGCCTACGACTTCACCGTTTTCGTAGACGAGCCACTTTTGATTCCGCGCTAGAAGAGAACTCCGTTGTTCGACGTAAGAAACAGTACGGTCGGAAAAACTGAAGTTCAGATTCAAGAACCACCCCCGCAGCTTTGCCGAGAGCTGAACGAATAAAAACTGCCATCCTTTTGGATAGCTCCGTCGATAGGATCCAATCTGCTGTGCACCTTCCAGCACGTATTTCGGTCGTCGTGTCGTCCGTTCGACGCACCGTGTCGTTAACGTGTTCGCGCGTCCCACGTACCGCATGTCGCGTCTGATTTGCCAGTAATCGAGAAGCGCGCCACCAAGTGCTGCGAGCAGAAGCAGCGAAATCAGACCAAATTCCAGCCAACTGAACATGCCGGTTAAGAGGAAGCGGATGACCATTCCAATCGTCAATAATCCATACAATAACAACATTTCACCCATCGTCATTCTTGCCTCCTTTTAATACCCGCTCGTTAATCCTGGTTTTAGTGTACACTAGCACGATTACGATAGTAAGGATTATCTAAATGAGTTAAAATATGTTAATGGATGGAATTCAAGGAGGAGATGCAGCATGACTGAACAACGACAAATCGCACTCGTGACCGGTGCCAGTCACGAACGGGATATCGGGGCAGCGATCTGTCGGACGCTTGCCGCACGAGGCATCGAGATTTTTTTCACCGCCTGGCAAGCGGAAGCCGACTGGATCCCATCATTTGAAGCGGAGTTAGCAACATTCGGTGTCCGGGCAAGAGGATTCCGGATTGACTTAGCCAATCCGGCGGCGGCGGCAACTGTCCATCAAACCGTCGTTGGGACGCTCGGCCAACCGTCGATTTTAATCAACAACGCCGCTCACTCGACGCAGACCGACTATTTGTCGCTCGACGCCGCAGCGCTCGACACTCATTATGCGGTCAATATCCGCTCGACGTTACTGTTATCGGTCGAGTTCGCCCGCCACCTGCAAGCGTCACCGTTATCCTCAGGACGGATCATCAACATGACATCCGGCCAGGAACGCGGACCGATGCCGGGTGAACTTGCTTATGTCGCGACGAAAGGTGCGATTTCTGCTTTTACGCAGACGTTCGCCCAGGAAGTTGCCCCGTTCGGCGTGACGGTCAACGCCGTCAACCCCGGTCCGACCGACTCGACTTGGATGACGGATGAGATCCGCTCCGCCCTGCTACCGAAATTTCCCTTTGGCCGCATCGGGGCACCAAACGACGTCGCCCGCCTGATTTCGTTTCTCGTCAGTGACGAAGGTGCCTGGATCACCGGGCAAATCCTGCATTCGGAAGGTGGCTTTATCCGTCAATAATGGCATAATCCGTTAGTCGGCGAACGAAAAGGTCACTGGACGATGATGTCCGGTGACCTTTTTCGTTTTCTTATGTTGCATACGAATTAGACGTCATCCTTGCAAAAATTGAGTCAAGGACGGAGCGACGACTTCTTCGCGTTCCAGTGTTTCATGACCGACGACCATCACTTCACTCGTTACGAGATCCACACATAACAGGTCCCCATCCATGTCTTCGTATCCGATGATGTACCATGATTTTAATCGATCCGCTTGATGGTGTTCGACTTCAATGATACTCCGAAAAATCGCTTGTGATTCCTCAAACAGATCAACCGGATGAACACATGCATAACGTGGCAATCCATCGACATCTGTCAATCGTATTTCTTCTTCCTCAACCGGTAACATCGCCATTACTTGTTCAATCGTCATCACTTCTTCTTCACATCCCTTTTAGTAGCACGTCGCTGTTTCATCTTCAGTTTGATGCTTCTTTATGTTAGTAAACAAAAACAGACTTCGGATACTTCCGAAATCTGTTAGCGTCATGACGTATTTTTCTAGGGTAGCTCAGTCGTTCCGATAGGTCAACCCAAGGAATTGGGCTTTTTGATTAAACAGTTTCCGGTAGGACAGGTAGCCGACCATGACGGAAGACACGGCAGCATTCGTCAAAATCAGGAACAGGATTAATAACTGGTACATGACAGCTTCCATCGGATCGGCCCCACCGATGATCAAACCGCTCATCATGCCGGGAAGCTGGACGAGTCCCATCGTTTTCTGGGCCTCGATCGTCGGAATCATACTCGTCTTGATGGCGCTTTTCAAACTTCGGTCAATCGCTGTTTTCGGTGAACCTCCGAGCGCTAAAATCAGCTCAATGACTTCATCGCCCCGTTCGACTTCGTCCTTGAACTTATTCAGGAACAAAAGCGACAAAATCATACAGTTGCCAATCACCATCCCACTGATCGGAATGACTTCCTGCGCTTCGAACGGAATGATTCGAAGACCAAGCATGATGCCCATCGTCAAGACTTCGACACTGACTAACGTCAGTAAAATAATGCCCGTAATCCCGGGAATCCCGTCACCTTTTTTGATGATGTTGAGCGTTGCCGCGACAATCATCAACAGAATCATCAACCCGATGTAAATTTTACTGTCACTTTCGAAAACGAACGTCAAGAGATAACCGACAATCAACAACTGGACGATCGACCGGACCGTCGCTATCAAAATATCGTTGCCAAGTCCAAGCTTTAACGTATATGTCAGCACTAACGGAATCAAGATAAAGACTAAGGCGGAAGCGAGTTGCACGTAACTCATTGGTCGACCCCCTTGACGAACGCTTCGATGGCGGGATTATCCGAGCCCTCAATCAATTCAATCGTTCCCTGTTCAATCAATTGCCCGTCTTTTAAGAACCACATGTCATCACTGACACGGCGCGCCTGTTCGAGATCATGCGTAATCCAGATCACCGTCACGTTGAATTCCCGTTGAATCTTTTGGACGAGCGCCTCGATTTCCTTGACCATCCGGTAATCGAGACTGGCCGTGATCTCGTCGAGCAGCAGGATATCCGGTCGGTTGACGAGTGTCCGCGCGATCGCGATGCGGCTTTTTTCGCCACCCGACAGTTCCTTGACGTTTTGTGTCAACGGGACCTCTTTCAAGTCGACCCGCTCCAACAGTCGTTTTGCCTCTTCCTGTTCCAATGTCTGATTGAAGATCGCTTTCGGAAGATTCAAATTGTCGTACACAGTCCCCGCAATCATCGGGGCACTTTGAAAGGCCATGCCAATCTTTTTTCGAAGCTCCATCATATCGATGTCTTTTAAATCGGTTCCCTTAAAATAAAGCGTCCCGGCGTCCGGTGAAAGTAATCCGTTGATTTGTTTCAGACACGTCGTTTTCCCGGCGCCGCTCGGTCCGACGAGCGTCGTGATTTTTCCTTCCCGAAACGTCCCGGAGATCCCTTTGAGTATCGATTTGTACTGGACATCCTTAAATTCAATGACTGCCACACCACTCCACCTCACCTTTTTGGTCGTTTTTTCTAGTGTAGCAGGGACGGTTGCCGCGCGGACAGCGAGAAGGTTCGACAGATGCACAAGGCTTACACCATACAGATGAACGAATCGCGGACATCACGTCAGACGATAGACCCAGATTTCTTCGCCGTTCGTTTCATCGATCCGTTTGATATCAGTAAAGCCCGCTTGCCCGTAAAAATACTTGGCATGCGTATTTTCTGTGTGTAAGCTCAACACGATTTCATCGACTTCGAAATGGTCTTCGATGAAACCGATTGCTCGTTTTAAAAACTGCGTTCCTAGCCCTTGTCCTTGATACTGCTGACCGATCATGAACCGGTCAAGCCAGATGTACTTGTCCGTCCGGTTTTCAGCACCAATCATCATGAACCCGACCGGCTGCCTGTTTTCGCATAAGGCATAACAACGCCAACCGTGGTCGTGATCGTTCATCGCTTCCTGAAGCGACTGCGCGTTCGTTTCGATATATACGCGCTGCGCGGCTGCGACTTTTAATCCGAGAACCGCGGCCAGATTCGCGTCATTAATGTCTTCGATCGTCATGAAAGGATTCATTGGCCATTCACCTCCTCTGCGTTCTTGTGATCTCTACAGTCTGCTCAAGACACGAACAAATCCCGCATCGCTTCAACAGACTAAGCGCGATACGGGTTATAGCGTACATGGATCAATGAAACAAGCGATTTTACCGTCCTTCACGAATGACACGTGTTTTCGCAAACTCATCTTCCGGTAAAACGGAGGCATCCTCCAGATAACGCTGACGGTCCTTAAAGAATTTCCCTGCTGTGAATACTTCACGGTAAGCAATCCGTTTAAGGATTTGTGTCGTTTTCAACGGTTGGTCGTCTTGACTGACGACACGAAGTCCCATAACACGACTGCCGACCGTTCGGCCATCCGTCAAGCGTAATTGAACCGTTTCCATGACGACATCGACGACGGACTGGGTGACGATGCCACGGATGACGGGACGTTTGACCCGTTTGAGAACTGTTTCTTCAAGGACATTTACAATGACAGCGTTCACCATCAAGTTAACGACAGCCGCTCCGATTCTTCGTTTTGTGAGGGATTCCATTTAAATCATCCTTTCTCGATTTGAATTTAAAAAAATGCCCCTTCTTTTTCTGAAGAAAGAAGGGGCGTCATGCAAAACGATGAAATGTCCTGTCTGCCCAGCCATGCGGTGACTTCAGAGGCAACGAACATCCCCTCTCTTTTCCCGTTTTCTCATGGATTTAATCGAACGGTGACCGTTGATGTTTGAACAGTAATCTGTCTGAGTGTTGAAGCGTCAGCGTTGTCCTTTGATCGTTGAACATTCAGCTTTGACCGGACGGTCGCAAGGACCATCTTGGATGCTAATCGGTCAACCGATTAGAAGATGTCCGTTATCGCACGGACGACGCGTGTTCGGTTATGAAATCATCAGACAAACAGGACGGTAGGTTTAGATTAATATTTTCGTGAGTGTATTACTTTCAGATAGACTGAAATCGACTTCGGCATCAAATGCGTCGATTGACTCGTCTAACTGTTGAATGACTTGCCGAAGACCGGAGGGGTCAATCAATTTCGGTTCTAATCGTTGGATGAACAGACGACGCGTTTTTTCAATTTCTTCCGCGTCCCCTTTTTCACGCGCACCGTATGTCGCTTCGATATGATTTTCTGCACGCCGCTCGATCTCGATACGTTCCTGTTCAATCGTCTGCTCCACTTCATGCAGTTGTGTTTTGAGCGTTTGTAACAATTGGCGATCGTAGTCAAGACCCGTATCGCGACGATCAATCGCTTCCGCGACCGTCATCTCGGTCCCGGCGATTCGGACACGCGTCACGGCATTCGATGCGGTAATCGCTGCTTTGATTTGATTTCGACGCTCAATCAATGCGCGAATCGACTGGAGATTTGCCGCCGCTTCCGTCGCGAACTGTTCGACGTTCGAAAAACCGACAGGCGGTTTGTCTCCCGTATGCAATCCGATAAAGTGACCAAGCTGACCTTTTTTAATCCGTTTATCAAAATCAGGCGAGAATACGCCCACTTCTAAACGATCAGGGTGAAGCCCTAGTGAAAGTGGGAGATGAATCGCCAACCTCTCTTTCGGGTATGTCCTTTGTAAGGAGGTGAACATCATGTTGACTCACAAGGCCTACAAATTCAGAATCTATCCGACAAAAGAGCAGGAAATCCTCATTGTGAAGACGATCGGTTGTTCGCGCTTCGTTTTCAACCACTTCTTGGCGAAGTGGGATGAGACGTATAAAGCGACAGGGAAAGGACTATCCTACGGGTCTTGTTCGAAAGAACTCCCGTCGTTGAAGCAGGCGTTCGACTGGCTGAAGGAAGTCGATAGCACGTCTGTGCAGACGAGCGTCAAACATCTTGCTGATGCCTTTGACCGCTTCTTTAAGAAGCAGAACGAACGACCCCGCTTCAAGTCGAAACGGAACCCCGTTCAATCGTACAAGACGAACATTCAAGGCAAGTCTCAGCTTCCAGAAGTCTCGATCGTCGGCAACACGATCAAAATTCCAAAGCTGAAGTGGGTTCGTTTCGCCAACTCGAGGCAGGTCGTCGGACGCATCTTGAACGCGACCATCCGGCGGAACGCTTCAGGAAAATACTTCGTCTCCCTGCTCGTCGAGCAGGAGAGCAACGAAATGCCGAAGACGGGCTCATCCGTCGGCGTAGATGTCGGATTGAAGCACTTCGCCATCCTGTCGGACGGCACGGTGTACAAGAATGACCGTTACTTCCGCTCGCTTGAGAAAAAGCTCGCACGTGAACAACGTAAGCTCTCTCGTCGTCAACGGTTGGCCTTGGACAAGAAAGTAACACTTTCCGAGGCGAAGAACTATCAGAAGCAGAAGCGGAAGGTCGCCCGCATCCACGAGAAGATTGCGAACAAGCGAACCGATTTCCTGCACAAGGTATCGACAGAAATCGTCAAAAACCACGACGTCATCGGCATCGAGACCTTGCAGGTGAAGAACATGCAGAAGAATCGCAAGTTGAGCAAGTCCATCTCTGAGGTCAGTTGGTCGGAGTTCTTCCGCATGCTCGGATACAAGGCGGAATGGTACGGGAAGACCATCGTGAAAGTCGGCAAGACCTTCGCCTCTAGTCAACTGTGCTCCAGTTGCGGGCATCAACACAAAGACGTGAAACATCTTGGCTTGCGTGAATGGACATGCCCGAGTTGCGGCATCCATCACGACCGCGATGTGAATGCAGGACTGAACCTCAAACGAGAAGCTGAACGCCTCTTAGCTTCTTCAACCGTCGGGACGACGGGGTTAGCCTGACCAGGTTTCGACCGTTAGGTCGGATGACTCAGGAATCCTCCACCTCTAAGCGAAGCGTAGGTGGAGGTAGTTCAACTAACATTTTTAATTCCACTAATCCACGATGGATCGACATCTCAATCTGCTCGATGTTCGCCACTTCCTTTTTAGATACTCGTGAGCTCCGCTCTACCTTTTCAGCATAGCAGAAAACACTTTAAAAATCGGGCAATTGATGTTCCATTCAACCTTACAAACTTGTCATATCCTGATTTATCTTCATGTTATAATTCCATTATCAGGATATTCACTTTAAGAAAACGGAGGAACTGATCGCATGCCACACAGACTGCAATTGACGGCCCCCGGACGCTCGAATGGATTGAGCGCCCCTTAGCGCCCTTGCAAGCAGATGAACTACTCATCCAGACATTACACGGTGCGATCAGCATCGGCGCGGAATTGCCGCAAATCATGGCGACCGACCGGTCAGACCTCGCCCTGACCTATCCGAAAGAAACGGGATACGAGAGTTACGGAGAAGTGCTGGCAATCGGAGAGGATGTCTCAAATATCCGTGTCGGTGACCGCGTCGTCGCTTTTTACGGTCATCACGACATCGCCACCGTCCGCGCAGCAAAAGTCATTCCCGTCCCACGCGACCTGCCGCCGCAACTCGCCTTGTTGACGATTTTATCGTGTGACGCCGCAAAAGGCGTCCATAAACTTAATCCCCGTCCGTCGGATGCCGTCGTCGTGACCGGGCTCGGGACGATCGGATTATTAACCGTCTTTTATCTACGCCACTACTTCGGTCTCTCGCGCATTGACGCCGTCGACCCGGACGAAAGGCGACATGCACTCGCAAAACAGCTCGGGGCAACCCGCACGGTTACGTCCGGAAACGACCTCGAGCTGAATACCTATGCCGCTGCCCTCGAATGTTCGGGACGGCAAACCGCGTTTGCGTGTCTTCAGGAGGCACTCGTCCCCCATGGTCAGCTCTGCATTCTCTCTGACGGCAATTACGACGTCTTGTCGCTCTGCCCGAGCTTCTATGCAAAAGAGTTACGGATCGTCGGATCGAGTGACGGGCTCGATTACCGCGCCCATGCGGACTGGTTTTTGCCGGCCGCCCGAAAGACGCCTGCCTTGTTCAAGCTGTTTGAACAGTCGGTCGATTGGTCGGACTTGATTCCATGTTTCGAGGCTTTACAGGCAGGTGCAAAACCGTTAAAAGTGTTTGTCAGCTACGACCGGTGACCGTGTTTGTCTGACAGACACGCCGTTCGGATCGACGGCTTCCCTGTCTTCCCCCGTAAAAATGACTTGCTGTAAGACGGTATGATCACCAGGCACCGTCGTCACTTCATCGATTGCATGGCCGAATAACCGCTTCAACTCCTGTTCGAAGCCGACTTGCTTCGTTGAGAGCTCAAGCCGTTTCAGATGAGGACCGTCCGATAAAATCGCATCGTGATGCGTCTGCAGTTCAATCCGACAGGCGTACGGGGTCTGGATGAATGTCCGCCGTTCGTTCGCTTGGACTGTCCAGTCCATCTGTTGTGCACGTTCGAGAAGCAGCGTCCGTTGTTCGGGTGTCACGAGAAAACCGAGATGGTCGAAGCGGACGGCTTTCCCGTGACCGAACGTGACGTTGATGGCGCCGCGTTTCATCTCGATGATTCGAAAGCGGATCCCGTCGTCCCGGAAGTCATCCCATGTCAACGGCGGATCAAACGCCGAAAACGCGCCGTCGGTCTTTCCGATCCGCTGTGTGACCGCAAAGCCTAATTTTTCATAAAACTGCTCCGTCGCCTCAACGTTCGGCGTCCAAAGATGATAATGAAACAACATCGGCGTTACTCCCCTTCGCGATCAGTTCAGGGAACGTCATCACATCGACGCCCCCACTGTCGTCTAAAAATTGTTTTAATAGCGGCAAATGGGCGGCACCGTAGAGGACGAGAATCCGTTCCCCCGGCTCCGCCAAATCAAGAATCCGGTTCGCGATTAACAGATTGCGGTAGTACCAGTACTGAATGACCCATCTCGCCCCGACGTGCGTCGCCGGATCTAGCCGGGCGAGTTGCCGGTATGTCCGGTGACTTGCTTCGACCGCCTGCTTGTCATTTAGTTGTTCAAGGAACGAGAGGTAGGTCTGCTCGAGCAATGTCGCTTCGAGTGACTCGGATTTTTGTTGTTCGGCACGCATCAAGCGGTCAAACGCGACCGGGTCGAGCTGTTCGAGTTCCGCAAGATTCGGGACACCTTCCACCGTCTGATTCCAGTCCACCGCCTGCAGACCAGCCAGACCTGCCAAGCGCGCTACTCGAAACCCGAGTTGATGGCGTTCATTCGCCGTCAGCGTAAAGCTTTGCTTGAGGTAAGCGGCATAGTCGGCATTCAGTGCACCCGCCTGCTCAGGCAAAGTCTCTAGCGCGACTTCTGTCGGACGAAATGTTTGCAGGACCTCGGCGACCTGTTGAATTTCCCGCTGCCGTTCGTCTGAAAACACATCAAAGATGCGCGGACGAAACAAGTCCCCGTTGTCAGGACGGTCCAAATGAACGGTCCCGACGAGTAATACGGTCGCGCGTTGTATCATCGAATATACCTCCCTTTTCTACTATTTCCATTTTACTGTAAACAGGAGGCTAATCCTAGTCCGTTTCGTTAAAATAGACCTCTCGCTGATTGTCAGAGGCGACTCGACCTGACTTCCGTCCAAGTAGAAGGAGAAGACGAACTGCGATGCATAATCCATACACTTGCCGAAAGATTAAATCCGGTAGAAAAACTGAACCGATTCATGTCAGCTCAGTGAATTTAAAGGAATTAAAAAAGGAAGCACGTCAAAATTAATCCGCGAGGAGTATCCGTCTATGAAAATGAACATCCGTCAACTGTCCGTTCATGAGAACCCTCCGATGGAACTTTTGTTATCAGCAGACCCTTCTCAGAAAATAGTTGCTGAATACTTGAAGAGAGGTCGATGTTTCATAGCTGAATCTAGGAATCAACGGATTGGCGTGTATGTGCTTCTGCCGACAAGACCGCAAACGATTGAAATTGTAAATCTTGCAGTAGAGGCGAGACATCAAGGTAACGGCATAGGAAAACGTCTTTTAAGACATGCCATCCTAACTGCGCAAGCGATGGACTATGCAACCATCGAAATCGGCACAGGAAACTCAAGCATCGGTCAGTTGGCACTTTATCAAAAATGTGGATTTCGGATCGTCGGAGTCGACTTGAATTTCTTCTTGAGGCACTACGAAGAGGAGATTGTAGAAAACGGTATCCGGTGCACAGACATGATTCGGTTGTCTCAAGACATTTGAAACACCTCCACCTATACTTCGCTTAGAGGTGGAGGTAGCTCAAATGCATTCACCCAGTCAGCATCTGCTTAATCAGTAACGTCTTCCCGCTACGTTCACGCGGAATCTCACTGACCGCCTGCAGCGAAATCAGCATGTCACTTCCGAGTAGCCGCTTCAAATAATGACCGAGTTGTTTTTCATCGTTTGTTGAAAAACGTGCGGCATCCGCAATGTATAACAAGATGATTTCCCGGTTATTTTTTTGGACATACTGAATCCGTTCGACACTGTTCGGCAACACTTTGACGACACTCGCGAGCTGTCCCTCGAACACTTTTTGTCCGTCCGGTCGGACAAGATAACTTTTCCCGCGGCCGTCAATCGAATCGATGACCGGTCCTTTGTGACCACAGGAACACGTCTTGCCGCTGATCGTCATCCGGTCGCCGACCCGGTAACGGACGAGCGGGGTCCCGTGTGTATCAAAACTCGTGACGAGGACCTCGCCATCGGTGTCGAGTTCTACGATGCCCATCTCATGATGCAAATGTTTTCGACCGAGCCGACACTCGGAGATGATTGGTGCCCCTTCCGACGAGGCATACTGATCGAAGACGGGCGCATGGAACACGTCCTCCAGTAATTGACGCTCCGCTTCCGTCATCATCTCAGCCGTCGGGAAAATCGCCAGCGGACGACACGTCATCTCCATGCCGCTGCGTTTCGCGTGCCGCGCCAGTTCAATCATCGCCGATGGCAGACCATCGATCGAGTCCGGTTGAAACGTATTGATTGCTGCCAAATACGCCGTCATCGTCGCCGGATTAATCTTTTTGACCGTAAACAGTAATTGATTCAACGCCCGGTTCATCCGCCAATAGACCGGTGTTTGTTGGTGTTCAGCGACCAACACTTGCGCCGTGAAACTAATCCGCCGCATCCCTTTTTTGACGCCGTGCGTATATTTAAAATAATCTAAATGTGCCATCCGCCGCTGCATGTCTGCTTTCGTATAATGGACTTGAATCGATTGTCCCGTCGTCCCACCCGTTTTTCCAAGAATCGGGGCTGCGACATCGGTGCGAATTCGTTCGATTTGGTGCCGTAACGTATCTTTTCGTAACACAGGAATTTGTTTTAATTGATTGAGATCCGTCAAGGGTAAGGTGACGCCGTGCCGCTTAAAAAGCTCTTGGTAATAGTCACTGTGCATCACACAAAACGCCAAAAAAGCATTCAGCCGTCTTAGCTGATCTACCGCCACATCAATTGTTTGGTGCTCTTTTGCAATCAGTTCCTGAAAGCGCTCTTGATAAAACGCACCGTACCGCTCCCGTTGCAAGTGATACCCATGAAGTGTCGTCAATACGTTTTGTAAGAAGATTGGTGCGTGCATATAAACCTGTTCCTTGATTCCCATCCTTACACGTCCTTTCTGATAACGATTCACCACGATGCGTCGAGCCCTTCTGCACGATTTCTTGATAGGTTGTTTTTACCCGGCATTTCTGACAGGAACATGATAAAAACTCCCATTCAACAGTTTCCTCTTGAAGTTTTATACAAAAAAAAAGACTAGCTCTGATTTCGGCTAGTCCAATCAATTGGCTCGTTCGTTCTCTGGAATCAATTGTTTAATCAACAACGTCTTCCCACTGATTTCTTTCGGAATTTCCGGAACCGCTTTTAAAAGGACATCCATTTGTCCACCGAACAAACGCTCTAACACGAAGTATAACTCCTTTTCATGCTCTTGTTTAAACCAACGTTCGTCCGGTACGTACAACATCACAACTTCATCCGCTTCTTCTTGGATGTACTGGACTCGTTCGATACAATTCGGGAACCGCCGCACGATTCCAGCGAGTTCCCCTTCAAAGATTCGATGCCCATTTTTCAACTGGATATAACTTCGTCCGCGTCCGTCAATCGATGCGATGATCGGACCACCATGCCCACATGGACACGTCTCGTGACTAAGCGTCATCCGGTCACCAATCCGGTAACGGACAAGGGGCGTACCATGTGTATCAAAACTCGTCACGAGAATTTGACCGTCTGCTTCGACTTCGATGATACCCATCTCATAATGGAGATGTTTTTTACCGTAGCGGCATTCGGCGACAATCGGTGCCCCTTCCGAGGAGGCGTACTGATCAAAGATCGGTGCATGAAATACTTCCTCGATTAAAGCACGTTCGTCCCGTGTCAACATTTCAGCCGTCGGAAAAATCGCCTTCGGACGGAATGTACAGTCGACAGCATGTTTTTTGGCGTATCGTGCAACTTCAATCATTCCCGACGGTAAACCATCAATCGACACTGGATTAAATCGGTTCAATTGTTCGATGTAAGCGGGAATTGTCAACGGGTTAATATTCTTAATTGAAAAAAGCATTTGATTGATCGCCTTATTCATCCGCCAATAGACGGGTGACTTTTGTTGTTCTGCCGCTAATGTCTGTCCCGTAAAACTCGCCCGGCGCATTCCCTGTTCGATTCCATGCGTCCATTTGAAATAGTCGAGGTGCGCCATGCGGATTTGCATGTCCTCTCTCGTATAATGCACTTGGATCGATTTCCCGGTCGTCCCGCCCGTCTTTCCAAGAATCGGCGCATGAATCCGCGCATGGACGTCGGCATTCCTTGTCCGTAGCGTCTCCTTATCGAGCAAGGGAATTTGTTTTAACTCTGACAACTGCGCAAGCGGAAGCTCAATCCGGTTCCTATCGAACAACTCTTTGTAGTACGGGCTATAGGCCTGACAAAACAGTAAAAACTGATTCAGGCGGGATAATTGCTCCTGCTCGGGATCAATCGATTGCCGTTCTTTCCGCTTCAATTCTTCGAACCGATTACGGTAGGCGGACCCGTAACGTTCCTGGTACAAGACCCGTCCGTAAAGCGTCGTTAGGATATTCTGAATGAAAATCGGTGAATGGAAATAAATCGATTCTTTGAGTTGCATATGTTCACTCCCCTTCCTCATCATTCGACGCGCGACCTGTCAGCAGTCACCACACCTTCCCTGTTACTTACATCTTATTTCCAGTCCTGCCGCTAGACAACCAAATCTTAAGGCATAAGCTTAGCTTTTATTTAGATGCTGTTTTACATTAATAACTTCAGTTCACAAATGTAAGTTAACGGTCCTTGAAATGACAAAAAAAGATAACCGAAGTCCATCTGACAACGGCTACCTTCTTTAGTGTACTTGCATGTTTTGATTTCCGAATGACCGGATTTGGATGGCTCCGAGGACGAGCTCTAACTCCGTTTCTTCTAACTGATCGATGATCTCCATGATCGTCAACGTCGTCCTGCCGTTATACAACTGAACGAGTAATTGACGTTCGACATCGACGGTTAAATCTTCGACAGGTTCCGCTAATAATTCTTGGTAAAAAAATTCACCCGTCTCCGGAAAAAAATAGTCACTGAACAATTGCATAAGTGCTAGATTACCCGTCGCTAAAAATAAGATTGATTGAAAAGAATACTTTTTACGGTTTCGTGCATTCAATCGCTTCAATATCATTTGGTAACGTGTATGATGACGTTCGTCCAAAAAACAGACAGCATTCATATCCGTCTCCCTCCCCTAAAAAATGATACTGTCCATCCCTCCAAAACAGTGCGCAAATCTTCTTTATTTGTTTTCCCTGTTTTAAAAAGATGAAGCATTTGTTTTTAACTATAACATTCGTTTGATTAAATCGCAGGTCGTTTGGGTAAATCTTTGTAGTAAGCAGTTAATGAGGAGGAATTGACATGACGCAACCACGTAAACGCCTGGCACTTGCCGGTGCGACAGGCTATATCGGACATAACCTACTAAATGAGTTGAAGAAAAAGTACGACGTCATTGCCTTGTCACGCAATGGTGACGATAAGGAAGATGAAGCGAATGTCGAATGGCGTTCGTGTGACCTTTTTTCGTTAGCGGATACGACAGCCGGATTAAAAGGAGCAGACATCGCAATCTACCTCGTCCACTCGATGATGCCGTCAGCAAAGTTGACGCAAGGCTCATTTGAAGACATGGACTTGATTTTAGCCGACAATTACGCACGCGCTGCAAAAGCAAACGGCATCCAGCAGATTGTTTACTTAAGTGGCATCATTCCGGACGAGACGGAAAATTTATCACGTCATCTTAAAAGTCGCCTTGAGGTCGAGCGCGTCCTCGGTGCATACGGTACACCGGTCACGACGATCCGCGCTGCGCTCATCGTCGGTCCGAAAGGGTCTTCGTTCCCGATTCTGTCAAAACTCGTCAAACGACTTCCCGTCATGCTTCTCCCGCGCTGGACGCGTAACAAAACACATCCCGTCGCGCTACCGGACGTCATTCATGCGCTCGGATCTAGCGTCGACCGCGAGGACCTCAAGGATCGTGCCATCGATATCGGCGGTCCGGAAGCGATGACGTACAAGGAAATGATTTTGAAGACGGCGGAAGTAATGGACAAAAAACAACCGACCTTCGACTTACCGTTGATGACCGTCAAATTGTCGCGGCTTTGGGTGACACTCATCTCTGGAGAACCGAAAGAAACCGTTTATCCGCTCGTCGAAAGTATGGTCCATGAGATGGTGGCGGATCCCGACAAGATGGTCGAGGGCATCAGTGACGGAAAAATTTCATTCGAGCAATCCGTACGGATGGCGATGGAAGAAGAAGAAGAAGAGTCGAAATCAAAAAAATCAGGAAGCTCTTCATCGCACCAGAAATCACAAACGCTTGATGTCCGGTCCGTCCAACGTGTCCGTCTTCCAGACGACCGGAACGCGAACTGGGCTGCCGACAATTATGTCGATTGGTTATCGACGTTCGCGAAACCTTTTCTTACATCGAAGACAGCGGAAGAAACAGTCGTTCGGATTCATGTTCCGTTGCTTGACGCCCCGTTGCTTGAACTGACGAAAGAACCATTCGAAGACGATCAACAGGCAACGTACCGAATTACGGGCGGCTTGTTTGCTCAAGTTAAAGAAGATAGCAATGGACGCATCGAGTTCCGGCAAATCCCGGGTTCGCAAGAGTGTATCATCGCGATTCATGAATATGTTCCCGCATTACCATGGTTGCTCTATAAAACGACCCAGGCGAATGTCCATCTCATCGTCATGTATCTCTTTAAACTGCACCTGCTACGCTTGATGCAGACGACAGAAGAACAGCCCGACGAATCAGACATGATCGTTCCGGAACCGAACTGAATCAGCACTGTTTTTAGAGGCTTCTCACGATTCGTGAGCGCCTCTTTTTTCGTGTGCAACCGTAAGATGACGAAAGCAAAATAAACATGATACACTTACAATTGACTGTAAGAAAGGGGTTACAATTTGCATGCGCTCATTTGAAGAACGATTGACGAACCACCTGGAAGCGACGGCGCTTCTCGCGACACTGATTCAACCTTCACGCGATCAGCTCCGACTCGATAAATTAGATACATTTTCAAAGAAGTTATTACGACGCGACTATACGATTGCCTTCGCCGGTCATTTTTCTGCCGGTAAATCCAGTATGATCAATGCCTTGACGGGCGAATCCATTCTCCCGACGAGTCCCATTCCGACGAGTGCAAATATCGTCACGCTTCGTCAAGGCGAGACCAACGAAGCGATTGTTTCCTTCCATGATCGAAAAGCAGTCCGTCTAGCCTCGGAAGATGATTTGCAACACTTACGCCATTTCGGCCGTGACGGCACCGTCCAACAAATCGACATCACCCATGCGACATCCACTTTACCACCTGGTCTCGTCCTGATGGATACGCCAGGCGTCGACTCCGTTGATGACGCCCACCGGATTTCGACTGAATCGGCGTTACATGTCGCCGACTTAATCTTTTATGTCATGGACTATAACCATGTCCAATCTGAACTGAACTTCAGCGTCACAAAAGACTTGCTCGCTTCTGTTCCTGAACTCTATTTAATCGTCAATCAAATCGACAAACACCAAACATCCGAGCTGTCATTCGATGCCTTTAAACGATCCGTCGAAAAATCGTTTACTGAGCATGGTGTTCAGCCGAAAGGCATTTTCTTCACGAGCCTGCGTGAGCCGGAATTCGCGGGGAACGACTTTTCTGCCGTCAAGCGATTGGTCGACCAAAGTATTCGTGACGCCCAGCCGAAATTGATCGAATCCGCTCAAACGACGCTCGAGGTCTTACACCAGGAACACATCAACTATTTAGAAGACATGATTGAAGAAGCATCTGACGCGATGCGGGATACGGTCTCGGCGACCGAACGCGCAGAAGCGGAGCGTGTGTTTGACCGGCATGCACAAGTCAAACATCAATTGACCCTGTTTGCTCCTGAACAATGGAGCAGCCGTTTTTCGGCACACCGGGAAAGTTTACTTCGCAATGCGACGCTGATGCCGTTTGAATTGCGCGAAAAGATGAAAACGTTCCTCGAATCTCGGCAACCTGCATTCAAGGTCGGATTGTTCCGGAGCGCTAAAAAAACACAGGCGGCGCAACAAGTCATCGCTGACGATGTCCTGCGCGCTCTCCAGTCTGTCACTGCTTCTGAAATTGCGCTTCACCTTCGAAAACTTATGAAACAATCGCTAGCGGAAATTGATTTGCTGTCTGACGAGCACTCGTTACGAATCGATCAACTCCCACTTGATCCACCGTTAGCCGTCATTGAGGAAGCACTTCAAGACGGCATCACGATTACCGGGGAATCGGTCTTGCAATTCACGAATCGGGTCGTTGCATCGGTCAGTGCTTGGTACGTCAAGGAAACGAACCATTGGCGAGAAGCGGTCCGCCAGGAGTTGACGCATGAAAACATCCCTGCGAAAGCGACGCTTCAAGCTGAATTTGAAACGCTCGAACAAAAATGTGACGTGATGACAACGTTCAAGAATGCGGAACAGGTGTTAATAAGCTACCTCGAACGAGCGAACGAACCGACCACTGACGATATGACAGCGGCACGTGAGCAACTAGAACAGTGGCGTACGCAGCTTACGCAGGCGACGCTCGACATTGAGACGTTTACAGGGATCAATCCAGTCGTGACACAAGAGATGGAGACTACGCATGAAGAAACGCTTCAAGCTGTCCCATCCCGTTATACATTAGAAGAGATGCAGCAAATCCAGACCATTCTCTCCGGTGTTCGCGGGTTCGAGGACGCTACGAAGTATTTGCAACAAAAGCTTGCGCGCGTGACGACAAGCGACTTTACGATTGCCTTATTCGGTGCTTTCAGCGCCGGCAAATCTTCGTTTTGTAATGCTTTGCTCGGTCATCGTGTCCTACCGGTCTCACCGAACCCGACGACGGCATCCATCAATCGGATTAAACCGGTCACGGCGACGCATGTCCACGGGACCGCAACGATCCGGTTTAAATCGGAGACTGACCTTCTCAACGACTTGAACGAAGCCCTGCAAACGTTTGACGCAACGATGCCGTCAGTCACTGCCGTCGTCACATGGTTGCGCGAACGGACGACAAGCGACTTGAACGTTGCCTCTTTCTTACGCGCGTTCCTAAAAGGATATCCGACGGTCGAACCTTTCATCGGTACAGAACAGACAGTCGATCAATCGGCATTCGAGGAGTATGTCGCACAGGAACACCTCAGTTGTTTCGTCGATGTAATCGACCTGTATTTCGACAGCCCGTTGACACGTCTCGGAATCACGCTCGTCGATACACCGGGTGCCGATTCCATCAATGCCCGGCATACGGACGTCGCATTTGAATACATTAAAAATGCGGATGCGATTCTGTTCGTCACCTACTACAATCACGCCTTCGCCCGAGCCGATCGTGAATTTTTGATTCAACTTGGCCGGGTTAAGGATGCATTCGAGCTCGACAAAATGTTTTTCGTCGTCAATGCGATTGATCTCGCAACTTCGACAGCGGAACAGCAAGATGTCCTACACTATGTCGGCACGGAACTAAAACGGTTCGGCATCCGTGCACCACGCCTGTTCGGCGTCTCGAGCCTCAACGCCCTTGCCGAGAAACAACAAGGGATTGATGAACAATCCGGCATCGATTCGTTCGAACAAGCCTTCCATCACTTCTTGAACCATGATTTGAAAGGGCTCGCGCTTCAATCCTTGACGGAAGAGACGGACAAGACAATTTACCGCCTTAATCAATTGATTGATCAGACAGAACGGAACATTGCCAGAAAAGATGCCCGATTGACGGAACTCGATGCGCTCGAACAAGAGATCACGGCACACTTCTCGAACGGTCGGGTCGAACTCGTTCACCATGAGCTATTTGCTGAGATTCATGAATTGTTACATCACGTCAATCAACGCATCTATTACCGCTTCCCAGACTTTTTCAAGGAAGCCTATCATCCGGTCCGGTTTGCGAACGCGACGAAAGCAGTCGCTTTGCAACAAGCACTCATCGAATTACTCGGATTTTTGCGGTATGATTTTGAACAAGAATTACGTGTCACCCATTTCCGGATCGATAGCTGGGTCCAACGTGCCATCGCAAAGCGTCTTGACAAAGAGGCGATGTATGCTGCGAAACTGAACCCGTCGTTCCAACTATCACCACTCGATCCGCCAACGCTACCTCCGATGACGTTCAGCGGTCCGTTCCAAGATGACACGAAATACCGTTCCGTCAAAAGCTACTTCCGGAACGCAAAGGCTTTCTTCGAACGGAACGAGAAGGAGCACTTAAAAGACGCGCTGGTCGCGTTGACGAAACCGGATGCCGTTAGTTATCTCGAAGGCGAAGAGTCGCGCCTTCGTCATCTAACGGAGCAACATCTCGACGAGGTCTTCGCGACACTCTATGCCGAATGGACAGAGACATTATTGAGCCAAATTGAGACGGAACGTTCGACTTTGACGGATGCGCATCCACTGGACTCATTCAAGGCTGCCCAAGCGAAACTGCATGACGTATTTGAGCAATCGGTTCACTAAAACAGTGGGCTGACGCTTTAAGATTTGTTCAGGTATCCGTCATGAATGAGAAGACTATACAATGGAAAACGCCGCTGTCCCCGTGTGTAAAACGGAAACATCGGCGTTTTTTGTGTGACCGGCGGGAAAGGAACAACGATTTCTCACGCCTACTCTTCAAACCAGTGATTTCGGATAAAATAAACCGTCATCCCGATTGCGACGAGCACCATCACGCCAAGCGTAATGAAGTAACCATAGCGGACCGTCAGCTCGGGCATATATTGAAAGTTCATCCCGTAGATGCCGGCGATGAACGTCAACGGCATGAAAATCGTCGTAAAGATCGTCAACGTTTTCATGATGTTATTCATGCGGTAGGAGTTCAAAGATATGAAGTTTTCCCGGAATTCCGACGTCATCGCCCGATTGTATTCAATCATGTCGTTTAACTTCAGCAAATGGTCGTAGATGTCACGGAAAAATGCTTGTTTGTTCGGATGAATCGCCAGTCGTTTCGATTCGATGACCCGATACAGTAAATCCCGCATCGGTAAGACCGTCCGTGCGAGTTCAAGCAAGTCTGAGCGGATGTCAAAGATATCTTCCATGATTTGTTTGTCATTGCCTGCTTGTTCATATCGACCTTCGAGTGAAAAAATGCGGTCTTCCAGGTTATGAACGATCGGGAAATACCCGTCGACGATTTTATCCATGATTTTATGGACAACTTCGACCGTTAGATGTTCTTCATGCCCTGTCAATTTTTGAAATGCCCGAAACACGAAGTCCACTTCCCGTGACGCCTGCTCATGATACGAAATGACGTATTGTTCACTCGCAAATAGATTGATTTCTTTCCCTTTTAACGAAGGTTCTTCAACCGCATGCAATACAAAAAAACTGTACCCGTCATAATATTCGAGTTTCGGTCGCTGTAAGTATTGAAAACAATCTTCTATCGCGAGCGGATGAAACGTAAACGAGGAGACGAGTAACTGTTTCTCCTGTTCTGTCGGTTGGTCGAAATCAACGAAATACCACTTAATGTCCGACCGCGTTAAGCGATCGAGATTCGTATCGACGAAAACATGATTGTCCTGTGTGACAATAAGGGCACGAATCACCAATGAACACCTTCCTTGCTATTTTCTCACTTTAGTATGGCAAAACCGACCTTAAATAGCCATCATCAAAAAAAGGACTTGCGCCAATTAGCAACACAGTCCTTAATCGTTCACCCGCGTTCAAAATAAAAGCCACTCCAATAGACTTGGCGATATGTGAATTCTTTCCCACTTTTCGTTGTCACGAGCATCTCATCTTCCGAGACGACAGCAATCTTGATCGGCGTTTCACCATGATCCGTCAAGTAATTGAGTATTTCAAGATGGCGGTTCAACCACATACGGCGCCGAAACCAACGAAAACGGCTAAATGCGGCGCTAAAATGGAGAATCGAAAATAACATGATGATCATTCCGAATGGAAGCGGAATTTGGAAGAGCGCGATGATATAAAGATCGGCGATGATGAGGAAAACAGACAGCCCCATCTCCGTCATCTCCATGAAGGAAGCTTTATACGTCGCGTAATATGTCATGACCCGGAACAAAATGATCACGGTCAAGTACGGTACGAAATAAAGTTGGAATACATTGTCGGAGCCACTATTCATGAACATCAATAAGGGTAAGAAGAAGAGCAACTTCCAGATCAGGATGGCGGAATAAAACAAAGTGTGGTCCGTGTAGCGTTTGCGTACGATGGTTTGACTAATGTTCATTGCCTTCCCCTCCTTCAAAAGTGACTGAGTGCTAAGCCATTGATGTCGGGACGTGATGCCTATAAGGGTATCTTTCCTGATTGGACGGTTTCTAATCGTCTATTTTGCAATTATACGCGTCCGTATGTAAAGTATACGAAATATTCCGAAAAAAAGATTCGATTTCCCATCATTCCCCACACTTCAATGACACATTTGAATTTAGATTTGTCGCTTTGCCCTTTTTTCTTTAGACTAAAGAAAGACCGTCATTAGAAAAGAGTTGAATTGACATGTACACACACATCATCGTCGGCGCCGGTATTCTCGGTGCATCGACAGCCTATCACCTATCAAAACAAGGGGCGACCGTGCTTTTGATTGACCGAAAAGAGAGCGGACGCGCAACCGATGCAGCAGCCGGCATCATCTGCCCCTGGATGACACAACGTCGCAATAAAGCCTGGTACCGCTTAGCAAATAATGGCGCTCACTATTACGATACGTTAATCGAAGAACTGGAAGCGCTTGGCGAAACCGCGACCGGGTACCGAAAAGTGGGCACGATCGCGCTACATGAATCATCAAAAATCGAGAAGATGAATACGATTGCTGAAAATCGTTTCCCGGAAGCCCCAGGCATCGGACGCATCGAACGACTCGACGCTTCTCAGGTCAAATCTCTATTTCCATTGATCGATACTGTCGAAGACGCGTTGTTCGTCTCCGGCGGGGCTCGCGTCGATGGTCGTGCCTTGCGTGGCGCACTCGAGCGGGCGGCAATCCATTACGGGGCGACCGTTATTGATGCGGATGCTGAATTACTCATCGAAACAGGACAAGTGAAAGGTATTTCAATCGATGGACAACCGCATTACGCGAAGCACGTGATTTTGACGGCTGGGGTCTGGATCAATGAATTGTTACGTCCGCTCAAGCTCGAACTCGATATCCGGACGGAAAAAGGACAAATCCTTCATCTTGATTTAGAGGAAATGAAAACGAAACATTGGCCCGTCATCATGGGGCAACGTGGACTCTATCTCGTGTCGACGGAAGATGGTCGCCTTGCTTTAGGTTCGACCCATGAAAAACAACTTGATTACAACTTACAACCGACCGTCAAAGGGATGCATGCGCTCTTAACGCGTGCCCTCCCTGTCGCACCACGACTCGAAGAAACGAACATCTATGAAATGCGGGTTGGTCTACGTCCCTACACGAGTAATTCGTTACCGGTCATCGCCTCACTCGATGCTCACCCGAACGTTTTCATCGCGAACGGCCTCGGTGCATCCGGATTGACGATCGGCCCTTATCTCGGACGCGAGCTCGCAGAACTGGCGTTAAATCAACCGCTCGAGATTCCGTTAAGTGATTACGTTCCGACTTATCACAACTAATTTGTTTGACGATAGGAGATGACCCATGGATCCGATTAAACCATTTGTACCCGTCGAAACCTTTACCGCGTTAGATATTCGTGTCGGGACGATTCGTTCTCTCATCCGTGACGAGAATGAAACACACCTTCTCAACGTGACGGTCGACTTCGATGGACACGATCACTCTTTTTTACTCGACTGGGTCGAAACCCGGTTCGACTATGAAGAAATTTTAGGGAAACAAGCCATC
Source organism: Exiguobacterium sp. N4-1P (assembly GCF_002214325.1). Lineage (NCBI taxonomy): Bacteria > Bacillati > Bacillota > Bacilli > Caryophanales > Exiguobacterium > Exiguobacterium sp. N4-1P. The sequence continues at coordinate 369,759 of NZ_CP022238.1, forward strand.
GCGATCCTGAACGTCGAGGGCGTACGCGCCGGTTTCACAGGTCGTATCCTTGAACTCGGTCCGCTCGATCAACTGATGCCCGTCCTCGTATGTCCGGAACATCCAATTCCGGACGGAAGTCGCGTCAGCTGAGACTTCGCCTGATAGTTCTGCATGCCGCGTCTTTTCGGTTAAACAGTTTCAAGCGGAAAATCCAATGCAACTTTATCTACACGCAAATAGAAGGGATTGCCCATCAACTTTAAGATGGCAATCCCTTCTATTTTATCGTCAGTTAGCGGTGTGCCAGCCTTTCTTCCATCGTCATGATCGCGTTAGCCGTTCGTCTTCTCAAGGTAATGGACGCTGAAGTGATGATTGGCGTCCGTCCAGTAAGTGACGGCCCGAAAGCCACTTTTACCTGCCAACTGCTGAAATTCTTCGATGCTATATTTGTAAGAATTTTCTGTATGAATCGTTTCACCTTCCTGGAACGTAAACGGCTGACCGTTGATTTGTACGATCTGGTCAATCCGACTGCGGATGTGCATCTCGATTCGACCTTGCGCCTCATTATAAAATGCTACATGCTCAAACCTTGTTTGATCAAATGTTCCATCTAAGACACGATTGATGTGGGTCAGGATGTTTAAGTTGAACGCTTCCGTGACGCCGGCCATATCGTTATACGCCCGATGAAGAATGTCCGGATTTTTTTTCGTATCGACACCGATTAAAAAGCCGTCTCCCACTTCGAGTAAATGAGATGAATGGCGCAAGAACTCCATCGCCTCCGCCGGATCAAAGTTACCAATCGTCGATCCCGGGAAGAAGATAACTTTTTTCAGTGCGCGGTCGACCGGTAGTGTGATCGGTGTCGAATAGTCGCCACAAACCGCTTTAATCGAGAGATTTGGATAATCTTTAGACAACTCCGCCGCCGACTGTAGTAAATAGTCCTTCGAGATATCGATTGGGACATATTCTTCCAACCCGTGCAGCGAACTGAGCAGACTTTTGATTTTCCGACTACTGCCACTCCCATACTCAATCAATGTATGGACAGGACCAATCTTATCTGCAATCGTCGTTTGGTGCGTCGTCAAAATCTCGAGTTCAGTGCGCGTCGGATAATATTCCGGTTGTTGCGTAATCTGCTCGAACAGTTCCGACCCCGTTTGATCGTAAAAATACTTGGCGTGAAGCGTTTTAGCCGGTTTCGATAAACCAGCTATGACTTCTTCTAACATATTTTGCTGCGTCGTATATAAATCAAAGCTTTTCACTTGCTGACTCATCTTACAGGTCACCTGCCAAACGGAACCCACTGAATTGCCACCGTTTATCCGGCGGGAAGAAATTACGGTACGTCTCACGGATGTGATCGTCCGGCGTCACACACGCGCCACCCCGTAACACCATCTGGTTAGACATGAACTTTGCATTGTATTCACCTAGTGCTCCTTCAAGCGGTCGACTGCCCGGGTATGATGAATAGGCACTGGCCGTCCATTCCCAAACGTCACCAAACATTCCTGTCAATTCGTGCTCGGCCCGTACAACCGATGCCGGATGATACGTTCCTCGTCCCATCATGTTCCCTTGTCTTGCGACCGTTTTTGCCGCATGCTCCCACTCCGCTTCCGTCGGGAGACGTTTTCCTTTCCAGCGACTATAAGCATCCGCCTCATAAAAGCTGACGTGACAAACCGGTTCGTCGAGTGCGAGTGGTTCGACACCACTTAATGTGAAGACAGACCAGTCCCCCGACTCATCCTTCATCCAGTAGAGCGGTGCTTTCCAGCCGAGTTGCTTGATGGCTTGGTACCCGTCAGAAAGCCAATATTCAGACGTCTCATAACCTCCAGCTTCGATGAAAGCTAAGTATTCCCCGTTCGTCACGGGCGCAGTTGCCAGTTCAAATGGATTCAACCATACTTTATGGACAGGACTTTCGTTGTCAAACGCAAAGCCGGTCCCATCATGGCCGATTTCAATCAATCCTCCATCGAATGTTTTGTAAGCAGGACTGACATTGGTTTCAGCAGTCGGCACGACCGCTTTATTTTGATAGGCCGGTAACAAGGGATTGACGAACAAGTTAAATTTCATATCCATCAAAATAAGTTCCTGGTGCTGCTGTTCATGTTGTAATCCCATCTCAATCAAACCTTCAATTTTCTTTTGACTCGCCGCGTCGCGATCTTGTCTCAAGAACGTATCGATTGCCGCATCGACGTACGAGCGGTAGGCGATGATTTCACTTACAGTCGGCCGCGACAAGACACCTCTTTGATGGCGCGGTTGATACGGACCGATTGAGTTGTAATACGAATTGAACAGATAATTGAACTGTGGATTAAACACTTGATACGCTGCATCGTATTCCTGTAAAATCATCCGTTCGAAAAACCATGTCGTATGCGCGATATGCCATTTAGCCGGACTTACATCAGCACTTGCTTGGATTACGAAATCTTCTGGTTCAAGTGGATCAATCAATTCAATTGTCTTATCACGGACTCGCGTAAACTTTTCGATTAAGTACGTTGTCGTTTCTGTGTTCATATGCTATGCCACCCCTTTTAATGTAATTTTCTGAAAAAATAACCATTTAACTATTACCCTGTTTTTATGGGAAGTATGCAAAAAAAAAGCAGACGTCGTCAAGACCGTCTGCTTTTTCTACTTTTAATTGCCTTAAAATACTTTATCCCCATTAAAGATTGAGTTCTTGACGACGACATAGTCGACCGTCCGAATCGCTTGCAGTTTATTTCCTCCGGCGTACGAGATCGACGATTGCAAATCTTGCTCCATCTCCGTCAATGTATCGGCTAAGCTCCCTTTATGCTCAACAAACATCTTTTTCCCCTCGACGTTCTTTTTTTCACCTTTTTGGAACTCTGATGCCGAACCAAAGTATTCTTTGACGCGGACACCATCGACTTCATGCGTCTCACCAGGCGATTCTTCGTGCCCGGCAAACAATGAACCGATCATGACCATCGTCGCACCAAAACGGACGGATTTCGCAATATCACCGTGTGTCCGAATTCCTCCATCCGCGATGATCGGCTTGCTCGCAGCTTTAGCGCACCAACGAAGTGCTGCCAGTTGCCAACCGCCTGTTCCGAATCCTGTTTTAATCTTCGTGATGCAGACTTTCCCGGGTCCGATTCCGACTTTCGTCGCATCCGCACCTGCATTCTCAAGTTCACGGACAGCTTCCGGCGTTCCGACATTTCCGGCGATGACGAAACTGTTCGGTAAAAATCGTTTAATGTGCTGAATCATTTGAATGACTGCGTCTGAATGACCATGCGCGATGTCAATCGTAATATACTCCGGCACGAGCCCTGCCTGTGCGAGTTCTTCGATGAACACGTATTCTTCGATCTTGACGCCGACACTAATCGACGCGATTAAGTTTTTTGCTTGCATCGTCTCAACGAACGTCCGCCGTTTTTCTGGTTCAAAGCGATGCATAATATAGAAATAACCATTTTCGGCTAAGTACGTCGCAATCGATTCATCGATGATGGTTTGCATGTTCGCCGGGACGACCGGCAGTTTGAATCGTCTTCCACCAAACTCGACCGTCGTATCACACTCAGATCGACTGCCAACGATTGACTTTGCGGGAATCAATTGAATATCTTCATAATCAAATACTACATCCATTTTCAACACTCCAAATAACGAATATTTTTTAAACTATCGTTTATAATCGTTCGTACTTGAACACTATATCGAATGCAGAATGTCATGTCAAAGGATTTAGAGTAATTTGTCATCTAAAAACAAATGTTTTTATCTTATAAATGAGTTATCGTTCGTTTTTTCATTCGATTTTATGTCTTAATCGCTCTAATCAGTCTTTTCACCAGTCAAAATATCTTAATTTTGAATTTCGGATGAAAATCGATGTTAGATCATGCAACGCGAATGAGCGTGTAGACAAACTCTTATGAAGCGTGAACAGGCTATAACGAGAGGCAATCCGTTCGCGCTTCCCTGTCTCGCCTCGTCTTCAAAGCGGCAACTGATCGCGCCGCTACAGCAAAGCTGAAGGGTCGCGACCGATTGCTTTTCGCGGTCTAAAGCGATTCGAGACGGATTGCGCTCTAAACTGTCTGCATGACTGGATTTCTGTCACGGTATTGCCTGAAAATCGTCATGTTTCGTTGACTCCTACGGGGCAAAGTACGTTTTTAACGCACTTTCAGAGGCAGGCAAGACCCTGCTCGTCGTCCGCTAGGATCCAAGGAGCAATGGCGCGCCTCGTCCGAGGAAAGCAACGAAAAAAGACGCTGTATCTCCCGATAGCACGTTGTCTACAGTCTAGCGAATGATAGTCGTTCTTCAAAATGAAAGTACGTCCATTCAAGCGATTCACCATTAAAACAGCCAATCAGGCGTGTTAGTCGAATGAATAATCCAGTTTCTTCATATAACGTGCGAATGACTGCATACACAGAGGTTCACCTTATTCGATTGTACCCGCGGATGATCGCGACGACAAAAGACTAAAAAGTAATGGCGTTTTAGTTTTTTGCACCATGCACTATACTACGTCGACATCGACAACAATCATTTTCTCCTCACACTAAAAATTCTTCTTTTAATAGTGCGAACATCGTGAAGTCTTCCCAGTTTCCATTAATATATAGACTTTTCCTAGCAAGTCCCTCTCTTCGAAAGCCTACTTTTTCGAGAACACGGCTCGATCCAATGTTCTCAGGCATCACTTCCGCTCGTAACCGATGAAATGCATACTTGTCAAAGAGCAGTGCAACTGCTTGAATGACCGCTTCAGCCATCAATCCTTGACCATTGTAATTTCGATCAAGTTGATAGCCGATCATACATGTTTCAGCCGGAAACCGTTCAATGAACGAAGCAGATACTTCGCCGATTAATGCATTGTTCTCCTTCAGGAAAACACCAAACGCATAGTAACGATCATCTTGCATCTTTTGTAATGTTTGACGAATCCGTTCTTGGTGGGCTCCAAGTGAATATTGATCTTCTTTCGGCTTAAGTGGCATCCAAAATTCAAAGTGCCCCCGGTTTCGTACGTTCAGTTCCAGCAATTCTAATGCATCTTCTTCTATATAAGGTCTAATAAAAACACGACTCATCCTTAAACAGCTCCTTTTTAAGTAACACGCCCTATAAATATCTTGAAGTTAAACAGTTTAAACGTTTGATTATTATGTCTTGGGGAAAACAACCTAAGCAGAACAGATGACAATTCAATGACAATCATTTAACGACATGACATTAAGGAGGAGAGCATGAAGACAGACCAAGAACTATTCGAACAAATCGAATTAAAAAATAGTCATGCCCTCGAGTTACTTTACGATCGGTATGAAACTTCTCTTTACCTTCTACTTAGACGCGTGACAACGGATGAAACACGGATTCAACGGACGTTGACACATATTTTTAAAGCCGTTTGGACGGAGCCACGCCGGCATGCTTCCATTCACGGTTATGTCATGGCAGCAATTAAGCACGTCCGACACCCTCATCAGCCTGTCCATTGATTACAAACAGACCTTGCCACTTTTATTCGTTAGGTTGACGCCGAACCCTTTAAAATTTAAGTACATCTGAAGTCATTTCAAGTTTTTTAACAAAAGTTAACGATATTTCTGTTTATTCCTTCCTTTTTTTTCGAAGGCATGCTATATTATTAAGTAATTATTGTTGTTCGGTGGAGATACAAAGTTTACGCTTTAACTCGATGAAATTGATCACGGTAGTAATAATCAGTGTGACTCAGTCGCACGCAGGAGGCAACACACATGGAACAAGGTACAGTAAAATGGTTTAACGCAGAAAAAGGTTTTGGCTTTATCGAACGTGAAAGCGGCGACGACGTTTTCGTTCACTTCTCAGCTATCCAAACTGATGGCTTCAAATCACTTGACGAAGGTCAAGAGGTTTCTTTCGAAGTTGAAGAAGGCCAACGCGGACCGCAAGCAACTAACGTTACTAAACTTTAATTTCCTTAGAGGATTTGCTGATGCAAATCCTCTTTTTTTATTTTTTTTGAAATTACCCTTTCTTTCTTCCGATGAGCATGGTATATTATTAAGTAATTATTGTTGTTCGGTGGAGATACAAAGTTTACGCTTTAACTCGATGAAATTGATCACGGTAGTAATAATCAGTGTGACTTAGTCGCACGCAGGAGGCAACACACATGGAACAAGGTACAGTAAAATGGTTTAACGCAGAAAAAGGTTTTGGCTTCATCGAACGTGAAAGCGGCGACGACGTTTTCGTTCACTTCTCAGCTATCCAAACTGATGGCTTCAAATCACTTGACGAAGGTCAAGAGGTTTCTTTCGAAGTTGAAGAAGGTCAACGCGGACCGCAAGCAACTAACGTTACTAAACTTTAATTTCCTTAGAGGATTTGCTGATGCAAATCCTCTTTTTTAATTCTTTTTTATCTCCCCTTTCTTTTTCAATCGATCCATGGTATATTATTAAGTAATTATTGTTGTTCGGTGGAGATAAAAAGGTTACACTTTTAACTCGATGAAATTGATCACGGTAGTAATAATCAGTGTGACTCAGTCACACGCAGGAGGCAACACACATGGAACAAGGTAAAGTAAAATGGTTTAACGCAGAAAAAGGTTTTGGCTTCATCGAACGTGAAAGCGGCGACGACGTTTTCGTTCACTTCTCAGCTATCCAAACTGATGGTTTCAAATCACTTGACGAAGGTCAAGAGGTTTCTTTCGAAGTTGAAGAAGGCCAACGCGGACCGCAAGCAACTAACGTTACTAAACTTTAATTTTTTTAAGACCTTGCTGATGCAAGGTCTTTTTTTAATTTCATTCATGATAAACTTCATACGTATAGAAAGGAGAATTTCCATGCAACTCTCAACACAAGAACAACTGCAACATGTCTTACAAGCAAGACACGACCATTTGATGGCTGGAAACCGAGAAGCGATGAACGAACTTTTAACTCCTAGTTTCTCGTTCATCGATGGACTTGGACGACAATTCGACGCAGAAACTTATTTAGACCACTATGTTGACGTTGATTTGATAAAATGGGTTTCTTCTATAGATGAATCGATGACTGTCGAGCTTTTTGAGACGACTGCCTTGGTACAAACATTGACAGAAGACCAGTTTCAATATGGGACGACGTCTTATGTAGGACGTTTTCGTATCGTTTCTCTTTATCAACTGACGGACACAGGCTGGAAGTGGCATTTTTCGCAAGCGACGTCGCTTGATCAAAATTAAATGACATGGATCCACTCCTCTCATTTACTGCGATGACGATCAACGGCCTTAACAAGGAATGGCTCTCTCACTTTTTCTCGGGTGAGACAAAAGCCCGTTTCCCTGCTCACTATGGACAGGGAAACGGGCCTATTTGTATCTGACGGTGCGAGCTCTTCCGTTTTATTCTGTAAAAGCCGCGTAAAACCGGAACCGTCCGTCACTGCAATTGGTTTTGGAGCAACTTTTGAGTCAGCCTCTTTATTTATTCGAATTCGGTACTTGAAATCTATCTGAAAGCAATTTGAAAATCCGTTTTCATTCCGTTACACTGAAGTTGCATGTATTTTCTGAAAATTAACGAGAAAGAAGGAATTGGATGACTGTTTTTAACTTTTCCGCAGGTCCAGCCGTTTTACCTGAACCTGTCTTACGTAAAGCACAATCGGAATTATTGAATTATCGAGGGTCCCATCAGTCTGTCCTCGAGCTCAGTCATCGCTCCGCCCTATTCGAAGCAATCTTAGACGATGCAACGTCGCTCGTCCGCGAACTGCTTGAAGTGCCGTCAGACTATGATGTCTTGTTCTTACAGGGTGGCGCAACGCTCCAATTCTCTATGTTGCCACTGAACCTTGCGACGACTCATCGTGTCGACTTCATCGATACGGGCGGCTGGTCGCAAAAGGCGATTGCCGATGCTGCTCCTTATGCATCGACACGCATCATCGCCTCTTCCCGAGACGATCACTATCGGTCGATTCCGGCCGGTCCTTTTACTTCGGATGCCGATTATCTACACGTGACATGGAACAACACGCTTGAAGGGACGACTTTTCAGGAAGCTCCACGTGTCAACGTCCCGCTCGTCGCTGATTTTTCTTCATCAATTTTATCAGAACCGATTGATGTCAGCGCGTTCGACGTCATCTATGCAGGCGCCCAAAAAAACCTCGGTGCTGCCGGTATGACACTTGTCATCATCAAAAAAAGTTTAGTCGAGCAGACACCTTCTGCTCTCGGTTCATACTTACGTTATAACGTTCATGCGAAACACCATTCACTCTACAATACACCACCTACGTATAGTATTTATTTAACGAAACTCGTTCTCGAATGGATAAAACAAGAGGGCGGATTACAGACAATCAAGGCACGCAACCGTGCTCAAGCCGCCTCGCTTTATGATGCGCTCGACCACTCCGACCTGTTTTCGAATCAAGTCGCTCACGCAGATCGAAGTTTGATGAACATCCCGTTTTCGACAGGACAACAAGCCTTAGACGATGCCTTTATCGCATACGCCGAACGACACGGCTTAGTGAACCTACAAGGACATCGTTCTGTCGGCGGTATGCGGGCTAGCCTTTATAACGCGATGCCGACCACTGGTGTCGAAGCTTTACTATCCGTCTTACGTAAATTTGAACAGGGGGAACGTTAAATGTACCAAATCCAGTTGTGGAATGATTTGTCTGAAAAAGGACTGAGTCGCTTTACGGACGATTACCACGTCCATCGCCAAGTTGAGGCACCAGATGCTTTCCTCGTTCGCAGCAAGGACTTACACGGGATGCAGTTCGCCGACTCCTTGAAGGCGGTCGCCCGTGCTGGCGTCGGTGTCAATACGATCCCGCTCGACCAACTCGCAAATCGTGGGATCCCCGTCTTTTCGACGCCCGGTGCGAATGCGAATGCCGTTAAGGAACTCGTCATCGCCAGTCTTTTTTTAACAGCCCGAAAATTGATACCGAGTATCCTTTGGACGAATAATTTACGCGGACCAGACATCCCGGAACGGATCGAAGCCAACAAGCGGCAATTTGTCGGGACAGAGCTGTTAGGTAAACGAATCGGCATCGTTGGCCTCGGGGCAATCGGGGCAAATCTTGCTAATACGCTGCATGAGTTAGGGATGACCGTTTCCGGTTACGATCCGCATATGTCGATTGAATCCGCATGGCGGGTCTCAAATCAAATTCATCGGGTGACGAATCTTGAAGAACTTCTTGCGACGAGTGACTATGTCACGCTTCACCTTCCACTCGTCGATGCAACACATCACCTGCTCGATGAACGCTTGTTGTCGAAAGTCAAGCAAGGTGCGACGCTACTTAATTTTTCGCGTGGTGAGTTGATTGATGAAGCTGCACTCGCAACCGTCCTGAAATCTGGTCGCCTCGCGAACTATGTGACCGATTTCCCGAATGCCTTCATTTTATCATTACCGCGCGTCATCCCGTTGCCGCATATCGGGGCATCGACGGCTGAAGCGGAGGAAAATTGCGCCATCATGGCCGTCGATCAGCTAAAAACGTTTCTTGAGACCGGCAACATCCGTCATTCCGTCAACTTCCCGTCAGTCGAACTCGCCGATTCAGGTAAACGTCGCTTGACGATTGCCCATCAAAATATTCCGAACATGGTCGGTCAGATTGCTTCTGTCCTCGCGACGGAGCGTATTAACATCGCGAACATGATTAACGGTAGCAAAGGGCCGATTGCCTATACGATCATCGACATCGATAACCATCTTGACGAAACGATTTCCTTGACACAGCTCGATGCGATTCCCGGCATCTTAAAAACGCGACTACTTTAAAGGAGTGATCTCATGCCAACATTCGAACCTTTCCAGGCACTACGACCACAAAGTAAATATGCAGAAACGTTCTCTTCGCTACCTTATGATGTCTTCAACCGGGCTGAAGGACGGGTCGAGGTACGCCGTCGCCCTTTATCCTTCCTTCGGATCGACAAAGCTGAAGTGACGCTACCTGATCTAATCGATGAGCACGACATGCGTGTTTATCAACAAGCTGCCCTCCACTTCAAGGATGCACGCGATAGTCAAATCCTAAAGCTTGACGAAGACGAATGCTATTACCTCTATCGTCTCCGTGATGGCGAACATGTCCAAACAGGTTTTGTCGGTTGCGTGTCCGTAACTGATTACGACGACGGCTTCATCCGTAAACACGAATTTACGCGTCCTGATAAGGAGCGAGATCGCGTCCGTCAAATCGATGCGTTAGAGGCACATACCGGCCCCATCCTACTCGCCCATCAACCGGATGATGAACTCAATCGAATCGTTGCAGAACAGAGTACGAATGTCCCGCTCTATCAGTTCACCACCGAGGACGGGATTGAACATACAATCTTTAAAATTACAAATCGCTCTGACATGCTGACGATTGGGAGTCAGTTTGCTCGTCATGACGCACTGTACATCGCGGACGGACATCACCGGGCAGAAGCGGCATCAAAAGTTGCAAAATTACATCCGGACAACGAAGAGGCACAACTGTTCCTTGCTGTCTCCTTCTCAAGTGATCAATTAAAGATCATGGGGTATCATCGCGCTGTCGAAGATCTTTACGGACAATCGGTCGACGAATTACTCGAACGGATCAGTCAACGCTTCACCGTGACGGTTGGTCGTGCTGAGACGACGCAAAAACACCGGTTTGAGATGTATCTTAAGCAACAATGGTATACGCTCGATTACACGACGCAACAGACGACTGTCAAAGACAATCTTGACGTCTCTATCCTTCAGCATGAACTTTTGACACCCTTTTTAGGGATTGAAGATCCTCGGACCGATGCACGGATTCAATTCGTCGGTGGCATCCGTGGGTATGCTGGACTAGAACAACTCGTTGATCACGGGACGATGGCAGTTGCCTTTCACTTACATCCGACCGACTTGACGGATTTGATGCAAGTCGCGGATGCAAATCAAGTCATGCCGCCAAAATCGACGTGGTTCGAACCAAAACTGCGTAGCGGTTTACTGATTCATCGCTTTTTCAGCTGACAATATAAAAGGATTGGCGCAAAAATTGCGCCAATCCTTTTTCTTATCCATTCTTTATTTGTAAGATCGTCCCATGGATTGGCCCTACGTTGATTTCACCAGCCCACTCTGTTCCGTCCAGTAAGTTGACTGCACGTCCTGAAAATTCGAACCGCGCTTCTTTCTCCCCATTGTTGATGAGGATGAGATAGTCCCCATGTGGTGAGGAGCGCCGGATAACGAACTGATTTTTTTCGTCATCGATTTGCTCAAAGACATACGATGCTTCATTCGCGAGCGCCGGATGGGCTTTTCGTAACGCAATCAATTCCGTTACGTAGCTAAGCAGTTCTGTGTCTTGTTTTTCTTGATCCCACTCCATACATTTCCGGTTTGCCGGATCCTGCCCACCGGTCATACCGATTTCATCACCATAATAGATGACAGGACTTCCCGTGAAGGTTAAGAGCGATAATAACAGCAGTCGCATCCGTTCCTTATCGCCACCCGCTCGTGTCAATGCACGTGGTGTGTCGTGAGAGCCAACTAAGTTAAACATCACCTCGTTGACGTTCATCGCGTTTCCGTTCAAGTTCCGGACGACGGCATCACTAAATTCAGAGGCTGTCGTTTCTCGCGTCGCAAAGAAGGTCAAGAACGCTTCCGTCAGTCCGTAGTTCATGACGGCATCAAATTGATCTCCAAACAACCACTCTTGCGAATCCGTCCAGCATTCTCCAACGATATAGGCTTCCGGATTTGCCATACGTACTTCTTTTCTGAAGTCACGCCAAAAGGCATGATCGACTTCACTCGCGACATCGAGCCGCCAGCCGTCAATTCCAAACTCTTCGACCCAGTATCGTCCGACTTTCAACAGATAGGCTTTGACATCTGCATTCGCCGTGTTCAACTTCGGCATGTTGGCTTCAAAAGCAAATACTTCATAGTTCGGCGGGTCCATCTCGATCGGAAACGAATCAATCATGAACCAATCGGCATATTCTGAATCAGCCCCCCGCTTGATGACATCTTGGAACGTCGGGTGGTCGACACTGACATGATTAAAGACGGCGTCGAGTAATACGCGAATCCCGTTCGCATGTAACAATTCGACCATCTCACGAAACTTCTCTTCCGTCCCGAATGCAGGATCGAGTTTCAAGTAGTCAAGCGTGTCGTACTTATGATTGGAGGGTGCAGCGAAAACCGGACAGAAATAAATCCCGTTGATCCCCAAGTTTTTCAAATAACCGATGTTGTCAATCACACCTTGAAAATCGCCACCAAAGTGATTCTCGTAAGCCGGTGCTTCCGACGCCCACGGGACCGTTCCTTGTCGGTCGTTCGTAACGTCTCCATTCGCAAACCGATCAGGGAAAATTTGATACCAGACCGTCTCTTTGACCCATGCCGGTGCATCGAATACGTCGACTGCATTGATGTACGGAACGGCAAAATAATAACCGGGATGGTCAAGCGGAATCTCGTCGCACCATCCCCGTTCCGTGTAGATTGCCGTTTCCTCAGCAGTCGACAACTCGAATCCATAACGGACGCGTCTTCGACTCGGTTTTATGGCGACGAACCAATAGTCGTGCGTCGCGTCAGCACCTGTCCGAATCATCGGTGTTTGTTGCGTTTTCCAAAACTTTTCTTTATCCGGATCAAAGTTCCAGTCCCGATCTTCTTCTCGTTCTGCATCCCATTCGTATGGATCGCCATGAATCAGTCGGATACGGTCGACATCCCCTTTTGCTGTCGTCAACCTGATATGGACTGTTTCTTGATCGTACTTGTAGACATATGGCGACATCGCCCGGTGAAAAACTGCCTGCTTATTAATGATCCGTCACCCCTTCAGAATAGCTATAGATTTAATTCCTGTTCCCGACTTCGTACCTCTTATAAACGTTTTCCGCAAAAAGTCAGCTATTCCCTCACCATTTTGATTCAGTATTTCCCTGTTTTTGATGTATACTGATAACGCAGAGGAAGCCGTCTGGTTTCCAACTAAAATCGAAGTCATGTGAAAGAGAGAGTGGATTCTGATGGGTCGTAAATGGAATAACATTAAAGAAAAAAAGGCATCGAAAGACAAAAACACCAGCCGGATTTATGCGAAATTCGGTCGTGAAATTTATGTCGCTGCGAAACAAGGTGAACCGGATCCTGAATCAAACCAAGCACTTAAAGTTGTTCTCGAGCGTGCGAAGACGTATAACGTGCCACGGGCAATCGTCGATCGGGCGATTGAAAAAGCAAAAGGCGGCGCGGAAGAGAACTTCGATGTTCTCCGTTATGAAGGATTCGGACCAAGCGGCTCGATGGTCATCGTCGAGACATTAACGAACAACGTCAACCGGACGGCCTCAGACGTGCGGGCTGCCTTTGGGAAAAATGGAGGCAACATGGGTGTCAGTGGTTCCGTTGCCTATATGTTTGACGCGACTGCCATTTTTGCTTTTGAAGGAAAATCGGCGGATGATGTTCTTGAATTGATGATGGAAGCGGATATCGACGTCCGTGACATCCTAGAAGAAGAGGAAGCCGTTATCATCTACGCGGAACCCGATCAATTCCACACGGTCCAGGAAACATTAAAAAATGCCGGTGTGACGGAATTTTCAGTTGCCGAGCTCGTTATGCTCGCTCAAAACGAAGTCGCTTTATCTGAAGAAGATGTTCAGCAATTCGAAAAAATGGTCGATGCACTCGAAGATTTAGAAGATGTGCAACAGGTCTATCATAACGTTGAACTTTAAACGATAAAAAAGCAGCCTTTTGGCTGCTTTTTCCTTTTTTAGCTGACGCTTGGTTTAACTATCCTTCCAATTACGCGCTACCTTATTTACAAAATACATTATGAAACGCGTTTCATGACAAGCAAAAAAAAGATTCTTTTTTTATGTTTAGTTCTTCAATTTAATGGGAAAATTATTAATCGGAACGGTTAATCTTTGGAATAGCCCGTTTGTTTTGTAAGAGAAGAAGGAGGAATAATCATGTCATATGCAGTCATTGAAACTTTTAAACACATCGTCAACGAGGCTACTCGCTTTAATCGGGTCGACTTTGGTGGTTACGATATTTATATGCAGACGAACGATGGTCGCCTAATTACTGCTCACATCCGTTTCGACGGTGGTGGTGAAGATCAAAACGAGGCGTATTTACTCCTCGAATCAAGCACCGGTCAACGCCGGATGACGACACTGACGTTACATCAGTTCGAACATCTTTCATCCTATACTGCCCATAGCGAACGAATTCAAGCCCTCGAAAGTACGAGTGCTTAAGTGGTTTTCTAATACATGTCAACAGCGCCTCCCATTACAGGACGCGCTGTTTTTTTACACTTCTTCGTTTTCTAGACGCTCACGTTCCGCATGTGTTTGCGGGAAACCATTCGCTTGCCACTCTGCTTTTTGGATAGAATCGAGTTGTGTTAAGCCAACTTCCGATTCATCTTGACCTTGATCGACACTCGGACGACGATCGAGCTCAGCTGAATCACTGATGCTTTGATTTTGTTTCGCGCATGAACGTTTATATTGCTTGATTCCGAAAACAGACACTGCGGCTAAGCTACCTACAAACAGACTGCGCTTTAATGTAGTATTCATGATTTTGTTCCCCCTGCTTTCCATAGTAGATGATCTTACTTGAATAATGTTCCCTCAATGATTGCAGATTAATCACTTTCTAACCAAGGCTAAAAATTTTTTTCAATCCTTTTCACCCGTGTTTCTACATATTTAATATTTCAATCTAAAAACACTGGTCTCCTTTGCTTCATGAGGGTTCTAGTCATGCAGAGACGGCAAATGTACGCTATACTTTTAACAGGTGCTCAATCATAAAATCGAATGAATATGGCTGAGAGGACAAGTCCCAAGCAGAACAAACGCTTGCGTACGAAGTCCTTCTTTCATTTACTCGGTTCATTTCAAAGGAGGGAATCTTGTGTCATTGCTTCATTTGGCCATCTTGTTGCCATTACTTGCTAGTATCTTCATCCCATTCTTGTACAAACAGTTTCGCTCCGTGCATACGGGATGGTTCGTCTTGCTCGTCCCTCTTTCGCTCGTTCTTTACTTTAGTCAATACATCAGTCAGACGATGGCTGGGGAGACTGTCACGCAATCGATGCAGTGGATCCCGTCACTCGGAATCAACTTCGTCGCTTACATCGATGGTCTCGGACTATTGTTCGCCCTGTTGATCACAGGAATCGGGACGCTCGTCGTTCTCTATTCCGTCTATTATCTTGATGCAAAAAAAGAGGCGCTGCATAATTTTTATGTCTACTTGCTTCTTTTCATGACGGCGATGCTCGGAATCGTCCTCTCCGACAACATGATCGTCATGTACATGTTTTGGGAGATGACTTCGATTTCTTCATTCCTGTTGATCGGGTATTGGTATGAACGGGAACGTTCCCGCTATGGTGCTCAAAAATCAATGTTGATCACCGTCTTTGGTGGACTTTCAATGCTCGGTGGAATCTCGATTCTTTCGTTACTATCCGGCTCCTTTAGTATCCGCGAGTCATTCAGTACACTCGGTACGTACAGTAATGATCCGATGTTTCTTGTTGCACTCGTCCTCTTTTTATTGGCAGCCTTTACGAAATCGGCTCAATTCCCGTTTCATATTTGGTTACCGGATGCGATGGAAGCGCCGACACCGGTCAGTGCTTACCTCCACTCGGCAACGATGGTCAAAGCCGGTCTTTATCTCGTCGCTCGGATGAGTCCGATCTTTGCCGAGACGCCACTTTGGTTCTATCTTGTCTCTGGCGTCGGAATGTTCACGCTATTCTGGGGATCTCTCAACGCTGTCAAACAAGTCGATTTAAAAGCAATATTAGCGTACTCGACGATTTCTCAACTCGGTCTCATCATGTCGCTCCTCGGTTTAGGAGCCGCCGCCTTGCAGGTCGAGGCATTGCCTGACAGTTTATATACGATCGCGACCGTCGCGGCCGTCTTCCACTTGATTAATCACGCAACCTTTAAAGGAAGCTTGTTCATGATGGCAGGAATCGTTGACCACGAAACCGGAACACGCGATTTACGTAAGCTCGGTGGTCTATCACAATTGATGCCGGTCACGTTTACAATTGCGATGATTGGAACATTGTCGATGGCAGGTGTCCCACCATTCAACGGTTTCCTAAGTAAAGAGATGTTCTTGACTGGAGTCAACGAAGTATCTGAATCCGGCTTATTCCACTTGGAAACGTTCGGCTTCTTATTCCCACTTTTCGCCGTCGTCGGAAGTATCTTTACGTTTGTTTATAGTTTACTGATCGTCTACCGGACGTTCCTTGGACCAAAACAGCACGATCAGTTACCAAAAAAACCACACGAAGCACCAATCGGGATGTTGATCTCACCTATCATTTTGGCTTCACTCGTCATCTTGATCGGTCTTTTCCCGAATATGTTGTCGGAAACGATCATCCGTCCGGCGGCCGAAGCGATCTTACCGCAGGTCCTAGCTGCTGGTGGTGAAATTGATGTCCACATTAAGCTTTGGCACGGATTGAATCTTGAACTTCTCTTCACCGTCATCATCATTACGGTCGGGTTCATCTTGTTCAAGACCTTCCCGAAATGGCAGTCACTCTATAACCGGATGCCGAAAAGTTTCTCGCTGAACCATCAATATGATGGCTTGTTACGCCGCGGTGAAAAAGTTTCGACGGCGATTCACGATGCGGTCATGACCGGATACATGCGGTCTTATCTCGTTTATATTTTCGGATTCATTGTCCTCCTTGTGTTATCGAGCCTGTTTTTCTTCGATGCCTTCGCCTTCGACGTCGATCCCTTAAGCTCGATTTCCGCTTACGAAATCATCTTAGTGCTCGTCCTCGTCAGCAGTGCGCTTTCGATCACGTTCGCTCGGTCGCGTTTGACATCAATCATTTTGCTCGGAGTCGCCGGTTATTCGGTCGCTTTGTTCTTCGTCTTGTTCCGGGCACCGGATCTCGCTTTGACGCAACTCGTCATCGAGACAGTTTCTGTCGCACTGTTCCTGCTAGTGTTCTATCACATGCCGGAAATCAGTCGTAAAGAAGAACGAATTAAATTTAAACTTGGAAATGCTGCGATTTCAGTATTGGTCGGTCTCAGCGTGACACTCGTTGCCTTGTCATCACTCAGCCAACGCTCGTTTGCCTCAATTGCTAAGTACTATATTGATAACGTGTATGAATTGGCGGCTGGCGGAAACATGGTCAACGTCATCCTCGTTGATTTCCGTGGTTTTGATACACTGTTCGAAATCAGCGTGCTTGCCATTGCTGGTCTTGGCATCTACGCGATGATTCACTTCAGAAAGACAGGAGGCATCGACAAATGAAAAAACCAATGAAAAAGAATACGAATGACGTCATTCTAGAGTCGGCGACGACGTTCATCACCTTCATTATTTTCTTGTTTGCCGTCTACTTGTTCTTCGCTGGACATTATACGCCAGGTGGCGGATTCATCGGTGGACTAGTCACTGCGTCTGCTCTCGTGTTGATTTTGCTTGCCTTCGACATCAAGACGCTTCGGCAAATCCTGCCGTTCGACTACAAGATGGTGACAGCCGTCGGGATGTTGATCGCTGTTTTGACGGCGTCCGGTGCCTTACTGTTTAATGTACCGTTCTTCACCCACGCCCATGGGTACTTTGATTTACCATTGTTCGGAAAAACGTCTTTGCATACGGCCATGTTATTTGACCTAGGTGTCTACTTCGTCGTCGTCGGCGTCACGATGACGATCATTCAAACGATTGGGGAGAGTGATTAACAGATGGAGATTATCATGGCGATAGCTGCAGGCATCTTGACGATGTGTGCCGTCTATCTCATTCTTTCAAAAAGTATTTTACGCATCATCATCGGAACCGGCTTGCTCAGTCACGCTGCCCACTTAATCGTCATGACGATGGGTGGACTGAAGACTGGTGCTGCGCCCGTCCTTGAAGACGGAGTGACGAAATATACCGACCCACTCCCGCAAGCGCTTGTCTTGACCGCAATCGTCATTAGTTTCGGGGTAACAGCATTTTTCCTCGTTCTTGCCTACCGAGCGTATCAAGAGCTTGGGACCGATAATATCGAGGAAATGAAAGGAACCGATACGAATGATTAATTTACCGCTATTACCGATTTTAATTCCACTGCTGACTGGTGTCTTGTTGATGTTTTTCACGAAACGTCTGTGGATGCAACGTATCGTGTCCTTCTTGTCGACGCTGTTGACGATTGGTGTCTCGCTTTACCTCGTCTCTCAAGTCAAGGCAAACGGGATTTTGACGGTCACACTCGGCAGTTGGCCGGCACCGTTCGGCATCACACTCGTTTCAGATATGTTATCCGCATTACTCGTTTTGACGACGAGCGTGCTCGTTTTCTTCGTCATTTGGTATTCGATGACGTATCTGTCGGAGCAACATCAACGTTTTTATTACTACATCGCCGTTCAGTTTTTGCTCGTCGGTGTCAATGGCGCCTTTACGACCGGTGATATTTTTAACATGTTCGTCTTCTTTGAAGTCTTCTTGATTTCATCGTATGTCTTGATTGTGCTCGGTGGTAAACCGGCGCAGTTACGCGAGTCGTTGAAGTATCTGTTGGTCAATGTCATTTCATCTGCTTTGTTCGTCATGACGGTCGCTTTTTTATACGGCATCATCGGCACGCTCAATATGGCAGATATCTCGCAAAAGATTTCTGAAATCAATCAGCCCGGAATCTTGAGTGTCATCGCGATTTTATTTTTAGTCGTCTTCGGCTTAAAAGGAGCGATTTTCCCGCTTTATTTTTGGTTACCTGGCTCGTATCAAGTGCCACCGACACCCGTCCTCGCCTTGTTCGGTGCTCTCTTGACGAAAGTCGGTGTCTATGGCATCTTGCGGACGTATAGTTTGTTCTTTTCGAACGAAATCGGGATCATCCACTCGCTTCTTGGGGGATTGGCACTGGCGACAATCATCATCGGTGTCATCGGCGCCCTCGCGACAAAAGATGCGAAACAAATCTTAATCTACAACATCATCGTTGCCGTCGGCGTCATTCTTTACGGCGTTTCCGTCATGACTCGTCAGTCGCTCGAAGGAGCCGTCTTCTACCTGTTACATGATATGTTAATCAAAGCAGCTCTCTTCTTGCTCGTCGGTATCATGGTCGGAATTGCGGGCTCGAGCCGTCTTAAAAGCATGGGTGGAATGATTAAGGCTTATCCGTTGCTTGGCTGGACGTATTTCATCGCTGCCTTGTCCTTGGCTGGTATCCCGCCGTTCAGCGGGTTCATCGGTAAACTACTGATCGTCCGTGGCGGGATTGAAGCCGGTGACCTCGTCGGACCGTTCATCGTCCTTGCGTCAAGTTTGCTTGTCCTCTATTCCGTCATGCAAATCTTCATTCGCGGATTTTGGGGTACACCGAAGACGTATACGGGTTCACGACGTCATCTCGTCAAACAATTGCTCGCTCCATCAATTCTTTTAGTAATGATTACCGTCGCGTATGGGGTCGGGGCAGAAGCCGTTCGTCCATTCATCACCCAAGCCGTTGATCCGCTCGTCGATCCATCACTTTATATTCAAGCTGTACTGAAGGAGGGCTAATCGATGCCATTTCAATTAATGCTCAATGCTTTTTTAGCCATCTTATGGATGTTTCTATCGAACTCCTTCACGACTTCGTCATTCATCGTCGGTTATCTACTCGGGTTGATTGCGATGTTCGCGATGCGTCGTGGTTTCAGTAGCCGGTTTTATCTCGGTCCGGTCATCGCTCTAGTTCGCCTCTCGATTCGGTTTCTTTACGAATTGGTCGTTGCGAATATCGAAGTTCTGGCCGTCATCTTAAAACCGCGACTCGATATTCAGCCCGGTATCTTTGCGTACGAGACGACGTTAAAGAAAAACTGGGAGATTACGTTACTTTCTATGTTGATTACGTTGACACCCGGAACACTCGTCGTCGATATCTCAGATGATAATAAAACACTGTATATCCACGCGCTTCATATGCCAGAAGCGGATGAAGCTGTCGCTGCCATCCGGAATAGTTTTGAAAAAGCGATTCTGGAGGTGAGTCGATAATGTTTGAAATGCTGATCTATATCGCACTCGGAGGCGTTTTCATTTCCATGCTCGGTTTGTTTTACCGCGTCATCAAAGGACCCTCGATTGCTGATCGCGTCATCGCACTTGATTCAATCGGCATCAGTTTAATCTCCATCGTCGGTTTAGTATCCGTTCTCTTACGGACAAGTGACTATTTAGAAGTCATCTTGTTAATCGGTATTTTAGCTTTCATCGGGACTGTCGCCTTCTCGAAATTCATTGAGAAAGGAGAGATCATCGAACGTGATCGCAATAAATGAAATCTTCGTAGTCGCCTTTGCTTTAATTGGAGCCTTTTTCAGCATCGTCGCGGCTCTCGGGCTGATTCGTCTACCCGATATCTATACACGCGCACACGCAGCCTCTAAGAGCGCCACACTCGGCGTCATGAGTATTTTGATCAGCGTCATCATTTTCTTCGTGACAGAAGAAGGACTCTTTTCATCACGAACATTTTTAGGTATCCTGTTCGTTCTGACGACAGCACCAATCGGAAGTCATTTAATCGCCCGTGCTGCCTACTACAGTGATGTTCCCTTATGGAAAGGATCTGTTCAAGATGACCTCTCGAAAAACAAAGAACATGTCATGCCGAAAAAACGCATCAACCGAGATAACTAATTCTTGTTAATTTAACGCAAAAAGGACATCATCCTCCGATTTTTTACGGGAGATGATGTCCTTTTTCGTGAACGTCGTCACGTATTTACGATTGAACGGATGTCGTTTCTGATGCAAATAAAAAGGTTAACTCCTCTTTATTTTCAACGAGTTCTGCTAGTGAGTGTTGTTCGAGTTCTTTAAGAAACGCACGTAAAGCGCGTCCAAGAATCCCTTTTAAATGACAATTCGGCTCAATGATGCATCGGCCTTCTTTAGAAAAACATTCAACGATTTCCATCGGTTCCATCTCACGTACGACTTGTCCGATATTGATATTTGCCGGATCCTTTATCAATCGTAATCCACCTGTCCGTCCACGCGTCGATTCAACGTACCCGAGTTTCGTCAAC
Source organism: Exiguobacterium sp. N4-1P (assembly GCF_002214325.1). Lineage (NCBI taxonomy): Bacteria > Bacillati > Bacillota > Bacilli > Caryophanales > Exiguobacterium > Exiguobacterium sp. N4-1P. Next base: position 390,952 of record NZ_CP022238.1, read on the forward strand.
TGTTGCGTGACTTTCATCAAATGATTCGCTGAAATTCCATAATGGCTCGCGATCATCGGCATCGGCGTAACTTTATCTCGATGAACACCGAGATAAATCAGGACCCGTAATCCATAATCCGTATATTGTGTGATGCGCATCCAACCCGTCCTTTCGCTCAAGCGTCTTAAAAAGTTTTAATTCATCCGAATTCTCTATGCCTAGCGTACCATTTTTTAGATAGAATCTGAAAATCAAATGTCCGATTTAAATTTTTTTCATCCTCACGCGTTTCGGCGAATTAACAGTTTTTCATACAAGCATACGTAAGCACATCGCTCTTGGATCGTTTTTTATGAACAATAAAAAAATCAGCTATCTCCTTCCATAACGGGAGACAACTGATTTTTCTGGTATTCATTTATTTCTTTTATTCAGGGCGTGCAACACTTCATTAAATCGATCGGCATAGTTTGTGAAGACTTCGGTTACACCGAAGTCAAGCATCCGCTCCATGTCGACTTTTTCGTTGACTGTATAGGGGTGGAGCAATAACCCACGCTCGCGGATCATCGCTGTATTTTCCCGCGTCAATCCTTTAAAGGACGGTCCGAGTCCGACTGCGTACGTCTGTAGCTCGTCGAGTGCCTCAGGCGTCATCGCTTTGACCGTCGCCGCGTCCATCAATTGAACGAGCGGAAGACGTGCATCCAGCTGCTTGACTTTCAACAAACTTTCTTGACTGAATGATTGAATCATAACTTGCCCCGGTTTGACGTGATCACTTGATAGACCATGACGTTGTAACGTTTTCAATAATTTTTCTTCCATTCCCGGGTAGACTTCAGGAGATTTTGTTTCAATATAATAGTTCGCATGTTTGCCATACGTATCAAAAATCTCATCGAGAGTCGGAACTTGAAGTCCCTTATATTCGTCCTTCGCATATTCAGGGTTCGCTGTATTGAACCAGCTTCCTGCATCAAGTCGCTTGATTTCTGCTAACGTCTTATCTTTGACGGCACCTGTTCCGTTTGTCGTCCGGTCGACCGTCTCATCGTGCATCGCAATCAGCTTACCATCCTTCGTCATCTGTAAATCGATTTCGATGTAGTCGGCTTTCAACTTTTTATGACTCAGTTGGTACGCCGTCATCGTATGTTCAGGTGCGTATCCAGAAGCACCGCGGTGGGCGATGTTGACGACTCGATTCTGATCGAGTAACCCATGTTTCTGTTGATGTGCCGAAGCATCGATGCTCCCGAAATTTGTTGCAACGATTGCTCCTGTAAGTACGGTAACGCCAATCTGTTTCATCATGTTGGATTTCCCCCTTAAAAGTAACTTACAGACTGAATCTTACGCTATGACTGTGAAGGAAACATGTAGTTCGGATGAAGAAGCTTTTAGAAACGATGACAAATACGCAACTACTGATGTCATCCTTTTCCCAAGCAAACAAAAAGGCGTCCTCCCTATTTAAAGGAGAACGCCGCACATGTAACGTTGATTACGCTTCAAAAATCAATGATTCTGGATCTTCAAGTAAATCTTTGATGTGTTTCAAGAACGTCACGGCTTCTTTTCCGTCCACGATCCGGTGATCGTATGAAAGTGCGACATACATCATCGGGCGGTTGGCCATCCGTTCTGCATCGATTGCGACAGGGCGCAAGTTAATCGCATGCATTCCGAGAATCGCAACTTGAGGACCATTCAAAATTGGTGTCGACATCAATGAACCGAATGTCCCACCATTCGTGATCGTAAACGTCCCACCCGTTAAGTCAGACAGCCCTAATTTGTTATCGCGTGCCTTAACAGCCAGACTGATGATATCTTTTTCAATCTCACCAAAATTCTTTTTATCCGCGTCACGAACGACCGGCACGACGAGTCCGTCTGGAGCAGACACGGCAATGCCGATATCATAGAATTTCTTAAGGACGATTTCGTCGCCTTGGATTTCAGCATTCAAGTACGGCATTTTTTTCAGTGCTGCGACGGCTGCTTTCGTAAAGAAGGACATGAAACCAAGTTTGACATCGTTGTCTTTAACGAATTTTTCTTGGCGTCGTTTCCGTAATGCCATCACGGCCGACATATCGATTTCGTTGAATGTCGTCAACATCGCTGCCGTCTGTTGCACTTCGACGAGACGGTTGGCAATCGTCTTACGACGACGTGACATTTTAATCCGTTCTTCCGGTTTACCTGGAGCTGCTTGTGCTGGTGCTTTCGGTGCTGGTGTTGCTTGTTTTTCCTTCACAGATGCTTGCTCACGTGGTGAAACTTCGAACGTCGCGACATCTTGAACACGAATCCGACCGAGTGGGTCTTGCGTCGCCACTTGTGCGAGATCAATTCCTTTTTCCCGTGCCAATTTCCGAGCCGCCGGAGAAGCGATCGGACGATCAGCCGCTGACGTTTTTTCAGTTGCTGCGACTGCGACCGGTTGTTCTTTTTCAGGTTGCTTGGCTTCTTCTTGTTTCGGTTCTGCTTTTGGCGCTTCTGCTTGTTTCGGTGCTTCCGCTTCTCCACCAACCGTGATGACGGCGATTGTTTCCCCGACACGCACTGTATCCCCTTCTGCTGCCATCACTTCTGATAATGTTCCCGCTTCGTCTGACGGTACTTCGATGTTTACTTTGTCCGTTTCCAGCTCAACGATTGCTTCCCCTTTTTCTACGTGATCGCCCGGTTGTTTCAACCATGAAGCGACCGTCCCCTCTGTAATTGATTCGGCAAGTTCTGGTACTTTGATTTCCATCGTTTTTGTCCCCCTATGACTATGGTTCAATCTCTGCTAAATCGCTTTCGTTACGCGTTCGTATTCGATGTTTGTTGTTCGTTCTCCGTCCGTGCTGCTGTCCGAGTCAACGCATCATGAATGATACGCGCTTGTTCGACTTTGTGACCGGTCGGATCTCCTTCAGCTGTACTCGACCGGCGTCTGCGACCGATGTAACGGACTTGGGTGATCCCGTTTGGTGCGACGGACTCAAGACGTGGTTCGATATAAGACCACGCGCCCATGTTTTTCGGTTCTTCTTGGACCCATACGACTTCTGTCACATTCGGATAACGCGCGACTAACTCTTTCAACTGTTTCGCCGGGAACGGATAGATTTCCTCGACGCGGACGATATGCAGCCAGTCATATGACTCGTCCGACTTCGCGAGTGCATCCGCTAAATCAATCGCAACTTTACCCGTTGCGAACACAAGACGTTCGACGCGTTCCGGTGATTGACCTAACCCCTCTTGTTCGACGATTCGCTTGAACGAACCCGACGTCAATTCCGACAAGTCAGATGTCGCAAGCGGATGACGAAGTAAACTTTTCGGCGTCATCACGACGAGCGGACGGACTTCGTCTTTGCCGAGAATGGCGGCTTGGCGACGCAACAAGTGGAAGTACTGCGCTGCGCTCGTGACGTTTGCGACGGTCCAGTTCTTTTCACCGGACAATGTCAGGAAACGTTCCAAGCGACCACTTGAGTGTTCTGGACCTTGCCCTTCGTACCCGTGTGGCAAGAGCATGACAAGACCTGATGTTTGACCCCACTTCGCGCGACTTGCGGCGATGAATTGATCAAAGATAACTTGCCCTGAGTTTGCAAAGTCACCGTATTGTGCTTCCCACAAGACAAGTGTCTCTGGCGCAAAGACGTTATATCCATATTCAAACCCGAGTACGCCAGCTTCCGATAACGGACTGTTATAGACGGCGAATGATGCTTGCGCTGATTCTAACTCATGCATCGGTGAGAACGATTTCCCTGTTTTCACGTCATTCAAGTTAATGTTACGTTGTGCAAACGTTCCCCGCTCCGAATCTTGACCGCTGAGACGGATTGGTGTGCCATCTGACAGGATTGAAGCAAAGGCAAGCGTTTCTGCATGTCCCCAGTCAATTCCCTTGTGCGTCGTTAAAGCATCCGTTCGCCGTTTTAAAACTTTTTCAAGCTTATGGAAGACCGTGAACCCACTCGGCCATGCGAGTAGCTGGTCATTGTAATGAATCAATTTGTCCTTCTCGACCCCCGTCTCAATCGACGGAACCCCTTTGAATACGACATCCGGCATGATGCCCCCGTATTCTTTTTCGACGTTTGGTACTTTTTCGCGCGCCGCTTTCATCACATCACTAATCTCAGCTTCGATCGTTTTGACTTCCTCTTGCGATACTTCCCCGCGTTCGACAAGATCTTTTGCATAAAGGACACGCGCTGTGTCATGGTTATGGATCAACTCATACAGGACCGGGTTCGTATTCATCGGCTCATCCATCTCATTGTGACCAAACCGGCGATATCCGATCAAATCAATCAAGACATCCTTGTTGAACTTCGCACGGTATTCGCTTGCTAAGAGCGCGACTGCTAAACAGCTTTCCGGCTGATCCGCATTGACGTGGAAGATCGGAATCTCATAACCTTTCGCTAAGTCACTCGAATAACGTGTCGACCGTGAATCGGTTGGCTCTGTCGTGAAGCCAATCGTATTGTTGGCGATGATATGAATCGTACCGCCCGTGTTGTACCCCTTCAAGTTCGTCATGTTCAAGGTCTCTGCGACAATTCCTTGACCAGGGAAGGCAGCATCACCATGAATTAAAATCGCGGCTGCTTTATTTTGACTTTGCGTCGGCATCCCCTTGCCGGAGCGATCGTCTTGCGCCGCCCGCGTGAACCCTTCGACGACAGGATCGACGAACTCGAGGTGTGACGGGTTGTTCGCAAGTGTCACGCGGACGTTCGTCGATTGTTGTTCCATTTTGCGATTGAGCCCGAGGTGATACTTAACATCGCCTGTCCAACCATACGTAATTCCGATTGACCCTTCTGACGGGACAAGGTCATGATTTGGCGCGTGCTGGAACTCTGCGAAAATCATTTCGTACGGTTTCCCGAGCACGTGAGCGAGCACGTTCAAGCGTCCACGGTGAGCCATCCCGATATTGATCGTTTCTGAACCGTTCGCAATCAAGTGACCGATAATCGTATCAAGCAATGGAACCATCGCGTCGAGTCCTTCGATTGAAAAACGTTTTTGTCCGACATATGTTTTATGAAGAAACTTCTCGAACAACTCCGTTTCAGCTAGTCGTTTGAAAAGTTGTTTCTTTTGGTCATTCGTCAGTTTCGCCGTCAATGCACCTTGTTCGACTTTTTGACGTAACCATTTCTTTTCGTCTAAATCATCAACGTGTTGGAGTTCGACTGCCGCCGCTCCCGTGTATTGCGCTTTTAAGTGCTCAATCGCTTCGAATGCGTCCGAAAGACCTGCAGGTGGATCTGGACAAACGAGTGAGACCGGCATCGTCCGTAAATCTGCCTCCGTTAATCCGAACTGCTCTAATTCAAGCAATTCGTTCTCACGCGGATGATCTTTCAACGGATAAATATCTGCCGCAAGGTGACCCTTCGCCCGAATACGTTCTGCGAGACGATGCGCGGCTAAATATTTTTCGAAATCCCCTGTTTCTACGTGCACTGGTGTGACAGTTTCTGTGACCGGAGCACCGTGTGTTTCAAAATAAGCACGCGTCTCTTCGTCAATCGAAGAAGCATCTTCTAAAAATCGTTCGTACATCTCGATGATGTACCCAAGGTTCGGTCCATAAAATGCTTGTTTCTCCTGTTCCCGGCTTGCCATGTACGGTTCCCCCCGTTTCATTCATTTCACCCTTTGAGCTGCTCAACACAGCCCGTTCCCAACTCTCTACCTGTTAGCGCTTTCAAATATAGTGGCATAAAAAATCGACAGTGGCACTTCCTCTATGAATTAAGATGGATGACCACGACTGAAGGCGTTTATACCAAAGTGTTTGCCTTAGTTATTATCTTACTACTTCTTAAGCCCCAGTGCGTTTCGAATTCCCAATTTCTCTGTGCTAAATGTATAAGTTTTTCTTATGATGTCAGCATCAGTGATTTATGATACAAACATTTCTTTCACGGTAGTGTCATTTCTGCACACGAAAAGAAACGCCCATGCCTATCTTTCAGGCACCGGCGTCCTCGTTTACAACACTTTACTTAAAAACGATTGGGTCCGTTCATGTTGCGGAGAATCAAACAGTTCACTCGGAACATTTTCTTCGACGATATAGCCGCCGTCCATAAAGAGTACACGATCTCCGACCTCACGGGCGAAGCCCATTTCATGTGTCACGACAATCATTGTCATCCCTTCGATCGCCAATTGTTTCATGACTTCAAGGACATCCCCGACCATCTCCGGATCAAGTGCCGATGTCGGTTCGTCGAACAACATGATTTTCGGATTCATCGCGAGTGCACGGGCAATCGCGACCCGTTGTTTTTGTCCGCCTGAAAGTTCTCCAGGATAGTTGTCCGCTTTTTCGCGGAGCCCTACCTTATCAAGTAATGCAAGCGCACGTTCCTTTGCTTGTCCCTTTTCCGTTTTACGGACTTTAATCGGTGCGAGCATAACATTATCTAAAACCGTCTTATGCGGAAAGAGATTAAAGTGCTGAAAGACCATCCCAACTTCTTCTCGGACTTTATTGATGTCGACTTTCGGGTCCGTAATATTGTGCTTATCGATGATGACTGTCCCACCTGTAATGTCTTCCAGACGATTCAGACAACGAAGAAACGTACTTTTCCCAGAACCAGATGGACCAATGACGCAAACTACTTCTTTCTCTTCTACTTCAACGGAGATATCCTTTAGGACTTCATTTTTTCCGAATGACTTTTTTAAGTTATCTACTTGAATGATACTCATCGTAGCGTAAACCTCCGTTCCAAGAATTTCGCTAACATCGACAGCAGATAGATGATGACGAAATACATTAAGCCGACGACGGACCAGACGATGAACGGTTCAAACGTCGTCGCTTGCTGGACTTGTCCTTGTTGCGTCAAATCGGCGATGCCGATAATCGAGAGCAACGAAGTATCCTTTAAACTAATGATCGATTGGTTCGTAATGGTCGGCAACATTCTCCGAAAAGCTTGCGGTAAAATGATTTGGACCATCGTTTGACGGCCCGTCATCCCGAGCGATCGTGCGGCTTCGGTTTGACCTTTGTCAATCGACTGGATACCGGCCCGGATGATTTCTGCAAAATAGGCCCCTGCATTGATCGCGACCGTCAAAATCCCCGCGTACATCCGGTCCATCGATAACCATTCGAGTGAGTTCAAACCAAAATAAATGAAGAACAGTTGAACGATGAACGGTGTCCCACGGATCACATCGATATAAACGATTGCGATCCCATTTAAAAGTTTTAATGGAGACAAGCGCATCAAGGCAACGATGAGACCAATCAAGAATCCTGCGATGACGGCGATGATAAAGATATATAAGGTAACTTGTAACCCATCTAAGAAAAACGGAAATGCAGCTTTTGCTACTTCCATCAGCAGCTCAACTCCCTCATCATTCACTCAATCGGGTGATTATTTTAAATAACGATCAACGATTTCGTCGTACTCGCCACTGTCTTTTAAATTCGCTAAACCTGTATTGATTTTTTTCATCAAGTCTTCGTTTTCCCCTTTAAGGACGGCAATCCCGTAATTATCACCATTTAAACGATCTCCCACGAGTTTCAGACCAAGGTTTTGTTGTTTGTTGGCATACGAGATGACTGGATAGTCTTCAATCAAGGCTGCTGCATTCCCATTTTTGACTTCCTGGAACATCGCTGGACTATCATTGAATTGTGTAACTTTAATGCCTAGCTTATCCGCGTTATCCGTTGCATACTTTGCCCCCGTCGTCCCTTTTTTAACTGCCACGCGTTCCCCTTTTAAATCATCAACCGACTTGATGTCATCATTGTTGTCTTTGACGACAAGAATCAGTCCGGCTTCAAAGTACGGGTCAGAGAAGGTAACGACTTTTTCACGTTCCGGTGTGATACTCATCCCGGCAATCGCGATGTCGAGTTGATCCGCCTGCAGAGCAGGAATGATTCCGCTAAAGTCCATCGCTTCAAATTCAATCTTGAAGTTTTGGTCGTCTGCAATCGCTTGAATCAAATCGATATCGATTCCTTTGTACGTATCCCCGTCCTTGTACTCGAATGGTGGATAGGTGACGTCGATCCCGACTTTGTACGTTTTGTCCTCTGACGATGAATCATCATTTGAACCGATGCTACACGCACTTAATACGAACAGACATCCCATCAATAAAAATAAGATAGAAAAACGTTTATTCATACTTTTTACCCCCTTCTTTTGAAGGCACGGCCCTCTATTAGGATATTTTCCTTAATAATGGTCCCTTTGAAACATGTTTTGGTAAAAAAACTGAATTATCTGAAAGAAAACTAAAAAAGTCGCGATTTTCGATCTAATCGCTTTCTAGTGGAAAGCAAACAGGAGCGACCCTGCAGCTTCGCTGTAGCGGCGCGATGTTTGCCACAGGAAGACGCTTAGGAAGGAAAGAGAGAACAAAAAAAGATAGAAAATCACATGCAAGTGACCTTCCATCTAGTTTGTCTACAGTCTGTGACCTACTAACAGGTCTTCAACTTATGGAAATGCCGCCGAGAGGACTTGAACCTCCACAGTGTTGCCACCACTAGATTCTGAGTCTAGCGCGTCTACCGATTCCGCCACGACGACATGACTTATATGATTGTAGAATACGAAATGGACTGATTTTTGTCAATCCATTCCTTCCGCTTCATACACTTTCATTTGTCATGCTGACAATACGCGCCGAACAAACGCCTCGACGACTTCATCGTATCGATCGGGTGCTTCAAAATAAGCCATTGCATGTGCCGCATTCGGAATGACGACGAGTTCCTTCTTCGTTTGGCAAGCATCATACAGTTCATAGACCATCGATGTCGGAACGAACGTATCTGCATCCCCATGAATGAATAAGATCGGTACCGCCGCCTTTTTGACTTGTTTTAATGCGGAAGCTTCACTGAAGAAGTAACCAGCCTTTAATTTCGTCAATAAACTCGTCATCGCAAGGAACGGAAAGTGCGGCAAACGATACATCCGTTTCATCTGATAGGCGAGGACTGCGTTGACTGATGTATAAGCACAGTCGGAGATGATGCCTTTGACTTGAGCAGGTAATGTCTCTCCACTCGTCATCAAAACCGTCGCGCCCCCCATCGATACACCATGTAAAAAGATGGAAGAATCCGTACCAACACATCCGACTAAATAGTCGATCCAGCGCAGACAGTCTTGCCGGTCATGCCACCCGAAACCGATGTAATTTCCGTCACTTTTTCCGTGACCACGATTGTCCGGCATCAACACATGAAAACCCGCTTGATGATACAGATAGGCGAATCCTGCTAAGTCTGTTCCGACACCACCGTAACCATGTACGAGAATGACGACTCGATCGGACGGAACGAGTGGCGGTAAGTAATGTGCGCGAAGCGTCAATCCATCATGTGCTTGCGTCGCGACGAGTTCTAACGGTTGTTCCTTAATCCATGTCTGACCCGGTTGCATCAATCGGACCATCTCGTCACTTAAATCACGGTTGTTCGTCAAGAAAGGTTTCGGATTCGTTGCGATTGCCATTTCGTAAAAGTAATAGCTTGCTGCAAGCATCCCTGAACCAATCACGCCTAAACCAATTTTTGTACCTGTTCGCATCCGGTCCCCACTCCTCGTTGTTATAGTTCGATTTCTAGTTGAGCTGACGACTCTGGATGATCATCTTGTAATATGTGCTGGCGCAACCGTTGTTCATGCTGGGCCTTCCGGTAAGCGAATTCGCGAATGAGCTCTTGCCCCGCAAATCCTTCTTCAACGATTTGCGATAATAATTCGGTCTCCATCTCGACCATCTCGTCTGGATTGCGCATGACGAGGACTTGTCCGACTTGCGCAATCATTACTTCATCCGTCAGTCCGAGTGCATCATAAAAAGGTTCTGGTAACGTCATCCGGCGTGTTTCCGGATTGATGTAGATTCGCTTATATGCACCAAGCGATTGAAAATGTCGTGTCGCCATATGAAATCTCCTTAGTTGAATGTCATATCAAGCCGTGAATCTTTTCCTTGAAGCGTCACTGTTGCCGTCGCACCATTGACGAGTGTCAATTGGGGCGGCTGATGACCGATGTCGAAATCATAAAAAATCGGCAGTCCTGTCTCTGTTGCAATCATTTGGTAGACATCCAGTAATGCATAGTCTTCGATTGCCTGCCCTGCGCTTGTTCGACCAAACAAAATACCAGTTGCGTTATCAAACCAGCCGGCAAGATGCATCTGCATCAAGGAACGGTGAAGATCAGTCGCGCTGGCTTCACAGGCTTCGAAGTACCAAAGAATCGGTTCACCCTCGAGTTGTTGTTCTTGAAATGCACGGACATCGCCATAAGGCGTACCGATTAAATGACGGACGGTTTCGAGGCATCCTCCGAGAAGTCGACCCGTCACCTGAGTGATGGATGGATTCAGAGTTTTCCATTCCGTCGGTTGATCGAAATGGAACATAAAGCGCTCAGGGCGGACGTCGTGATTCCAGGCTGTTTGAAACCTTGTCGACATCCACTGGGTCACGGAACCATCACGCGGTGTTGCAAGCACGCGACGCCAAGCAGCTGTCGTCTCGTCCCATTCTTCACTTCTCAACTCAAGCACGTTCGGACCATGTGCTGTCGCAATCCCCGTTTTTACGGTAATTGCGAACAAGACCGTACTCGTATCTGAATATCCGAGTAACCATTTCACCGGCAGTTCATAAAAGTCTAGATGCGGTAATACATCCAAGGCGCGTTCGCCACCAAACGGCGGCAGGATCGCATCGATATCTGGGTTTTGGAACATCTGCATCAATTCAGATGCCCGAACCGCTGCTGTTGTACTCTGTGCTTTCTTTTGTGTCCAAACCGTATCACCAATCATCGTCTCCATCTGCCGGTCCTCTAAACGTAACTTGGATTCTTCGAGTAAAGGATGGAGCGCATCAGGTAAGCCGGAAGATAATGCTGTTATACCAATTGTTTGCCCTGTCCAGCCGAAAAATGGATACCTCATCTTCTTCCTCCTTCAGTTAACGATTAATTTTCTAAATCGATGATTTCTGATTTTACAAATTCACCAATCTGCTCCACACGTCGACGGAATCGTTCGATTGGGACGATTCGTGCCTCGCGGTGCATCTCTTTTCCGTCTAAAAACAAAAGTAAGACAGGGGCGGTGAAAATGGATAACGCTCCTGCAATTTCGGGAACGTCCGATACATCGACACGCGCCGATCGAATTTCTGGGTGTTCCAACATGATGGGTTCGATTTGTGGGAACAAGGATTCACAGACGGAACAATTCGGGCTTGAGACGTATAAAAAACTAGCACCCTGAACCGAATACCAGGACTGCACGGCATCAATGGACGTCAATCGTGTAAACTCAACCATCAACAAGACCTCCTTTTAAAAAATGTTGCTTTTATTATACCGCTCTTCGCATAGAGAAACCAAATTTCGTGCTAACGTTCCCCTCACACAGCAAATGAAAAAACACCTAAAACTGCCTCGGTGACATCTCTCACGCGAAGCAGTTTCAGATGTTTTAAAGGGGGTCATCTAGTGTCAGTCTGAAGTGTAGCGTACTCTTCATCCGTAAAGGCACGGGATCGGGTCAGAAAACGTTTCCCTTCGACCCCTTCAAGCGAAAACATGCCACCGCGCCCATCGACAACATCGATGAGGAGTTGCGTGTGTTTCCAATACGTATACTGATCTTCATGAATATAAAATGGACAGCCGCCAATCGTCCCAATCAATAAATCGTGATCTGCGAGAAATAAATCCCCTTCCGCAAAGCACATCGGTGAACTGCCATCACAACACCCCCCGGATTGATGAAAGATGAGGGGTCCATGCTTTGCTCGTAACTTGTCACTCAACTCGAGCGTCGCCGCTGTAGCAAGGACACGTTCGACCATACGGACACTTCCTTTCTTCGCTTAGAAGAAACCGAGTTTGTTCGGGCTATAGCTAACGAGAAGGTTTTTCGTCCGCTGGTAATGATTGAGCATCATTTTATGATTTTCTCGACCAATCCCGGACATCTTGTAACCGCCGAATGCCGCATGGGCAGGGTACTGATGGTAACAATTCGTCCAGACACGTCCTGCTTCAATCGCCCGTCCGAAGCGATAGGCACGGTTCATGTCGCGCGTCCATACACCGGCACCGAGACCATATAACGTATCGTTCGCAATCTCAAGCGCTTCGTCATCCGTTTTGAACGTCGTGACGGACAGAACCGGTCCAAAAATTTCTTCTTGGAAAATCCGCATCTTGTTGTGCCCTTTAAAGATCGTCGGCTGGATGTAGAAACCGTCCGCAAGATTGCCGTCCATCTGATTGCGTTCTCCACCAATCAGGCATTCTGCGCCTTCTGATTTACCGATTTCTAGATAAGATAGAATTTTTTCCATTTGTTCATTCGATGCCTGTGCACCCATCATGACGTCGCCGTCAAGTGGATTGCCGAGTTTGATTGCTTTGACGCGTTCAAGTACCCGCTCCATGAACGGTTCATAAATCGACTCCTGAATCAACGCCCGCGATGGACAGGTACAGACTTCCCCTTGATTCAAGACAAACATTAGTAACCCTTCGATTGCTTTATCGAAAAAGGCGTCATCGGCGTCCATAATATCTTCAAAGAAGATGTTCGGAGATTTTCCACCTAATTCAAGTGTAACGGGAATAATGTTTTGTGACGCATACTGCATGATTAAGCGACCTGTCGTCGTTTCACCCGTGAAGGCGATTTTCGCAATCCGTTTGCTCGACGCAAGTGGTTTCCCTGCCTCTAAACCAAACCCGTTGACGATATTTAAGACGCCTGCCGGGAGCAAGTCTTCAATCATTTCAGTCAAGAGTAAAATACTTGCCGGTGTCTGTTCTGCCGGTTTTAAGACGACACAGTTTCCGGCAGCTAATGCCGGTGCTAGTTTCCAGACGGCCATCAGAATCGGGAAGTTCCACGGAATGATTTGACCGACGACGCCGAGCGGCTCATGAAAATGATAGGCGACGGTATCGTTATCAAGTTCCCCGACAGATCCTTCTTGCGCCCGGATGACACCGGCGAAATAACGGAAATGATCAATCGCCAGTGGTAAATCTGCGTTTAACGTCTCGCGGACGGCTTTCCCGTTTTCTAGCGTCTCGGCGTAGGCTAAAAGTTCTAAATTTTCTTCCATCCGATTGGCGATTTTATTTAAGATGTTCGACCGTTCCGCGACCGATGTTTTTCCCCACGCCTCTTTGGCTGCGTGTGCGGCATCGAGTGCTAATTCGATATCTTCTTTTGTCGAACGCGCGACTTGGCATAATACCTTCCCGGTGACCGGTGTGATGTCATCAAAATATTCTCCATTGACGGGTGCCGTCCATTTCCCGTTGATGAAATTTTCATAACGATCTCTGTACTGTACTTTTGACCCTTGTGTGTTTGGAATCTCGTAAATCATGACTGTTTTCCTCCCTCAAATAAAATGGTCAACCCGAGAAGTTTTTGTATGCGCTTTCATTTTGGTCCCCCGTAAAAAAACCCCTCATGTACATACTAACAAATAAGTATGAAAAGTCAAAATTTTCCGTTAACTTTTTTGATTGAAAAATGCAAGACAGGAAACGATTATCGCCCCCTGTCTTGCATCTCTTAATCAACCTCTTATGAACGCGTCGTGTCGATGCCATCTTCATTATCTGACGGCGAGTCTGAGTTTCCGAAGTCACTGACTTTACTAAAGCCATCCGTATCTCCATCAATATCTTTTCCCGTCGCTGTAACAGATGGATCGAGTACATCCTCTTCGACCGGTCGTTGTTGCTCATTCAAGCTATTTTTTTCAGCTTCTTCTTTCGCATCATCAATGCATAAGAGTGTTTCAGGAATGATATCGAGACGCTCTAGCTCGATTTCTTTTCCACATACCTTACAGATTCCGTACGTGCCTTCTTCGATTGCTTCTAGGGCAAGATCGACGTCAGATAACATGTCTGTTTCTAAATCCGTGATCGCTTGATCCCGTTCCCGTAAAAATAATTCGTCACCTGAATCTCCAGGATGATTATCATAACTTGAAAGTGCGCCTTCGTCGTAATCTGTTTCACGGTTCTCGATGTTCGATTCCGTTTTATCTTTTTCCTTAAGTAGACGTTCTTTGAATTCCTCGATTTGTTTCGCTGACAACATGTTCATCATCTCCAATTCTCTATTCTGCTCTAATTATGTTTTAGCCGAATCAGAGGTATCTTAAACGTTTAGTTGCCGTTTATCAAAATCAGGCGAGAATACTCCCACCTCTAAGCGTCTCAGGGCGAAGCCCAGCGCAGGTAGGAGATGAATCGCCTTCGAGCAAGACGTGTCTTGAGACACGTCACAGCGTGTAGACAAACTAGATGGAAGGTCACTTGAATGTGATCTCCCATCTTTTTTTGCTCTCTCTTTCCTCCCTAATCGTCTTCCTGTGGCAAACATCGCGCCGCTTCGCTTCACTGCAGGGTCGCTCCTGTTTGCTTTCCACTAGGAAGCGATTAGATTGGAAATCGAGGCTTTTTTAGCTTTCTTTCATATTATAACGTAAAAGAAATATACCACGAAGGAGGGTTTCCCATGATGGGAAAACGAAATCAACCCCATCGTTCTGAAAACATCACGGTCACACTCGAACAATTGGTTCCTGCGGACCACTTGGTTCGCAAGGTCGATCAGGTGATGGACTCTCAATTCATCTATCCATTGGTTGAAAAGTTGTACTGTGAAAATAACGGAGGACCTAGCGTGGATTCTGTTCTCTTAATCAAGATGGCTCTTCTTCAATATTTATTCGGTATTCCTTCTATGCGGAAGACGATCCAAGAAATCGAAACGAACGTCGCCTATCGTTGGTTCCTAGGACTTGGATTGGATGAAAAGGTTCCTCATTTTTCAACCTTCGGAAAAAACTATGTCCGACGCTTCCAAGACACGACGATTTTTGAAGATATCTTCTACAAAATTCTGACCCAAGGCGTCGATGTCATACGACGAATAAACTCGCAGAACGACTTCAAGGGAATACACATCCGGAAGCCATGATACACTCCGATCAAGGTTTCCATTATACGCATCCTGCTTATCAAGCACGGATTCGTGAGATGGGGATGCTTCAATCCATGTCACGTCGAGGAAACTGCCTGGATAATTCCCCGATGGAATCATTCTTTGGGCACTTGAAAGATTATGTCGATTATCAATTAGCATCTGACCTCGATGAGGTCTGCGCTATGGTCGATGCTTACATTGATTATTACAATAGCGAACGAAGACAATGGAAACTACAAAAGATGACTCCGGTACAATACCGAAGCCATCTCATAGCAGCTTAATACGTTAAGGGTGCTTTTATTAAAC
>NZ_CP022239.1:0-64131 GCF_002214325.1 Exiguobacterium sp. N4-1P
TTTTTTTTTAAAGCGATGTTGCTGTTTTGTTTTATCCCTTTAAGATAGTAGCTGCTTTCTTTTCTGCTGTTTCTTCATCCGACCAATCCATCTCAGACAGCATACTCGCTTGAACCTTTTCGATCTGTTCACGTGTATAGCCGAGTTGCGCCATTGCGATGATGGCATAAGCTATCGCTTGATTATTATTCATGACCATTCCTCCATCTCACCTATATTGTCAGTTTTATCCTGCTCCTTTATAGTACTTGATTTTAAAAGGGAATAAGATGTATTTTTAGCGACTTCGGAAATCCTGTTCGGGTACTTTAAAGTGACGTGTCACAATCTTTCTCACTTTTTCTAAGTCGCGGTCTTCCGTCGAAATCATCTCGTCATACCATGCGTTCTCAAGTACTTGCTCTGTCTCTTTGCTGACGACCTCTGTTTTAAGGATATGATGTAACGGGCTACTGGCTTCCTCAAGACCCTGGAAGTGTTGACTGATCGGTTCTTCTCCAGGAATAACCAATGTATAGGCAATCGTCTCGTGTTCGTCGAAGTCACGGTCATTGGCTTTCGCGAACGGTTCGAAGAAGTCTGTCGACCCATGGACGAGCATCATCGGTTCGTCAAACGTTGATAGGTCTTGCTGCGTGTCCTGCTTGGCGATGCTCGTCAAGTAAGCTCCGACATTCTCCGGTGTGTGCTGCATGATCCGCTCGAGTCGTTCGGCTAATGGCATCCTTTGATCTGTAATTTGTGCAACGTTCTCTATATGTTCGATCATCTTGAGAGGCGATGCTTCCCGTTCAAGTACTTGTTCGTGCTCGAGCGAAGTATGGATTTCGCGGATGAAGTGACCAGATGTCTGATGGACTTCGTACAACAAGTCTTCTTTATCGCGTAAGTCTTTCCCTTGTGTCCAACTGGCGAGGTACGATAACGAAAACTCATCTGTCGGAAAATCAAAATGAGCTGCAACCGTGTAGGCGACCATCTCCGCTTGGAATTCCTTCTCGTGCGGATTCAACTCGATTCCACGCTCTTCGTTTCGTTCTGTGTTATGCAGATTCGCATGCGCGAGTTCATGGATCATGACGGTGACATTCTCGATGTCCGAGTTCCGTGGATTCAGGGCAATCGCGTTTAAATCTGGATAGAAGCATCCCTTCGCTGTACCAAGCTCATTCAACGGTTTATCAAGTAACGTCACGTCTTGTGTCTCAGCAATCCCGTTCAACGCACGGCGAAATGATTCTGCTTCACGAATTGAACCGTTCCGATGATACGAAGCAAACAGCTCGGAGACTTCGAGACCCTTCTCACGAGCATCGGTCTGCGTGTACTCAAAGACATGACCGATCTTGTAATACATTGCTTTGCGTATCGGAAGAGCACCTTCCTTCGCACGTTTTTGCTCTGTCTTCGTCGCGTCCTTCCATGAAACCCAATCCTTTTCTCGTTTAATGAAGGTGACAGGGGAGGGCACGAAAATCTTGATGCCTTTCTCTCCTTTTTGGACCTGGACACCTTGCTTTTCCCAATACGCATAAGAACCGACAGCATGTGCGCCTTGGAACTGTTCCTCTATCAGTAACATGTTCCGAGTCGAGTAGCGATGGAACCGGCTCATGAAGTTGAGATGTTCCTTGATGCTCTCCTGACTGACGAAGTGAGAAGCGAGCTG
This sequence comes from Exiguobacterium sp. N4-1P, assembly GCF_002214325.1. Lineage (NCBI taxonomy): Bacteria > Bacillati > Bacillota > Bacilli > Caryophanales > Exiguobacterium > Exiguobacterium sp. N4-1P. The sequence continues at coordinate 1,670 of NZ_CP022239.1, forward strand.
CGTCTCCATCTTGTCGGTCAACGCTTGTACTTCCTTCTGATAATCCTCACGTGTTTTCTTCTTATATGCCATGTGTCTCACGCTCCTTCAGACGAAACGGATGAATCAGCAGCACCTTCAAAGTCGTTCAACTCTTCTAAAACCATCGGGTCGGTAGCAAGTCGATCCAGTAGTAGATGACGACGATCACGTGATACCGGTAGCAACAACAGAGGCTCTTCTTGCAGGATCGCAAGGAACGAATATTCGTCATATGAGACAGGGATGTCGTATCGCGCTTGATGAATCAAGACTGTGACGTGGGTCGGTTGCAGTTCGAGAAACGTTGCGAGTGTGAAAGCTTCTAGTCGTCTCATTTGTGGGTCATCCTTTCCTCATCGGAATGCTTATGCTGCTTTCGTTGTTCGATCCGTGATTTGACGGCCGTCTCCGCTGTCTCAAGGAACGAAGGACGGTATTCGGTCGTCGGGATGATATCCTCGATACTCTCCGTCTGCATCAAGGCTTGTACCAGTTCGATCAATACCTGTGTCTGGAGGTCCGTCTGGTGGACGCTCTTTCGTAACGGAGAGAGACTTTTTGTGATTTGTTCTTCCCAGAACGTGGTCAACTCTTGTTCGATCTGTTTTGATACGGAACGATTGATATAGTTCAAATCCCATTGCTTCTTGATCATCTCTTGATAGTCGCGGATGATGTGATCGATTGCCGGACCGATTCCTGACAGTCGTTCTCTCTCACGATACTCCTCTAAAAATTCAGCGGTTACGGCACTCAGCCGGATCCGGACTTGCTTCGTCTCTTCCATCCCATTTCACCTTACCTTTCATGTTGGACTTCCTGTTCGAGTTGTTCAAAAGCATGCTGGTTCTTGATGTGGTCCCACTCATCATTCATGTGTCGTCCGATCCGATAAAGCGTCTCTTGCATGATCCGTTCACGTCGAAACGCTGACCGGATTCTTTGTTTGGGTGAGGATGCAGCTTTCTTCGCAAGCTTCTGAGGTGGCTTGGACGACTCACGCATCTCGGACAGGACGGCATTTCCCATCCGTGTGTAGAGATCCTGTTCTTTCGTCTTTCGATAAGCCGATGCTTGGGATGCCGATCCATAACTTCGCTCGTAGAATGCGACCTCGGTATCGAGTTGTTGTTTAAACTCGCTGTGCTCTTTCTCGAAGTAGGTCGCAAGATACGTGTCGGTAAATTGATTGAGTGAAGGACGCAGTTCGTGCATGCCGTTCATGTTGTAATACCACTGCCGCTTGTCGTCCGGTAATTGTTTCTGAATCGTTTTGTACTGCCGAACGAGTTCCGGATGCAGGATTCGATTCGAAGCGGACGTCGTCGAACGATTTCGTTTGTGGGCTAGGACTTCTTCCCGGATGAAGGTATTCAGTTTCTCTTGTTCACGTGTTCGATCGGCAAGGGTATGGACGACTTGTGCCTTCATCTTCTCGATCGTTTTCGGTTTGCGCTTGCCCCGTTCGCGCGGATGAACCGTCTCGACCGTCGCAACATGGACATGAATGTTATCCGTGTTGTAATGGATCGCAGCAGTCCATGTCGCATGCAGCATCTGTTCCTTTTCGATCATCAAATTGGTGGCATTCCTTGTCGCCTGCATCAAACGTTGCTCATCGATGTAGTGATTTTCTTTGACACCGACTTCTTGTAACCAGGTTTCGTCGAAAGAGATGACATCTTGCCACAGGATGCTGCCGTTCTCTTGTGCCCGTCGAAAGACTTCACGCAATTGCTCTCGTTCAATCGCACTCAATCGGTCTTGCGTCGCTGTGAACAGACCGCTCGATTTCAGTTCATCCTCCATATAATCGTGATAGTTCTCAAACTGTTGCGACCGTGCTTTCGTCTCCGGTCGATCGATGTAACTGAGGTACGTCGTATAGCGACGCGCACGTCGGATTGTTTGAGGGAGTTTGAACTTCGACTTGATGATGACACCAGGAACGTTAGTCATCCTGCATCACCTCACGAAAGAGTTTGGTCAATTGTTCAAGTTCTGTTGCACTCCGCTTTAGGTGTAACGTGTTCGCTTCGAGTTGTCGTTCGAGGCGCGCAACCTGTGTCGACTGGATGCCGTCTACGCACCAAGTAGTCAGTAATCCTTTCAATAATTCTTGTCGGGAACACATCTGTTTCTCCGCCTGCTCGTCGAGTTGTTTGACGAATACGGAGTCGATGTCGCGAATCAAGAGATCCATCTCTTTACCTCCTTCCTTTAGGAAAGTAAGTCTCGGCTTTCTAAAAAAATGAAATTCTTTCCGAACAATTCGACCGTTCTTCCTGTCATTAGAAGTGAGAAAGGTAATACTACCCAGACGAAGAACGGAGGGAACTACATGCAGTCAATCATCGAACATAGTTATACACTCGGAGAAGCCTTGATCGTCTCCTTGATCATCGAACTCCTGAAAAACATGTATTCGAGAACGCGCACACGTGAATCTGATTCACCAAATATGAGTGACGTCCATTAATCGAATAAAGATCAGATAAGAGTGAATTAAGAAAAATTTCCATTTGTTGAAACCTCGCTCTCCCAAATCATGTATAAGGATGAAAGGGGGAATTGAGGATGACGGTTTGGACACTCGCTTTGTTCGGATTAGCCTGTAGCTTCGGTTCGTTTTATGTCATGTTTAAAGTATTTGAGACGTTTAAAAATTAATCATGGAGCGAATTCAACGAGCTGCGATGCTCGTTTTTTTATTCAATCAAACAGAAAAAATGAGTTGTCTCCAATCAAAACTTAGAAACCGTAGAAACAGAGATGGACCTAAAACCGTGAAAAAAGAGCATAAGGGGAAACTGCTATCACGAAGCGTGCTAGCCTAGGCGGAGCCTAGTGTTTCCCTGATATCATCAAAATCGCAAAAAGGTCACACCGCGTGCCACTAAAAACGGTATTTTGGCACGGCGTGTGCCACCTTACCATTTCAGTTCACGTGCTTTAATGCGTAGTTGATCTTGTCTTTTTTCTTCTTGCGTGAGTTGTTTTTTCAATTCCGTTTGTCGTAACAGTGCGTCCTCTTTATCCTGCTTCAGATTGAAAATCTCGTCCTCACGTTCGACTTGTTCATCGAGTGTCAGGTCGGGTAAGGTGGCTTGTTTCGTCTCGATATCCTGTTCGATTTTCTGGATGAGAGAAGCTTGCTCCATCTGTTCGCGCTTCATTTTCTTGATCCGTTTTTGACTTTGCACGTGCTCGTCAGCGAGAAAAAGTTGTGCATAATCGTTCGCTTGTTGAGTAGAAAGTGATGTCCTTAAGACACGTCGCTGATCCATATAAAGTGATTCGACGAGCGCCTCTTCTCTCTTTGTAGCACTCAGCTTCTCGAGTGACTGTTGAGATTCAATGACATATAAGCGAAGGGCTAGCTGATCAAAGTCGCGCGGTACATCTTCGATTTCGAAGACATAGTGCTCGTCCTGGTGGTAGACGATGTGGACGCGCTTCTCATCCGTCGGTTGTTCCTTGTAAGCGACGTGCGCGACAAGTTTCGTCGCGTAGTCTTGGGGTTGATCGAACTGGAGGCGGACACGCATCTGTTTCCGCTCCTCATCATGCGACCAGTCAAGAAGCGTGACGGTCTGACCATTCGTCAATCGTTGTTCTTCACCAATCGGCGTCGCATTGATCGGTTGTTCTTCAGCAAAGAAGAGTGAAGAGAAACCGAAAAACAGAAAGCCGATTAAGAAAAACATCCCTGTTCCGAGATACAAGCGAGACCAGTCACGGGTCAACGTCTTTCGTTTTCCTGTCTGCATTTAAACACCCCCTGACGACTTGAGACTCTTCATTTGGTCGACGATGTAACGACTATCTTGGTTCGTAAACGTCAGTTCGACCAGCTCATCGGATGTCTCTTCATAACCGTTTGAATCGATTGTTAACGTCCGTTTGAAGCGGACAAGGCAATGTTTCGGATCGTCACGGTTCAGAAAGACTTCGATCTCAGAAACGGAAGCAGTGAACTTGTCATCGCTTCCGCTACTCGCGAACACCGTCCGTTTGAGGGACTCCGACATATACTGACCGGCTTGACGTTTGCGTGTCGGATAGGTTCCGTCTTCCCATGTGAAGGCGAACGTGATGAAGCGTTCTGCGGTCTTAGAAATGGTCGAGTTCTGTTCTTGCTCTTGTTTGTCAGTCGAGATGGGTGGATCTGACACCGTCGTTTTTGGTAACACATTCTTCTCAGCTTTCTCTTCGATTCGATGCGGTCTATCTGATGCCATTGAACGATATTGATAGACATTGGCACTGATCGATAGCAGCAGACAGAACAACACGAGCCACAGGAGATGACGACTCGTCAATGCCATGGTGCATCCCTCCTTATAGCGAAAACAGTGGTGCCGGATCGATGTGTCCAGACCAGTCGCTGGTTTTGAATTCGATATGCAGATGGTTGCCCGTCGATCGACCGGTCGATCCACATATCCCGATTGCTTGACCGGCTTCAATCTTCTGACCCGTCTTGACTTGGCGCGCGGAAAGGTGGGCGTAGGCAGTGATCCATTCTCCTTGTTTGATCTGGATGAGCTGCCCATAAGGTCCGCGTAAGCCGCTATACGTGACGGTACCGGAGCGGACGGCGTGGACGGTATCGGTATCGTGACAACTGAAGTCGATGCCCGTATGAACGTCCGTCTTTCCGAAAACGACCCGTGATCCGAATCCCGACGTCATCTGAAGCGGGATGTCGAGGGGCGCATGAAGCTTCCCTTTGATCGGTCCCGTCTTGCCTTCTGCCAGTACCGTCGGCGTCAGATACCGGAGGACGGCATCGACATATTCGATGTCACCGTAACAGGCTTGATGCTCGATCGCGCTCGGACGATGACATTGATAGATGCCACTTTTCTTGACGCGTTGGTACATCATCTGTGAAAAAGAGATTGCAAGTTTTTTCGTATAGCGTCCACCTTTTTCTTGGACGTAATCAATGAAGCCGCTCCCGAAGTTGTAACTCTGGAGCGTCAACTTGACGTCTTGGTTCGCTTGTCGGAAGACGGATGCGAAGTGTTTCACCCCATAACGAATGCTCTCATCGGGAGAGGTGATGCAGCCGATCAGTCCGCACTTTGATTCACTGGCTTGCATCGGATCATTCCCACGTCCACCGCTTTCCTGCATCATCAAGGCGAGGACGACGTTCGTCTGTGCCTCGAGTTGTTGCTTCTTTAATTCGCGTGCGATTGTCTCGCGATATTGTAAGACGTCATCACTGACTTGTAGACTCGCGTCCGAATAAGCAATCGGTGTCTCGGTCGCCTGATCGTTCTCGATCTCGGTCAACGCATCGAGAATGCCTGCGACGATGATAATCAGAAGCAACAATAGTAGCGCGATACCAAGCGCAATCAAACGATATTTCAAGGTCAAGAGTCGCCACTTCATCCGGACGGCGACGCATGCCGATTGCCGGACCGTACTCCACATCAGGCACCACCTCCGAACAAGGTCAGCTCCTCGGGTGAGACATCGACATCGAAGATCAACGTCTTCACACCGGAGATACTAAGGACAATTCGACCAGTTTCGAGCGACGGAATCAACCGCGTCTCACTCTCGGTCAGTTGTCCGTCGAAGACGGTCTGGATCGTCGGGATGCTCTCGGCATCCTGCTCGCCGATGAACTTATACTGCGTCAGCTGGAACAGGGTCTTGACGTTCTCGGCGTTCTCCGACTTCGAACCGGTCGGAACAAAGTCCGTAATCAAATGGGAAGCGAAGAAGATGCCGCCGAAGTATTTCCGCGCTTCGCGCATGAACTGTTGCAGGTATAGAATCGCCGGTTGCGCAATATCGCGCGTGTTGATTAAGTGATGAGCCTCATCGATGACGATCAGATACTTGAAGGCATCCTCAATCAACAACTCGCCCTGGTTGTAGCTCCGAAGTTGCCCGGCACCGTTGAGGATCATCCCGTCCCAGAGCATGTTCATCAGGTTGAAGACCTGTGCCTGAAAGATTTCGTCCTTTAAGTTCGTCAGGTTGCGTAAGGGAAACGAGACAATCGCTTCCTCATCGAACCGCTCGATCGAGGAATGTCCGTCAAAGATGTTGCCGTAGTTATGGACGAGGTTCGTGATTGCGAGTTCGATGTTCTCGAGCCGTCTGACACGGTTCGTGCTGATGGTCTCGCGGATCGATGTCCGCATTGCGTCCGTATACAATTCGGAGCGAACCAGCGCTAAGAAGTCGGAGAAAACAGGATAGGTGTTCGCTGGATGCGTCGTGATTGGGGCGTCACCGTCCTCATTCCAGAGTCCCTTTTCCAGATAGAGCTGACGGAGCAGAATCTCGAACTCGTTCGCTTCTTCCTGTGAGGCTGCCGGATTGATGTAATGATAGAAGACAGCAATCTTCGACAGGTGTTGCATGAACGAGAGGGCTTCGTCTGCGGCTCCATCGGCATGTGTCACCGTCTTATAGACATGGAGTGGGTTGATTCGTCCAGCGGAACCGTCGAGTGCGATCTCTTTTCCGCCGAGTTGCCGCACGAGGTCGGAGAACTCCCCTGTCACGTCCAAAATCCGGACGTGATTGCCTTTGATCGCTTGATCGAGGACCGTCTTCTTGAGCAGTGTCGACTTCCCGGAACCCATCTTCCCAATCATCAAGGCGTTATAAAACTTCCGTTGCTTATCCTTATGGAACAGATCGAAGATGACACTCCCGTTCGTGTCGGTCGTCCCGTAGTAGGTCCCAGTCGGATCCTGTAGCGACGTGAAGTGGAACGGATAACCACCCGCGATCGAGAGCGATGGAATCTCTTTCCCACGACGGCGGTTTGGTAGCTTTTGCTGTTGCTCATAGCTGAGGAAGAGGCTCTGCCATTCCCACTCCTGTTCGTTGAGGAAGACAGTAGCACGGAAGTTCCGCGCTTCCAGTTCCTCCATCACGTCCTGGACTTGTCGTTCGAGTGCGTTGAGTGTCTTCGCTTTGACGTAGAGTCGGAGGTGCAGATACTTCATCGTTTCGCCCTGCGTGATCTGTTCGTAGAGTTCGTTCAGTTCCTTATACGTCTCGCGCGCATCAATCCGGTCGACATTATCTTTCGCATTCTCGAAGCGCGTATTCTGCTCGGCCATCGACTTGTTGATTGTCCGGATCATCTCTCGCTTGTCCGCCGTCCCGATGTCGAGCGTCGTCAGGACACCGGGCAGGTTAAGGATTGGCTCGAGCCAAAAATCATAGACGGTCGACTGATACTTATAGACATGGAGGCAGGCGAGATAACCGTCACCGGTCCGGACATAGTTCGGTTCGAAGCGGAGTCCGCCTTGCGGCTGGATCGCTTGGACGAATGTCGGATTGTAGCCGTCCTGTTGTTTAATTGTCTCAGGATCCTGCTTTCGTAGAAAACGTGTACGCCACATGACGTCATCACTCCTTTCCGTCCTGGGTCGGTTTCGTATTCGGGTTGTGCAGTTGGAACAATACATGGATTTTCTGCTCGATCGTCAGTTCGACCATCGGGTTGCTACGTCGAAGGAGTTTCGTCAATTGATGCTTCCGTTCCCGGAGCATTGCCTCGTCCGGCGCATAAAAAAAGAGGAGATAATCGCGATTCGTGCGATGCTCCTCAAGGTAGATCAGTTCTTGTTTCTTCTTTTGAAGAAACGGACGATAGGCGGCAATCTGATTCTGCCGCAGCTGTCGCTCGATTCGTTGTTTCTGTTTTTCTAGATTAAGCGGTGTATTGAGCGGGATCACCTTCAATGGATGGATATATGCCTGTAAGAGATAGGCGAGGGAGAAGATATCATGGTCCTTCTCCGTCTCAGATAGTCCGTAAATATCCTTTGAAGTCAGTTGAATGATGTCGCAAAACGTCCCGTCCTGCATCTCGAGAACATCGAGCGCCGTTGAGTCGATAATCGGCAAAATGGAGGCGACAGACGGCGGGATGCGGACACGCTTCTCCTTGCGTGTTGGTGGTGTCGTCAACTGAACCTCGTCGAGCCATGCGATATCGGTCATGGGACTTGTTTTCAATCGTGTATCTTCCGATAAACTCATCTGATCACGCTCCTTTCGAAGATTCATTCCGGTCGGCCAACGCCATATAGGTGTCTTTCTTCTTGATCAGTGCGTAATAGAGCACGTGGACCATCCGCTTTTCCGGATTCGTTGTCGGTCGGATGACGAGAAAGAGTCCGAAGCCGACGAGGAAGCACGTGAATGGGAGATGCAAGACGTACGGAATGAACGGCAGGGCGATCAACCGGACGATGATCAAGGCGACGAGAAACAGTAAATCATAGAGGTAGAGCATCTTATTGATTTTCAGTTCGGTCGTGACTTCTTTCGGAATCCGGTATTGGCGCTGTTGCATATTCTCACTCCTTTTTCGGATCTGGACGCGGAATATCTGTCGAGTACATCCGGGACGATTCCTGCGTCACGCGCGTCTGGGCTTGTTCGACATGCTTGAGTTCTTTTTGTGTCGTGGTCTCGAGTGTCTGATAGATTGATTTTCGCTGACGTTGCGTTCCGGATGATGTCTCCTGCGATGATTCACTGATGGATGGTGATCCACTGGAAGAGTTAGATGATGTGACGTTCGGTAACACATTCTCTGTTGTTTCCACAGAATGAGCGGACGCACTAGTAGTCGTTTTGTCGAATGGTGTCGAATTCGCTGAAGAAGTAACAGAATTGCGATTTACTTCGGAAGTCTGTGGAGACTGTGTGACCTGATGAGATGTCGTAGGCATTTCAGGCGCTTCGAGCTCCTCAGGTAAAGTAACCTGTTGTTCATTCGACGACATATTGGACATCTTCGGTTGCGTAGCAGGTATTGTCGATTGCGAAGTCGATGGCACAGGTTTTGCTTGTGAGTCAGAGTCTGGACGATGTGGAATGGATTCCGGTGATGCTGCCGCAGTCTGAGCCTCTTGCGCCGTACCATGCATTGACATCTCAACTGACTCGATTTGTTGATTCTCTGGTTCTGCTGGACGAGATGTCCGCTCTTGTGCTTGTGATGGATTCTGAACAATTTCAGGCGAACGATCTGGACGACTCGCGGGTGTACCGCCATTCGGTGGCGGATTCGGTGGCAATTTCGTACTCGCTGCTTCCGATACAGAAGGAGTGGAAGGGTGTGATGCCATCTTCATCGTCTGACCGGCGACACGAGCGCCCGCTTTCGCTGTTCCTTTCCCGACAGCATACGCACCGAGTGCGACACCCCAACCACGCTTCAGACCGGCATCAATCCCGAAGAGACGTTCGACCATGTTTGGTCCATCAATCAAAGCGGCAGAGAAGGCAATCAACGCAATCAAATAAGCGAGTCCGTCCAGTGTATCGGCCAGGTATGCCGTTCCAATCGTATAGAGTTTGATCGAAACGAAGATCAGAATGATGACGAGAAAGGTGTTCAAGATGCTTTGAATGACCTTCTTCGTCTTTTGTCCGCTGTGTAGATCAGCAGGTGCTATCAAAATCGCCAAGACATAATTAAAAGCCAACTCGAACGAGAGTCGAGCCAGCTTATAGGCAATCGAGAAGAGAGTAAAGCCCATCACTCCAAGTGTGACGAGGATTGTCAGCCAGTTCGGGTGATACCGATAGTAATATTGATTGTTCCATTCAACGCCACTTTGATCTAATTCAATTTCAGTCATTTCTTTCCCATTCCAAGCTAGCTTGTTTTGTGAAATGTCTTCACCTTCTTTACTCAATCGGTACTCATCGCTATCAAATACATCATTGATGTCTATATTCTTAATTTGACTTGCTGGAATGGAGTTCGTTTTTTTAATTTTCGTATCTTCGAAAGCGGTTTTATCATACTCGACTAAATCATGTACATTTTTTTGAAGCACTGATTGTGATAAAGTATGATCCTGATTTTCATACATGCCATCTTGATTGAAGCTTGTAATGGCAGTGTCCGTAAATTCACTTGTTTTTACCATCGTAGGAGACAGTAACCCTAAAACTAACAGCGTGATGAACAGATTAATTAAAAAGCCTTCTCGATCAAATTTTTTCTGAAAAATCATCAAGTAACCGGTAAATAAAAAGCTACCAGCTAAAATAACATATAAAAATGGTTGAATCGTCTGAACGAATTCAACCACTTGAGGATTATTAAAGAATGTTTTTAGGAGAAGTATGTCATTCGTAATCTGTTCAAGACCATCGATGATGAAGGAGAGACCTCTAACGAAAAGCCAACCAACAGAACGAAGCGCATCGCTTACCAAATCACTGATGCTTAATAAGTCTTGAAATTCTTCTAGTTTGGATGCTACATCTCCATTAGCCATGATGGCCCTCCTTTCTCTGCCTATTTAATCAATGAAAGAAGTTACTTCATCTTCGAGCGTGTTATCACTTAACGTCGTAAGGTCTAGAGAACTGACGAATTTACCATCCTGCAACTTATAAAGGCGACCACCCTTTAATTCCCCATGATCATCTGTTGCACGATCTTCTAAGTCTTTCCCGTTAGGTTGAAAAGGATTAAACAATTTTACTTGTACTTCCTCCTTTTCGGCGACTTCTTTCACTTTATCTACATAAGACTCAAATTCTGCTTTGCTGTCGCTATCGACAAGTATGAACTCATTTTTATTACTGTCTTTCAACTGATCTATTTCTTTTACAGAGACTTGTTTAAAAGACTTCGCTTCACTCTTTTCACTACAACCGACTAAAAGTAACGCAGAGGAAATCAATAGTCCGGAGAGTACTCGTTTCGTTTGCATGCCTCCACCCCTTTTCCTATGATGACACTTGTTCCGGACCTGTCAGGTCATCATTGCTGACGTGGACCCGGAAATCGAATGTGTCTATAAGCGTAACAGTTTTTCGGTCGCCTGAGTCTGGGTCTTCTTCCTCAAATACGACTAAAAAGCCATCTTGGGTCTGGATGTTTAAAACTTCACCACGACGGAGGCGCTTCTTGTTCTCCTTGATGATGGTCGCGATGACCCGGAGTTCGCGCTGGACGCGTTCGGTGCGTGTCAGTTCTGTCATATGATGCCCTCCTTAGACGCCATGACGAAGTTTTTCAAGTCGTTTACTGATGATCGTCTTCAAAAAGTGGCGCTGGTTGTCCGTCACAGGAATCGTTTTATCCGTAATGCCTTGCTCGAACACAGTGATAGATAGGGTGTCGTATTCTGTCGTCTCGAAGATGGAGCGCAGGATTTTCGGTTGCAGAACCTCACAGACACGCCATTCTGTTGCATCAGATGTCTCCTCTTTCGTCTCAATGCTCTTCGATGCCACTGAGGGACCGAGTTGGAACGGGATTCGGAGCGTATTCAGGTCGAGATGGGCATGCGCGCATGGAATCACGAGATCGTTGATGGAACGTTCTGTATTAAAGTCATCCGCTAAGTATTCATAGCGGTATTTCATCGCCGTCCGTCCAGTCAGGAAGAGGGGATAGGACTGGATCCGTTTCTTTTGTTTATCTTGTCGTTTGATGACACGGATGATCAGCATCTCGCCTTCCTTCAATCCCATCACTTCTGTTGCCGTCAGCAAGCGTCGGCCATCAACGCTTTCCGTCTTCGATTTCGAGAGTGAGAAGGTCTGTCCGGAACGCGACTTCGTGACGATTGTCTGCTCGCCGAGTTTCTTCGAAATTAGTTCTGCTGTTGATTCATCTGCTGTCAGTAGGTAATGCGTGTTTCCGCAGTTCCCGTCGATTGTCTTCCAATCCTCTCCGTAAAGGTTCTCGAGTTGCGCGTAGGACTGGATGACGAGGTTGAAACGAATGTTCCGACCGAGACAGACGGTGATGATGTTCGCCATCCCTTCAATCGCTGGCATGTTCCCAAATTCGTCGAGCAGGAAGATAACCTGGCGTTCACAACGTCCGCTCGTCGCTTGCGAGGCGACACGAGCGAGTGAGGTATAGACTTGTTTGACGTACAGTGAGGCGATGACGTTTAACGTCGGATCGTAGTCCGGGACGATCAGGAAAACGGCAACTGGACGCGGATGTTGGCGGATCTCACGGATGTCGATCGGAGCATCGGTCGTACCGTCGAAGATCCCATTCACCTCGTCCTTCCAACCCGATAGTGCCACGGTGTACTTTTGCCCTTCACTTTCTACTGTGATGGAAGATCCGACATCGAGTGTTTCTTCATGATGCAGCACGAAACTCCCATCGTCGTCCGTCGTCAAGGCGAGCTGTTTTCCGCTCGGAAAGCAGAAGGACAGTCGTGACAAGGGGAGGGCACGTCCACGAATCCAGCGGTTGAAGCCAATCAGCTTCATGTCGAGTGAGTTTTGTGCCGTCAATCGTGCCGTCGCATCAAGAGTGAAGATCCCAAGTTTGGCATTCGTGTTCGCCAGGATACTGGCGCGCGTCTGGCCACCGGAGAAATGAAGCGTCGCATACTGCATGCGTGCCGGATGATTCTCTGGGAACGACGCGAAGAAGGCGTCGAGCGCCGATTGTTCCTGTCCCATGTCATCCGTGACTATCCGAGATCCGAGATCGGACAGCATCAGGGCGACGTTATACATCGTGATTTTCTCCGGTTCGTGTTTCCCCTGTTCACAAAGTCCAAGAATCAAGGCGGTACAGAGGTCCGTCGAGGAATTGCTCCAAAATGGATCCTTCGCTTTCGGATCATGGTAGAGCATGTAGGCGACCGAACGCGCATACTGTTGGGCGAGGGAGTAGTTCTCGTCCAGGTAAGCGTCGATCGTCAGCTGCAACAGGTTATAGGACATCGATTGAGACGGGTTCATCAGATTCAGGACCTCGACTTGATACCCACGTGCCTCGAGTGTTTCTTTGGAGGCAGCGAACAGTTCGCCTTTCGGATCATTGATGATTAAACTCGCTTGCCGTTCGGCACGGCTGTAGAGATCGATCGTCGAGAAGACGAACGTCTCGCCTTTCCCGGATCGGGTCGTCCCGATGACGAGATTGTTGACGTCACTGTCATCGATGTAGAGGCGATCACGATAGCGACCGACCGGGACGCCACCGGATCCGGTGTACGTCTCTTTGCGGTCTGGAACGTCCCGATACTGCTGTTTCAGCTCTCGGAACGTCGTAAAGCGAGCACTTCCTTTCTGGGCTGCCTTAAGATCGCGGAAGTTGAGCCAATACTTCCATAAGAGAAACCCTCCCAGGAGGAAGCAGGCACCGAAAAGCGCGAACGCGAGGGAGGTCGACCATGCGAGCGTCGTCCACCAACTCGGATCGTATTGAAGTGGGGAACCGGTCGTCAACTTCCCGTCCTGAAAGAGATTTTGGATTGTCTGCTGCAGGAACTGAAACACCACATTGAGTACTAAGAACAATACAATGGGTAAAGCGATCAAAAAGGCAAGGCATCGCCACAGCCAAGTGGATGTAGCGAGGGAACGAAGTGAGAAGTTCATCATTATTTCATTCACCACACTTTCATTACAGAAGAGAAGAAGCTTGTCTTTGCTTCGCTTCGAGCGACTCATTGAGCTTCTCGAGCTCTTTTTTGTCCGTTTTCTCCGATAACTGTCGTTTTTGATCTTCGAGTGCTTGAATCTCTTCATCCAGTTGGACAAGTGTTACCACTTGCTGTTTCAGTTGTTCGTCTTGGATCATCTTGACGCTTTCTTGTGCCTTCGTCACATCTTTCAACGCGATGTAGGCACGTGTCTTCGCCTCCTTGCGCACGGTCGTCATCTCGACGTCCGGGATTGAGACCGCACGTTTATAGTCTTTCTCTAGGATGGCGAGATCGAAGGCACCTTCATCCGTCGGATGGACCGCTTGGAAGGCTTGCAGTGTCTCTTGACGGTCTGTTGCGAATGGCTTCGACTGCATGATGATCGTCTCGACATCGATCGGATTGTTCGTCACAGCAACCGCCTGATCGTAGTCTTGATTTTCGACGTACTGGGTAATCAGGAACTGTTGTTGTTCGTTACTCAATGACTTTTGTTTTTCCAGACGCTGCATGAGTGCATCGGTCTTGCCATTTAACGCTTCTTCATAAAGTGGTTGCCAATCCCCTGACGATGCTGCACGGACATTGCTTGGTGAGTCGGGCTGTGTCAGTTGAACGATGGATAGCGCACCGAGGAGCAAAAGACACACACCACTGACGCTATAGACGAGACGACGTTGCCCGCGACGTAAGCGGGAGACATGTGTCGTATCCGGATGTTGCTGAATTGCCGACGCCGTCATCGTCTTGTAGGATTCCGGTGTCAAACGTTCTAGGTTCTCGAGTAATAGAATCTTTTTCGTCGCATCCTCCTTTCGGATCCGGATACGCGGGATTCGATCCTTCAGCTGCAGATAAAGGTTCGGATAGGTCAGATCACCAAACTGGAACGTTCCTTTGTAGACGAGCTGGTCGGCATCATCAAAGATCCGGAACTCGCTCGCAAACCGTTCGTTCGCTTGTTGAGCTTCTTGATGGACTTGAGTCGATAATAAAAGCGCTTCCTCATATGGGAGACGCTCATAGTTCGGAAAGGCATCTTTCGGTACATCCGTGAAACGGACGAAGAGCATACATTCTCCTCCTTTAAAACGAGACATCGAAACGAAAGCAATAAAAAAAGCCATCCACTTTGGAATGACGGTCTGTGTGATCACTTCTTCAATTAAAATTTGATATTATCGTTGACCATCTCAGCCAGCGTAAAGGCACCCATGACGATGATCAGACCGACGGCACCACCGACGAGCCAACCGACTGCTTTCGATCGTCCACGATCTCCCCCGAAGATGAAGTAAAAGCCACCAACTGCGAAAGCAATGGCTGCTGCGATGACAGCGAGTCCTTGAAAGAACTGGAGTAAGCTGAGTCCTGTCTCATTCAATCCCATCTGTTTTCCTCCTTTCAATCCCGTGACGCGGATGCAGTCGATGTGAAGTTCAGTTTTGAGTCGAGTGCTTCTAAGATTAGTTCTTGGTTCTCTTGGATGACGAGTTGATGCTGGGCGTCGAGCCACTCTTCATAGTCTTTTCCTTGAATCCGGAGCAACTTCTCGGCAAAGGTCTTGTTCTGCTTCTGTTCACGTGTCGGCATGGCGTACACTCCTTCCTTGAGGTCGATGCGCAGCAGCACATCCTTAAGGACAGTCGAAGTGAAGCAAGGCGGTGGGTTTAGAGCACGTTCCCCCACGAACTCTGATATCCAAATACCGGAACATCTGTCTAGGGTTTTTCGCTGACCCTCAACGAATACGTGACCTGTAGGCGAGTTTTAGGCGACTCTCGCCGAACCATTTCTGCGTATATCCCGCTCATCCGGTCACATATGAGGGACACGCCGGTATGTGATTGGAGTGACTGTCCTTAGCGATATGCTGCTACGGTCATCATTTCCTCGATGATTGTTCATTTCACTTCGTAAGTGGATACGTATTCATTCGTCGTCATTATTGAATCAATCTGCGACGCGAGACGTGGATCAACTCGTCATCCGGATGCTTTCGTTTGGCGATGACTTGATTCTCTCCGACGACGGTCCGGATCCGATAATAGAGTTGCGCAATCTCTTTTGTCTCCTTACTCTCTTGCTCGATTGCAATTCGACCATGTAGTTGATAAGTCTTGCCATCAAATGTGCGGACAGAATCCGCGAGTGGGAGCTCCGCTAGATCGAAACGTTCCTGCTTCAGGTGCGACCAATTTCGTTTCTTCTCCATCCTCAAGTCGAATTCATCCCAAGGGATGGATCCTAGTGTCTGTTCACAGGCTGTCGCAAGGATTTGGACATCTAGGATAGAAGGAAGTGAACGACTTCGCTCATAGGAACTGATGGCTGCTTGTGAAATCTCTCCATATGTCTTTTCAGCTAACTGTACCTGACTCCAACCATGTTCTAGACGTTCTCGTCGTAACCACTCTCCGAATCGGTACATATACATGCTCCTTTCCTTCGAGAACTAAAGTATGACAATGTTTTCCTAGTGATAGTTAGAATATAGCAGATTATTCTGTCAATTCAACAACTATTTCAATATGTCAGTATGATTACTAATGTCGAATTATGTCAGACATAACAGCTTCAACGGTTTCTCTATATATTTCACTCATTATTTTGTACTCCGCAACAAAACTGTAATTGTACTTTATGGATGATTTTGAAATTAAGCTTTTATTGTTTTCCTAATTTTCATCATTTCTTTATTTTTTCTTCTACTTTTTAATTTTATTAATATATTTTATTTTATCATTAAACACAAAAAAACCCCCGAATGGAGGTCTTTTATAAAGTTTCTATAATTTCAGGGTTCAGTTCAATTTTAAGATGCAGATTTCGTAGGATCATTAAATTGAGAAACTACTGTAGATGCCATTTTACTAAATTCATTAAACTCTCTTGTCAGTTCAATTAAATCCGTTAAAACAATTTGTTTTAAAGCTTGATTCGAATGAGATACTATGAGCTCAATAAAAGGTTGTATTGTTTTGCTTAAATATCTTTCTCTCGCTTCTAAAAGTTCAATCCGATTTAACTGAAGAAGTCTTATAGTATGACTTCCTTTCTGTGTTCTACCAACTAAAAAGCTTCCTGCAAAAAAAATATGTTTATCAATATCATCAACGTATGGATCTAAAATAGGAAGATTAACATCATAATAACTTCCTTTGTTATTATTACACACTTGACATCCTATAGTTAGATTTTCCCATTTGAACCACATGTCGCTATCATGTGTTTTGGGAATAACATGCTCGATATCACCAAATCCAGTAGCTAAAAATTTACTCTCGCAATATGCACATTTTTTAAAAGTTTCTTTTTTTAACTGATCTTTTATGTCTTTATGACTATATTTACTTTTTATATATGATCGTATTTTTTTCCCTTTTGCCTTTTCTTTAAGTTGATGTAATTTTAATTCGTCTGTCCAAATTTGATAATTATCAGATAAAATTTTAGGCTCATCTAATTTAATTAATGTTATCATTATCATTCTCCAAAAGAAGGTTTAATAGGTCTGGTAGTTTATTAATAAGTCCTTTTTCATGTAATGTTTTTTTTAATTTATTATAATCCTCTAATGTCAAAGAAGATGAAGTTTTGTTTTCAAGTTGATTTATTGTACTTTTTAACTCTTTTTCCATCCAAATTGGCATTGTAACTGAAACACCTAAAACTTCTTTTAGTATCTCGAATGCATCTCCGGAATTAGTATCAAAATCTAATTCGTGACTATTAATCATATTTTCATTATTGTATTTAAGCGCATAAACTTTACAATCATTCACTGAATTAATTACAAAAGGACTATGTGTACTTATTACAAATTGTGCATTAGGAAACGTTTCAAGAAGTTTGGGAAGAATTTCTCTTTGCATAGATGGATGAAGATGATTTTCTAATTCATCAATTAAGACGACATAATTATCACTCTCAAAATCAACTATAAAAACTTGCCAAATTATATCTATCAAAGCACCTATTCCTCCAGAAACAGCATCTAAAAGATAGTTTCCTGACTCTGTCTCTAATACTACTTCTCCTGAACCAATATATAAACTTTTAAACTTTATATGATCGGGTAACATTTTTCTAAGAATTTGATTAAATCTATTAAACATATTTTTAAAATCCAAATTTCCTTCTACAAAACTATTACTTTCACTAAACAAAGCTAAGGATATTATAGATTTCTTCATAGTAATAATAGGAGATTCTGCGTCAGCATAATTTAATGCTCTTCTCTTGATGCTCTCAAAATAGTCTTTAATTAGTTCATTAGTATCCGATGCATGAATTGGAACAGATTCAATCTTTTCATAAGTATAAGTGTGCCTATGCGAAGGAATATTTAGACCGGGAATTCTTAAATGAGCTCCTCTAACATACTCCATGACAGAATTTGAGAACGATTGTTCCTCCTCTATAGATTTATCTTTTTTATTTTTTAGATTATAATAGTCGATTGGCTCATATTTTGATGTGAAGTTATATGAACTGTCTTCAATTTTAACTGGAACATAATATGAAAAGACACCTTCATCTAGTTCTATTTTCCCTATTTTTGCATGATTATCAGTTATATGAGCATAAGGTTCATGAATTTCTTCATCAAAATCATCTAAAAAGCCACTACCTAAAAGTATCTCTCTTTCCCGGTTGTTTAATTCGATGAGTCGAACTTCTAGATTGCCATCATAGGGAATATAACGATTACGATAATAGTTAGATTTAAGACTGTTTAGCTCTTCGAGCTCTTTTATTTTAATTTTTTTTAAACTATTTTTATAAATTTCTTCTGTAAGACCAGCTCTAAATGAGGATACTTCCTTTTCATTATTACTTCGAACAGGATTAGATACTTCTGCGTATCCCCATCCCATATCAGAAGAAAGCATTCTAAATAATGTACTTTTCCCTGCACCATTAGATCCAGTTATTATAGTCACTTTTGGATGAAAATCAATTTTAACTGTATTGAATTGATTCCATTTATTTATACTTAGGTTTTTAAGCATTATTAATCTCCTTAATTATTATCTTGTTATTTATATAATACCTGTTATTTATACAATACCTTTAGTAACATAAAAAGTAAAATTTACATTTTTTTAGTTCTATAACAATGCTATTTTATTCTTTCCTTAATAAAAATAAAAGTGAATTTTGATATCAATATTTTTGTATTTATTTCGTTAAATATGTTTGTAAATCCGTAATCGTTCAAAACTGCAATATCCACAAAATCTAATTCCGAATAGCTAGATTTTATGATTAAGATGAGACTATCAAATTAGATGATCCGAAAAAGAATGTTTACTGTCCTCCTTCGAAAGGGAAGAAACCGATGGAAGCACTGGACCGATTGAAGAATGATTTAGCGAACAGTGCCGACTGGAATGTGACGATCGCGGTCAGTAAGAAAGACCTGGAGAAGCTCGTTGTCGCCTATGAAGCCTTGAAACAGGAAGGAGACGAAAAAAAGAAATAAGATGAACGCGCTCCAATCCGGAGGGCGTTTTGTTTATCGATGTGTGAAGACTTGATACATCCGGTAGATTTCACTTTGCAATAGTTCGTGTCAGTGATGACGTCGAGCATGTCGTGTGGCGCAATGACAGAAGCGTTTTTTCTTCTCTGGTACGAGGAAGGTATAGGTTGTCTTCCGAAGATTGGGCTAAGTGCCTTCGATTTCTGCAATCGATTGGTTCGATATGACCGGAGAAAGATGGACCATGCTCGAACGAGCGAAGAATTGACCAGTCGGGACGCTTTCTAGTGTGAACGGGTGAGTTGTTGGATTTACATAAGTGATCCTCCTATGGGTGTGAAAATTAGCTTCAGTAAACGGAAAAAATTTCCAGTTGGAACGTCGAAAATATAACTTGACAAGCGAGGATAATAAGAAAATCCGACACTTACATGCCGGGTTATTTCAGATAAGCAGTGGGTTATCTCTCATAAAATATGAATGGAACTAGGGTCTTTGAATATCGGGTTGGGTTTGTTGAAATTCAGTCCGTGAATAACGAAATGTTGTCGTTTCGAGAATTCACGCATATAGTCTTTACTGACGATGACGTGGTCGATGAGTGGAATCCCGATCAAGTATCCGGCGTCGGTCATGCGGTCTGTCGCCTGGACGTCTACCTCGCTAGGCTCGGTCATTCCGGAAGGATGGTTATGCGCTAAGGCATAGTACGCAGCTTTACACATGATTAAAATTTTGAAAATTTCACGTGATGCATCAAGGAAGAATTGAGCTGACCGACGTGAGCAATGTGAACACCGATCACCTCATTTTTTAGTTGAGGGCGATGACGAGGAAGAGGAAGTGCTCCCGGTCTTTGTCGTCGATCAATTTCTTAGCGACTGTGGCGAGCGTCTTAGGGTTACGAACCGGGTCATAGCTCAATTGCTCATCGAGTACCTCTTCGACCTTGTACATACGAATGGAACGATAGGTCTTCTTCAGGGATACGGATTGCTCCAGTGTCTTCGGTTTTTTCATGATGATTCTTCTTTAGAGGGCGTCTTACAATGAGCGGAAGTACGTTTCGATTTCGCTCCGCTGGATGTTGCCGTTCATGAAGTTCAAGAGTGCGAAGCGGAGTCGATCGAGTACCAGGTAGGCGGGGCCAGCGACGGTCAGCTCGACAAGTACTTGTCGATCCGACGTTCCCTTGTCGATGACCTTGAGAGGTGGTCACCGACGCCTAACGGTTGTCCTGTGACGACGTCGATCGATATGGGACCATGAATGTCGATGTCATAGACAGTATCGACTTGCTGGCGTTGTTCTTCTTCGAGTTCGAATGGTTCCGTGGGAGTGCTCCTCTCATTGGTGTCTCCTATATTATAAGACATGCGGATTGAAGCACTACCTCCATATTCACAACAAGGTATCGTGAATCCCTCCCTCAATCGAATCATACAGGTCTGAGTTGTCGAAATGGCGCAGGTTACGCGCAATCGTTTTGAGGTCGTCTTTCGAGTAGTGGATGGTGATGCCTTTTTCTTATTCGACCTCGCTGATGATATTCTCGATTTGCATTTCAATGACGGACCAACTGTTCTCTTCGACGA
Source organism: Exiguobacterium sp. N4-1P (assembly GCF_002214325.1). NCBI lineage: Bacteria > Bacillati > Bacillota > Bacilli > Caryophanales > Exiguobacterium > Exiguobacterium sp. N4-1P. Next base: position 22,207 of record NZ_CP022239.1, read on the forward strand.
ACTTTCCTTTGAGATGAAGAGCTTCTGCTTTAGCGTCGAGGGATGGGATGTTTTCGAGGTGACTGATAATTATTTGTAAGAAGTTTATTTGATTTTCTTCGACATAAAATAAAGGCATGTTGTTATTCCCCTTTCGGATTTAAGGACCTAACCAGCGATTGACGATGACAGCGTTACAGAGCCGGCAGATGCACTCGCCCAAGATGACTTCAATGATCTCCAGCATGACACTTTCCTCCTTCGTCAAAAATAGGATGGTCGTATTCGAACCGACTTCTTTCGCGTTGTTACGAATGCTCTTACCAAGCTACCTTTCTTCACTCTATCAATCACAGTTATATGCGTTCAAGACCATGCACTTCGACGTCGTTGTGTGCTTCGGAGGTCAGGATTGTTTCGATTTCGGTTAAGGCATAAGACAGGTATGTCGGCATAGATCATCCGCTGCTCGAGTAACGTCTTCGGACATTTGACGACGCTCCCGTATTTCTCGAAGGTATGGACGATGGCAGCGTCAAAGATGCGTGGAAGTTCGAGCGAGACGAGTTTTGAAATGAAACGATTGATAATATTCTTCACGTTGCATAATGTGTTCTTCCTATTGGGTGACGAGGCAGCGGGTCGATATCAGATTTCAAAGTTGTGATTGAAGTTAGCGATTTCGCGGACGAACTCATGATGGTACTCGACATATACCTGGTTGACCGTCGCCTGAAAAATATCGTAGCTGAGTCCTTTCTGCACGTCTTCCTTCGCAACGACGACGAGGAGGTAAAGTAAACGAAATGTAGCTCGAGAAGATCAGAGACGATGAGACCTCGAAAGAATGCAGGGTACCGATATTCGTTAACATGAGTCCGTTTTCAGCGTGTACAACTATGAAAATATATATATGTACAACCATACATAAGTACATGTACACGAAATTTCAGGCAAAGAAAATAGTTCTCAAGGCGCTAGTATGATGCTTTCTCGTCGCTCAATCGCTTCAAGGTTTTAGAGCATCTTCTTGAGTTGCGGAAGCCGATATTTATACCCTTTAATCGCGTGCTCCAACTTCTCGAGGCTCTTGTTCAGTTCCGCGATCCGACTGTCGATCTGCTTCATGCGAAGTGCCCCTTTCAGGTCGTCGACAGGAACTTGACGGGACGTATTCCTTGTCCGCGAGCAATCGGTCAAGTTCTCGTTTCTTTGCTGGTAAGGCAAGGATGGCATGGGGAGCGTTCGTTTCAAGAAGTCGGATGGAGATACGAATGACGTCAATTTTCTTCATGATATGTGTCACCTTTCGGAAAGAGTAAAGCGTCTGCTTTACTCTTTATAAGATTAAAGATGTGATTTCAATTAAGCGAGTAGCTAGCTGATTCATAGTCGAGTCCTCTTGATGGATGTCGAAGTTCGTGAGGACAACGAACATTTCGTCGGTTGTTAAGTGGTGTTGTGTAATCCTACAAAGGACACTCTAAGTGCTATTAATCACCTGAATAATCACAATTTTATTTCCAATTATAAAATTTATCTTCCCTTCACCACGTTTAATCATAAAAACTATTTAATCCTCGTAAAATTATCGATACGTCGGTTTTGGACACATTTTCGTATGGATCAAATCGGGTTATGTATCTGAGTGATTATACTCTATCCAATATTTAGGAATTAAAATATTTATTTCAAACACCTTAATTACAATAAAAAAATTATGTAAATCATACAACCAGGTGAAAGTATGTTCGCATCTCAGTATCTAGATGCGTGAAATAGTAATTGGCTTAATACCAATAATAAAATGTCGTGAAATTATCATTTCACGCAATGATGTGAAAAATAGCAAAAAAAAGAGAGCGATCTGAAATTCGAGGAAGAATCTACTAATCGTCGATTTACAATTAAAATAAGGGAATAAGTCGTTTTTTCGTTCAGTTGCATCGAGTCAGGTGGTTGGTCATTGAATTGATTGTCGATGCAACTGAGAGCGAAATTAAAAATAGGTGTTTATAGATGCAAATCTAACGTGTATGAACGATTGGCGTCAAAAAAGGAAGAAAGAAACCAATTATAGGAGTTCCAGGCGTTAGCGAAATCGTACAAGTAATTGATCAAGCGTGATACTAACTAAAGATGGATTAGCGATTTCTTAAGAAGCACGAGATCAATTTTAAAAAATAGGGTATATCTCTTCATGTCGTTTTTGATCTTGGTCTCAAGCACTCTTCAGATAAGAATGAAAATGTATCTATGATCATTTTGTAGATAATGAAGGAGACTTTTTTCGTGTTGTTATTTTTGGAATTATAGTAAATGAAATAAAAAAATCCATTTTTTTAAGAATGCATTTCCTTGTTTTCTAGATAACTGCTTATTCTCTAATGTTTTTGATGACTTTACCTTGGAGTCAATCAATCCCGTTCATCAAGAAATGACGGATGCGCCGACCGTGAATAAAATCAATCGCATTGATTACATCGAGAAGGCAATGAAGTATATCTAAGATGCGATCCCCTTCACAACAAGCGTCTATGTTCAGACGCTCGACTCGGAATCGAAATCACTCCAGTAAATCGCGAAGTACTATACGAAATACATCGAGGTGTTGGAGTTCGAAGTCGGCAAGCTGCAGTGCGAGCAAGCGCGATGCGATTCAAGAAGCTTGGTAACTATATGAAAAGACAGGTCAAACCTGTCTTTTTTAGTTTAGTGGATCAATAGCGGCGAACAGTCTGAACGAGCAAGCTCCAATTTTTTTCAGCATGGCGTCGATCTGTGCCATCACCTTCTGATATTGTTTCAGGTACAGATATTCGGTTGTCTTGGAGACGACCATATGGAACACCCTTCGTCACTTAACATCTTGAAGGTGTTAAATTACTAACCGTTTGGATCGATTTGGAACATTGTTGTTGTCGAAATAATATTTTCCAGGCATATATCGTCAAGTGTTGATAGTTCAAGTTACGATCTTTCGTTGATGCTATAGAGTTCCGTGATATCCTTCGTTTTATACTAATTGTCTTGATCGTTTCTTTGATCATAGCGCCTAATAGTTGAATCACAAATCCTTCAGCCATTTTGCGTGTATATGTACTCGAATATAACTATATATATGTACTCATTCATACTTGAGTACATAAATTTATGTATGGTTGTACACATCATAAATTTATTATTCGTAGCGGATATATTTCGAATGCTCTTTAATCATTGCAATGAAGATATCGTCTCTTCATAAATCAACTTCTCACTCACCATCTAAAAGAACTGATTGTGAAATTGCCTCTCGTTCCTCACAAAGTTTCGTTCTTCTTTAACACCTCGTCAGATCGTGATCTCCCATCACACTCGAAATGACGAGTCCCATCGAGAGATCGATAAGATACTATTTCATAGTAGGCAATGATGTAAATCTTCCCGTACCGATGGTTAAATCTATTCGTCATAGTATCTCCCATCAGTAATGTCTGTTTATTCAAGATAGCGTCTAATAGTTCTTTCTATCACCTAATCGATGTTATTGATGATGAAATTCAAGTTATCGTAGTTTTCCATTCCTCCTTTAATTGATGTATTACGATTTCCTCATTTTGTGTGGATGATTTTTATTCACCATACTAATCACAGTTATTCGACGACAATAAAAAGAAGAGACCTCAAGTCCCTTCCCTTCAATCCGAGTCCTCACGGTCATCGATGAATCCTTCCAGTTGGAATTCATACGAGATGGATTCATGATCGACATAGCTCCGCATCATGAATTCCGTCTTCCGGAGATTCAAGTTATGCACTAAGCGGTACGACAGATGATTCGTCCCAACGAATCCAAAATTTCGGATCATCTGCAAGAGCCCCTTTTTGTTATCCTCCGTCAGAAACGGTGTGTAAGCCGACGCTTCACTGAACGTCATGTCGAAAATATTGCGCGGCACGAAGTTCGGCGGCTTGATCCGTCGTGGTTCGCGGAAGCCATCCACGTTAATAATGCGGTCATCGATGAAATGCGGCAAGCTGAATTCGCTGTGTGGATTCACATGCACATCATCGACCCCGAACGATTTCACTTGATACTCGATTCTTTCTTCCTCCAGTTCCAACATAAGACGATACGGAGCAAAGGTGACCTTTCCTTCTACGCAGATGAATCCTCGCTCTTGCAGCAAACGGATCAGGTCGTCTCCTTCATGCAACATCTCGACGAGTCCCTGTTCTTTTAATTCGGTGTAGCGGACGACGCGCGGTGCTCTGACTGATTGCTTCCTCAATGACGTTACCTCCTTGTCAACCTTTACTACCACTCATGCCACCGTTTCTCCTGCCTAAACACGAGAAAACGCCACCCTCGTTTGAAGGTGACGTTGTATGATCAATCAATGATCGCGGTCGTCGGCGAAATGCGGCATGCTGAACTCATAGTCCTCTCCCCCACCGAATTGTATCTGGAACACGCGGAGATTATACTCCGTCCCGACGACTTCACCATCTTCGTGATGGCATTGATGTTCTTGCTCGTCAATCGTGCGAATCCGAACGTGAACAACTTCTTCCGCTGTCTGTGAGGTGTGGACGCCGGTTCCACCGTTCACGCGATTCTTGATCTCGGTCAAGGTAATCGGACGCGACGTCTATTTTTGTTGGCGTGTCTTGTGCTGTGCCTCCATCTTCATCCACTCCAGTCCATCAATTAATCACCGCGTTTCTTAGTATCTCTTCTATTATACGTGGCAAGCGGTAGCGGATTTCATCAGCTTAAAAAAGAACGACCGAAGTCGCGCTCAATATTCATCGACTCGTCCTTTGTACCAGAGTTGACCGTAGAGCGGTTCGTCGGTATAGCGGGCGTTAAACTTGAATTTCTTCCCGCCAAGCGTCTAGTAAATGTGCAGGAAACAGCGTTTCTTCCAAATCCATGACCATTTACCGATTTGATGAATCTTGACTTTGCCGCGGGTCTTGAGTGCTTCGTGTTGTTCATGATGATTCCTTCTTTTGGTGTGATTCAAATTACCAATCACAGTTAACAAGACGAATCATGGAACGGTCAAAAAGTCTATCCGAGTGTCGAGAAGATCAAAGGAAGTACGACGAGAAGATAGATCATCGAACAACTTTTATAGTTTCGATACACTATTTCATCAACAAATGTCCTTTTTATCGCGTTTTTGGCAAGTACGGAAATAGGAAGGATGAACACGATGACGGATGATTCGTTCAGCGTCGTCATCGATTTCTCTAGCAATACCAAAGTTTCGTTTTCGACGTCACACCGAATAACCGCACATTCGTTTTGATTTTGTGACACAATGACGTACATGAGGAGAGCATACATCAAAAAGGACGTCGCCCCTCCTTATAACTCCAATCATTTTCAAAAATAGATATCATGTAAAAAAATTTTCGGATGGCGCCGCATAGAATACAGGGAAGAAAAGGGCGTGCGTTTCTGGATCATTATCAGACACCTTTTCCCGACTGCTCGGACATCTGAGCGGAATATTCATAAAGTTTGCGAAGTATATTGACTTTGAAACCTCTAATGGTTTCGATGAGGAAGTATCGGGGGTGACAAGCCATTTTGGTCACGCGGCGGTCTTTTATTTCGAGTTCCCAGTTCGGCATTTGCATTCGCTTCGAAATGTGAATCGCACCTGATCGGCTGACGAACAAGCAGCGAACACCACTAAACGGATTCGTTAAAGCCGCGGAGCCACTTTGCTACAAATCGGGATTCTTCGATTTCGTCACAATCATACATCTCTTACACTGTGAATCGCATTTCGAGCCATTCGCGGTCACAGTTCTCATATATGCTCGAAATATCTCTTGTGGAGGCGCTACCGGTTCAGCTGGCCGGTAGCAAATTCCACCATCATGTCACCTTTCGTGCAGATTCCTTTTCTATATACACTGTTCGGGGAATCATATGCAAGCGGTAACTCACGTTGAGGATGTTCGGTCTCACCGGGTATGTCGTTTTTTTATGACGCCAGCAATACCAACGAAACACAGTAAGGATTACCCCTCGTTTACTAGATGTAGTTCATCAGTGAGTCGAACTTCGGTCGCAAACCTGTCATAATTTAATCTATGATGTACACATGGAGGGATTCTTCAGGGGAACGATTAAAGGATTCAATTAATACGCCTCGAATGGAGTATTTGTTTTACTTTGAAACGAATCAATTCGTCCGTACGATGACAGCTTGGCACAGCGTGATTCCGCTGTTTGACGCATTCCGATATTTGTTCGGAAGACGTTTATCGACATCACAAAAATTATCGTATGTAGTAGAATAAAACACATGTATTATCATCGGCATCAGGTAGGTCACCTGCTGCTACTCCAATTCAACGCACTATTTTAAAATTATGCTTGTCAGTAAGGTCAGTTATGCTTGTTACTAGGCATGTTGCAGCCCCATAATTGAATGAGTGAAGGCGTACGAAAGTGCCCTTCCGCTTCATCAACGTTGGCGTATGCTTATGAAAATCAAAAAAATTAAAATTGTTGTTAAAAAAATCTCCTATTTTTCCTATATATTTTAATGTCACCATCGTTTCACGAGAAGGAGACCTGCTCAGTTCGTCTTGATCATACGACTGCAGCGAAGCCATTCAACGCAATAACAATCATCATTTTTTCCTGAACGTGCAGAAATCGAGCGAAAACGAGCGAATTCCTGCAAAATTCTATCAAAATGGGTGCAATATCGCACTCTAATCGGCTGTAAACGGACGAGACGTCGTCTGAGTGCCGCTGAGCCAACATGCATAAAAACAACCAGACCCATCAAAGTTAGCGCGGTGCCGACGCCATTCTCGACGTGGTACCCGTTGCGAAGAGCAGAATTGCGGATCACGAATCTGGGGTATAAATTAGGAACGAATGTTCTTTATTTTTCGAAACCTAGAGGAGTGATTCACAATGACGCGATACGTCAACCGCGGAAACTTGAAATGGGTATTATTTCTCATGCCTGAACACGAGGCGATGCTCAAACAGTATCACCGGGAAGTACATCAACTGGATGTCCCGAATTACGACGAGCTATTGGATCCACAAATCGAAAATGTGTTGAATGATGCAATCTTTAACGGAGGGCTCCTCCGTATTGTCACGCATCACACCGAAATCGAATATAAGTTCAACGCATATGTTGAGAAACTCAATTATGAAAAAGACACTATTTTACTACGAAAAAGTAATTTCCAAGAAGAAATCGTACGCTTCGATCAGCTGATTGGTGCCTCGACAGTCTTCTAAGTATATGCCTGATGTGCACGACCATCTCCTCGAAGCGAGTGGAGTCGTCCGATGCCAATACGTTACGAAAGTGTCCGATTTAGACATAAAACTGTCGAAAAAGGACATAAACTGAGCGAATTTGCTTGTTTTAACAGTCGTATTAGGGGTAATATACTTATGAAGGATACGTGGTACTATCCGGACCCGCCTGGGGGCACACTTGTCTTTATGTTTTTACAAAGGACAAGCTGAGAAATAATACACAGGAGCATCCCACTGGAGAATGTCCAGTCGTACCGTACGATTAATTTTCGGGAGTGACCCTTTTTCGAGGGTCACTCTTTTTTGTAGACTTCATTCTAAGGAGATTAATCGTGATGAAACGACTAAAAAATCGTCCTGACTTCTTTGATCAGGTTACTTTATTTGGTCTACTCGAAATGTATGAAGAACATTTCGCAAACAAGACCTTTATTTACGAGACTGACAATAAAGTCTCTCCGCTTCAGATTCATTTCAAGTATGCGCAGTTCCCTCACTTGATTGGATTGCATTATTTTAACTTAGGGACAAACCTTGAGATCAACACCATGATCAAATCAGGCGAGCTGACGATCGCTTCTCTTAAAGAGAAGAACCCGCAAACGTATGAAGAAATGGAGTACCGCATCATGTTCTTCAGTCTAATGGTGGAATTGATGACCAATCCAAAAATCGGTGAAAAAACAAGAGGACCAGCTAAGGTCATGTTCTATTGTTACGACACCCGGTACAACTGGGTGTATTATCTTGGCGTCAGCAACGTCGGCTCCGAAGATCCGGCTGTTTTTTATCCGATGACCTTCATAGAGGACCAGGGTCCGAAAGCGAAGAAAGCGGATCGTATTCAGGCACCTTACAAATCGATGCGGATTCTTGATTCGAACGGACAAGAGATTCACAGCGTATCGTTCAAAAAATAAAACGAGACAAAACGATCTTCGGATCGTTCTTTTTTTGTTCTCTTTCACACGACCACGATACAATTTGCGAAAAAAGGGTATAGTCAGAGCCAACCTCAAGCATATGAACCTGCTGAAGATACCGTTACCAGCTGTTTTATAAATATCATGAAGTACAAGATCTGGATCATCTCGATTATGCGAAAGATCAAACCGAACTGTTTTACCAGTTCGGAGAACATCATCCATGTATGACACCGGGCACACTGCGTTATTTGAGCGGTATTGGCAAAAGGAAGGAGAACCCAAATGAAACGCATCATCCACATGATCAACCTGTTTGAATACTATGAATTGCCGTCTCACTTCCGTCCTGTCGTCCTCTAGCAAATGTATAGCGTTCCATCCAGTTCGACAGCGATGACATGAAAAAGAGTTTAGAAGTCTTCCTCGATCGTTTCCTTATGAAAGCACCACTTCTAGTGATTGATGTCGAGGAGTAAACCTTCGAGGTGCGGTTCGAAGATGCCGAATTTTCATTTCTATTCGAAGACGAACGGCACGATTCAATGCATCGTACGCCTATGAATCAGCGGATCAGTGGTTCTTGACCGGCGTCTATACCGATTGTTATTTCTTTGACTATTTCGGACACGTCGCCCGCATCGCTCGAGCAAGATATTACACAAGCGTTCTGATTCGTCTTGAAGAAGTTCATCCATGTCATGAGTACTGATCTGAGTACGAAAGGAACGCTCGTCAAGTATGGACGGGATCATCATCTACTTTATTTCACGAAGGATGGATTCCCGTATCAGACAGTTCAACAAACCTGGCAAGTGATATCATGATGCTCGAAGGAAAGATTGATCGGTTCATCAAAAAATGTGTCGTGACCCATCAGGAAGACTAGTGCGATACGGAACTCCATTTCCATCGGCAATATCCTTATGGTCTCTTGTTACTCCGTCGTCACGGCGTCGAATATTCCTGTGACGCGAAGTCCGAGGTCTACGAACGGGAGACATTCCACTATTACTTTAACCAGCAAGTGACCGAGCAAAGTGATCGAAATCACTTCTTCCGGATCGACGAGGAGTAAATCCGAGAAGTCCCCCCCACTTCGCTCCAAGTTACTTTTTGAACACATTCAAAGTAAACAAATACTCGCACGTAAACATTCATACTCCATACAAACATATAATCATACATGTACATATATACTCACGTATGTTTGTACACATCAATAGAGCGCGCGATAGCTACTGTATACAATCAATAACAGACCCTATCCGATCTATATAAATCTACACCTGTCACAACTCGCCAAGATTGATTTTTTTAGGTACGATGAACGAGTCAAAACTGTAAAGGGGATATTAGCATGCCTGAGACGAACAATCAAAAAGGTCGTGAACAATATCAAAACGAATATATGCAATCACGGGTCGTCATGGATCTGATGAACAAGGAAATTCGTCGCCTGAAGAAAAAAATCAAGAAGATGCAGGACAAGATCAAAGTATATGAAACAACTCAGTCGAACATCAAAATGTTGCCCGTCGCGGAACTCTTGATCGAACCAATTAAAAAACATGTCGGGCAACGATTATTCCCAACGAGTGAATGGCAGCATTTCTGGTATTTGGTCCCCGGTGATATTAAATATATCGAGAACTTCTGGATCGGTGACAATAGCGTACATTGCCTCATCGTCTATCAAAATGATTCGTCTTCACCCGACCTATCGTATCTCGGTCACCCGACCGTTAAGAAAATTGAAGAAGGTAGCGTCGCCATCGGATATCGAGAAGACCGCCATCACCATGACCTTCCGGAAGAGTACGATGAAATCACGGATATCGTCCTCGACCTTTATTCGAAGGAAAACTATGAGTTGTTCCTGGAACGATTCCCGACCGAAGGAAAACTATTTACATGATGTCGTAAGTACATGTACTCGCGTATGGTTGTACTCAAGTATATTTTCATGGTTGTGCACACCAATAACACTGTCAGTAAGCAAGTTTTATTATAAGAAAAGAGAGAGAATCGATGCGCTACCAGTCCAAACCACGACCGGTCCTAGCGTTTTGCTTTGGTGTCGACACGTGGTCAATAAGGTTTTCGCGAGCGGAGGACACGTTCACACGTGCCTTATGCATCATCTGAATGACGCCGCCCGTCTATTGTCCGGAAGGGGATTTCATAATTTATTCTGAAAGACATATTTCGCATCAATCAAAGCAAGATTTTAAGAAGTTCCATGATGCGGTACCGGACGAGGAAAGTAGTTTCCGGTAAATGGCAAGTTCGTGATTTTGTATAGCTAAGGATTACGTGACAATCAACGAGCTGCAATTATCAAATAAAGGAATAGCGTTTCAAAGAGATCGTCAAGAAAGTCGTTCGACAAGGTCTCGATGTTCGCAATACGAACAAAGACATAAGAGCAGAAAGAATCTTCGCTCTTATGTCTTTGTTCAGAAACGCTTACTTTTCAGAAAACATGTAATGAAATCCGTTTTCTGACTGGATAGCTGTAAACTCCTTGCTCATTCTAGTTAAAATCTGTAGTCGTTCTTGAATCAGTGCAACGATTTCTTCATCTGTTAAGTCGAGATCTAGAAAAACACCGTATGCAAAAATATCCGCGTTAAACAAATCCAAAGCGCTAAAGTCACCAGTGCGACGTTGAAGTTGCTTTCCGAGTTCACGGATTTTTCCATCAACATCGCGTTGCTGTGCTAAAGTAATTCGGTCACTCCAATATCTGAGTTTGGGCATGCGTTATTCCTCCTTTCCTCTAGGATCACAGGTTGTCCTGCGATCTTATAACTCATCTCATCCGTTGGATGAAGAAATTGAAACAATCTCCTCAATTATTTTTTCATCTCAGTATTATATTTTTAATCTCTTCTGTTTTTTTATTTCAGATGTCCTTTTACGATCATGATTGTTTACTTATCTCCGTTCTCTTTTGAAAATATGAACCAAAGATAGCCAGCTCAATAAGCTTCTTATCATTCTACAGCTATAGAAAAAGCCATAAGAGCAGGAGGAATTTTCGCTCTTATGGCTGTGTTCAAAAACGCTTAGTTCTTAGAGAACATGTAATGATACGTGAGTACCATTTTTAAACCGATGTTTTGTCGAGTTCTTTGTGACTCTTTTTAGATTTTCTGCGATATCAAATTTATTTTTTTATTATTTTAATTGTATTTACGTTTGGTATACGTATGCGCATCGTATTTAGAAGACGTTATGAATCGAGCGTTGTATCGAAAACGTCAGGAAACAAATGAACGTGTCTTCGAAGACGCTAAAGAAAAGCATGGTATGCGTTAGACCTGTTCGTTACTGTGGAGTAAAAAAACGACGCTTCAAGCGATATTTTCTTTCATTGCCTTGAATCTTAAAAAGCTCGCGAATTGGTCTTGAGATTCCTGGGATCCATGTCTTATTCGTATTTTAGTCACTATTACGTACAACAAACCCTCATTTCAACTGCGAAATGAGGGTTTGTTTACAATCTGAAGAGCTGCTATATCGGTAGATCTTCGTTTATTGTCCAGCTTTATCGAGAGCTTCTTCGATAACTTTTGCCATTGAAATTTCTTTGTCGAAAGCAATTTGACGAAGGCGTCTGTGTAATTCCCTTGGTACTTGTACCGTATGACGTTGCGTTGTTTGCGGTAAAAGTGGACTACGTTTACCAGTACGTGATGTATTTTTTAATAAGTCTTCGTTCATCCGTTTGCTCATGAGGTAACCTCCTCTTCAGAGTTAAATTGATTAATGCGACCGATCAGTTCAAGAGCGAACTCGCGGTATTGTTTAAGAGCATCTTTGTCCCATCGATCGCCATCTTCGTCGAGTAGACCGTGTTCTCCCCAAGACTTGATACGCTCGCGGTATAGGATTGTCGAATCGAACATTGCATCTCCAAATTGCTCCGCTGCTTGTTTCATGACTCGTGTGTCACTACTTGCCCCCTTCGTGAAGATGACAGATAGAATACCAGCGATTTGAAGATCTTCATTGAAATACGTGATTGTTTCAGCAAGATACGGCAAGAACTTTTGCGCTGCCCGGAGAGACGTACCATGAGTCTGCAAGGAAATCACGAGAAAATCTGAAGCTACGAACGCATTGTTTGCGTTATCCGATAACGTCGGTGGAATATCGATGAAAATGAAATCGTACTCCTCACGTAACGGTTCAATCAATGCATGAAGGACACTTGCACGTGCCTTGAGTCCCCTGAATTTATTCAAATACAGTTGCAATCCGACTAGGTCAAAATCAGATGCAATCAAGTCGAGATTTTCACGGACATTGTATAAGGCAAGCTTCAAGTCTCCCGCTTGAAACGCTTCGAACACGGTCATATTCTCGTCTAGATTCAAATCAGGCATTAAGAACGCTGTCGCATCGGCTTGAGGATCGAAGTCAACGACGAGAGTTTTAAACCCCATCTTTGCAACTTCGTGAGCGACACCGACTGTCGTTGTCGACTTTCCAGATCCACCCTTGAAGTTCGAAATATTGATGACGATGGCTTGTTTCGACATGAAAAGAAACCTCCCTATGAAAAAATATTTTCATTCATAATACGATGAGTTATACACTGTGATTAAGTATTTAGCCTGTATGGTTGTACACATTACTTATTAAGAATACCAGTTCAAGGAGAACGACAGCAAGGTGAAAAATAGAGTACCGAGATATTACGAAAGAAATCAGGCATAATCCCGTCGGATTATCAGTTAAATCTTAGAAAAACGTACATCAATTATGTGTAGTATAACCAATAGATCGAATCATTTTATAACGAGTTTCTTCTATATAAAAACTAAAATTAAAAATAAACTATCGTTCTTCGGTATGGTTGTACTCATTTACTTATGTATGGTTAAATACATATACACACACATATATGTACTTACGTATAGTTAAACACTTTCATTCATGTACTTTCCGCTGTCTTGTACTCATATATAGATGTGTACATATACATTTCTACACATGTTTTCAACTTATACTTTTTAAGTTAAAAACGATGTCTCATGATATGCTAATTACAATGACTTAAGGAGGAGATGCATTATGGATTCTACATCATCCACACAGCATAGACAGCTCGTTGTTTCTCAAGCAGCGAAGACATTGCTCGAAAATGATGTCACTGAACAACTTGCATCCATTGATATCGCTGACGTAGAAACATATGTCAATCAACTTTATGAAGAATACTATGAATATCAAAATGAAGAAGACGTTTATACTAAGCTCCGTTACTATTCGTTCAAAAAACTAAAACGTCGCTGGGTCCGCTCAGCAATTCGAAATTATCTTGAAAACAAGGGACCAATGAAAGAGCTGCGGGGACTCCACAAAATGTACCACGAATTTTGGAATATTGCAGGGAAAGAAGGCTTCCAGCGAAAGTTTTCTGTTGCTAGCGTTGAACAATTAATGCAAGAACACATACGTGAACTAGAAGAATGGGCTGAAAACAATAATCTCTTAATCCATACGTATCCACATTGGGGACAAAAGACTAAGAATCAACGAACAACGACCATGCGAACTGATATCCTCATGGTTATTGGTGAAGTGGCTAAGGAATTAAAACGTGCACAACCAAAAGCGCATGTAGCGACGTCTACCTCGATCACCGTACCGTTCTTCGGTCTATCAGATCGTATGAAGAACACGACCGAGAAGTTTAACCAAGGGGAAGGAACTTTGACGGACCTTTCACTAGACTTGCATGATTACTCAGCCGTCGTACCTAAATACAAGCAGGGTGTACCAAATAACCTCTCCGTCCTCGTTAGCAACGAGTTCCTTGCCGAACTAGATGGAAAGGTGCCTGATCTTGATTCACGTGATTTTGAAGCGTTCAACGAAATTCTTTCTTATCGCGATCTGACTTTCCAAACGAATCGAAAGATTGTGTTCCCTATCTCAAAGTTGGTCAAGAAGATTTATGGGAATGACAGTGGGAAGAGCTATACCCTTACAACGCAGCGTCTCGTTAAGTTAGGTTACTACCGGGTCGCGGTACGTAATGAGGATGGTGACCTTTCCATCTTCGGTCTATTTTCGTCCGTCAAAATCAGTGGAGCATCTGCTATCCAGCGCGACACGCAAATCACTGTGACTGTCTCGGAAGAGGTCTATGACGATCTGCTCAAGCAACAGATTATTAGCATCTACGGAGAGCAAATCGAACGATTGAAGGGCACGTTCGCCTATCATCTGTCGTTCGTCCTACAAAAAGAACGCCTCAACTCTTTCCAACTCAAGGAGGAGATCCCGGCGAAGCGGCACTGGCGACAGTTCACGCACTCTATCCGGTTCAATAAAAGTCGGAAAGCAGAAAACTTAAAGGAACTCGAAACGAATCTTGATCGAATTAAAGAACTCGATTTTATTATTCAAGACTGGCATCGTTCAGGAGATTACTACTTTCTTTACTTCCATCCCTTAGAACGTTGGGAACTTGATGATCGCAGCAATGTTCTTTCACTGTAAAAATAGAAACATTAAAATAGGTATAGAACAACTCAATCTAGTCGTATTATTGCCAATAGTACATGGGCAGTAACGTATCGACTGAACGTCAATAAGGAGGGGATTATGCAATCGTTAATACAAGCAGGACTAATTTTTTTAATTATACTTTTAATTCTTAGAATGAAAAAAAAGGGGACATTAAAACTTACAAGAAAAAAGGTGTTCGTTGGAATATTAATTGGTCTATTAGTTATAAATCTTGTAGTAACTATTGTATTTTGCAATAGGTTTGTGGTTCTTACGCAATGTTAGTGAGGTAATGTTTTCAATACTATGGGAATAGAGTTAAAAAGGACTGATTCCTATGTACGAGATCGAAGAACTGGATCCGCGTATTCGCATAATGACGATGGAAAAGAATGATCACGAGACACACCTTATGGCGCATCTCGTTTCTTGCACTAGCCACTGTCCGGACTGCCGTACACGTTGTGACAGAAGGCACGGTTTCACTTGGAGAAGGATTCGTGATCTGTTCAGAATACAGCAATGTATCCGACTCATGCTTCGAGTTCCGAAATGGTTTTGCGATAACCCGAACTGTGAACGCATCATTTTTACTGAACGCCTCGAGTGGGCGGTACCTTATTCTCGGCGGACCAACCGGACCGATCATGTATTGACGACGTTGATGCTTGCCATGAATGCTAAGGAAGCGGCACGTGTTTGCCCGACGATTGATTGGTATACGGATCAGTCACGATACGCTTCTCAAGATTTTGAGACGTGTCCCTGTTCCTTCGGAACAGCCCGATATCATTAGGATTGATGACTTCGCCTTCAAAAAAGGACATCGTTATGGAACAATCATCTGCAATGCACAAACCCATCGTCCAATCGAATTATTCTGTTCACGGAATCCTGAAGAGTTGATTGAATGGATGGATCGATTGATTGAAAAACCTGTTCGAGCTTCTTCAGACAGATTCCCGGGGTATCAGGAAACACTTCAGAAAAAAGGCGTCGTCGTAGTGAGTGATCGTTTCCATCTGATTCACAATCTGTGGGAGTTGCTCGTTACTATTTGTAGACGTGTGCTACCTAGTCGCTTACCTATCCATAAGAGCCAGTCTGTTGTAGAGGACGGGAATTCCTCTACAACAGATTTTCCTTCCATTGATTCTAATCGCCAAATACTTGTCTCTTCTGTTCAATCCATGCATCGAAAGGGCATGTCCCTGAATGCAATCGCTCGTTCTCTTCACCTGAATTGGCGAACTGTCAAGAAGTATAATGAGCTTAATTATCACCCCTCGTCACTACGACCGAAACGTTCCCACTCAATTGATCGCTATATGGATTATTTAAGAGAGTACGTCATGAACCATTTGACATTGAAGGAAATCAATCGACTACTCAGAGGTCTAGGGTATAAGGGATCTTACGGGGCTATCCGTTATCGGGCTCGAGATATTCGTAGGGGGCTGCTTCTAGAAAATCCGCTCTTTTTATCGCGTAAAGATGCTTGTCGATTACTCTGGCAATGGCCGAAAAAGAATGAGAAAGACATCGCAGATGTTTCAGATTTGTTATGCGAATATCCGGATCTTTCAATCCCATTCTGCTTCATCCAAGGATTCCGAGAAGCAATACGTGTGCGAGATAGTGATGAACTACTTCGTTTGATTATGAACCCGAAAGTCACGGCACATCCGAGACTCGCTCGCTTTGTGCGTCGCCTCAAGAAAGACCTTCCGGTCATTTTGGCAGCCTGTCAGTACGAAGAAAACAATGGCTACGTGGAAGGCAATGTCAATCGATTGAAAATGATCAAACGCCTCATGTATGGGCGGGCTAACTTCGATCTACTCCGTATTCGAGTGCTCTGTCGCAATCCAGATCCGGAGTATTAATATTGTAAGAAAATGATAATGTTTAGTTGGGAATATGCTCGTCAACATTCACTAACATTGCGTAAGAACCACTCCTATTCTGCATTACACAACTATCCTCTCATAAAAAATAAATGAATACTTAAAGTCATTAAGTACAGTTCACAAGAAAGAAATAACTTATATAAAAAATTCAAAATTTAAGTAATTTAAAAAACGCTTTTATATTTTTTTAAGATTTAGTCTTATGAAAATTATATAAGCGTTTTTTGTATGAATAAAGGTCATACGATCTACCTTGTACATTAACTAATCAGTTTAAAATGTACCTTCATATCGAATTTTGTCGAAAAACGACCATTTTTTAATTTTGGTAATATTGTTTCGTCCTAGATTTGCATATTTCTAATAATACATAAGTAGTTTGGTCGTTTTGAACCGTACTGAAACGACATTTATAGTATTTTGGTCGCGAAATACCGTACCGAAACGACATTTAAGTATTTTGGTCAAAAATTTCCGTACCAGAATGACCTTTAACGAAAATTATCACTTTTTTAAAATTTATTTTTGAGCACTATTTTCTTTAAATGGTCGCTTCTTACCGTACCGAAGTTACACTTTTATATGTTTTGGACGAAATATCCCGTACTGGAACAACACTTTATTAGGTTTGGTCGTTCTTTACCGTACCGAAACGACATTTACTTAGTTTAATATCATGAAAAATTATGATTCTAGGTGCCATGAGTGGCGCTACGAAGGGATTATTGATGTTTTGGTCGTTTTAGACCGTACTGAAATAACACTTTTTTTGTAGCTGAAAATGGCTTCATATCAACGTTTTTAATAGGTTGGTCGTCATTTACCGTACCAGAAACGCGTTTTGACAGTTCTTTTATGGAAATGGATACTAGTTGTAGTAATTCATAGTAGAGGAGGTGTAGGTATGTCAATGAATCAAGAAAATCGACATGTATTAGTCGCAAACAAATTACTCATTGCAATGAGCGGATTAACTCGTTGGACAAAGCGACAAGAAGGTTTTTTGTATGAGCAACATCACTATAATATCCCTAAGCCTTTCTTGGATTTGAAATGGACGAAGTCTCGTATTCGACATCTTTTGACTCTTCTATCTCATTGCGATGATCAAGGTATTATTTCGCTTGTTGAGAATGATATGTTAGCTAACTATGCTCGAACTTCAGTTCGTTCATTACATAATAACCTACGCCTTTTTGAATCAGTTGGACTCATTCGTTACTCCGTTCATTTCTCTGGCGTTGTGACAATTGAACTCATTGACTATCTTGAAAACTATCGTGATCTTTTTGAAGAAGCCGATACACATCGCTCTAAGACAGGCTATACTTCACTTTGGTGTGGAATGGTTCGACAACTAATGGACATTGATCATGTCAATATTCTACGAGTAGCATTACGTGCACTCGTACAAGTAGAACGAGATATCCATGTTCAGTCGCAAGACAAAGCGACACTCACGTATGATGAGGTTCGTGGGTTCTTACCACGCTATTGTGGTCATCGTCTCGCAGTGAAGGGTATGCTTGATCAACTGTCGCGCTTCTTCAACGTTCATCTTGTTGAAAATACAAAAGACTTCCTATCTGCTTTAAAAGAAAATGCTGCACTTAAACGCCGGATGCATACCGTTACTCGTCCGCTTATGTTCCACGTGAAACTAGAAGCTCAAGTGGATAGTAAAAAAATCCGGGAAACTGAACGTGCAAGCACACTCATTAGCTGGTTTGATCTTCGCGAAGTAGCGCGTGACTATATCGATTTTGATCGACTTGAAGTATCTTCTTCTTCTCTTCAGTCGCTTAGTGACACTTATGGCTTCACAGCATGCGATGAAGTACTGCGCGCAATTCGCAATGACTTCCATCAATACGGTGAGCTTCTTCAAGAATCAGACATTTATCAGCTGTTTTTTGAATCACCTATACTGTACCTCAATGAGCGTTTACGTAGACATACAGAAAAATTGGCTATCGCATGATAGTCTATTTGTTATGTTCTTTTATGAAAAAAATCAATGAAAACCATTAGTTTTTCATTGATTTAAATTAAAATGAGATTACATGACCAGATTTTTTTCAATAGTTTTATATTTTTACTTAAGAAGACAGCATTATACCATTTAGGAAAAAAAACAAATTTATTGAACAAATAAAAAAGTAAAATTGTTAATTAAACAATAAATTTCGAAGTAACTCAAAAATTATTCTATCTAAAAAAAATATAACTGAACTAATGCAAATTATTCTACTCGTTTCTCAGCTGTTAAAATATCTGATATTTGTTGATATAAAAGGGTTTTTAGCTGCTTTGTTTTTTCTAATTTCTTTAATTCTTATTTAATCTCTTTAATTTTTTTTAATGTATATAATGATAATAATCTGTCTTTGTATTTAATTTATGGCACATTAAGATCATTTGAAGAAAATCGATTCAAATGCTATTTACATCAAAATGAGATAATGTATACAAAAGATGTATTGATATATATTTCTCCAGTAGAAGACTGATAAAATTACTTGTAGTAAAAGATAGGAGGTACGACTTTAGAGTCATATAAAAGAATATAGTCATGAACTAATTGAAGTGTGTGTAGTGAGAAAGTAGTTTACTTTATATAAATTAAATGTTGTGCGAAGGTCGACTATTAAAAATCGTTCAAGACATAGGAGGAAAAAATAAATTTGAAAAAATTAAAAGTTTTACTTCTGAGTATCTTACTCTATATATGTTATTTGATGCCGCCATTAATTTTTTGGTTGTTTACAAGTAAACAAGTTTCTCTATTCCATAGAGGTGTTACAAGTACCTCTACTTTCATTCAAAAGTACAGTTTAAATACTCAAAATACTCTTCTAATTTTATTTATAGTACTTTCGATTTTTTTACTATTTTTCGGAGTATATCTGACTTTATTAATTTCTTATAATTTATTTTATTTAAAAACTTCCAAACATACAGTTGGAATCTTTGGAATCTTTGAATTTTTTACTGCGTTTCTTGCTTTGTTCGCAACAGCAATTTATGGTTATGTAATATCATTTGGAATTGAAATAACAAAAATAGAAATGACAAATTGGTGGGGCATCTTATTCTCATCAATGATTGATTTTATAAAATCACTAGGTATTTTTTATGGAATAATATTTGTATTCATTCGTAGCTTTGAAAACATTAATAAAAGATTTACTAATGAAGAGTTTATCCTTCGAGCATTTTTAAATCTAAAATTGGGCCATGATAAATTGGGAAATCCTTATTTCTCTGAAAATAAAATTAAACTGGTAAAAAAAATTGAAAATATCATAAAAACTATTAACACAAATGATAAGAATATCAAGCTAAAAATAAAAAATAATAGTGATTATTAAATATGAATTGAGCTCTAGAGTTTGAACCGAACCTCGAATGGGGTCTTTTATCAATTGTCCACCATTCAGGGTTCGGTTCAACGCCCTGCGAGTGATTCTGAGGGGTTCTATTCGTTATTCCGTCAGTTGACAATATTATAGCTTAGAAACGGGCGTACGGACTCCTAACGCTCTAAACCAGAGCCGTATCCCTTTTCTTTCTATTTGGCAGCAAGCGATTTGATCGCAATGTCTCTCCCGATCTCTTCGTACTCATTTCGTGGCGTGGCTTCTTTCTGCATGTTCATCTTCTGACCGACGTATTCTTTCGCATATCACAAAGCGTGTTCCATCAACTTTTTCGTTACTTGTGGATTCCCGTCCTTATCCCGTTGAGCCGCTACCATGTCTCGAATCTTGTCGATCACTCGCTTGAAGACCTCGACTCCCAAGGTGAACATCTCACCTAATTGGCTATCTTTCTGACGCTTCAAAGCGCTATTCTCCATTTGTCTATTATCCTTCTCCAGCGTCTGGACTCGTTGCTCAGAGATTCGCAATGCCCGTTGCATCCGTCCCGCGACTTCCGCTCGCTTTTTTAGTTCTAAAAACGTATCGTTCGACATCGATACTTTGTTCAATAGGTTCGGCTTCAGATCGAGATTCACCGATTCGCTCAAAGAGTTGTTTTTGATGTTCCTCGATGTCTTTCTTTGTGGCATCCAAAAGTCGGTTCATGTCCTGTGTGTCCATGATGAGACGTTCCTGTTGTTCTGTCATATCGAATTTGAAAGTCTACACTTTTTCTTGTATCAAAGAGAAGGTTTGCTTGGCTTCTGTTCGGATATCCTCAATCTGTTGTTTGGCTTTCTTCTTGATGCTCATGATTTCTACGGACGCTCGACTTTTCTCTTGGTAGATCTCACGACTAATCATCGATTTATTGAACTTGAGTGTTTCTATTTCTTTCCC
Organism: Exiguobacterium sp. N4-1P; assembly: GCF_002214325.1. NCBI lineage: Bacteria > Bacillati > Bacillota > Bacilli > Caryophanales > Exiguobacterium > Exiguobacterium sp. N4-1P. Next base: position 43,166 of record NZ_CP022239.1, read on the forward strand.
AATACTCTCGACTTCTTTTTCAAATTCTTTTTTTGCCTTGTACTGGTGAATATCAAGTTTCTCTTTCGTTTTCTCTCCCGATCAGCGCACAATATCGAATCCTTTTGCCCGCAGCCTTTCCGGAATCTTGTCATGGATCTCGTTCAATGTCGCCTTATTCATTATCGTCCGTTTTCTTTGTCGATGCGCATGAAGTGAAGGTGTATGTGAGGCGTCGATTCGTCGGGGGGATTTTCGAACTGAGGACATTCTCTTTTCCGAATCGATCAACGAAATAATCATGATACGTTTTGAAGTAATCGTGCATTTGTTCGTTCGATATTTTCTTTGCTGTAGATTCTGGAATGGTGATGATATTCGGATAAGTGATGACCGATTTTTTGAACTCGTTTGTTTTCAGACTTGAATTGATCGACCCGTTCTTTTGCTCGTTGATAGAGATTTAATTCACTTTGTACGAGGTCCTAATTGAGGTGGGGGCGGTTTCGATCTATCATGTCATTTTTGATTTGTCCTTCTCGTTCTTGTTCTCTTTCCTTGCCTTTGATGTCAGACATTTGGTTCTTTTGAGCGTTCCAGGCGAATTCGATCGACATAGTTTTTTCCTCCTTATCCAAACAAAGACCGAGAGAAGCGAGAGGGGAAGTTGTCGGCGTTGATTTTATATGAACATAGCCCGCTATACTCTTGCAAAGCAAGAGACGGTCTCTACGAGGTAAAAAGAGAATGGTTGCGCCACTAAAGACAGATGTCGTTTCATGTTTTGGACACGAAAAAAGGTGACGCTTAAGCATCACCTTTAGAATCTTATTACCATGCTTATTAATTTCTACATTAAAATCTTAAAAAAGGTCTACATACACATTTAAAAAATTATATAGAAAAAACGTTAAAAGTATAAAAAACTCTATAAATCTAAAGATTTTGCAATCATTTTTGTATTTTGCAATAGGTTTGTGCAGTGAATTGCAGAAAAAAGTACAGAACTTTGCCAGTAGGCTTCAATTTCGTGATAATGCGTGTGTAACTCGATAACTGTCACCCGTGAATGTCAGAATATGCGCATGATGGATAACGCGATCTACAAGTGCTGACGTCAATCTTGGATCTGCGAAAACACGATTCCATTGACTGAATTCTAGATTCGATGTGATGATGATACTTTTCTTTTCGTACCAGTCTGTTATGAGATGAAAGAGGAGCTCTGCGGACTCTTTGGATAATGGAAGATAGCCCATTTCATCTAATACGATAAGATCCGCAGATTCGAGACGTGAGTGGAAGCTACTCAGCTTTCCATCACGCCATGCTTTTGTGAGTTGCTCTACGAGCACCGAAACACGAAAGAAACGCACCTCTTTTCCTTTGCGGCAGGCTTCCCGTCCTAGACCAATCGCAAGATGTGTCTTACCAGTGCCGGGGGCACCTGTGAGTACCACATTTTGTTGATGATCGATGAAAGAGAGTGACATCAATTCCTCTTTCTTCAGGTGACGGGGGAAGTAAATATTGTCATGCCAGCGATAGTCTTCAAGCGATTTATTATTAATGAACTTCGCTTTTTTTATGAGCCGTTCTGCCTTTGCTTCTTCACGAAGTCTCATCTCCGTCTCGAAGAGTATCGTGAGAAACTTCTCGGACGATTCCATCGGAATCGATTCATAAATTTCAGCGACGTAAGCTAATCGGAGGGACTTGCACATCTCTTTTAAACTCACGGTTGCACCTCACTTTGCCATGGACGGTTCAGACTGTCATATTTACTCCAGTCGACATCGTAGGGATGCTCTTCGATGTCGGAATACGCATCACTCTGACTCAGTAACTCATACAATCGTTCATCGATCTCGTTGAGCGAATGCATGACTAATTTAGAGCGTAACCATCCCAGACGTTCTCTACGGATTATCAAATTGTGGATGTTCAGATACTCCCGAATTCGTCCGGGGAGGTACTCTGCGTGGCGCGAATGACCATAACTACATGGTTTTTTGTACCACTCATTGAGGATACTTTCCCATGGCAATACACGTTTCGTCATCATGTATGGTCGCTTTTCTTCATACAGTATTTCTCCGTGACGAGAAATGATTTTCATGTGGTCCCATTTCAGGATTGCTCTCACTTGTCCATGTCGAGAACCTGATGGAACGAGGATCTTCGTTTGATCGATAGTCACTTCTCCATACTTGTTCACTTTCAACAGTTCCTCCCTGAATACTGGAAATTCTTCTTCCGGCAGTCGAAGAAGGTGCTTTTGCTCCGCCGCGACTAGATCCTTGATGCGTACCTTCTTTTCGTAATGGATACGTTCCATATCATCCCTGAGGGATGAAGCGAGGTTTCGGTTCAATGATTCGAAGTCATTCATTACGGGAGAAGGGACGAGGAAGTTGTAACGGACATACCCTACCTTGTTTTCGACGCTCCCTTTCTCATTCCCACTGTAGGGATTACAGCTTTGTACTTCGAAACCATAGTGCGCCACGAATTGTTGGAAGGCGTCCGTATAGATGGCTTCTTCCTTTGTCGTACGTACTTTAGCGACGGCTGCCGGAAGATTATCGATACGTAATTGCTGCGGCACGCCTCCAATCTCCTCGAACAGTCTCTTCAGCCCGGTCAGGAAGCATTCCTAGTTCTCTGCGGGTAACGCCACCGCAGCTGTCCGATTGCTATACGGCATGGATAGGATCAGGCCATGCACATCGACCGCATGACTGTCTTTCACGACTTCCATGACACCGAAATCTACCTGCGCCTCTCCGGGAGGATGGGCCAAACGCTCGTACCGACTATCGTTTTCTACATCGCGACCTAGGCGCCATTCTTTGATGAATTGACAGACGGTCCGGTAGGACCCTTCAAATCCATATGTACATAATGTCTCATATAGTTTTTTATTGGTTCGTCGTTGTTTCTTTTTCATCATCGCATCTTCCTGTAGCCAGTCCTCGATCATTTCGCCCCAACGGGTGCCGTACATCATGCCACGCTTTGAAGAATGACTTTCTTTTGGTAGAAAAGACTCATCGGCATATTTTTTAGCAGTTCACCAGTTTAGGTTAAGATCTTTCGCGATCTTATTGATGGAATAGGATTTATGGTTCCTTAAAAATTTGATACAATTAATTTCGGACATTGTTAGTATTCCTTTCATCTCCTTAACGTTCTTGTTTCGCAACTTAAACGTTAGGATGAATTTGTGGGTGCTGGCAAGTCCTTTTCTTTTTTCGCAAAAGGAGTGCAGAACTGTGTACGTTTCCGTCGCACAAGTCTGCACTCCTATTCTGCATTACACAATCATTTTTTGATCTTCTAATTTCTTTTTCTTTAAATGTACTTTGAATATATTTTCTAAGTACTTTTCAGGATGAGGCATAGGGAAAGGTTTACCTTTACTTTTTTGTTCATGCTTATTATATCTAGCGTTTATTTTATTCCAATCATCAGGATAAAAAGATTTGAATGCTCTTTTTAATTCTTCAATACTTGGTTGTTTTTCGTATTCAGAAAGAATTTTTTCGATCTTCTCTTGTTTTTTTAAAAAGATTTGTTGAGCCATTTCCGTTCTCCTTTAGATTTAATGTTTTACAAAAAGATAAAATTATCTTTTTAACTGCCCTGTTTTAAGTTGTTTCTTTAACGAAGATAGAGTAAGTTTTTCAACCTTTGCTCTTAGTGTGGGAGAAGAATAATTTGATTTTATTCTTTTTCCGCAACCGACACATTCGTATGTGTAGCGTCCAAAAAAAGTTTTAGATTCAGTTAATTCTGTACCACATACCCCATCATATTCTAAATCATCTTGATTACAAAAAGGTCCAGAAATATCGTTGACATATACATTGGAAATCATTGGAGAATTGTCATTACCATAAAGATCCGAAGAAACTGTAGATTCAGTTTCAAAGAAAAAACTCACTTCTGAAGTTTCTCTAAAAACTAAGTTCCCTTTAATATTGCCGCCATAAAAAGACCCGCCTAAACTTTCTGTTTCTTGCTTTGAATCATTGTACTTAACTATCGCATTTCTTATACTTCTCAAAGTTAAAAGAACTATAAAAACCACAAAAGATAAAAGTAAAATAAACTGAACATCTTCCGAAAGAGAGAAACCTTTAAAACTTATCGGCTTAGTTTTACCATCAGCAATTAAATTCATATACGCTATCGAAAATGTAATTAAACCTGTAAAAATAACAGGACCTATACCACTAAAAAATGAAGTTTTCCAAAAATTATTCTCTTTACTTTTACTCATCTAAACAACCCTTTCGTAAAATCAATCTATATCAAATTCATCAATATTTTTGCCATTGTATTTTAATTTTTCGAGTTCTGTTAACTGGATTACTCCAGCACAACTTCAGATTAATCAGCAATCCAGTTCGCCATGATTTTGTAAAAGTATTCGCTCTTATCCTTCTCCATGTAATGTTCTAATTCATTTGCTTTGTACTTCAACATGTACTCTTTAAAGAGACCACTACAAGAAATGACTTGCTTACCCTTCAAAGAATTGTAGAAGGTCTAGAATATTGCTAGACTGACGCCCATGTCATTACTTTTAGCAGAGTACTTCGCAATCTCGGCGACCGCATTTCCGGTCTGTTTTTCCTTGATGAGTTAGATATGAACTTGAGTAATTGTGTAGTCACCAGTAACCCTACGTCACCTTTCTTTGTTTTATATTCTCTAATTTAATAAGACCAATTTTTATAATCCTTTTCATAACACTTTTCTTTATTGATATTCCACAGCTGACTTCTCTATTATAAATCAATGAAAAATTTTAAAATACTAGTTCATCCTCATTATTATAAAAACTAGTTTTGGATTTTTTGATAAAAAAGTGTTCGCCAGCGTACACTTTTCAGACTAAAGACAAAGTGCAGTTTTTTCTCTTAAATAAGAAAGAGTACGCTTTTTTTATTCACCTCGAATCGTTTTCCGAAGACTATCTCGTCCGAAAAATCGATGCAGTCATCGATGTCGACTTCATCTATCGTGCCGTTGAGAAATTGCATAGCGAAAACACCGGCAGACCAAGCATCGACCTCGTCCTGTTAATCAAGATGGCGCTTCTTCAATATGTATTCGGTATTCTTTCCATGCGACGTACCATCAAAGAGATTGAGACTAACATGGCGTACCGTACCGTTGGTTTTTAGGTCTTGGGCTGGCAGAAGGTACCCCATTTCTCTACATTCGGGAAGAAAGACGTCCGTCGCTTTCAGGGGACGGACGTCTTTGAGAGTATTTTTTTATCGCGTCCTCACCCAAGGAGTCGAAGTCGGGTTCGTGTGCCCCTTCGGTCATCTTTATCGACTCAACCCACATCAAGGCGAACGCAAACAAAGAAACTTCAAGAAGAAGCTCGTTCGACGCGCTGCCCAACAGTAAAAAGACGAATTAGTTCAAGAGGATCGGATCTTACATGGAAAAAAGCCCTTCATCCCAAAAACGAAGAGTGTTAAAGAACGTCAGATAAAGGAGAGTACGACAGATCCGGAGAGTGGCTATTACGTGAAGGAGGAACGTTAGAAGCAATTCGCTTATTCGTGTCATACCATCTGAATCGGCATGTTTTTATCCTAGGAATGATTGTAACACCTGGCAATGTCCACGACAGTGTCGTCTTCCCTTGTACACGCCCCAGAGGCGTGAAAGGAATGTTAAAAACAAAAGACTTTTACTATGACGAACATTATGACTGTTATTTATGCGAAAACAATCAAGTTCTCCATTATCGGACGACGACACGGGATAAATATTGGGAGTATGTCTCTGATCCTCGTATTTGCGAGACATGTCCACGCCTTTCGCGGTGTACGCAGAGTCGTGATCACAGAAAAATCATTCTCGGTCATCTCTGGCAAGAAGCGATGGACTAAGTAGAGCATCTCAGACAAACAGATGTGAATCGAGCGTTGTATCGAAAATATCAGGAAACAATTGAACGTGTCTTATTCATATGTTAGTCACCATTACATACAACAAATCCTCATTTCAATTACGAAATGAGGGTTTGTCTACAATCTGAAAAAAACCGAATGGTTTTTTTTATCAATCTTCCGCTATTCAGGGCTCAGTTCACTATGAGCAAAAATTTTAATTTCTAAAGATTGATGATTAAGGTAATGCGATTTCTACCAACTGACTTTGTTTATTTTTTACTCGATTGACGTAAGAATTATATCTAACATGTGGGACATATACATCACGTTCGGAGAGTTGTGAAAGAACATACAAGATTTTCTTTAAGTGACCAGCACCTTCTTGTATTTTTAGATGTGTCACTCTACCTGTCCCATCTATTTTGTTAATAAATAGCTCGATTTTACCGCCTTCTGAAATAAGTTCTCTGCTTACAAGTGCAGTTTGAGAAATGAGTTCTTCATACTGATGATGAAGACCGGGTCCATTTAAAGCAGAAAGATCAAGCATAATAGTAAATGTATCTTGTGCACTTGGCTGATAAATTTTAGCTTGTAGACTACCTCGCTTAGCAGTTGCAAACCAATCGATTTGTCGCGAAGGTTCAATAGTATAGGGATGTGATGAAATTTGCTGCGAGCGATCTTTGATTGGAGAATGATTGGTAGCTCGATCTCCTAAATTAAATAAAGTACGGATTTTCCTTGGATTTTTAACCTCAATCGATGGATATACAGTCCAGTTTAAGAGAGGAGGTACTGAGACTACGATATTACCTATGCCTAAAGGTAATTTCACCATAATTGCAAATTCATCGAGGAGGAAAGGTCCTCGTTGATGACCGACAATATCAAAGTTTAACGTATCAGGAAGTTCACTCAATTGGAAAATTGTATCGTTTTCATTATTAAATGTTACAGAATACGCATTACTATGTGGTTTACGAATTTGAATAACCTTGCTCATATCATTCATAAGAATTCTATTCTCAATTTTCATAGAAAATGTGCTGCGTTCTTCTTTAAAAAGAATTTGATCTTCCTGAGAAAATGTAACTTTGAATTTTGATTGTAACTTTTTCCGATACAACTCAATGTAAATCGATAAGGATAAAAGTATAGCAAAAATATAAGAAATCCAAGATGTATAAGGAAAAAATAAAAAGATTAAAATAAAAGTGATGTGTATGGGAATTAGTTTCCTCTCTAAGTAGAAAGGAATATCTGATGTAGTATGCACATAATCACATCCCTACTTCTACCGGTACGTGAACTTGACCTAAAATTTCCAGTAGTATTTCTTGTTTTGTAGTTTTGATTTCACCTTCTATTGACAAAGTAAGTCTATGAGCTAAAACAAAAGGTGCCAAATGTTTGATATCTTCGGGAATAACAAAATCGCGATTTTTTAAGTAAGCATAACTACGTGCTGCTTTAGCCAAGGCGATAGTAGCACGAGGACTAACTCCAGTTTCTACATATCGATGAGAACGCGTTGCACCCGCTAAATCAACAATATATTGCAAAATATCTTTAGAAATAATAATGTTTGAAATTGATTTTTTTTGCTCAATCAATTCATTGAACGAGATAGAAAGATTAGTTGAACGTCGTGTACTTGTCATAATTTCTTCAAGTAATTGTACTTCATAATGTGATTCAGGATATCCCATGTTTAAACACATCATAAAACGATCCAGTTGAGCATCAGGGAGAGGAAAAGTTCCGGATGATTCAATTGGGTTCTGAGTTGCGATAACAAAGAATGGAGAAGGTAAGAGATATGTTTCTCTTCCGATAGTTACTTGTCGCTCTTCCATCGCTTCAAGTAACGCAGATTGTGTACGTGGAACTGCGCGATTGATTTCATCAATTAATACAATATTTGAAAAAATGGGTCCTTGCTTGTTCTCAAATTCCTGTGTTTTGAGATTAAAGAAGTCAGTACCAATGATATCAGATGGAAGTAAATCAGCAGTAAACTGAATCCGTGAAAACTTTCCATGGAAACTATCAGATATAGTTTTGGCTAACATCGTTTTACCTGTTCCTGGTACATCTTCTAATAAAATATGTCCATCAGCTAGCAATGCTGTAAAGCATAGTTCAACTACTTCTGGTTTCCCAAGATAGATAGTATTGATTTCTTTAAGTAGTTCTTGAATATGCATAGGTTTATCCCCCTAAAAATTCTTTCATTTCTTTAGTTAATAAATTAATGTCATCCGAATTTAATTTGTCGAGAGTAACTTCTCCGTAACGATGTTCTTCGTATACAAAATGATTTGTTGGAGAAAAGTGAATACGATTAAACCATTCTGAGAGTGTTTCATGTTCTTTTCTTTTTAGCTTGGAAGATAGTGATTCATTAAATGTAAAAATTAATTTGCGTAAACTAGAATTGAAATCAATTAATTGATTTTCTTCAGTATGTAATGGTTTCACTGTATGCATGGCAAGTTGAAGATCATCTACACTTTTTGAAAAACTAACAGAAGTATTCTGTCTTTTTTTACGTTTATTACGTCGATAGAAGTAAATTAAAATGATAGAAACAACTAAGGCTATAGGGATAGTAAAGGACTTAGTTGTTTTAACTAAACTTTTCGTATTTGTCCAAAGACTACTTTTAGAAGTATCTGCACCCGGGCTGCCTCCGCTTCCACCTTTTTGATTAGAAGTTCTTAGGTCATAGCCATCACCCTCAGGTCTTTTAACAGATACTCCAGTCGATTTTCGCTCAAAAAAGTCGAACGTGTCATATTTTTTTTCTGGAGCCTTAATATATGTTACGTAAGTATAAGCCGATGTAAATTTTATAATTACAACTACTATTAGAATAGTTAGTGTAAATATATACATTTTTTTAGCATTCATTGATGGATACCTCAAGTATATTAGTAAATACCAAAAAAGAGCATAGAGTATGCTCTTTTTTGATATTTACGGATTTTTGATTAGATGAAACATCCGCAGTTCTCAAATTTGTAACCGCCACAGTCAGTACCTGTACCACGATCGCGGTCATAAGAATATGTAGCATTGCTACCTACACCACCACAACCACTTTTATTGCGGCATTTGAAATCACGAAAAGTGCTTGAACATACAACAATGTATTGTGGACCATTATCCACTAATTTTTGGAAGAACTTAGTCATTTTTCTCACCTCCTTTCAAGTAAAGATATTAAATCTGAAAATTAGGATTAAGTGAAATATCAGAAAATTTTTTGTTCGCATCTACCTTAAAGTAACAAGGTGTTGAATAAAGAATTTCTCCCATATCATAAGTAGAGATTTTTTCGAATAAAGATACTTCTTCAAATTTAGAATGTAATTTTTGATATTTTGTATTGGGTTCAGTAGTTAGAATTAATAATTTTTTCTCAATATTGTTATTATGATCTAGTAGTTCACAGGCCTCTTTTAAGGACTTCTCACAAGCATTGCAAGTACTAGATACCCATACATAATATTGATCTGGAAGAATACTTTTTGAAACTGATTCTGGAAATACAGAAGAAACGTTTTTTCCAACTATATCCAACGGTATCATATCAGATAAGGAAAGGACAATAGGTAAATTTTCCTTAGAACGTTTAGATAATTTAGAAAAATTAAAAAGTATTGCGATATAAATAATTAAAATGATCAGAAAGAGAACAAGCATAGTACCTCCGAAACCTTATATTGGATTTCAACAATTAATATTGGCTATATATTGGATTATGAGTTAATATTTAACTGTTGTCAATATTCAAATTATTTAGGAGGTAATATGTTTTTTTTGTTATTCCGCTATTTCGATAAGAATATCATTAAACTGATATTCGGAAATATTCTTTTAGGAATATTTCCGGTTGCAGGTGTATATCTTTTTACAAAGATTGTTGAGATTGTAACTGAGCATCAGTCTCTGGACTCTTTTATCCTGTATTCATTTTTATTAATTTTAAGCATTGTAAGCGGTCCAGTTATAAATGATTATATGAAGATTGTTCTTTTACATCTTAATAAGAACATAAAAAAGAATTTTGTTGAAACATTGAATACCTATTATTCACAGCAAGATTTTTTATACTTACAATCACCAAAATTTCAAAATAAAGTATCGATCATAGAAGGATTTGATCAAGAAATTTCAGGCTTATATCAGACTTTCTTTTCTATTATTAGAAATTTGATTACATTATCAGGAACTCTTTTGTTAGTGTTAAGTTTAAATATTTTCATTGTATTATCTGTGTTGATTGCGAGTATCTTGTCGATTGCAGTAAACCGTTACATAGGTAAGCTTCAATTTGAACAAACGATCGAATTGTTAAATGATACAAGAATGAATGATAAGTTATTGTCTGAAATGAAGTTCTCAAAAAACCAACCACAAATTTACTTGAATAACAGCTTTAAAAAGTTATTTAAAATATGGGTTGTACATTATGAAAAAATTACATCTATAAAAGCTCAACAATTAAAGAAACTTAGTCATTTTAACATTTCTACTGAAATGATTATGACAAGCAGTTTTATTTTTATTTGCTTCTTTATTTGGAAATCTGCTACGTTTTCTGCAGCTAAAATTGTATTGATTCTTCAAAGCATGAATAACTTTCAGTCCTCAATTTCACAGTTAGGTGATAATTACGTGGAATTAAGAGAGTTTAAGAATAGAACTAGGTATATTGAAGAGTTTATTACTCATTTAAAATTAGAAAGTACAGATATCTCTTCGAAAAAAGAGTCATTACCTGAAGACACTATTTTAGAAGAAAATATACATACATTTAGCTTGCAGCGTTTAAATTATGCTTTTCCTAATAAAGAAATATTGAAAGTTGAAGAACCACTTACGATTAAGAGTGGAGAAATATTTACGCTACAGGGAGCAAATGGGGAAGGCAAAAGTACTCTTTTAAACTGTCTGACTGGGATTTATGATTCTAATATTCAAGTTAGTCTCAACAATAACTATTTATTAGACAAAGAGACTTTAAAAAGTTTTATGCAGAAAAAAGCTTCAGTGCTACATCAATGGAATATAAAAATGGTCGGAGATTTTCTACACAATTTATTAAGTAGTCACGATTCTGTGTTACATAGCGACTTTAAACTGGTAAATAGTTTTTACCAACAATTTGAAAGTGATTTTTCAAAAATTCTTGATTTAGAATTTGAGGATGGTATTGATCTCTCTGGTGGTCAGTGGCAACTCTTATTTTTAACCAGAACTTTATTGAAAGAGTGTGATGTCTATATTTTTGATGAACCTTCTAATCATCTAGATGACCAGAAAATTAAAATGCTTATTCAAGATCTCAATTTATTAAAACAACGAGGAAAAATTGTGTTTTTAATTTCACATGATCCAAGGCTAAAAGAAATAACTCCTCATTGTTATGAATTGAGGAACAAAAGAATAAAATTACTAACTAAAAGTGAGGTGTCCGTATTTTGATTGATTTCTATTTTTCTACTTTAATCAAAATAATATTTATAACATTGTTTTTCTCAGCAGGACTGAGTAAAATTTCTAAAAAAAATTATTATGCGACCATTTTGGGAGATATCAATCCCATGGTAAAATCGATTGGGTTTAAAAATCTTTCACAAATCGCTGTTTTATTTGGAATAATTGAATGTATATTACCAATCATTCTTTTGTTCTATATAGAAGCAAATTTTTTAATTCTATCTTTGTTAACGCTTTATACGTTATACATTATTTTATTCGCTAAAGAAAAATGCGAATGTGGTGGTGTTATGGATATGATCAATATTCCTAAATCTTTATTGTTAATTAGGAATATAATTTTGATGGGCATAAGTTATTCTCTTTTTCATTTAGAAACGTATAGTTCTACTGGCTTTAACTTAGTCATTTTAGAATTAGGATTTACTCTTATACTTACGACATACGCGTTAAAATACGCAAAACAAATTTTAAACTAATAATCATAATCATAATCATGTTAGGAGAAAAAATAATGAAAAATACAGTCTTATACTTAATCTTTGCTACAGTATTGCTTATCCAATCAGGAATTATTTACTTTTTAATGAAAACACTACAAAATTTAGTCAAACTTTCGAAAGAGAATCTTACTTATAAAAATCAAGCTTTAAATGATATGGAATTAGGCGATATTACTTTTAAAAATTCTAATAAAAAAACGATTAAACTGAGTGAACTAAATACCGTGAAAGAAGATTTATCATTTATTTTTCTGTCAGAAACATGTGTAACGTGCAAAGAAATTTTTAATCAACGCCATTTACTTCACGTTAATGTAAAAATTGTCTTCCCATCGAACTACAGTGGCGACATGGATAATAATGTCTTACTTAGTGACGATGCTTATAGAGCTTTTGATGTTAAGACTACACCACAATTATTAATTCTTAATAAAGAATTAAAAGTTAGACAAACACAAATAATTTATGGGGTAGAAGAACTAAAAAATATGCAGGAAATAAGCTGATTATCTTGCAGTAGGAATTAGAAGGGATAATTTTAAGTAATGCCTTTTGAAACGACTAATTATTAAAGTCGTTTCTTTTTTGTATACTCTCTATATTTTATTTAAAAATATGTGTATCTGTGGTGAACTGCTTTTATTAAATGTAGTTAAAGTAATAGAAAACTCTTAACTGTCTTGAATCCAGAATTCTAACGGACCCAATCCAGTTAAAAGACCTGAGCATTATTCTTCATGATAGAAACGAATAAATTGCTGAAACCATGATAGAACTTGTCGAAAACCTTAAATTTATATAGATAGTAATTAATTAATGCTCGTTAGATCATTTCTATCGAATCGGTATCAATATATTTATCGATACGGACGATTTTGGATAGTGCCTCGCAGCAGAATATGCGATGTATATTGAAATCCGCACGAATGATGTAAATTTTTTACGCATACATAGATATCATTTATAGACATTGCTCTAATGTCCAGCAAGGTAGTGACTATCTCATCTTGAATGTAAGTAATTAGATGATAATCACCTATGGTATAACGCCATTCATCAGGCACAAGTTGGCAGAATCACCTCGAGTGTCATCGTTCCTCTGAGCCAGGCTGTTGGAACAACTGGCATATCCATCGAGGTGGGTATCAAATTCTTTTAGTGACAGGTGGCGAAGGATGGTATCAGGAAGAAGGGAAAGAAGCCCGTTTTCTAACGTCTGGAGATGTGGTCGTCACACAAGACGGAGTAAAGGACTGGCATGGAGCTTCTAAAAATAGTTGGTTCCAGCATATTGCAATCACAGCTGGTTCACCAGAATGGTTGGAAGTGGTATCCGATAGTCATTACGGTAGACTAAAATAAGTGTATTTACTGATTGCTTAACTTAAAATATGTTTAATTTGTGAGACTGTATAAAATACTTGTTTGTACTAATTCAATGAATGAATCTGTAAAACCTGCGTTTGCATTTCGATGTCGAAATACAAACGCAGGTTCTATTTGTCTTATTTACGTAAAAAACGCTATTTAAAGCATATTGATAAAAAGATGAGTTAATAGACTTTAAATTATGTAATAGACCAACTAAATACACATTTGTGAAAGACTAATCATTTTTGTATACATAATGGTCGTTTTTCATACAGTATTTCTTATCCTTATAAAAAAATCCTAAAATACAACATTAAAAGTTTGTATTTCAGGATTAGAAAAATTTTCTTATTATATTGGATCATATTATGAATATGGCAAATGAGTTGCATCAGTTACAACTGATTCCATGAAACTATCTAAAAACTCTTCTGTAATTCCTCGAATTCGTCTTCTTTGACATAAAGAATAAAGTTCTTCGACTGCAGAATATGAGAAAAATCTTGTATTTAAATCTCTGAACTGTGGTCGATTAGCTTCACGGACTACTTTCCCACGTTCTTCGTCTGGAGCAACTATTACATAACGAGTATCTCGATATGGTGGGATATGATCGTAAAAATTCTTCATGCGAGTCAACCCGCTTGTTACACCCGTACTATGTTCAACCTCCATAACAGCTGGCATTAATCTCCCATTCTTAAACCAAATACAATCAATTAGGTGAGCTGATCTAACGGCACCTGCGTGAGGAAAAATCATATTTTCGGTATCAAGTGATTTTACTACACTCGACATTTCAGAAATTCTGCGATTATTATACAAGATTCCTCTATCATTTTGAGCTATCCATGTTCTAAAACCTAACTGTTCACCAATTCTAATCAATGCCACTTGAATTTGTGAATGACGACGTTGTATATCAATGTCATCTATTTCAAATTGGCTCTGGGTATTAGTAATATCAATAGGATCATAATAAATTGCATTACTAGGAACTTCAGAGATAATGACAGCAGTTTCAGTTTCTGCAAGTTGACCAAGAGGATGCGGATTATCAGGCATCCATACTAAATGTTTATGTCCTTTTTTGACTTTAGCTGAATTTCTACCTACATTATCAACTCTACCTGGTTTACAATGATAAAACTGAGGAGTGTGTGCTATAAGAGATTCTAAAACAGATCGAGTGTTGTAACTTGCTCCAAGAATTCTATCGAAGTTTATTGGATTGTTTGGAGTAAATGCATTAGCAACCCTTTGAATCATTTGAGAAGAAATAGTTACAGGTGCTGAAGTACTTGAAGATTGACCTTTAGCTGGATTGTAACGCTTAATGCTAATTGGTCCTTCAGGTAAAGTGACATCAACAATTTCAATTACACCTCTTGTCGCACTGTGTATATAGTTATACTGTTGGTTCCTTGGTAATTGCGATATCATTGTTACCAAGTTCCTTGCGGTAATCTGATTCATGATTGTCCTCCAAAAAATCCAGTATTGTTTTAGCAAGTCCAAGAGATGCTAAATAAGGCACACCATTACCTACAGTTTTAAAAGCGTTAGACAGAGTAATGTCTTGTGGCAACTCAAAGTCTTTAGGCAGAGACTGAATTGCTAGTGCCTCTGCTATCGATAACCTTCTAGCTTTGTAGGGATGAAGATGCACTTCATTATTTCCGTATGCAGCTGTAGGTGAATATCTCCAACGATGGAGTCTTTTATAAGATTTTTTAGAATCGTCGCCTTCATCGATAACTTTAAATTTAGCCAAACCGGAACGTGGTTGGAAGTACTGATGTGAATTTGGGTGATTTAATACATCGTTTAGATTAAACCAATGCTCGACAGTTAGTTCGCTAGGTATGCCTTTTGGACAAATAGATTCAGAATTTTCCTTGAACTCGTTAGTAGAAGGAAAAGGGATACTTTCTATTTGATCCATAGTATATTTCATGTGTTTTTTCCAAGGAAATTGACTTTCAGGAATATTGTTATCATTCAAATTTTTAGAGTAACCGTTAGAGTCCAAGAAATCCTTATGAAAACCGATTAAAATTATACGTTCTCTTTGTTGCGGAACTCCATATTCTAATGAATTAATCAATCTTTCTGTAGTTACATAACCACTGGAATGAAGTTTTGCTTTCATCTCTTCATAAAAAGCACGATGTTTTTTAGTCCTCCATAAACCTTTGACATTCTCAAATAAGAAAAATGACGGTTGCTCCTTACAGATTAAATCAATATATGTTCCTGTCAGCTTGCCATTTTCACCTTCACCGCCTCGATTCTTACCACCTACAGAGAAATCGGGACACGGTGGTCCACCAATAAAACCAGTAATATTCCCGTATTCTTTTTGTTCAAGAACTGCACGGTTTAATCCTTCTAAGTTATCCGGATTAAGTAAATCAGTAATATCTCCTTCGTGATAACCATAATGAGGAGTTGGAAGTTTTAATGATTGTCTTGAATATTTATAACACTCCATAAAAGGTTTATGGATTTCGTTTACATAAACAATATCAAAGCCACCCATTTCAAAACCTAAATCTAAAAATCCACTTCCAGAAAAAAATGAAAAAATTTTGTGATTCATAAAAAAACAACCTCTCTATTAATTAGCTAAACCGAATATATGTTTCTAATTCATCATAGTTTACTAATCTTTAAAAGTAAATTTTTCACTGATTAGATGATTATTCCTCTAATCCGAACTTATCCGCATATATGCCTTGAGGTGCGAATTCTAAACGAATATTTTCGTTGTTTGATTCACCTTCAAAGGTCCAAAAATTTGAAACATCAATGAACTCTAATTCCAGTAATAAATGCTTTTCTTTTATTTTTTGAACAACATCTTCAGTCATTTCATAAACCGAGGAACCATGCGCTTCTAAATTTCCAGAAGCGACTTTGATATTGTTTTTAAACAATGTATAGTGCATTAATTGCTTATGCATGTCACAACATCCTTTTCTAATAATATTTATACATATACTTTTGCGTTATTTAATTAATTAGAGTAGAAATGATTAAAGATATTCTTCTTTGAAAATAAATAAACTTTGAAATATACTATTTTACTTTTTTAAACAAACATGAATGAACGATTAATTCTAGATATCTCGACGATGTCCGATTTCAAGAATCAAGATCACGACTTTTTCGTCCTGAATGTCAGCAATCAGACGATAGTCGCCAATGCGATAGCGCCATTCACCCGAGCGATTCGAGACCAATCCTTTACCATGAAGACGCGGATCATCCGTCCCGACCAGATTCTTCTTGATCCAGGACATGATGATCCGCGCTTGTTGGGGATCCATCTTCTTGAGAGACTTTTGAGCTCCTCGCTCAAACTCTACCGTATATGCTGTCATTCTGAATCAAGTTCCTTCATCATATCATCGAAAGAGATAGCTTCTGAGTTTTTACGGTGTGCTGCCATGGAATCATGATAGAGTTGTAAATCGATTTCGTCTTCGATACGGTCGAGGACAGCATCGCGAACAAGCGTAGAAATCGTGATGTTCTTTGCTTTCGCATATTCCTTGATGAGTCGTGTATCCTGATCATCCAGACGTACGGAAATGGTACTCATGATTATCAGCTCCTTTGTAATACATTGTAATACAAACTAAGCTTTTAGTACATAGAATTGAGGATAATGATTCAGAAAAATATTCTTTGCAAGATGAAGTTCAGCGGCTAAACATCATGAATGAGTACGATTAGATGAAAAAGTAGATTGAAATCATGTTCAAATGGACCAGAGCGGGACCGCTCTGTCTGATGAAAGGGATCGAAAGCCGTCCTGTTTCCGTACTCTAGCTCGCTCCTCGTCGGCGCAAGGGCCATCAAAAAAAGCCGCTGCCGTTCCTCGTCTTCCTCCGCGTTTTGGCTCAAAGCAAGCTTTTCGCTCGCGGGCTCCGGAAGCCTTCGTCCCGGTGCGCTATTCGCTTTTTTTGATCTTTCCCTGCGGTCACCCTTGCCCCGTCTCGCGACGCTCGCTGCGTTCCCGTCAACAGGACGGCACCGTGTCGGACTGCATCTCACTCGCGAAAGGAGCTTTTCCATGAAACTGACCAAACTCGTTGAAATCACACGTATCCGCCAAGAGGTCCGGGAACCGGACGTCCCCCTCGAGACGACGCATATCACGTCACCAGAGGACGCTTTCCTTGTCGCCAGACGCTTCATCCAGGACGATGACCGTGAGGTATTCCTTGTCATCCTACTGAACACGAAGAACCGGGTCATCGCCGTTCACCGGGCGCATGTCGGGAGCATCAATTCGAGCATTATCCACCCTCGTGAAATTTTCAAGTCCGCTATCCTCAACAATGCGACGTCGCTCATTGTCAGCCATCAGCATCCGAGCGGCGACCCGAAGCCGTCCCTCGAGGACATCGAGGTGACGGAACGCTTGCAGGAAGTCGGACGCATCATCGGTATCAAATTGCTTGACCATATCGTCGTCGGGGCAGGAGACGATTATGTCAGCTTAAAAGCCCAAGGATTGCTTTAAATTTACCCTTCAGCGTAGACAGGTGGGACACTCCCGTCCTGTCCGCGCGTAAAGCATGGACGAAAAACGAATCCGTTTTTCTTTGAAAGATGTACAAGCAGATACGGAATGGATTTGTACCAAATCCAAGTGAGGAAAGAAGCCCGCAGTGGACGAATCCACTGCGGGCTAGAGAGGCTTCGAATCGTCTGATGTCGATTCGTGAGAGGTGCTGGTTGTTGAGGAAGCGGTCATAGAAGAAGTAGTGGAATTGCTGTCGGTGTACGTATGTACATCTTTTATCTTTGAGTGGATTATCCTCTGTTCGTTTCGATTTAGTTTGTATGTGTTAGTAGTGACAAGAGAAGAACTTTCGGGCTCATGCGTGAGGCTGTAGGCTGCGTAGCAGCAACATCCTCATCGCACCGCTGCCTTCCTGCCGGATCGATAACGAGAGTTGCGACTCACTAGCGTGAGGCATCTCTACGTTCCTGATCCTTGCGACGGAAGGCACGGAGCGTGATAAGACCAGAAAATAAGTTTAGGAGTCTCAAACTGATTTAATCTGCAAGTACCAATTATGATGGGATTCCTATTCTAAATGATTCGCCGTATTTTAAAGAATGAAGTGGAAATAGTCCTAGATTCGTCCTTAACTCCTTCGTTGGTTCAACTATCGTCGTGCTTATCTCGATTAAACGGATTCGTAAGATATCCTTCACGATTATATGCTGTGTTCAAGCAAACCAAAGAGGAGTGACGAAAATGAATACAACTTTGGAAAACGAAGAGTCTAGAAAATGGATGGACATGGTGGAGCACTCGCAAAAAGTGACTATCATTGATGCACAAGTTCGATTGGTACGAGAAGTAGATGGTTCGATCGAGCATGTGACCTGGTTCGTTGATGTCGATATACTGCTCGCTTTTATTCAGCAACACTATTTGGAACAGGCCCGTTAAAGGTCTGTTTTTTTATATGTTTCTTGTTAAAAGATGCGACCTATCAAGAAAAAATGATAGGTGGGAAATATACCCATTATTCTCCTGGTATTCACGGTATACTGAAGATAACTTACAAATCAGAAATGGAGCGATGCAAGATGAAGAGAAAATGGATGGGCGCCAGTCTGGTACTCGCAAGTGTGGGCTTATTGGTAGGACCGTTACAGAGTGCGGAGGCCGCGACTCCGAAAATTAAGGTCCATTACATCGATGTTGGACAAGGTGATGCGATCTACATCAAGATGCCGAGTGGTGAGGATATCGTCATGGATGGTGGTAACAAAGGGAAAGGCGATGCACTCGTCGCCTATCTGAAGAAGCAGAAGGTTGGTGACATCGAGATGCTGATCTCAACGCATCCGGATGCCGACCATATTGGTGGACTCGATGAGGTACTTGACTCATTCAAGGTCAAGAGTGTCTATGCCCCGAAGGTCAAACACACGACGCAAGCCTATAAGGATTTCCTGCTGGCCGTCAAACGCGAGAAGCTGACGATCAAGACAGCGAAAGCAGGAGTCTCGCTTCCGGTCAAAGGCGTCAAGGCGCAGTTCGTCGGACCGGTGAAGGATTATGCGAACAGTGATTTGAACAATTGGAGCGCCGTGTTGCACGTTGCGTATAAGAAGAATACGTTCCTGTTCACAGGCGACGCGGAACTGAAATCGGAGCAAGACATGATCGCGAAGAAGAAGACGTTGCGTGCGGACGTCCTCAAGGTCGGGCATCATGGGGCGAAGACATCAACAAGTGCGACGTTCCTCAAGTACGTCAAACCGAAATATGCCGTCATTAGCGTTGGGAAGAACGCTTACGGACATCCGACGAACGAAGTCGTGACAAACCTGAAGCGGGCGAAGGCGACGATGCTACGGACGGATAAGAATGGGACAATCGTCTTTGAAGGGAACGGATCGTCCTACACGATCAAGAAGTCAAAATGAGTAAGCGTAAAGGGATCATCGATCGAATTGAAGGAAAGTGGGTCGTCGTCGAGTTCGACGACGGGATGCGGGACATCCTTATTTCTCGCTTTCCCATGACGGTTGAATCCGGTGATGTCATCTGGATCGATGAGTACGGTCATATCGAAAAGGATGACCAAGAGCGGCAACGACTGTCAGACGAAATCGATGAGTTGATGGAAGAACTATGGGAAGACTAAAAAGGAAATGAGCTGAAGCAGATGAATAAGTTAGGACAAGCGGTCGTGATCGTTGGGCTAGGGTTATCACTCGTTGGATGCGGTACACAAGAAACGATAGAAGATCCACCTAAAAAAGCAGCGAATCCGACTGAAAAGGTCGAGGTAGCGGAAACGAAAAAAGAGGATGTTTATTTCAAGGACGATACTCTAAAAATCGACATGGCGACAGTCAAGATCCTCTCGACAGAAGTGCTTGAGCCAAGTAAAGAATACTTCCGCGAGAAGCCACAACTCGTCTTCACATACGAGACGACAAATGATAGTAAGGAACCATTGAATGGAATGACCACGTGGATTGCCTGTTTCGAAGCGACACAAGAAGGAACCGATACGATCAATAAGTTAGAGGTAGGCATGACACCACAAGAAGAGAAGTATGCCTCTTATTTAGAACATCAGCTTGATGACATCAAACCAGGGGGTACCGCGAAGGGAGTCATGGCTTACGATATCGATGATCCAAAAGCGGTCGTCACATTGAAAGCAACTCAAGGAATGGCGGGAAAAGAGCTTGGTGAAAAAAAGATTGAATTGAAATAAGCAGATGAATAAAGGGAATCCCATTGAATGAAGGAAGGTTGATGAATATGGAACAAACACTCACAGAGGCACAAGCACTTATTCTAGAAATGGAAGAAAATTTTAAACCGTATATGATCGTAGGTGTTAAACAACGATTGGATATGGAAGAGATAGTATCCACATTTGAAGCGTATCTTCAAACACGGAAGTTGGATCGCTCTGGGCATCGGATTATTTCAAAATTCAGCTTTGAACAGTTTATTTTACAGCAGAAATATTTCAAGTAAGCAAAAACAGCAACATCGCTTTTTTTTTTAAAGCGATGTTGCTGTTTTGTTTTATCCCTTTAAGATAGTAGCTGCTTTCTTTTCTGCTGTTTCTTCATCCGACCAATCCATCTCAGACAGCATACTCGCTTGAACCTTTTCGATCTG
>NZ_CP022240.1:0-5498 GCF_002214325.1 Exiguobacterium sp. N4-1P
AAAGGTTGAACGGATCGACCTCCTGGAATACGAGGAACAGAAGACCATTTTTGGAAAGGAAACAGGAAATATCGTGATAGATCGAGAGGATTTTGAGCAAATGAAAGACCTCGCGATGATGGTAGCACCCGAAATGGAGTTCAAAAACAAGGACTTAAAACGAGAAATGAACATTTTACAATCGAAAATCGAGGAAAAAGACGAGAAAATCGCCAGTCTCGAAAGGAAATATGAGATTGGGATAAACAATCT
Organism: Exiguobacterium sp. N4-1P; assembly: GCF_002214325.1. NCBI lineage: Bacteria > Bacillati > Bacillota > Bacilli > Caryophanales > Exiguobacterium > Exiguobacterium sp. N4-1P. The sequence continues at coordinate 253 of NZ_CP022240.1, forward strand.
TCAAAAGAAATACGAAAGGGCTTCTGCCCAAGCAGAACGCTACAAAGAGGGCTTGGATGACGTTGTAGAAGAACTGGTAACAGAGCGTTTAGAAGAGAAAGTGAGTGAATTGAAGGAGCATCATGCAAAAGAACTGGAGAGACAAATGTTGGATACGAATATGTTTGCCGAAGAAGCGGAGAAATTGGAGCGTAGACTGACGACCATGACAAGGCATGCCAACGCTCTAGAGGGCGAATATCGTGGGCTTGAGAAGGAACATGACGAACTTAAAGTGACTAATAAAGAGTTAGTCGAGACAAATAATAGTTTACATGCAGAATTTCAAAAAATGTTTCAAAGCGTAAAAGAGATGAAAGAACGTTTCGATAAACTTGTCGACGAAAGAATAGCCAACTGGAAGAATGTCTTCAAAACGGCGGTTCACAGAGCGACGAGAGAATGGTTAGTTGATAAGACGGATAATCAAAAACTTGTCCTCGATCATACAATGGACGCCAAGAAGATTAACAAGAGAGCCACAGAATTGATTCCTGAAGTGACACAAGAACGAGATGCTATGATCAAAAATCGTGAAAAAAATCGAAATATGGATCTTGAACGATAAAAAAAGCCCTTATTCTAAGGGCTTTTTTTATTTTCTGTTCTTTAGTTCTAGCGCTTTTGATTCGATTTCATGATCACTTTTCAAAACATTTTTCAGTTCTAGTGATCCAAATATTAACATCGCTATAGAGAGTGGTACGAAGAATATCAAGAATAAGGTTGTTGTAATTTCATTTAGTAAAAATAGTGCTAATACAGCTATCGTTAAAACAGTTATGAAGCTCACAGTCTTGCTATTTTTAGACATATTCTCACTTCCTTCCAGTTTTAAGTTCCCTTTTTATTACAATAATGTTAGTGTTGTGTTTGTTGACGGAATAACCGATGTAAAAATTATACCATAACAGGAGGATTTTATGAAATTACCAATTAAAGTTTTAAGTGGGGTAACATGTTTGTTCTTAATCAGTGGGGTAACTTTATCAAAAACAGCTATTGCTGAGAGTTCTGCACCGAATGTTGCATTAGAAGCAGAAAAAATTACAGATACAACAGATTTAATTAAGGTTGATCAAAACAACAGCTTAGAAAATGCTTTAAATTCAATTAATCTTCCTGAGAAAAACGATAAAAAAATAGTCATTGAAAACAAAACAGATGACACTAATATATCAATTGGCGTACCTAACGATATGAAGCTTGGTACCCCTGTAACAACAGATGCTGGTAGTTTTGAATATAAAACTACTACACCTGTAGATTTAATTTTACAACCAACTGATGCTGGTGTGAGAAGCATTGTAAATATTAAAAATGCTGATGCACCGAAAGAATACAAATATGATTTAGATTTACCGTTTGGACACAAACTGATTACGTCTTCAGAATACTTTGAAGGCACTCCAGGTGATGAGCTAGACACTGAAGAAGTCTTTATTGTTGATGAAAATAATGTCATTCAAAGTGTTTTCGGGAAAGCTTGGGCTAAAGATGCTAACGGTCAGGATGTTCCAACGAAATATGAAGTAAAAGGTAATTCTTTAATTCAAACGGTAGAATTTAATGAAAATACAGCTTTCCCTGTTCTAGCCGACCCGGATTGGGTTGCTATTGGCGCATGTGCAGCAGCTTTAACTTGGTTTGTTGGTTCAAATCTTTTTGTCGCAGCTAAGATTATCAAAGTAAAAAAATACATTAAAGCTTTAGGTGGATTTAAAGAAGCTGCTAAACTTATTACAAAAGCAGCAACTTGGGAAGAAAAACTCCGTTATGGCGGATCAGCGCTTAAAAATTTAGCAGCTGAAATTACAGGCGTTGGTGGATTGTATGCTTGTAATAAGTTTTTGAAAAGATAATCCAATTAAATTTAAATAAAAAAAGCTTGGACTTTAACAGTCTGAGCTTTTTTTATTTAAATTTAATTTTCATCGATTGAAAGTTCTTTTATTCTTTCAGCTTTTATCTTTGCTTGTATAGTTTCTTCTTGCTCAGACTCTGACAAAATGATATTTGCTCCAAATTTCCCATGAACAAAGTTATTCCCCCAACTATTCCATGCTATCTCTTTATTTACTGCATACACGTTAGAAGTACCAGATTTGTAGACTTCAATGTATTGTTTCTCTTTTAGTAATTTAATTGCTCTTGTGATAGTAGGTTTACTTACTCCAAATTGTTCTTGGAAGACGCTATAAGAACACATGACAGCGTTATATGAGTCCATATTATTTATCAAGAACTTGAAGATCCTATAAGCTATTGGCGATTTTGACATTAGCCAATCTTCTGCTTTATAAGCATCCTTATTCATTTGGACCCACCTCCGATAGGGACTTTTCTTTTGTTGTCGTATTTCTTCTTCTTCCCGTTTTTTCTCTTGATCTATCTGTTCTTGCCTGTCTTCAAAGGATATTTGATTCGGATTCTTTAAGTTTTTTTCATACGAAACAATTGTTTCTTGCATCTTAAATCTCCCCCTTATATATCATACAGTGAACCCAATAGTAATCATCTGTGACTACGATGTAATCATCTATGATTATAATATGATATTTCTCTTTATCAATAAAGAACTTTTTTGATCATAGTGTAATCAGATAGTAATCATGGGGTGATTACTATTGGGTTCACCCCATGATTACTAAGAAACTCAATTAGCGTTGATATTAAGCTATTTCTCGAAAAATCCCTCTTATATCTTTTAAGAACGCTTTCTTTCTTTCCAATCGGTAACTTTAAGATAAAAGAATAGACAAGGAACTGAACGCACTCATTCCGGCTTTTAAGCCTTCATTTCGCTTGTCGGACTGTCAGACCGCTTGACGTGTCTCTCGCTACGCTCAAGAACCTCCACCGATCTTCCAGTACACATAAATTTGTTGAATATTCTCTTTCTACCTCGTAACGAAGGTTTTAGTCTTCTAAATGTTCTTTAAAATCAATTTTAAGGGGATTTACGGCTTGAGCCGTATGAAAAGCTATCAAGACGTGGCGAAGGGGCTTAAAATCGAAATATGAGCGTTTTAAGCGCAATTAGGAGGCGATTTGATGAAAGTAAATTTGAATCCGGCGAATTACGATCCGGAAAAGTGGGCTGCCATTGAAAGACTGAAGTATCTTCAGCTCGTCGAGGGTCTTACGATGAACGTAGAAACGCTAAAAGTAGATCCGGAAGGTCGGATCTTGCTCGATCCAGATGATTCATTGCATAAAGAATGGTTTGAAAACGATTAAAAGTGAACGCTCATAACGATCTGAGCGTTCACTTTTTTAAACTTATAAAATAAATTCATTTCTTTTTTCTTTTCTTTTTTCTCTTATTCTTATTTCTTTCTTGTTCTTCTAAATCAATTAAATATGAATAATTTTCAATGACTTCCTTGCTTATTTTTATATATTCTTCTTTTTTGATTTCTCTATTATCTTTATAACGCCATACAACTCTAAATTCATTTTGATATTCATATTTTTTGTCTTTAACTAAATAGGGTTTTTTTAAAATTATTTCTTTTTCATCAGAAGTAAAATCTTCTTCAGTGAAATGTTGTTTTCTATCAAGTAGGTATTCACATGGTCCAGCGTCATGCTGAACAATACCCAATTTATTTAATTCATGAGTTATTGCTCGAATATAAGCTTTAAAATTATGAATTATTTGAAGTCCTGAACCAAAAGATTTCTGTATCTCAGGATTTTTTTCTAAACAGACACAAAAAACAAAGTAGTTTTTATCTACGTGTTCATCTGAAAATATGCAATTTTCAAATGTGATATCTGTATTGATTGCAACTATCCCCCCTGCTCTTAACAACCGATCGTCATTCTTATCAGCTGGAGAATGATATTTGCCTACGGATATTTGCGAAAAAATTCTGCCTTCATCATCATCGCCAATTTCAGTTCCAAACTTATCTTCTTTGTAACTGTTTAAATGGCTAATACGAATTACATTTTTAGTTCTTAAAGGGTGTAGCCATTTAAGCTCCATATATTTATATGCTCTTTCCGGTAGTTTAACGATATTTGTCACCCTTTCTTTACTGTTCCTGAAAATATTATAGCAATTTTTTTGTTTTTTATTTTTTAGTGTCAACGGTAAATCGCAGGCCGTGAGGCCGAGAATTTAAGGAGTTGACACGTAGTCTTGGTTTACACCCTCTTGCGCTGTTCTCACGTTCTACACGTGAGAACCTGCCAACCGGCGAGGGAGCCCCTCGGGATCGAGGGGTTGGGGAGTCGAGTTCTTGACCTTTCGATGCATGCAGCGACCGTCGATTCGACGGCAATCTTTACCCTCGGAGAGCGCATCTTTACGAAGTAAAGTATAGTGCGCTATACTATACCAAATTCAAGAGCGAAAAACAGGGGGGCTTTCTATGGGTTCTAAGTTGGTTTGTAGAATGCAGAAGGTAAAGAAAAATGACGTAAAAGGCTATCAGATCCACAATCAAAGAGAACGAGAAAGTAAGACCAATCCCGACATCAACGCTTCACTATCCCACCTCAATCGAGACTATATCAATGCCCAACACATCAGCTACATGGAAAAATGGAAAGAAGCATTCGAATCCCAAAATGAAAGTAAACGTGCCCTAAGAAAAGATGCCGTCTATTTCAATGAGTTTGTGGTTGGCTCTGATCGTGATTTCTTCAAGGACATGGATCAATCAGAAAAAGAACGGTTCTTCAAAGTCTCCACTGATTTCTTCAAAGAGCGGTATGGAGAACAAAATGTCCTGTATTCCGTTGCCCATTTCGATGAATTAAAGGGTGCTGGCGCTCATGCTCATATCGGCATCGTACCCATGCGAGACGGTAAACTTCAGAGCAAAAACGTATTTGACCGGAACGAACTCAAGGCATTGCAATCAGAGCTACCTCAATACCTTCAGAAACACGGATTTGATATTGAACGAGGGAAAGAGGGTTCGAAGGCTCAACACATCGATACGGCCACATACAAGGTCCTCAAATCTCAAGAAGCAGTTCTCATGGCCGAACAGCAGCGGGAAGCGATTCAAAGCGAAACCAAGCTACTGGAAGCCAAAAGAGAGGACTTAAAAGAGTTATTCGAAAAGGTTGAACGGATCGACCTCCTGGAATACGAGGAACAGAAGACCATTTTTGGAAAGGAAACAGGAAATATCGTGATAGATCGAGAGGATTTTGAGCAAATGAAAGACCTCGCGATGATGGTAGCA
>NZ_CP022241.1:0-4905 GCF_002214325.1 Exiguobacterium sp. N4-1P
GAAGGACCTACATCGGATCCGTGAGGAGAGCGATCAACTCTGTCAGGAACGAGGGTTATCCGTCATCGTGAAAAAGGACGCTCCGGTTCGCTATACATTGGCGGAGAAAGCCCTTCTCGAGAAGGGCAAGACCTCTTGGAAGGACGAGATCCGGACGAAGATCGAGGAAGCCAAGCAAGAAACGACGGACTACGAAGCATTCAAAGGCTATCTGTTTGAAAAACATGAGATTGAAGTACGAGAACGGGGAAACACGACGACGTATTACGATCATGCGAATAAAAAACGAGTACGAGACAACAAACTCGGGGCAGATTATGAGAGGGAGGTCATCAAGGATGGGTTTGAAAGACCAATTGAAGGCGAAAGAACAAACGATGGTGAAGTCAGAGGATACACCGGAGTATCACGTGGAGAACAAACAGGAAGCACCACTCCATCGGACGCAAGAACCCTTGATTCAGAACGAACAGGAGCTTCTGATGCGTCTGAGAGCCGTCGAGGGCTATCTATCGACCGTCCTGCAGGAGGTCGTTCAGAAAGAGATGACGTTCCAACAGGAAATCGAGAACCTCGTTCAGATCAGCAAGGACACCGAAGAAGTGACGCATTTGATTATGAAGAATTCAACCGAAAGCTTGAGCAGTCGAAGCAAGGAACTCGAAAAGCATACCAGCAGCATAAACGGACAACTTCAGGCATTGATCGAAACCTACTCGAGCCAACTCACCAAGAACCAACAAGTCCTTCACGAGCAGCTGAAGAACATACAGAGTACACACCTCGACCAGTTGAACAGCAGCCACAAACTGATCAGCGACCAACTCAAGCAAACGAGCGAGAAGGCCAACAGCAGCATCATCGCGCAACAAAGCCAGTTGAAACAAATTCTTCAAGACAACACGCAGAAGATCGAGACAGAAATGAGCAGTCTCAAGAGCAGGCACGAACAACAGCTAAACGAAATATCAAAAAATCTTTCGAACAAGATCTCGAGCGTTAGATGGAAAATCATCAAGACAGAATGGTTGGATGCGGCAAAACAAGGACTAATGACGGCAATCTTCCTCGTGCCGATCTATCTTATTATTCGTTTCATTGCTTCACTAGCAAATATAGAATTACCATAAAATGTATAGAATAGTCGTTTGTAATTGATTATGCTTGAGCAAAGGAGTGATAGCATGTTCGAGACGATTACAGACCGTAAAGCCAACATGGTCATATCAATGATTGTTATTATCGGGACTATTATCTTCGCTGTAAGTGAATCGTTTATTGTGCTTTATTTAACAGTTTTTGCTCTTTATGTAGCTACTTTCAAGTACTCTTCTGAAATTTCTCTTCCAAAAAAAATAATAGTAAACACGATTGGTTTACTATTATTAATCGCTTTGGTTTATGCAGTACAAATATTAATTTATTAACATAAAAAAAGTAAAAGTTTGTGAAAAGGGGCGGATTTGCCCCTTTTTTTCGTGTTTGGCTCTGCAGCAAGCGTATCGTTGCGAGGAATTGTCATTTCACGCAATCTTGCGTTTAAAACTGAAATATGACCCAAAAATAATCTTTACAAGAAACATTTTATATTGTGAATTAAAAGTACAAATTTAAGAACAAGTGTACTTCTTTTTATCAAGAAAGGAGTGACAACATGACACGACACAAAGGATCAAAAATCAGTAAAGCAGGTCGCATTTTACAAGATCCCTGTTCTACTAAAAAACAAAAATCCAATGCAGCAAAAGAATTAAATAAACACAAGAGATCAAAACACTAATACAAAAGAGAAAGTTCAAATAACCCTTCGGCTTTCTTTTTTATATTAAATTTTTTCTAGATCACTACCGCACTTCGTTTTCGGCGTTTACGCCTTCACTTCGTTTGCTGGCGTACTGCGTCACATTGAATGGACTCGCTTCGCTCCCTCCTTCAACGTTCCTCGCACGACATGTTCTCCAGTCGTTGATCTTCATCTTTCCTGCATTTTCTTTTCCTTTTTTTAATCTAAAAGACTTGATGCACTAGAAGAGCAAGTACATACTGCGGTAGGAAGGCGAGGAAAACGGCTGGATGGGCAGACTAACCCCTTGAAAATAAAAGGATTAAATCTGCCCAACGTTTCTGCGTCCAGTGTAGGACGAGGTATCCGTATGTCTAGGCGTTCCAAGACTGCAGGGGAATCACGCCCCCACGATATGACTCGCTGCGCATCATCGCGCACACAAGGCGTTTCCACGCCCTACCTTGCTGCCTTTCGGCGACTCGTCATATAATCCACTCTGACGTGGCCAGAAGCCACATCAGGTCGTGTCACAGCAATCATACAGCCGCCTACTAGGAAATTCCCCACCGTTTGTCGTGGGACTGCCTACGGTCTCGTACCATATGACCCCGTCTGAACCTCTCAACGATTTTTACCCTATCCTTATGAGGACTTAGGCTATGTACAGGGCTTTACGTCCTTCCCCTGCTAACGTCGCATCACCTACTGGAACTGCGGTAATGACCGATCTATTTTACTGCGTCGGCTAGATGAACCTACTCGTTTGAAGAGCGAGTGCAAACCTCTTTTTATGTAAAGCAAAACAAAAAGGACATCATTCAGTAGCAAGTTTCTTAAACTCGCTACTGAATGATGTCCTTTTTCTGTACTAAAACCTTGAATGTTTCAGGTTTACTTAGTATGATAAGTTCATCTTAGTTGAAGCCACGTGTTGTGTGTCTTCAACGATTCAATAACGAGTGTTCGTGCACTCGCTATTCAAAAGCGTCACTTCGTTGATCATCTACTCGTTTGGCGACAAGTAGATAGGAGAAGTGGCGTTTTTTGTGTTTTCGTCCGTAATTTGTTACTGCTTATTTTACTCTTCTATTTTTTTTCTGACAACACCTTATTTTACTCTTTTATTCTTTAAATCCCTCGAATTATTTACTATATGAAATTTAAACATTCTATATCCAATAGAAGATTTATGAAAAAAATATAATTTAATTAGCTATTAAAAACTTCTTTTTTTCAAAAAAGGCTCTTTATTCCAAGATAACTTGCTTATCCTTAATTATTATACTATATTTTGGTGGCATAAAAATTAATTTTGGGGGTATTTGGAATGTCTGCATTAAAAAAGGTTATTGCATGTTTAGCTTTACTAGGATTTTTAGTCGGCGGATTGGGTAGTCCAACATATGCTGCGGGTTCATTAGATTCTTATAAATATTCAGATTACTTCGACTCAGTTTCTTGGATTACGCGTGATGGTGTTGTTTCTTTGAGCATACATCCAGATAAAAAATCACCCTTAATCACTTCTAATGGCAACATAAAAATGGCACATGCAGGTCATGCATTTTCACTTTTAAAAGCTAAATGGTCAAGTAGTTCAAAATGGAAGAATACAAGTGCCATGAGCGCCCAATTCCATTGTCATGTTCTTGGTGCTGGAAAAGCAAAAACTCCTTGGAATTTAGAACCACACAGAACTACTACTAGTCTACCTGCAACAATGGCTAAGGCTTGTAACCCTAAATAAAAACAAATAAAAAAAGCGACTGAATTGATCAGTCGCTTTTTTTATTTGTTTTTTAAGGACAACGGAATGGATACAATTGCTAATATCCCGCTAATTATAGTTGTATAAAAAGGAACACTACTTCCAGATAAATTTAATTCATCAGTTAAATAACCTGAATTGAATAATAGAATCACTACTATTGCTGCCAGAACTAGTGAATTAAACGCAATGTATATCGATCCAGATATTTTTGCTTTTAAAAATACTAAATAAAGAACGTTAAATAAAATCAGAATGGTAATTAAATAAAATACAGCATTAAGTAAAGTAAACGTACTTTCCAAAAAAACACACCTCTCTCTTAAATATATGAAAAATATAACATTTTTCGTAAGAGAAAAAATACATCAGATTAAATTTCTATTTTTTTTCCGAAGAAAGGGGCTCGGGGAAACCCCCGACAAGCTGTATGTGCGACACAAAGTGGCTAGCAAATACGAAGCTTGCCAACCCCTCTATGAATAGAATAAGATGGACGAGTAAAAGGATTTTACTCGTCCATCTTTCGAGGCATAATTCGTACGTATTCAGAGGGGGCGGTTGTTGTGAAGGCGAACCGAAAAGAGAACCGACAGGTCAATTTTCGAGTGAGTGAATCCGAATTTGAGAAACTTTCTGAGATAGCAGAAAGTTTTCAAATGAGTGTGCCGGCTTATGTCAAAAAGCAGGCACAAGGATCGAGAATGCGACCACCGAAGATTGATCGAGAGGGCGCATTTGAGATTGCCCGGCAATTGCGTGCCATTGGGAACAACGTAAATCAGATGACCAAACACGCAAATGAGGGCAAATCAGTACCGAAAGAAGAACTGGAAAACATACAGAAGGAGTTGAATCAGATATGGCAACAATTCAACTCGGCAATACAAAAGTAGCCAACAAACTCATTTCTTACGCCGAGAAACGAGCAGAAGAACGATCAGGGGTCGATTGTCCGCCAGAGTATGCTAAGTCTCAGATGAAGGCGACGAGAGAATTATGGGGCAAACCGGACGGGATTCAAGCCCACCATGTCATTCAATCCTTTAAGCCAGGGGAAGTGACAGCCAAACAAGCGAACGAGATCGGACAAGAACTCGCTCGAGCCATCTCTAAAGGGCATGAAGCCGTCATCTACACGCATACGGACAAGGAGCATATTCATAATCACATCATCATCAATGCCGTGAATTTCGAGAGTGGCAGCAAGTATCAGTCCACGAAGAAGGACCTACATCGGATCCGTGAGGAGAGCGATCAACTCTGTCAGGAACGAGGGTTATCCGTCATCGTGAAAAAGGACGCTCCGGTTCGCTATACATTGGCGGAGAAAGCCCTTCTCGAGAAGGGC